>NZ_CP059851.1:2173125-2897500 GCF_014117445.1 Sandaracinobacteroides saxicola | reverse complement strand
GCCGGTCGACGCGCGAGTATAACATCGAGGAAACCGCGCTGAAGACCAACATCGAGGCCGCCGAGGAAGTGGCGCGCCAGCTGCGGCTGCGCGACATGGCCGGTCTGGTGGTGATCGATTTCATCGACATGGATCACCACAGCAACAACCGCAAGGTCGAACGCGCGCTGAAGGATGCGTTGAAGAACGACCGGGCGCGCATCCAGGTGGGCCGCATCAGCGCCTTTGGCCTGATGGAGATGAGCCGGCAGCGGCTGCGCACCGGCGTGCTGGAGGCGAGCACCCACAGCTGCCCGATGTGCGACGGCACCGGTCTGGTGCGTTCGCCGTCGTCGGCCGCCCTGCTGGCGCTGCGCATGCTGGAGGAGGAGATCGTCAAGGGCCGGGCAACGCATTTCCGGCTGCGCGCCGACCGGCCGGTGGCGATCTATATCCTCAACCGAAAGCGTGAGGAGATCGTCGAGCTGGAAAGCCGCTATGGCATCACCATCGAGGTGGTGCCCGACGAAAGCCTGATCGGCAGCCGCATGGTGGTGGACAGCAGTGGTCCGCCGCCGGCCCAGGCGCCGCGGTCCGACCGGCTGCCGGCGCCGGTCGGCATCGTCGAGGATGACGAGGACGACGTGCCTGAGGAGGGTGATGAGGACGAGGGCGAGGAACGCGACGATTCCGAGCGGGAGGAGCGCCGGCGCGATGACCGCGACGATCGCCGCGGTGGTCGGCGCCGGCGGCGGCGTGGCGGGCGCGATCGCGATGCGCCGCGACCGGCCGAGGAGGAGGGGCAGGAGGCGCCCGCATCCGACGATGGCGAAAGCGACGCGGCGGAGCGACCCGCCGATGAGGAGGGCATGGCCGATCGCGAGCCGCGCCGTCGCCGGCGCCGTCGCCGGCGTGGTGGCCGGCGCGAGGATGGTGAAGCCGCACCCATGGATGGCGCCGACGGTGATGGCACGGACGAGGGCATGGAAGACGCTGCTGAAGCTGTAGCGGCCGTAGCGGTGGTCGAGCCCATGCCGGTCACCGTTGACGAGGTTGCCGCCGAACCCGCCGAGAAGCCGAAGCGCCGTCGCACGCGCAAGGCCAAGGCCGATGATCTGCCACCAGCCGAGGCGGCGGCCCCGGCCGTGGAAGCCGAAGCGACGGTGCCGGAGGTTGTGGCACCCGAAGCGGTGGCGGAGGAAGCCGTGGCCAAGCCCAAACGCAGCCGGGCGCGCAAGCCCAAGGTTGAAACGGCGGAGCCTGCGGAACCGGCCATGGCGGAAGCCGAACCGGTTGCCGCCGAAATGGCTGCCGTTGCCGAGCCGGTCGCGGCCGACGTGGCGGTTGCCGAGCCGCCCGCGCCCGAACCGCAGCCCGAAGGGCCGCCCCGCCGTGGCTGGTGGCAGCGGACGTTCGGCAACTGATCGGCGGCAACGGGATGGGAGGGGCGGCGAAAGCCGCCCCTTTTCTACATCAGGTCGACCATCTCGGTCGTCGCCCAGCGGGTCAGGCGGGCACGGATGTCCGTGCCGGGCTCGCTCAGCCAGCCCTTCATCGCCAGGCGCAACGCGCCAAGGTCGGTGCTGCGGATCATCGCTTTCACCGGGCCGATGGCCGCCGGGGTGATCGAGAAGCGGTCGATCCCCAGCCCCAGCAGCGCCAGCGCCTCCAACGGCCGTCCGCCCATTTCACCACAGACCGTCACGGGCGTGCCCGCCTCCCGCGCCTGCGCTGCCACGCGCGCCAGAAAGCGCAGGACGGCGCGGCTCAGCCAGTCATAACGGTCGGCGAGCTTGGGATTGCCGCGATCCGCCGCCAGCAGGAATTGCGTGAGGTCATTGGTGCCGATGGAGATGAAATCGACCATCGGCAGCAGTTCGTCGAGCACTTCCGCCAGCGCCGGCACCTCCAGCATGGCGCCATAGCGCACGGCCGTTGCATGTGGCTTCCCCAGCTTTTGCAGCCGCACGCGGGCTTTCTCCACCAGCGCGCGCGCAGCCTCGAACTCCCAAGGCTCGCTGACCATCGGGAACATCAAGTTCAGCGTCTTGCCCGCCGCCGCCTCCAGCAGCGCGCGGGCCTGCGCCATCAGCAGGCCTTCGCGCTCCAGCGCCAGGCGCAGCGCGCGCCAGCCCATCGCCGGGTTCTCGTCCTCCGCATCGGGATCGCGCATGTAGGGCACGGCCTTGTCGCCACCGATGTCGACGGTGCGGAACACCACGGGGCGGTCCTTCGCCGCGGCCAGCACATCGCGATAGAGCGCGATCTGGCGTTCGCGGCGCGGCAGCGTGGCCGAAACCATGAACTGGAACTCGGTACGGAACAGCCCGATGCCATCGGCATTGGTCAGGTTGAGCGCCGGCAGATCGGAACGCAGGCCGGCGTTCATCATCAGGGCGATGCGGATGCCGTCCTTGGTGATCGCCGGCAGCTCCTTCAGCTTCGCAAAGGCTGCCTGGCGTTTCGTTTTCAGCGCCACCTGTGCCTGGAAGCTTTTGACGACCGGGGCGGATGGCCGCACGAACAGTCCGCCGGCGCCGCCATCGAGCAGCAGCGCATCGCCTTCGGCCACATGCGCGCGCAGGTCGCGCACCCGGCCCAGCACCGGAATGCCCATGGCGCGCGCCACGATGGTGACATGCGCGGTCAGGCTGCCTTCCTCCAGCGCCACGCCTTTCAGGAAGCGGCGGTCATACTCCAGCAGCTCCGCCGGCCCCAGGTTTCGGGCGATCAGGATGGTATCGCCCGGCAGGCCGGCCTGCGCCGCGGTGCCCAGCTTGCCGCTGACGATGCGGATCAGGCGGTTGGACAGGTCCTCCAGGTCATGCAGGCGCTCGCGCAGATAGGGGTCGGTGGCGCCCGACATGCGGATGCGCTGCGCCTGCGCGACTGTTTCGATGGCGGCCTCCGCGGTCAGCCCGCTGTCGATGGCGGCGTTGATGCGTCGTGCCCAGCCTTCGTCATAGGCGAACATCTTATAGGTATCGAGGATCTCGTCATGGTCGCCGGGGCCGGTGAATTCGGCCGTCGACATCATGGCGTCGATCTGTTCGCGCATCCGGGCGAAGGCCGATTTCAGCCGGGCGCGCTCCACCTCGACATCGTCGGCGATGCTGTTCTCGATGACGATGCGCGGCTGGTGGAACACCGCCTGGCCGCGCGCCAGACCTTCCACCAGTTTCAGGCCCGACAGCCGGATCTGGCCGTTGCCGCGATGGTTCGGGGCGGCGGCCGCGGCGGCATCGTCCACCAGGCCGGCGGCGGCGATCAGCTCGGCCAGTACCATCGCCACGGTCTGCAGCGCCTCGATCTCCACCTCGGCATATTCGCGCGGTTCGACATGCTGCACGCACAGCACGCCCACGGCCAGCTCGCGCCGGATGATCGGCACGCCGGCAAAGCTGTGGAACAGGTCCTCGCCGGTTTCCGGACGATAGGCGAAATTGGGATGGTTGCGGGCCTCCGCCAGGTTCAGTGCCTCGCGTCCGGCGGCGATGGTGCCCACCAGGCCCTGCCCCAACGCCAGCCGGGTGACATGCACCGCCTCCTGCTTCAGCCCGCGCGTGGCGAACAGCTCCAGCATGCCGTCCCGCCGCAGGTAGATGGAGGCGACCTCGCTGCCCAGCTGCTCGGCGATGATACCGACCACCTGGTTCAGCTTCGCCTGCGCGCCCGTGCGCGCCGCCATCACATCGTGCAGGCGGCGCAGGATTTCGCGGGCGCCGGAAATCGCCATCAGGCCGCCGCCCGCCGGGAGGACAGCGCGCTTTCGGCCTCGGCCACCAGCCGGTCGATGATGGTGGCCACCGGCTCCTCGGCCGTGACCATGCCGACCGATTGCCCAGCCATCAGGCTGCCGGTTTCGATGTCGCCGTCCAACACCGCGCGGCGCAGCGCGCCGGCCCAGTAATGCTCGATCTCCAGCTGCGCCATGGCCGGTTCCACCAGGCCTGCCGAGAGCTTTTCCGACACTTCGCGCTGTTTCGCCATGAAGGCTTCGGTGCCGGCATTCTTCAGCGCGCGTACGGGGATGACGGGCAGGCGTGGATCATATTGCACGCTGGCGACCGCGTCGCGGGCGTTGCCGCGGATGAAGGCGCGCTTGAACTGGGGGTGGGCGATGGATTCGCTCGCCGCGGCGAAGCGCGTGCCCAGTTGCACGCCGCTGGCGCCCATGTCGGTCAGCGCGGCGATGGCGCTGCCATGGCCGATACCGCCGGCGGCGAAAATGGTGGCGTCGGGCAGCGCCGGCAGGATTTCCTGCGCCAGCACGGCGAGGCTGACCGGACCGATGTGGCCGCCGGCCTCGCTGCCTTCGATCACCAGCGCATCGACACCGGATCGCAGCAGTTTTTTCGCGATGGGAAGTCCGGGCGCGAAGCAGAGCAGCTTCGCGCCAAAGGCCTTGATCGCCTCGATGGCGGCGCCGGGCGGCAGGCCGCCGGCGAGCACGACATGGCTGACGCGCGCCTCGGCGCAGACCGCGATCAGGTCCAACAGCTGCGGGTGCAGCGTAATCAGGTTGACGCCGAACGGCCGGGTTGTGAGAGTCCGGGTGGCCTCGATCTCGGCCGCCAGCAGCGCCGGGGGCATGCCGCCGCAGGCCAGCACGCCGAAGCCGCCGGCGTTGGAAATGGCGGAAACAAGGTGGCGTTCGCTGACCCAGGTCATCGCGCCCGCCATGATGGCGTGGCGGGTACCCAGGAAGGCGCGGCCTTTGGCGGTGAGCAAGTCGAGGTGGGGGGTGGGGCTCATGGGGTCCAAGCTATCAGGTCAAGGTCGGGAATGTCGGAGAAATCGTGCGGATTGGCGGTGATCAGCGCGCATCCTGCCTCCAGTGCCGTCGCCGCGATCATTCGGTCGATGGCCTTGCGCCGACTGAAGCCCGCCGCGGCAACGATGCGGCCATAGCGCGCGGCCATCGCCCGCGTGAAATCGATTTCGGGCAGTCGACGCAAAAGGGCCGCGAGTCCGCGCTGTCGCTGGGCGGCAAGATGGGGTCGGGCAAACACGCCCCCCTCCAACTCCGCCCGTGACAGGACCGACAGCACGGGGCGTTGGTTCAATTCCGCCAACAAGCTGACGATGCCGGCGTGGTTGTCGCGCAGATGGATCGCCGCGCTGGTTTCGAGCAGATAGGGCAAACGGGCGCGGCCAGACTGGACTTAGGAGAGGCCCGGACGGTCCGGGAGCTCGATCCGGCCATCTTCCGGGTCGGCATCTTCCATCGGACCAAGCGCACGCAACTCGGCGACGAGCGCGGCAATCTCCGCCCGTTCATGCTCCGGGTCCGCGACGGCATGCAGGTTGATGAAGGGGCCATTCCTGGACACTTCGAACATGTCCCCCGGCCGCACACCCAGCGACTTTGGCAGACGCACCGCGACGCTGTTGCCGGTCTGAAAGGCGTTGGTGCGGATGGCTTCCATGGCGTAGATATACGGTATGTATTATGCTGGGGTCAAGATTGGGACCGCGAATCCTTCATGGTGTGGTGACAGTGATCGGGAATGGATGGTGGAGATGACGCGATGGTACCCCCGATTCCCGCAGCCAAAGCGAGCGCGGACGGCGGTCCTGGCGCTTGCAGGCGCATTGCTGCTTGCGGGTTGCGATGAAGGAGCGACCGCATGGCGGAAGGATGGCGAGATGAAGGAGACGGCCATGGCGGCGAACCCGGTGTTTCATTTCGAGATTCCCGTGACCGACATGGATCGCGCGGTGGCCTTCTACCAGGCGGTGTTCGGCGTGCGACTGAGCCGTCGGGTGGTCGATGGCCATGACATGGCATTTTTCCCGCGCGCCGACGGGCAACCGGGGGCGAGTGGCGCGCTGGCGAAGGGCGATGTCTATGTGCCGTCGAAAACCGGGGCGATCCTGTATTTCGATGTCGCGGATATCGACGCGGTGCTGGCGCGCGCGACGGCGCGCGGGGCGGCGGTGCTGTATGCCAAGAAGGCGGTGCCGGGAGCGGGATATGTGGCCGAGATCGAGGACAGCGAGGGCAACCGGATCGCGCTCAATCAGATTGACTGAGCGCGAGGGTCACGCATCCAGCCCGTAGGCCGTGTGCAGCACGCGCACGGCAAGTTCCAGATATTCCTCGGCAATGAGAACGCTGACCTTGATCTCGCTGGTGGTGATCGCCTGGATGTTGATGCCGCGGCTGGCGAGCGCCTTGAACATGGTGACGGCGACGCCGGCGTGGCTCTTCATGCCGACACCCACCACCGTCACCTTGCACACGCCATCGTCGGCCAGGATGCGTTCGTGGCCGATGGTGCCGGCCTCCCGTTCCAGGATGGCGCGGGCGCGGGTGAGTTCGGTTTGCGGCACGGTGAAGGTGACGTCGGTGGTCGAGGTGCCGTCCTTCGCCTCGGTCGCGATCGACTGGATGATCATGTCGACGTTGATGTTCGCCTCAGCCAATGGCCCGAAGATGGCGCTGACCTTGCCCGGCAGGTCGGGCACCTTCACCACGGTGACCTTGGCCTCGTTGCGGTTATAGGCGACGCCCGCGATCAGTTCCTGTTCCACGATCTCATCCTCATCCACCACCAGCGTGCCCGGCTCGTCGCTGAAACTCGACAGCACCTGCACGCGCACCTTCTCTTTCATTGCCAGTTCGACGCTGCGGGTCTGCAGCACCTTGGCGCCCACGCTCGCCAGTTCGAGCATTTCCTCATAGGTGATCTTCCCCAGCTTGCGGGCGCGCGGCACGATGCGGGGATCGGTCGTATAGACCCCCTCGACATCGGTGTAGATGTCGCAGCGGTCGGCCTTCAGCGCGGCGGCGACGGCGACGGCGGAGGTGTCGCTGCCGCCGCGGCCGAGCGTGGTGACGCGCCTGTCGGCGGTCATGCCCTGGAAGCCGGGAATCACCGCCACTTCGCCGCCCTGCATGGCGGTCAGCACGGCGCCGGTATCGATGCTGCCGATCCGCGCCGTGGAATGGGCCGGGCTGGTGGCGATCGGCAACTGCCAGCCGAGCCAGCTGCGCGCCTTCAGCCCGGCCGCCTGAAGCGCGATGGCGAGCAGGCCGGAGGTGACCTGTTCGCCCGACGCGACCACCACATCATATTCCGCCGGATCGGCGAGCGGCGAGGCCTCCTTGCAGAAATTGACCAGCCGGTCGGTTTCGCCCGCCATCGCCGAGACCACCACCGCCACGGCGTGGCCGGCCTCGACCTCGCGCTTCACCCGTGCCGCCACATTGCGGATGCGTTCGATGCCCGCCATCGAGGTCCCGCCGAATTTCATCACGATCACGCCCATTGTCGCGTTTTGCCCTCCTGCTTTGTCGCAGCCTGATAGGCGGGGGGTTGCCATCGCGCAACGCTGCGGGTTAGGGCGGAGATGTGACTGGTTTCGCCCTTCTTCGACTTACGCGCCCTTAGGCGCGAGCAGCCGTGCGCCCGAGGCGCACAACGCGGCCTGAGGGATTTTCCACCGGAACCATCCACGATTGCACAGAGGCACCGTCATGTTGCGCGACCCGTCCGCCAAATACCGCCCGTTTCCGCCGATCGCCCTGCCCGACCGGCAATGGCCGTCGAAGGTCATCACCCGGAAGCCGATCTGGCTGTCGACCGACATGCGCGATGGCAACCAGGCGCTGATCGACCCGATGGATTCCGAAAAGAAGGCGCGGTTTTTCGACCTGCTGGTGAAGATCGGGGTGAAGGAGATCGAGGTCGGCTTTCCCAGCGCTGGCGCCACGGAGTTTGATTTCATCAGCGGGCTGGTGCGATCGGCACGCATTCCCGACGATGTGACGGTGCAGGTGCTGACGCAGGCGCGGCGCGATCTGATCGAGACCAGTTTCCGCAGCCTGGAAGGGGCGCGGACGGCGATCGTGCACCTGTACAATGCGGTCAGCCCGGCGTGGCGGCGGATCGTGTTCGGCATGGAGCGGCACGAGATTAAGGCGATCGCCATCGAGGGGGCGAAGATCCTGCGGGATGAAGCCGCCAAGCGACCCGGCACCGACTGGCGGTTCGAATATTCGCCGGAAACCTTCAGCACGGCGGAGCTGGATTTCAGCCTGGAGGTGTGCGCGGCCGTCATGGACGTCCTGCAACCGACACCGGAGAAGCCGATCATCTTCAACCTGCCGGCGACGGTCGAATGCGCGACGCCGAACGTCTATGCCGACCAGATCGAATGGTTCGGCCGGCACATCCCGAACCGGGAGGCGGTGATCATCAGCCTGCATGCGCACAACGACCGAGGCACCGGCGTGGCGGCGACGGAGCTGGGCCTGATGGCAGGCGCCGACCGGGTGGAGGGCTGCCTGCTGGGCAATGGCGAGCGGACGGGCAATGTCGACCTCGTCACCGTCGCGCTCAACATGTACACGCAGGGGGTCGATCCCGGCCTCGATTTCTCGAACATCGACGAGGTGGTGAAGACGGTGGAATATTGCACCAACATCGCCACCCATCCGCGCCAGCCCTATGTCGGGGACCTGGTGTTCACGGCGTTCAGCGGCAGCCACCAGGATGCCATCAAAAAGGGATTCGCGGCACGGGCGACGCAGAACAGCCCGGTATGGGACGTGCCCTATCTGCCGATCGATCCCGAGGATCTGGGCCGTGGCTATGAAGCGGTGATCCGGGTGAACAGCCAGTCCGGCAAGGGGGGTGTCGCCTGGGTACTGGAGCAGGACAAGGGGCTGAAGCTGCCGAAGCGGATGCAGGCGGATTTCAGCCGGCATGTGCAGCGGCTGGCGGACGCGACCAGCCGCGAGCTGAACGCCGCCGACATCTGGGGCGCGTTCGAGGCGGCCTATCTGGGCCGCGGCCGGTTCGAGCTGGGGGATTATGAGGAGACACGGGGCCCCGACGGCACGCGGCGGTTCGTCGGCACGCTGGTGATCGACGGCGCCGCGACGGCGGTGACCGGGACGGGCAATGGCCTCATCAGTTCGGTGACGAGCGCGCTGGCGGCGCAGGGTGTGGCGCTTGAGGTGGTCGATTATGTCGAGCACACGCTGGGGACGGCGAGTGATGCGCAGGCGGCGGCCTATGTCGAGTGCCGGCTGGCGGACGGCCGCACGGTGTGGGGCGTGGGCATCGATCCCGATGTGGCGACGGCGAGCGTGCGGGCGGTGCTGGGCGCCGCGAACCGGGCCTGAGCAATTTCTCAAACAGGCTCCGCGCTTGTGGCCAGGAAAATCGGTGGATAGACTTGTCCGCAAGGAGGAAGGAGTGATGCGGCGGTATTTGGCGGTGGCGGCGGCGTTGGTGCTGGCGGGGTGTGCGACGCGGCCGGACAGCGGGATCGGCGATGTGCGGATCGCGAAGTCCGCGCAGGTCGCCCTTTATACCATCGACGAGAAGGCCGACGGCGCGCTGCGTTCGGCGACGGTGCGGGGGGACAAGACGCAGGACATCCTGCTGCTGTCGGGCGGCGGGTCGGACGGGGCCTGGGGCGCCGGCGTGTTGCGTGGCTGGAGCGAATCCGGGCGGCGGCCGAATTTCGACATCGTGACGGGGGTGTCGACGGGCGCGCTGATGGCGACGCTGGCGTTCCTGGGGCCGGACTATGACGACGAGCTGGGTGACCTCTACACCAAGGTGACCGACAAGGACATCTATCGCAACAAGGGGCTGCTGGGGGCGCTGCGGGGCGCGGTCTATGACCGGACGCCGCTGGAGAATGAGCTGAAGCGGACGATCACGCCCGAGGTGGTGGAGAAGGTGGCGGCCGAGCATCGCAAGGGGCGGCGGCTGTATGTGGCGACGGTCGACCTGGACAAGGGCGTGCTGGTGCCGTGGGACATGGGGCGGATCGCTTCCTCCAGCGAACCGGGCAAGGTGGATGTCTATCGCGCTGTGCTGGCGGCGAGCGCGGCGATCCCCGGCGTGTTCCGGCCGGTGTATCTGACCGCCGACGACGGCACGCCGGACACCCATGTGGATGGCGGCACCAAGGCGCCGGTGCTGTTCAAGCCCTTCATGATCGACAATGACGTGCCGACGAAGAATGTCTGGGTGGTGGTGAACAGCGCGATGCCGCTCTACAACCCCTCGGGCAAGGTGGGCGCGAACATCAACAAGCTGATGGCGCGGACGATTTCGGAGATGCTGCGCATCATGCTGGAGCGCAAGCTGTACCAGGTCTATGCCACGGCGCGGAACGGCGGGGCGACCTTCAACCTCAGCTACATCCCCGACACGGTGAAGGAAACCGATCCGCTGGAGTTCGATCCGGCGGAGATGGCGCGGCTGTTCGAGGCCGGCCGCGCGGCGGGGAAGGCGGGGCGCTGGGAAATGGAGCCGCCGCGGCTGGTGGAGGTGGAGCGGATTCCGATGCGGCGGCGGTGAGGCGCGGCGCGGCGAGAAATAGCGGCGCTATTTCGAGACTCGCGCAAGCCTGGCCGGCGTGCGGTTGGCCGTTGGCCAACCGACACGTCCGACACGCGGCTTTGCCGCGTTCTTTCTTTTTTCCTGTTGTTCTTATCGCTCTCTCCACCCGCGCCGCTGCCCGTTTCGCGCGGCTTGGCCGCGCAGGGGGTGTTAGCCGGATCGAGTGCCGAATGGGCCCCGGGTCAAGCCCGGGGTGACGATGTCAGTTTGTTGCAGGCAGGAAATATGGAAGGTTTGTCGAAAAAAGTGACAGCCTGAATCAACGGGTTAGCGATTTCGGGCTGTTTTTGGCTGGTTTGCCCCGCCGTGGCCTGTGGCAGATTGGGGCGCCATACTGCTCGCGATGCGCGCCCCGTTCCATCCGCTGTCGCGCGCATCTTTCGGAAAACGGCGACTCGTGATTGACCAACATGGTTATCATGGAAGGATCCGGATTGCAAGGCTTTTTGTGCGTGGTGTGCCGTTCAGCTTGCTAGACAGACGTCAGCGGTGGCTAGACACGGCGGGTGATTTGGGTTAGTTGATGGGGATGGCACGTTCGCAATCCGCGCAGATCAACATCCGCTCGGCGTTCGTGCGGGACCGGGTGAGCAGCCTGGTGCGGCGGACCGGGATGACGGCGACGCAGATTGTGGAGGAGGCCTTGCGGGCCTATGTGCCGCCGGTCGTTGAGCCGGCGCATGGCCGGCTGGTGCGCAAGGGGCTGTTGCTGGTGATGACCGATGGCCGGCGCGTGTCGCGCGCGGAGACGGACGCCGCGATCCTGGCGGCGCGGCTGGGGGAGCGCGGGGATTGACGGTGCCGCTGGCGCTGCTGGACAGCAATGTGATCGTCGCCAGCGTTGCCGCCATGCACGAGGATCATGCGGCGTCGGTGGCGCTGTTCGAGCGTTATCCCGCCAACAGCTTCGCGGTGGCGGCGCACAGTTACGCCGAGACTTATGTGACGCTGACGAAGCGCGGGACGCGCGCGCCGTTCGGCTGGGATGCGCAGGATGCCTGGGCGGCGCTGGAGGCGGTGGCGGCGGCGACACGGCTGGTCGGGCTGTCCGCGGCGGGGGGCCTGGACGGGGTGAGGCTCTATGCCGGGCAGGGGAATGTCGGCGCGCGGCTGCATGACTGGCTGATCGGGCAGAGCGCGGTGCTGGCGCGCATTCCGGCGATCGTGACGTGGAACGCGGGGCCTATGGCGGCGCTGTTTCCCGGGCTGCGGGTGGAGACGCCGGCGGGGTTCGTGGGGGGTCGATAGCGAGTGTCATCGCCATCTCTTCCCGATGCTTTCCGGTTAGTTTGAGCAAATCTCGATCTAATCGCATCGGATGCTTCGCTCCACCTTTTCGTTCTACCACTCATGTTTTTGATGCTGGCGACGCCACTAGATCGAGATAACCTCTAGCCCACAGCCGATTTCAGCCGCTAAGGTTACTTTGGAGGTATTATGAAACTGCATAGTATGCGCATCCTCGGCTTTCAGTCTTTCAATGACTCAGGCGAGATCAAATTCACGGACGGCATTAATCTAATCGTTGGCCAGAACAATGCTGGCAAAAGTGCGCTACTTCGCGCATTGCAGCCGGATTTAGCTGATGATCGGCATCGAACCCCTGAACGATGGGAAGACTCGCAGCTTCCTATGCCCCATGTTCAGCTGGTGATTGATGTAAGTGGAAGCGAGCTTCGCGACCAAATTCTGCGAACTGGCTCAAGCACCATGCCAGTGCCAGATGGAGAAGTTTATGCCGTCTACGCTACGAATATGCTTGAGCGTATGCTATTGAGGATGCATATCGATCACTATCCTGGCGTGGTGTTCTCTTCCTCTTATCCATCGCACCGTGATTTTCAACATAATCCCAATCTGCAGGAGATTTGTATTCAATTGCATGCCCGAGGAGGAAAGGTTGAACCTGGCAGCATACAAAATGGCGGAGATGGGCTGCCATCGATAGTTTATCAATTATGGCAGCGAATAATGTTCAGCTTTTCTGCTGAACGTATGAATGTGGGCCGATCGAGTTTTATCCATAGCTCACGCCTTTCTCCAAATGCTGCTAACCTTCCGTCTGTACTTCAAACGCTAGGGGGTGAGCGTGGAGATGTTTTTCACCGACTTGTTGCTCATCTACGTGAAATTTTCCCCACGGTCGGCAATGTCAGCGTGCGCCCAACACCCCAAGGTGAGAGCGAAGTCCGTATCTGGCCGACGGAGTCCATGGAGCGTATGGAGCTGAGCTTTCCTTTGCTGCAAAGCGGCACCGGTGTGGCGCAGGTAATTGCTATTCTGTTAGCAGTTATGACTGTTGAAAATGCTATCATTATTATTGATGAAATAAACAGTTTTTTACATCCGGCTGCTGTCAAAGCTCTACTTCGTGTTCTACAGACAGATTATTTGCACCATCAGTATATTATTTCGACCCATGCCCCCGAAGTCATTGGCTTCAGCAATCCAAAGACTTTAATTATGATAAAACGGCTTGGTTATGAATCTTCAGTAACGAGCATCGAAATGGACAAGGTAGATGCATTCAGAGAGGTGGCGGATCATCTCGGCGTCTCAATGGCAGATGTCTTCGCGGCTGATCAAGTAGTTTGGGTTGAAGGTCCAACCGAGGAGCTTTGTTTTCCCTACATATACTCTATTGCTGACGGCGAAGCGCTTCCGCGTGGAACGGCTTTTACCTCGGTTATGGCAACTGGCGATTTCATGACGAAACGTCGTGAAAAAGAGTTGATCTATCAGATTTACCGGCGGTTGACTGAGGCCGCAGTGCCGCTGGTTGTTAGCGCGGCATTCAGCTTCGATAGCGAAACGCTCTCAGACGCCGACAAAGAACAGATGCAGCGTGATTCCGACGGCAAGCTTCATTTCCTCCCTCGGCGGCATATCGAATGCTACCTGATCGATCCTGAGTCGATTGCTACCTTCGTACGAGACAAAGAACTTGAGCCGACAGATGAGCCGGCAGTCCAACAGGTGGCGGCTTGTCTGAAATCACTTGCTGCGTCGGAACACTTCAAAATTCCCGAGTGGTCGGGCGACATCAATGATGCCGTGTGGCAGTCTCGGGTCGACGCCGCCAAGCTGATTGCGGAAACGTGCGCAGAACTTTCCGACCAGCGCGTCACATTTAATAAAAAGCGCGACACGTTAACGCTTCTGCAGCTCGTTCATAAAAACTCGCCCGATCAACTAAAGGAGCTGGTCGAGTATGTTAGAGGGCTTGTGAGCGCTGTCATCAAGTGAGGGTGCGTTGCGCAATCGCAAGCTCATGATGGGTGACGTGAGCAGTCGCGCACAACAGCAACTGCATCGTCTTCTCTACAGCTTGGCAACCGCCACGGATTGTTGCTGATGTTCGCTAACGCGGCCCGCCATCCACCCGCAGGAGGGCGCCGGTGGTGTAGGTGCTGGCGGGGCTGGTGAGGGTGAGGGCGGCGGTGATGATCTCGTGCGGCAAGCCGGGGCGGGCGAGGGCGACGGGTTGGTGTTGGCGGGCCTCGGGCGTCCAGGCTTGCGCGATGTCGGTAAGGAAGGGGCCGGCGGCAATGGCGTTGACGCGCACCTTCGGCGCATATTCGCGGGCGAGGCCGCGGGTCATGGATTCGAGCGCGGCCTTGGCGCCGCCGTAGGGGACGACGCCGGGGATCGCCTGGGTGGCGGCGACCGAGCTGATGTTGAGGATGGCGCCGCCGCCGGCCTTGTCGTTTCCGGTGCTCATGCGGTGGGCGATCTGGCTGGCGAGGCGGAAGGGGCCCTTGAAATTGAGGTTGAGGATGCTGTCGAACAGCGCCTCGCTGACCTGGTGGCTGGGGCAGGCGGGGGACATGCCGGCGTTGTTGACCAGGATGTCGACGCGGCCGAATTCGGCGTAGGCGGTCTCGACCAGCGCGTCGATGTCCGCCCAGCGGCCGCAGTGGGCGGCGACGGCCAGCGCGCGGCGGCTGTTGGTGCGGAGTTCGGCGGCGAGGGTTTCGCAGGCGTCGAGTTTGCGGCTGGCGATGATGAGGTCGGCGCCGCGTTCCGCAAAGGCGCGGGCCATGGCGGCGCCCAGGCCGCGGCTGCCGCCGGTGATAAGCACGACCTGACCGGTGAAGTCGAACAAGGGATCCATGGGGGCGGCTTTCATGCGAAGCCGGCGGGCGTGGGCCAGCCGGGGGCGGTGAGCGCCATCGCCTTGAACAGGCGGCCCATGGCGCTGAGGTGGGTGAGGCGGGCCAGCGCCGCCTCGACCTCTGCCTTCACGGCCAGGGGTTTGCCGGCCTTCAGGGTTTCGGCGCGGGCGGCGATGCCGAGGCGGTGGAGGAAGGCGCCCTGATCGGTGGGGCCGTGGGCCGTGACGCGCGCGGCGGTGGCGAGGGCGGTGAAATCGACATGGGCGCTGAGGTCGGCTTCGCCCAGCGCGGTAAGTGGATCGGCGAAGGCGCCGTTGTGGATGGCCTGCAGCGTGTCGCCGAGCGCCGGGCCGCTGTGGCCGTAATCGATGAGGAGCGCCGCGCCGCCCTGGGCGGTAAGGCGTTTGCCGATGGCGGCGGCGAGGCTCTCGCCGGCGAAGCTGCGTTCGTAGATGGCACCGGGGGCGGCGGCGCGCAGGGGTTCGGGGACGAAGGCGGTGGCGTCTTCGGGCAGGGTGGTGAAGCGGGCCGTGTCTCCGTCCATCATCACGCCGCGCAGCTGCCAGGCGGTGGCGGTGCGCTCGATCTGGGTGATGGGAAGGGCATCGAAGAATTCGTTGGCGAAGAGGATCAGCGGCGCGTTGGTGGGGAGGGTGTCGAGCCGGTCGTGCCAGGTGGCGTGGGGGAGTTTCTCGCGCTGGACGGCGCGCAGGCGGGGGGAGCGTTCGACCAAGTGGATGGCGGGGGTGAAGCCGGGGATGGCGCGGGTGGCGCGCAGCGCATCGGCCATCAGCGTGCCGCGGCCGGGGCCGAGTTCGGCGAGGATGAGGCGTGGTGGCGAACCGGCGCGCTGCCACAGGTCGGCGGCCCAGGCACCGAGCAGCTCGCCGAACATTTGCGATATTTCCGGCGCGGTGACGAAATCGCCCGCGGCGCCGAAGGGTTCGCGGGTGGCGTAATAGGCGTCTGCCGCGAGCGCCATGACGCGGGCGAGCGGCAGCGTGCCGGCGAAGCGGATCACGCCACGAGTGCCGCGCGGCGGCGGGCGCGCCAGATGAGCCACAGGCCGGCGGCGATCATCGGCAGGCAGAGCCATTGGCCCATGTGCAGCCCGGTGCGCTCGGCGAAGTCGGTCAGCTGCGGATCGGGGGCGCGGAAGGTTTCAAGCCAGAGCCGCAGCAGGCCGTAGCTGCCCACCCAGATGCCGGCGAGCAGGCCGGGGCGCAGACGGGCGCGGGTGAACCAGAACAGCGCGCTCATCAGCAGCAGCAGGAACAGGCCCTCGCTGGCGGCGGCGTAGAGGGTGCTGGGGTGGGCGGGCAGCCCGCCGGGTTCGAAGATGATGCCCCAGCTGCCGTCGGTGGGTTTGCCGGGCAGTTCGCCGTTGATGAAATTGGCGAGGCGGCCGAGCAGCTGGCCCATCGGCTGGACGACGGCGGCGTAATCGAGCACGCGCCAGGCATCGAGGCCGTGCTTGCGGCAATAGAGGAAGATGGCGAGCATGACGCCGAGCGCGCCGCCATGGAAGCTCATGCCGCCATCCCACAGTTTCAGGATTTCCAGCGGGTCGGCGAGATATTGGCGGGGATTGTAGAACAGGACATAGCCGAGGCGGCCGCCGGCGATGACGCCCAGCGTCGCCCAGCTGATCAGCTCATCGAGGTTCTGGCTGGTCATCGGGGGCGCGGAGCGGCGGCGGATCATCCGCGCCAGCGCCCACCAGGCGAAGACGATGCCGGCGATGTAGGCGAGGCTGTACCAGCGCAGGTCGAGCGGGCCCACAGAGAGGGCGATGGGGGAGATGTTGAGGCTAGCCCATTCGACAGGGTGCTGGAAAAAGTCGAGAATCATTGCCACATGCCCGTTCTGACAGGATAGGGGGCCTTCTTACGGTTGGGAGACCGGGAAGGCCATGGGAGATGGTGGGATGAGCGACGCCCTGGAGACGTTCCGCGCGGAGACGCGGGCCTGGCTGGAGGCAAATTGCCCGGCGGAGATGCGCGAGCCGGTGAAGAGCGACAGCGATGTCTGCTGGGGCGGGCGCAAATTCCGCTTCAAGAGCGAGGCGCAGAAGCTGTGGCTGGAGCGGATGGCGGCGAAGGGCTGGACGGTGCCGGAGTGGCCGCGTGAGTATGGCGGCGGCGGGCTTTCGAAGGACGAGGCCAAGGTGTTGGCGCAGGAGATGCGGCGCATCAGTGCGCGGCCGCCGCTGAGCAGTTTCGGCATCTGGATGCTGGGGCCGGCGCTGCTGAAATATGGCAGCCACGAGCAGAAGCTGGCGCATATCCCCGGCATCGCGCGCGGGGAGATCCGCTGGTGCCAGGGCTATAGCGAGCCGGGGGCGGGGAGCGATCTGGCGAGCCTGCGGACGAGCGCCGTGCTGGACGGCGATGAGTATATCGTCAACGGCCAAAAGGTGTGGACCAGCTATGCCGACCGCGCCGACTGGATTTTCTGCCTGGTGCGCACCGATCCGGACAAGCCGAAGCATCTGGGGATCAGCTTCCTGCTGTTCGACATGGCCTCGCCGGGGGTGAGCACCAGCCCGATCAAGCTGATTTCGGGTTATTCGCCCTTTTGCCAGACCTTTTTCGACGATGTGCGGGTGCCGGCGGCGAACCTGGTGGGGGAACGCGGCAAGGGCTGGGACATCGCCAAATATCTGCTGACGCATGAGCGCGAGATGATCGGCGGGATGGACATGGGCTCGACCGGCCGCGACGGGATGAGCGCGATGGCGAAGAAGGCGCTGGGCGAGGACGGGCTGAAGGCCGAGCCGCTGCTGCGCGCCGACATCGTGCGGCACGAGATGGACGCCTGGGCGTTCGGGCTGACGATGGAGCGGGTGAAGGACGAGGCCAAGGCCGGGCAGGGCGTGGGCGCGCTGTCATCGATGCTGAAATATTATGGGACGGAGCTGAACAAGAATCGCCAGCAGCTGCTGATGAGCATCAAGGGCAGCGATGGCCTGCTGTGGGAGGGCGAGGAGCGCGGCGATGGCGATCTGGCGAAGAGCTGGCTGCGCAGCCGGGCGAACAGCATCGAGGGGGGCACGAGCGAGGTTCAGTTGAACATCATTGCGAAGCGCGTGCTGGAGCTTCCCGGCGCGTGACGCCGGCGGAGCCATCATGAGGGGAGGAGACGCCGAATGGCGCTGGTGTTGAACGACGAACAGGCGATGATCCGCGAGGCGGCGGAGGGGTTTTTCGCCGACCATGCGCCGGTCGCGGAATTGCGGCGGTTGCGGGATGCCAAGGATGCGACCGGCTTCGATCGCGGGCTGTGGGCGAAGATGGCGGAGATGGGCTTTGCCGGCGTGGCGGTGCCGGAGGCTTATGGCGGTGCCGGGCTGGGCTGGGTGGCGGCCGGGCTGATCCAGGAGGCGATCGGCAAGAACCTGTCGCTGTCGCCCTTCCTGGCGACCTCGGTCCTGTCCGCCGCGGTGCTGGTGAAGGGGGGCAGCGAGGAGCAGAAGGCGGCGCTGCTGCCGAAGCTCGCCACGGGCGAGCTGCTGCTGGCGCTGGCGAGCGACGAGCGGGCGCGGCATGCGCCGAGCCATGTGGAGACGCGCGCCGAGCCGAGCGGCAACGGGTTCCGCCTGACGGGCAAGAAGGCGCATGTGCTGGACGGGCATGTGGCGGACCGGCTGATCGTGGCGGCGCGGACCGGCGGCGAGGTGGCGGACAAGGCCGGCATCACGCTGTTCCTGGTCGATCCAAAGGCGGCGGGCGTGCGGGTCGAGCGGCGGTCGATGGTGGACAGCCGCAACAGCGCGAGCGTGGTGCTGGAGGGTGTGCAGGTCGATGGCGCCGATGTGATCGGCGAGGTCGGCGGCGGCTATGCGCTGCTGACGGCGGCGCTGGATGCCGGGCGGGCGTGCCTGGCCGCCGAGATGCTGGGGGTGTCGCACACCAGCTTTGCGATGACCGTCGACTATCTGAAGCAGCGCGAGCAGTTCGGGGTGAAGATCGGCAGTTTCCAGGCGTTGCAGCACCGCGCCGCGCACCTGTTCTGCGAGGTGGAGCTGGCGCGCTCCGTCTCGCTGCGCGCCTTGCAGGCGCTGGACGACGGCGATGTGCGGGCGCCGGTGTTTGTCAGCCTGGCCAAGGCGAAGGTGGGCGAGGTGGCGAAGCTGGCCACCAACGAGGCGGTGCAGATGCACGGCGGCATCGGCATGACCGATGATTTCGACATCGGATTCTTCATGAAGCGCGCCCGGGCGGCGAACGAGACCTTTGGGGACAGCGCCTTTCATGGCGACCGGCTGGCCCGCCTGATGAACTATTGAGGGCGGCACGCCCGGGGTCGCTTACCTCGGGCGTAATTGGCAGCCGGCGGTCGTGCGCGGCATCCTGTTCGTGCCGGCCGCTTCGCCGGTTGCCAACGGGGACAGTCCATGCGTTTCATGCTTTTCGCGGCGCTTCTTGCCGCCGCGCCCGCCGCCGCCCTGACCACCGTCGTCGATTTCGACCGCAGCGCGCGTGATCCCGCCTTTCCCGCTTTCGTGCGTGACGGGTTCGGCGGCACGGCGCAGGTGGACACGCGGTTCGAAAGCTTCTCGACCGGCTTTCCCGCCACGGGCAGCCGCATCGTCGGACTTCGCTATCAGGACATCGGCCATGGCGATCTTGCGGGCTATGCGCGGGACGACCAGTCCTTCCTGCAGTTCCGGCTTCTGCGCCTGGACCCGACCGTGACGCTGACGATCGACAGCTTCCGGATCGCGAGCAGCCGGGCCGATTTCATGTTCACGACCGAGGTGCGGGTGTTCAGCGACGCGAACGACCTCCTCTGGTCCAGCGGGGTCATCACCCCGCCGGCGACCGGGCATCTGCTGGTCAGCCCCGGCGTCAGCTTCGCGGGCGGGCTGACGGTCAATCTCTACAGCCGGACGGTGTTCGGCATCGACCAGATCCGCTATACGACGGCACCCACGGTCGCGCCGATTCCGGAGCCCGGCACCTGGGCGCTGATGATCGCGGGTTTCGGGCTGGTGGGCAGCACGCTGCGGCGCCGCCGCCGCTCGCTCATGCCGCGATAAGGTCGCTTTCGCGCGCGGCGATGCGGGCGAAGAAGTCGCGTGTCGCCGCGTCCAGCGGCATGAAGGTCTTGATGCGCAATTCCTCCGCGAACACGTCGGCCGCCGTGCCAAAGCTGGTCAGCAGCGTCGCATAGCTGATCGTGACGCCGTCATGGGCCAGCCGCGTGGCGAGCAACGGCGGCGGGTCGGTCGGCGCGGCGCCACGCCCCATCGCCGCCACCGCGGGGTAGGCGAGCAGTTCGCCCAGCAAGTCGGCGGGGCCGCCCGCCGACGGGTCGGTCGCCGCATCGCGCCGCACATTGGCCAGCGTGCTGCGCGCGACATCGCCCCAGTCGAGGATGCTGGGCGCGAACAGGTCGGGCGCGAGATAGAGGTGCGCGGCGTTGCCCAGCCGGCGATGGTCGGAAATCGACGCCGCCTGGCCGATGAAGAAGCGACTGAAGCGGCTGGCGGCGCGGTTCGCCATCAAGATGTCCCAGCGCCGGTTCATCACGATGGCGGGGTTGGGGTGGTGGGCTTTCAGCAGAAAGCGCAGCGCTTCGGCGACCGCGCTATTGTGGGGAGCGTCAAGATCGACGGTCTCCCGGAAGGTGGGGGCAAAGCCCGCGGCGACCAGCAGCTCGTTGCGGGCGCGGAGCGGCAGGTCGAGTGTGGCGCCGAGCTGCATAGCCATCTCGGCGCTGGGGCGGGCGCGGCCGGTTTCCAGGAAGGAGAGGTGGCGCGCGCTGATGCCGGCCTCGCCCGCGAGGGCGAGCTGGCTGAGGCCGCGGGCGCGGCGCCAGCGGCGCAGGAGGAGGGAAAAGCTCATGCGCCAACCTGCATGGCGGAAGTCTATCGCCGCGCGCGCGCCGCTGCAATCGCCGGCGAGCTGTTCAAAACAGTTGAAGCAGGCGCGGTTCGCGGCCATGTAGCGGCGGTGAAACATGCGCCGCGAAGGCGCCTTTCGGGGAGGGACGTTCATGGCTTTGACGCCGCTTGATCATGCCGTTGATGCAGCCGTTGCCGCCATCACTGCGCCGGGGGGGCAGCTGGCGGTGGGGAAGGCGACCATCCGGGGCGTGGAGCTGCCGGTGTTCGAGAATGCGCCGCCCAGCTTGCGCGAATATCTGGCCTTCTTCCTGGGCAGCAATGCCGACAAGGAATTCGTGGTGCTGGGCGAGGAGCGGCTGACGTTCGGGGACATCAGCCGGCAGGCGGTGCGGATCGCGGCGATGCTGCAGCACCGGCATGGCGTGGCGAAGGGCGACCGGGTGACGATTGCCATGCGCAATTTCCCGGAATGGATTTCGGCGTTCGTGGGCGCGATCCAGATCGGCGCCATCGTGGTGCCGATGAACGCCTGGTGGACCAGCGAGGAAATCGCCTATGGCCTGAAGGACAGCGGCACGCGGGTGGTGATCGCCGACGAGGAGCGGGCGCGGCGGATCGTGAAGATTCCCGGCATGGCGCTGCCGGTGATCGCGGTGCGCACCAGCGCCACGGTGGCGCATGAGCTGGGGGTGGTGACGCTGGAGGAGGAGCTGGCGGCCTCGCCGGCGGCGCCCTGGTATCTGCCGCCGCTCCATCCGGAGGATGACGCGACCATCATGTACACCAGCGGCTCCACCGGCGCGCCGAAGGGTGCGGTGGCGACGCATCGGTCGGTGGTGTCGGGCGCGATGAACTATCTGGTGATGGGCCTTGCCATGCTGAACCTGGCGCAGGCCGCCGGCGTGACGCTGCCGCCGCAGCAGGTGATGCTGCTGAACGTGCCCTTGTTCCACATCACCGGTAGCGTGCCGGTGCTGCTGGTCTCGATCGCCATCGGCCGCAAGCTGGTGATCATGCACAAATGGGATGCGGGCGAGGCGCTGAAGCTGATCGAGAAGGAACGCGCGACCTATTTCGTCGGCGTGCCGACGATGTCGCTGGAGCTGATGCAGCATCCGGAGCGCGACAAATATGACCTGTCCTCGCTGGTGGATATCGCCGGGGGGGGCGCGCCGCGGCCGGCGGAGCATGTCGAGCGGCTGGCGGAGGCCTTTCCGGGGAAGTCGCCGGCGATCGGCTATGGGTTGACGGAAACCAACGGCGTGGGCGCGGGCAACATCCGCGACAATTACCGGCTGAAGCCGTCCTCCACCGGGCGGGCGTCGAAGCCGCTCGTCGAGATCATCATCGCCGGGGAGGACGGCCTGCCGGCGGCGACCGGGCATGTGGGGGAGGTGTGCATCCGCTCCGCGGCGAATGTGCGCGGATACTGGAACAAGCCGGAAGCGACGGCGGCGGCGTTCAGCGCGGACGGCTGGTTCCGCACCGGCGACCTGGGGCGGTTCGACGAGGACGGCTATCTCTATATCGTCGACCGCAAGAAGGACATCATCATCCGCGGCGGGGAGAATATCAGCGCGGTGGAGGTGGAGGAGGCGATCTACAGCCATCCCTCGGTGGCCGAAGCGAGCGTGTTCGGGCTGCCGGACGAGCGGCTGGGCGAGATCGTGGGCGCCGTCGTCTATCTGAAGCCGGGCGAGGCGCTGACCGCGGACGCGCTGTGCGAGCAGCTGAAGCGCGACCTCGCCGCCTTCAAGGTGCCGGCGCGGCTGTGGCTGGTGAGCGATCCGCTGCCGAAGCTGGGCAGCGGCAAGATCGACAAGGTTTCGCTTCGTGCCGCCTATCGTGCGGAGCATGCCGGCCGGGCATGACGCCCGCCAAATGTTGAATGCTGCAATGCGTTAAAGGCTCTGCTAGGCTTGCCCTATCGGAGTCGCGGGGCTGCGTCCGGTTGCGGGCGTTGGGCGAGGCCGGTCAACTGAAGGGTTTGACCCATGGCCGTGAAGTCGATTGTTCCCCTGATGTTTGTGGTGATGCTGGCGGCGTGCGGGCAGCCCGACGCGCCGCCGCCGTTCAAGCTGCCGGTCGATGCCGCGAAGCCGGTGATCCGCACCGTGCAGGACTGGGACGAATATGCCGGGCGGTTCGAGGCGATCAATTTCGTGGAGGTGCGGGCGCGGGTGAGCGGGCAGCTGGAGCGCATCGCCTATCGCGACGGCGATACGGTGAAGGCCGGCGACCTGTTGTTCGTGATCGACCAGCGGCCGTTCCGGGTGGCGGTGGCGCAGGCGGAGGCGCGGGTGGCCGACACCACGGCGCAGCTGGCGTTCGCCAGGACCGAACTGGGGCGTGCCGAGGAGCTGTTTCCGAAGGGCTTCATCCCCGGCCGCACGCTCGACCAGCGGCGGCAGGAGCTGGTGAGCGCCACCGCGGCGGTGACCAGCGCGCGCGCGGCGCTGGCGGACGCCCGGCTGAACCTGAGCTTCACCGAGGTGCGCGCGCCGGTGGGCGGCCGCACCAGTGCCCGCACCGTCAGCATCGGCAATCTGGTGACCGGCGGGGGCGCGGGGGGCACGCTGCTGACCACCATCGCCAGCCTGAACCCCATCCGCTTCGTGTTCGATGCCGATGAGGCGGCCTATCTGAAATATACCCGCATGGCGGCGGCCGGCGACCGGCCGAGCAGCAGGGACGCGGCCAACCCGGTGCGGCTGCGGCTGGATGGCGAGGAGGGCTGGCCGCACAGGGGGCGGATGGATTTCGTGGACAACCGCATCGATCCGCAATCGGGGACGATGCGCGGTCGCGCGGTGTTCGACAATCCGGGCGCGATCTTCGTGCCGGGCATGTTTGGGCGGATGCAGCTGCTGGGCTCGGGCGAATATCGCGCCGTGCTGCTGCCGGAGACCGCCATCGGCAGCGACCAGACGGCGAAGGTGGTGTTCGTGGTGGGCAGCGACGGCGCGATCAATCCGCGCCCGGTGACGCTGGGGCCGCTGATCGATGGCCTGCGAGTGATCCGCACCGGGCTGAAGGGCGATGAGACGGTGGTGATCAACGGCCTCGTCCGGTTGCGGCCGGGCTTGCAGGTGCAGCCGAAGATGACCACCATCCAGGCCGAGATGGCGGCGACGCGCGTGCCCGGCAAGACCGCGTCATGAAGATCGGCCATTTCTTCATCGACCGGCCGATCTTCGCCGGGGTGCTGAGCGTGCTGATCCTGCTGGTGGGCGCCATCGCCTATCTGGCGTTGCCGGTCAGCCAATATCCCGAGATCGCGCCGCCGACCATCCAGGTCAGCGCGCAGCTGCCCGGCGCCAGCGCGCAGGTGATCGCCGATACCGTGGCGGCGCCGATCGAGCAGGAGGTGAACGGCGTCGAGAACATGCTCTACATGTACTCGCAGTCGACGGGCAATGGCCGCATGGCGCTGACCGTCACCTTCAAGCCGGGCACCAACCTGGATACCGCGCAGGTGCTGGTGCAGAACCGCGTGGCGCTGGCGACGCCGCGGCTGCCGGAGGATGTGCGCCGCTTCGGCGTGGTGACGCGCAAGGTCTCGCCGGACATCATGATGGTGGTGCACCTGGTGTCGCCGGACCGCAGCCGCGACCAGATCTACATCACCAACTATGCGCTATTGCAGGTGCGCGACGTGCTGGCGCGGCTGGACGGCGTGGGCGACATTCAGGCCTTCGGCGCGCGCGAATATGCCATGCGCATCTGGCTGGACCCGCAGAAGATCGCGACCCTGGGGCTGACGCCGGGGCAAGTGGTGGCGGCGCTGCGGCAGCAGAATGTGCAGGTGGCGGGGGGCGCGCTGGGGGCGCCGCCGCTGACCTCGCCGGAGGGGTTCCAGATCAACCTGACCTTGCAGGGCCGCCTGACCGATCCGCGCGATTTCGAGGATATCGTGGTGGCGACGGGCGCCGACGGCCGTTTCACCCGGCTGAAGGATGTGGCGCGGGTGGAGCTGGGCGC
Organism: Sandaracinobacteroides saxicola; assembly: GCF_014117445.1. Lineage (NCBI taxonomy): Bacteria > Pseudomonadati > Pseudomonadota > Alphaproteobacteria > Sphingomonadales > Sphingosinicellaceae > Sandaracinobacteroides > Sandaracinobacteroides saxicola. Next base: position 2,873,204 of record NZ_CP059851.1, on the reverse strand, counting down.
GTCCGATTATTCCACCAATTCCTATCTGGATGGCCAGCCGGCGGTGGCGCTGCTGCTGTCGCAGCGGCCGGGCGCCAACGCGCTGGCGACGGCGGATTCGGTCCTGAAGACGCTGGAGCAGCTGTCGAAAGACTTTCCCAAAGGCCTCGAATATCGGGTGGTCTATAACCCCACCCAATATATCCGGCAGTCGGTGGACGAGGTGGTGACGACCATCTTCGAGGCGGTGATTTTGGTGGTCGTCGTCGTGCTGCTGTTCCTGCAGACCTGGCGCGCATCCTTGATCCCGATCCTGACCATCCCGGTGTCCTTGGTGGGCACCTTCGCGGTGATGTCGGCGCTGGGCTTTTCCATCAACAATTTGACGCTGTTCGGGCTGGTGCTGGCGATCGGCATCGTGGTGGACGATGCCATCGTCGTGGTGGAGAATGTCGAGCGCAACCTGGCCGAGGGGTTGAGCCCGCGCGACGCGGCGCGCAAGACGATGGATGAGGTCGGTGGCGCGCTGATCTCGATCGGCCTGGTGCTGGCGGCGGTGTTCGTGCCGACGGCGTTCCTCTCCGGCATCACCGGGCAGTTCTTCCGCCAGTTCGCGATCACCATCGCGGTCGCCACCGCGATCAGCGTGCTGAACAGTTTCACCCTGTCGCCGGCGCTGGCGCGGCTGCTGCTGAAACCGCACGCGCCGGCGCATGACGGCCGGGCAGGCCCGGTCGCGCGCTTCTTCGCCGGTTTCAACCGCGGGTTCGAGCGGCTGTCCGACCGCTATGCCGGGCTGGTGCGGTTCAGCGCGGCGCGCACGCCGCTGTTCCTGGTCGCCTATGTCGTGCTGATCGGGCTGACCGTCTTCATGCTGGTGCGGACGCCGGGCGGCTTCATCCCGGCGCAGGACCAGGGCTATCTGATCGCCGCCTACCAGTTGCCGCCGGGCAGCAGCCTGGCGCGGACGGATGCGGTGATGAAACGGGCGGAGGCGATCATCGCGTCCACGCCGGGTGCCGCCTATCGCGTGAGTTTCGCGGGCTTTTCCGGCGCGACGCGGACGCAGGCGCCGAACACCGGCGCGACCTTCATCGGCCTCAAACCCATGGAGGAGCGGCCGGGGCTGGACGCCGCGGGCATCGCCGCCGACCTGACGCGGCGGCTGGGGGCGATCCAGGATGCCTTCATCATCGTGCTGCAACCGCCGCCGGTGCCGGGGCTGGGCACCTCGGGCGGCTTTTCGATGCGCATCCAGGACCGCGCCGGGCTGGGGACGGCGGAGCTGAACCGCGCGACCTGGACGATGGTGGGCGCGGCCAGCCAGCAGCCGGCGCTGGTGGGCGTGTTCAGCCCGTTCGAAAATGGCACGCCGCAGCTTTATGTCGATGTCGACCGGACGCGGGCGCAGATCCTGCAGGTGCCGCTGTCGGAGCTGTTCAGCACGCTGGAGGTCTATCTCGGGTCGGCCTATGTCAATGATTTCAACCTGTTCAGCCGTACCTACCGGGTGACGGCGCAGGCCGACCAGAATTTCCGGCTGACGCGCGACGACATCGCCCGGCTGACCACCCGCTCCACCACGGGCGCCATCGTGCCGCTGGGGACGCTGGTGAGCTTCCGCGACGTCACAGGCCCGGACCGGGTGCCGCGCTACAACCTCTATCCGGCAGCCGAGATCACCGGCAACACCGCGCCGGGCGTGTCCAGCACGCGCGCGCTCATGACCATGCAGGCGATCGCCGCCAAGGTGCTGCCGCAGGGCATGGGCTTCGAATGGACCGACCTCAGCTATCAGGAAACGACACAGGGCAATGCCGCGCTGTACATCTTCCCGCTGTGCGTGCTGCTGGTGTTCCTGGTGCTGGCGGCCAATTATGAATCGCTGGTGCTGCCGCTGGTCATCCTGCTGATCGTGCCGATGTGCATCCTGGCGGCGCTGGTCGGCGTGACGCTGCGCGGCATCGACCTCAACATCCTCGTGCAGATCGGGCTGGTGGTGCTGGTGGGGCTGGCGGCGAAAAATGCCATCCTGATCGTGGAGTTCGCGAAAGAGGCGGAGGAACGCGGCGCCGACGCGGTGGAGGCCGCGGTGGAGGCGGCACGCATCCGGCTGCGGCCGATCCTGATGACCAGCCTGGCCTTCATTCTGGGCACGGTGCCGCTGGTGATCGCCAGCGGGCCGGGGTTCGAGATGCGGCAGGCGCTGGGGACGGCGGTGTTCAGCGGGATGATCGGCGTGACGCTGTTCGGGCTGGTGTTCACGCCGCTGTTCTACATCGTGGCGCGCCGGTTGCAGGCGCGGCGCGCGCGCGGCGCGGAGCCGAACCCGGCCTAAAGAAAAACTATTGCGCTCCCCGCCGGGGCGGTCGTTAGAGCAGCGCCATGACCCTGACCCACCTCGACCGGCTGGAGGCCGAGAGCATCCATATCTTCCGCGAAGTGGTGGCGGAGGCGGAGAATCCGGTCTTTCTCTATTCGGTGGGGAAGGACAGTTCGGTGATGCTGCACCTGGCGGTGAAGGCCTTCTGGCCGGCGCCGCCACCCTTTCCCTTCCTGCATGTCGCCTCCGGCTGGGATTTCCGCGCGCTGCTCGATCATCGTGACGCGATGGTGGCGAAACATGGCCTGAAGCTGATCGTGGCGCAGAACCGCGAGCCGGGGGCGGTGAACCCCTTCGATACCGGCGCGACGCTCTATGCCAACACCATGCTGACCGAGCCGCTGAAGGCGGCGCTGGACGCGCACGGCTTCGACGTGGCGTTCGGCGGCGCCCGGCGGGACGAGGAGAAGGCGCGCGCCAAGGAGCGGGTGTTCAGCTTCCGCCGGCCCGGCCATGTCTGGGAGCCGAAGGCGCAACGGCCCGAGCTGTGGAACCTGTACAATGGCCGCAAGGCGCGCGGCGAGACCATCCGGGTGTTCCCGCTGTCCAACTGGACCGAGCTGGACATCTGGCACTACATCCGGCGGGAGGAGATCCCGCTGGTGCCGCTGTACCGCGCCGCGCCGCGCCCGACGGTGGAGCGCGATGGCATGATCCTGGTGGTGGATGACGACCGGATGCGGTTTCGCGAGGGCGAGGTAGTGACGGAGCGCTGGGTGCGGTTCCGCACGCTGGGGTGCTGGCCGCTGTCGGGTGCGGTCGAAAGCCGGGCGGTCGAGCTGGCCGATGTGGTGCAGGAAATGCTGCTGTCCACCGCGTCGGAGCGGGAAGGGCGCGCGGTGGACCATGACGGCGCCGCCAGCATGGAGCGGAAGAAGCGCGAGGGTTATTTCTGATGAGTGTGTATCAGCCCGACGCGCGGATCGCCGCCGACATCGACGGCTATCTGGCGGCGCATGCGGAAAAATCGCTGCTGCGCTTCATCACCTGCGGCAGCGTGGACGATGGCAAATCGACGCTGATCGGACGCCTGCTGTACGACAGCCGGACGATCTTCGCCGACCAGCTGGCGGCGCTGGCGGCGGACAGCGCGCGGGTGGGGACGCGGGGGGTGGAGATCGACTTCGCGCTGCTGGTCGATGGCCTGGCGGCGGAACGCGAGCAGGGCATCACCATCGATGTCGCCTATCGCTTCTTTTCCACGGAGCGGCGGAAGTTCATCGTCGCCGACACGCCGGGGCATGAGCAATATACCCGCAACATGGTGACCGGCGCCTCCACCGCCGACCTCGCCGTGATCCTGGTGGATGCGCGCAAGGGCGTGCTGACGCAGACGCGGCGGCACAGCTTTCTGGTGCAGCTGCTGGGCATCCGCCATGTGGTGCTGGCGGTGAACAAGATGGACCTGGTGGGTTATGACCAGGCGGTGTTCGAGCGGATCGTGGCGGATTATCGCGCCTTTGCCGACAGCCTGGGAATGGCGGCGTTCACCGCCATTCCGATGTCCGGGGTGCATGGCGACAATATCGTGGCGGCGTCCGCGGCCATGCCCTGGTATCGCGGGCCGAGCCTGATCGGGCATCTGGAGGCGGTGGAGGTGGATGCCGACCGCGACGCCGCTGGGCCGTTCCGGCTGCCGGTGCAGTGGGTGAACCGGCCGGATGCCGGGTTTCGCGGGTTCAGCGGGCTGATCGCGCGCGGGCGGGTGGCGGTGGGCGACCGGGTGCGGGTGCTGCCGGGCGGGCATGGCTCAACCGTGGCGCGGATCGCGACCGCGGACGATGACCTGGCGGCGGCGGTGGCGGGGCAGGCGGTGACGCTGTGCCTGGCGGACGAGGTGGATTGTTCGCGCGGCTGCGTGATCGCGGCCGCCGATGACCCGCCGGCGGCGGCGAATGCGTTCGAGGCGACGCTGGTGTGGATGGCGGACGAGGCGCTGGTGCCGGGGCGGTCATACTGGTTGAAGCTGGCGACGCAGACGGTATCGGCGACGGTGCAGGCACCGAAATATGCGATAAATGTGAATACGCTGGAGCGGCTGGCGGCGAAGACGCTGGAGCTGAACGGCATCGGCGTCGCCGTGGTGGCGACCGACGCGCCGCTGGTGTTCGAGGCCTATGGCGACAATCGCACGCTGGGCGGCTTCATCCTGATCGACAAGCGCAGCAATGCGACCGTGGCGGCGGGCATGCTGAGCTTTGCGTTGAGACGCGCGCAGAATGTCCATTGGCAGGCGATGGACATCAGCCGTGAGGCGCGCGCGAGGCTGAAGAACCAGGCGCCGGCGGTACTGTGGTTCACCGGGCTTTCGGGCGCCGGGAAATCGACGATCGCCAATCTGGTGGAAAAGCGCCTGCACCGGATGAACCGCCATACCTTCCTGCTGGACGGCGACAATGTGCGGCACGGGCTGAACAAGGACCTGGGCTTCACCGAGGCCGACCGGATCGAGAATATCCGCCGGGTGGGCGAGGTGGCGCGGCTGATGGCGGATGCCGGCCTTATCGTGATCACCGCCTTCATCAGCCCGTTCCGCGCCGAGCGCGACATGGTGCGGGCGATGCTGCCGGCGGGCGAGTTCATCGAGGTGCATGTCGACACGCCGCTGGCCGAGGCGGAGCGGCGCGACGTGAAGGGGCTGTATGCCAAGGCGCGGCGCGGCGAGCTCGCCAATTTCACCGGGATCGACAGCCCCTATGAGGCGCCGCTGGCACCGGAAATCCGCATCGACACGACGGCGATGAGCGCGGAGGAGGCAGCGGAGCTGATCGTGGAGCGGTTGCTCGGTTAGGCGGGGCACTTTCCCAAGCCGGGGCCAGTGACGACGCGGCCCGGCGTTGCGGCGGTGGGTTTGCCGTTCATCAGTGAAACGGTGCCGTTGACCAGCACGATGTCCACGCCGGTCGCCAGTTGCGCCGGCTTGGCATAGGTGGCGGGGTCGCTCACCTTGGCGGGGTCGAAGATGACGACGTCCGCCTTCATGCCCGGCGCCAGTCGGCCACGGTCGGTGAGGCCGAGGTTGGACGCGGGCAGGCTGGTGAGGCGGCGGATGGCGTCGGCGAGGCTGGTGGTGCGCTGGTCGCGGACATAGCGGCCGAGCAGGCGCGCCACATTGCCATAGGCGCGCGGGTGGCTGTTCGACTTCAGGAAGACGCCGGCGGGTTTCGGCGCCGCCTCGTCGCTGCCGAAGCTCATCCAGGGCAGCGCGGTCTGGCGCGCGACATTGGCTTCGCTCATCAGGAAATAGGCGGTGCCGACGCGGCTGTCGTCCTCGATGACGAGGTCGATCGCGGTCTCCTCGGGGCTTGTGCCGCGCATTCGCGCCACCTCGGCCAGGGTCTTGCCGGTGAGCGGTTTCAGCGCCGGGTTGCGGAACTCCAGGAACAGCACATTGTCCGCGGAGCCGGCGCCGAACAGCAGATTCTCCCAGTCCTTGCCGGGCGCCTTCATCTCGGCGACCACCCGCGCGCGGATTGCGGGGTCTTTCAGGCGCCTGACCCAGGCGTCATGCCCGCCGTCCTGCACCCAGGTGGGCATGGCGGCGTCCAGGCCGGTGGCGCCGGCGGTGTAGGTGTACATGTTGGCGCTGATGCGCGTGCCGGCGGCGCGGGCGGCTTCCACCCGGGCGATGACGGCGTCCAGCTTGCCCCAGTTCGCCTTGCCGGCGGCTTTCAGGTGATAGATTTCCGCGGGGCCGCCGCTGGCGCGGGCGATCTCGACCAGCTCGTCCACCGCCTCCAGCAGCCGGTCGCCCTCGCTGCGCATGTGGCTGATGTAGAGACCGCCGCATCGGGCGCTTTCGGTGGCGAGCGCGATCAGCTCGGGGGTCTTGGCATAGCTGGCGGGTGCATAGATGAGGCTGCTGCCCAGCCCCATCGCGCCCTCGTTCATGGCAGAGCGCACCAGCGCGCGCATGCGGTCGAGCTGTTCGGGGGTGGGCTGCACGTCGGCCTCCCCCAGCTCGTGGATGCGCACCGTGGTGGCGCCGACGAAGCTGGCGATGTTGACCGCGCTGCCGCGCGCGATGACATGATCCTGATATTGCCGCAGGGTGGTCCACGAAATCGGATATTTGATGTCGCCCTGCTGTTTCAGCGCCTCGGCCTTCATCGCCGGGGTCAGCGGCCCCATCGACCAGCCCTCGCCCATCACCTCCAGGGTGACGCCCTGCACCAGGTCGCTGTCGGCGGTGGGGTTGACCAGCAGCGATTCGGTCGCCCAGCTGAGCATGTTGATGAAGCCGGGCGCGACCGCCTGGCCGCGCGCGTCGATGCGGCGTTTCGCCGGTGGAACGGCGTTTCGGCCCAGCGCCACGATGCTGTCGCCGCGAATGCCGACCCAGCCGCGCCAGGGTTCGCCACCGCTGCCGTCGTAAATCAGGCCGTTGGCGATGACGGTATCGAGCGGTGGCAGTGGCGCCGTGCCGAGAAGGGCGAACAGCGGCAGGGCGAACAGGGCGGATTTCATCACGGCATCCTTCAGGGAACGGGCAGGGTCCAGCGGTCGCGCAGTTCGCGTTTCAGCACCTTGCCGATGGCGCTGCGGGGGAGTTCGTCGGTCGCCACCACGGCGGCAAGGCGCTGGGTCTTGCCGAGTTGGGCGTTGGCCCAGTCTTTCAGCGCATCGGGCGTGGTGCCGGGGCGGAGCACGGCGATGGCGACGGGGGTTTCGCCCCAGGCGTCGGAGGGCACGCCGATGACCGCGACCTCGACCACGGCGGCGTGGCGGCTGAGGATGGCTTCGAGGTCGCTCGGATAGATGTTGAAGCCGCCGCTGATGATCATGTCCTTGGCCCGGTCCATCAGTTGCAGGAAGCCGTCGGCGTCGAAGCGCCCCATGTCGCCGGTCTTCACCCAGGTGCGGCCGTCGGGGCCGGTCCAGAAGGTCTGGGCGGTGGCTTCGGGTCGGTTGGCATAGCCGTTCATGATGGCCGGGCTGGTGCCGACGATCTCCCCGACCTCGCCGGTGGGGACGGGTTCGCCGTCCTCGCCGATCAGCATGATGTCGTGACCGGGGATGGGATGGCCGACGGTGTGCAGCTTTTCAGGGTGGTTGTGCGCGACGAGGACGGTACCGCCGCCACCCTCGGTCATGCCATAATATTCGATCAGGCCACCGGGCCAGCGGCGCAGCACATCGGCCTTCAGCGCCGCCGGGAAGGGGGCGGAGGTGGCGAATTTCAGCTGGAAGCTGCTGAGGTCGTGCGCATCGAAGGCGGGATGGGCCATGAGGCGGCGATATTGCACGGGGACGAGCATGCTGTGGGTGGCGCGGGTGGATTCGGCGAGCGCCAGATAGGCGGCGGTGTCGAACTTCGGCATGAGGACGACATGGCCGCCCCAGGCCAGCGCCGGGAGGAAGGCGACGAGGGTGGTGTTGGAATAGAGCGGCGTCGCCAGCAGGGTGACGGCGTCGGGCGTGTAGCCGAGCGCGGGGCCGGCTTTCAGATGCTGCCAGCGCATCGCCTGCGAATGGATGATGCCCTTGGGCACGCCGGTCGTGCCGCTGCTGTAGATGATGTTGAAGGGCATTTTGGGCTTGATGTGAACGGGTTGCGGGGCATCATCGGACAGCCATGCGTCGAAGGCATCGGTATCCAGCCTGAGATGCGCGGCGTGCATGGTTTCGCCGGCGAGGGCGGATTCGGAGGCGGCGTCGAGGAACAGCAGCTTTGCGCCGCAATCGGCGACCATGGCGGCGATCTGGGACGGTGTGGCGCTGGGCGGCAGCGGGGCGACGGCGACGCCGGCGCGTAGCGCGCCGAGCCAGAGCGCGACATAGTTGGGGTGGGAGAGCGCGCAGATGCTGACGGCGTCGCCAGGGGCATGGCCATCGCGTTGCAGTGCGGACGCGACGGCGTTGCTGCGGGCGGCGAGGGTGGACCAGGTCCAGGTGGTGTCGTCGACGGTGACGGCGGGGGCGTGCGCGCGCGCCGCGGCGTTGGCGGCGATCAGGTCGGGCATCCAGGCGAAATCCTGGGCGGCGTGCGTGGTGGGGTCGGTCATGCGGTTACGCTGCCGTGGAGGTGTCGCCTTGTCACCCCCCTTGCCGATGATTCCGGCTTGGCAAGTGTGCGGCAGCTTTGCAGATTGTCGGCGCAACAGGGAGGCTTCGCATGAAACGAGGATTGACGATGATGGTGGCCGGATCGCTGCTGGCGGCGCCGGTGACGGCGGATCAGGTCTTCATGTGGTCACAGGGGCAGCCGGTGACGTCGCTGCCGCCGGCGCCGGCGAATTTCTGCTATCTGACCAATGTCAGCGGCAAGTTTCGCGGCTATGGCGAGCGTGTCCGCCTGCGGGTGATGAACGGCAAGTGGGAGTTGGGTGGGGCTTCGCAGCAGATTGATGTGACGGCCTGGGCGCGCTGTTTCGCGCGCAGCGAGATCAAGGCTGCGCCGGGGGCGGTGCGCTGGGCGAGCGAGGAAATCAGCGCGACGGCGGACAATCCCGGTTCCGGTTGCGTCAACACCACGCCGCGCAATGCCTGGTGGGGGGATGCGGTGACCGTGCTGACGATGGTGACGGGCGCGTTCAAGGGGCTGGGTGAACGGGTCACCATCGCGCAGTCGGGGGATGCGTTCGGACCGTCGACCTTGCTGCTGAACAGCTGCCAGAAGCAGCTTGGCGCCGGTGTCTACAGCTTCTTTGTCGGCAAGCCGAGCAGCGGGAAAACGGCGCGGTTCATCGGGCCCAATGGCGTTGGCACCGCAGCGCAGGCGGGTGAATATCAGTCTGTGCCGAACCAGAATGTGATGATGGCACCGCTGACCGAGGCTTTTTGCTATTTCACCTCGGTCAGTGGCACCTTCAACGGTGGTGGCGAACGGGTGACCATCGTGCCGGCGCAGGACGCCAACGGGGTGAACCGCTGGCAGTTGCAGGCGCGCCATGCCAGCGGGCAGGGCACCGACGCCTGCGCGCGCTGCTATGCCAGGAACCAAGGCTGAACCTTTAGAAGGGCTTTGTCACTCCCAGGTAACTGGTGACGACAAGGAGCACATAGGTGGCGAACACCCAGATCCTGGTGCGGTCCATCTGGCGGCGCAGCGGGATTTCGGTTTCGTCGCTGGAGCCGTTCTGGACGAGGGCGACCAGCAGCGGGCCGACCGGTTTGAACCAGACGTCGATCATGATGGCGGCGACGAAGATGGCGCCGAACAGCAGCGCCTTCCAGGCGATGAAGCCGGCGAGCGGCTCGCCGTGCAGGATGCTGACGGTGCCGAGCGTCAGGTAGAAGCCGGTAAGGAGATATTTGAGGATGTTTTCGATCTTGCGGTCGCAGGCGGCGCGCGGGGTCTGGTCGTGCAGGAAGGCGTCCCACACGAGGGTGAGCCATGACAGGCCGATGACCAGGCTGGCGACCAGCAGCCAGTCCGGGATGTCGGGCCAGTGACCACCGGCCTTCAGCAGGAAGAGCGAGCTTGGCACCATCAGCGCCCAAGCGGTGCGCGGGCCCATGTCGTTGATGACGAGCAGCTTCAGGACGGTGAGCCGTTCCTGGATGCTGTAATCCCGCCGGCGGAAATGCTGGCCGAGCAGGAAGACGCCGAGGTCGGCGCCGAGCCAGAACACGAACAGCAGGACATGGACATAGACCAGAGTGGGGTAGAGGGCGCTCCAGTCCATGCGTCAGGCTTTCACGGTGGCTTTGGTGGGGGCGGCGGGGAAGAGGGCGACATGGAAGGTGCCGGCGCCGTCGCGCAGCGGCTTGATGTCGTTCTGATACTCCGCGCTGTGCCAGAAGGCCTCCGCTGCAGAGCGGCTGGGGAATTCGGCGCAGACGATGCTGCTGCCGTCCCAGCTTTCCATGTCGGCGCACGGCTGCCCGATGAAGCGGTAGAAGCCGCCGTGGCGCGCATAAAGCCCGCTGTCGGCGAGTGCCTTGGCGTAGGCGCCCATCTTGGCGCGGTCGCTGACCTTCGCGCTGACGAGGAGATAGTGCGGGCCGTCGCTGTCCATGCTGTGTCTCCGCCGGCCGATGCCGCTTTTTCTGACAGTGTTGCGCTGATGCACTATTGCGGCAAGGGGCAAAGCTGTCAAAGTTGTCCGGACAAAAGCCGTTAAGGCAGAGCCATCAAGGGCTGGGCACTCCGCACTGGTCAGGGAGATCGAGATGACACGCACGCTGCTGCTTTCCACCGCCATGCTGCTCGCCACCGGGGCGGCGCAGGCGCAGACGCCGCCGGCCACGCAGGCTGCCGCGCCCGACACGGGACTGGAGGATATCGTTGTGACCGCGCAGCGGCGCAACGAGGCCGTGCAGGATGTGCCGATCGCGGTGAGCGCCTTCAGCGCCGCCAGCCTGGAGGCGAAGGGCATCACCCAGACGCTGAACCTGATCAGCTATGTGCCCAACATGTTCGGGTCGAACAACACCGGGCTGGGTTCGGCGAACGCCTATTACATCCGTGGCCTGGGCAATACCGAGACCATCGCGACCTTCGACCCGCCGGTCGGCACCTATATCGACGATGTCTATATGTCGCGGCAGAATGCCAATAATTTCAGCTTCTTCGATCTGGAGCGGATCGAGGTGCTGCGGGGGCCGCAGGGGACGCTGTTCGGCCGCAACACCACGGGTGGCGCGGTGAACGCCATCCTGAAGAAGCCGTCCGACACGCTGGGCGGCTATCTGGAAGCCGGCTATGGCAGCTATGACAAGGTGCTGCTGCGCGGCAGCGTCGACCTGCCGATGTCGGAGATGGTGCAGTTCAAGATCAGCGGCTACTACGCCGACGACCGGGGCTATGCCTATAACAGCACCACCAAGGAACATACCAACGACAATGACATGGCCGGGCTGCGTGGCGCGGTGCAGTTGAAGATCACCGAGGGGCTGACCTGGAACGCCGCGGTCGCCTATATGCGCAACGATGGGGAGAATCTGCTGAACTGGCCGGACGACCCGCGCAACACGGCGAACAGCGGCGGGCGTTTCCTGACCACGGGCATGGTGCAGAACTATACCGCGGCGAGCCCCAGCCCCTATGTCGGGCTGGGCGTGACGGGGCGTAAGGCGGGTTTCGGGCTGGGCAACAAGACCGACACGATGCTCTATACCTCCAACATCGAGTATCGCGGCGAGCAGCACACGTTGAACCTGATCACCGGCGTGATCGACATGCGGCAGAAGTTCGCGCTGGATTTCGCCGATGGGCGCGGGCTGCCGAACATCGCCAACCCGAATCCGGCGGTGACCGGCTATACGCTGGGCGGCTTCGCCATCCTGAACGACGGCAAGCACAAGCAGGTGACGCAGGAAATCAAGCTGAACGGCAAGCTGTTCGGTGATTTCGTGGACTATGTCGTCGGTGGCTATTTCTATGATGAGAAGAACACGACCGACTTCGCCGATGTCTTCACCCTGCCGTTCGCGGCGCCGCCGCGGGGCTTCCCGCTGCTGCTCGCCGACCGGACGCTCAACAACAACACGACGGCGAAGGCGGGCTATGCCCAGTTCGACCTGAATGTGACCGAGCAGCTGAAGCTGACCGCGGGCATCCGCTACACCGACGAGAAGAAGACGTTCCAGATTTCGGACAACCGGGCGAGCTGCGCTGCCAACCCGCTGCCGATCGGCTGCCTGAACAACAATCTGGTGGCGTCGAACGGCGTGGCGATCCCGACGACGCAGCGCACCAAGCTGTGGACGCCGCGTTTCGCGCTGAACTTCAAGCCGAACGACGATGTGCTGCTGTTCGCCAGCGCGACCCGCGGCTTCAAGTCCGGCGGGTGGAACGCGCGCGGGACGCGGCGCGACACGCTGCTGCCGTTCGATCCGGAGGTGGTGTGGAGCTATGAGGTGGGCGCGAAGACCGAGTGGCTCGACCGCCGGCTGCGGGTGAACCTGACGGGATTCGTGCTGGATACCAAGGCGTTGCAGACGCCGTCGGCGTTCGTGAACCCCAGCGACGGCAGTGTCACCTTCATCACGCAGAACTTCGCCGATTATCAGAACAAGGGGCTGGAGCTGGAAATCACCGCGGTGCCGGTGGAGGGGCTGAATGTCTTCCTCAACGTCGGCTATCAGGACGACAAGTATAAGGTCGACCCGTCGCTGGCGCCGAACAGATATGGCGTGAAGTCGGTGCGGCAGCAGCAGGCGGACTGCAAGGCGCAGCTGGCGGCCGGGCGGGTGCCGCTGGCGCCGGCCGGCGCATCGAACGCGCCCGATTGCGCGGCGGGCATCGTGGACGCCAACGGCAACATCGCGACTCCGGTCAGGACGCCGGACTGGAGCCTGGCGCTGGGCGCGAGCTATGACTTCGCGATGCCGTCTGCCGGGATCATCGTGACGCCGTCGGTCAACGCCGCCTATCGCTCGCGGCTGGAGACCGGGACCGCGAACGCCACCATCTATTCGGGGCAGGTGCGGTCCACCGCGACGGGCACGCTGTTCCCGACCAATCCGTTCAGTGGCGATTTCATCACGGGTTCGCGGACCAATGGCTTCTGGCAGGTGAATGCCAGCCTGACGCTGCGCACCGATGACAACAACTGGACGGTGGCGGTGGAATGCAGCAACTGTTTCGACAAATATTATGCGCAGTCGAGCCTGGTCAATTATACCTACATCAGCCCGCCGCGGAGCTGGATGGTGCGGGCCAAGCGAAACTTTTGATTGGGATGAATGTCGCAATCTGACAATCTGTCGGGCGGTCGGGGGCAATCCCGGCCGCCCGTTTTTCTGGTGAAGGGGTGACGATGGCGCAGGCGAAACGGGGCGAATTTTCGCTCGGGTGGACGGTGCTGCTGGGCTGCGCGATCGGCGTTGCCTGCGGCGCCTCGCCGGTTCCCTACAACACCATCGGTTTCTTCGCGCCGGAGCTGGCGAAGGAATATGGCTGGGGCTTCGGCCAGATCATGCTGGGGGTCAGCATCTATGGCATCATGGGGGCGCTGCTGGCGCCGCTGTTCGGCTTCTGGGCCGACCGATATGGCGCGAAGCGGGTGGCGCTGCTGTCCCTGTTCCTGTTCGGGCTGGCGTTCGCCAGCTTCGTGTTCACCGGCGCCAACATCCTGACCTTCTACGCCAGCTGGGTGCTGGTGGGGCTGGTAGGGATCGGCTCGACACCGGTGACCTTCAGCCGGCTGGTGAACCAGTGGTTCCTGAAGCACCGGGGCCTGGCGCTGGGCATGATGCTGATCGGCACCAGCGTGTCGGCGCTGGTGATCGCGCCGCTGGTGACCTGGGCGATCGCGGAGTTCGGCTGGCGCCAGGCGCATCTGGTGATCGCGGCGCTGCCGCTGCTGGTGGGCCTGCCGCTGGGGCTGCTGCTGCTGCGCGAGCCGACGCCCGCGGAGGCGCCGGAGGTGACGGGCGACGGCCGGGTGACCGGCGTGACCCTGGGCGAGGCGCTGAAGAACTGGCGCTTCTGGGTGATGTGGCTGTCGATCATCCTGATCGCGTTCGCTTATGGGGGCGCGCATATCAACATGCCGGAGATCGTGAAGATGCACGGTTTCGCGCGCGAGCAGGCGGTGCAGGTGATGCAGCTGGTGGCGCTGTCGATCCTGTTGGGGCGGCTGGTGACCGGGTTCCTGCTGGACCGGTTCCAGTCGCCGATCATCTGCATGCCGATCCTGATGCTGCCGGCGGTTTCCTGCCTGCTGCTGGCGGGGCAGACGCCGGATTTCGCGCTGGTGATGGTGGGCGCCTTCCTGCTGGGGTTCGCGGCGGGGGCGGAGAGCGACCTGATCGCCTATCTGGCGAGCCGTTACTTCGGCCTGGCGCACTACGGGAAAATCTATGGCATGCTCTACATGCCGTTCGCATTCGCGGCGGCGATCTCGCCGGCGGTCTATGGCAGGGTGCGGGATGTGACCGGGAATTATGACGCGATCCTGTATGTGGCGGCGGGCATGTTCCTGGTGGGCGGGCTGTTGATCGCGGCGCTGGGGCGCTATCCGGTGCTGAAGCCCGCGGCGGCGTGAGGAGGCAGGACATGGCGACGGTGTTGCGGGTGGCGGATCCGGTGGCGGCGCTGGTGGACGCCGTGGGTGCCGATGCGGTGCGGACCGATGCGGCGACGCTGGAGCTGTATGGCCAGGATGTGTTCGGCCGGGGCGCGCCGCTGCTGGCGGTGATCCGGCCGGCAAGCGTTGACGCGCTGTGCGCGGGCGTGGCGGCAGCGCGGGCGCAGGGGCTGGCGCTGGTGCCGCGCGGTGGCGGCATGAGCTATACCGGCGGCTATCTGGCGGCGGACGCGGGCGCGGTGCTGGTGGATACCGGCGCGCTGAACCGCATCATCGAGGTCAATGAGACCGACATGACGGTGACGGTGGAGGCCGGGGTGACCTGGGCGGCGCTGCACGAACGGCTGGCGCCGCTGCGGCTGCGGCCGCCGGTGTGGGGCACGCTGTCGGGCCGGTTCGCGACGGTGGGCGGCGGGGCGAGCCAGAACGGCATGTTCTGGGGCGCGCGCAACGGCACCATCGCGGACTCGGTGCTGTCGATGGACGTGGTGCTGGCGGACGGCAGCCTGCTGACCACCGGCGCGCGGGCGTTCCGGCCCTATGGGCCCGACCTGACCGGGCTGTTCGCGGCGGACGCCGGGGCGTTCGGGGTGAAGGCGCGGCTGACGCTGAAGCTGGTGCGGGAGGCGGCGGCGCATGCCTATGGCAGTTACAGCTTCCCCGATGCCGATGGGCTGCTGGCGGCGCTGAGCGAGATCGCGCGGGAGGGGCTGGCGAGCGAGACCTGCGGCTTCGACCCGTTTTTGCAGGCGCAGCGCATGCAGCGGGAGAGCCTGGCGAGCGACGCGAAGGCGTTGCTGGGGATGATGAAGAAGCAGGGGAGTTTCTGGAAGGGGTTGAAGGAGGGGGCGAAGGTGGTGGCGGCCGGGCGCAGCTTCCTGGACGAGGTGCCGTTCAGCGCGCATGTCTGGTGCGAGGGGCGCAGCCAGGCGGCGGCGGATGCCGACCTGGCGGCGGTGAATGCGATTGCCGCGCGGTTTGGCGGGACGGTGGTGGAGAATACGATCCCGAAGATTTTGCGGGCGAATCCGTTCGGCAATGTGAACTCCATGCTGGGGCCGAAGGGGGAGCGCTGGGTGCCGGTGCACGGGATTTTGCCGCACAGCCGGGGCAAGGCGGCGATCGACGCGGTGATCGCGCTGTATGAAAGCCATGCGGACGCGATGGAGCGGCTGGAGGTGGGCGCGGGCTATATGTTCGCCACCGTCGGCAGCAATGCGCTGCTGATCGAGCCGGTGTTCTTCTGGCCGCAGCCGGTGGATGCCATCCACCGCGCCTATGTGGAGCCGGCGCATCTGGCGAAGCTGCCGGGGTTCCCGGAGACGCCGGAGGCGCGGGCGCTGGTGGAGACGCTGCGGCGGGAGGTCATCGGCATCATGGCCGCGCATGAGGCGATCCATTTCCAGATCGGGCGGACCTATCCGTGGGCGGACAGCCTGGCCCCGGCGGGGCGGCGGATCATCGACGCGATGAAGGCGGCGGTCGATCCGGAGGGCGCGATGAACCCGGGGAGCCTGGGGCTTTGACCGCCTATGCCGCGCTGGCGATGCAGCTGACCGCCAAGACGGTCGAGCATCTGCCGGACGACGCGGCGGCGCGGACGCAGATCCTGGCGCATATCGACCGGGTGGCGGGGCAGATCGCGGCGACGAAGGTTTTCGTGGAGCAGTTCGGCGGCAGTGCGCTCAAGCTGGTGGTGCTGCCGGAATATCTGTTCACCAGCTTTCCGGGGCGGATCGGGGTGGCGGCATTCTCCGCCCGCGCGGCGTTCGATGTCGGCGGGCCGGAATATGAGCGGCTGGGCCGCCACGCGCAGCGGCTGGGGCTGTTCATCGCGGGCAATGCCTATGAGAATGACCGGCATTTTCCGGGGCTCTATTTCCAGACCAGCTTCGTGGTCGATCCCGCTGGCGATGTGGTGCTGCGCTATCGCCGGTTGAACAGCATGTATGCGGTGACGCCGCACGACGTCTGGTCGAAATATCTGGACATCTATGGCCGGGACGGCGTGTTTCCGGTGGCGGACACGGGCATCGGGCGGATCGCGGCGATTGCCAGCGAGGAGATCCTCTATCCCGAGATCGCGCGCACGCTGGCGCTGCGCGGGGCGGAGGTGTTCGTGCATTCGTCGAGCGAGATCGGCAGTCCGATGCTGACGCACAAGGCGATCGCGCGGCGGGCGCGGGCCATCGAGAATATCGCCTATGTGGTGAGCGCCAATACCGCGGGCATCGACGATCCGCTGCTGCCGCTGGCGAGTGCCGACGGCAACAGCGCCATCGTGCATTATGACGGCCATGTGCTGGCCGAATCGAACAGCGGCGAGACGATGACGGCGTTCGCCGACCTTGACCTCGCCGCGCTGCGGCGGGCGCGGCGCAAGCCGGGGATGAAGAATTACCTGAGCCGGCAGCGGCTGGAGCTGTTCGCCGAAACCTATGCCGGCAGCGTGCAGCCGGCGGACAGCCTGATCGACGAAGGCGCCGTCCGGCAACCGGACCGCGAGCATTTCAAGCGGGTGCAGGCGACGGTGATCGAGCGGCTGGATAAAGCAGGGTTGATTTGAACCCCCACTCGCCCGAAATGGCGTGCCGGAGATGAACGATGAGCAAGCGCGACGATATTCCGCCCGCCTACCATAATGTGGCGCAGCATGGGGTGTTCCCCGTGGCGAGCCATGACGAGCGGGCGCGGTTCAATTTCCTGGCCAACCTGAACAAGCATGTGGCGATGGCGCTGGGGCCGGGCAATGCGAAGGCCTATGAGCGCCGCGTGCTGCCGGCCTTCCGTGCCGAGCATGGCCGCGAGCCGAAGGACCGGTTCGAGATCCGCCATGCGATGAATGCCGATCCCTATCACCGCTTCTGGAGTGCGCTGAAACGCAACAACATGGAGATGCGGCAGCAGAACGGCCGCAGCATGGTGATCCGCCAGCTGGGCGAGCTGAACGCCCGCGCGCGCCAGTGGAACGAGGGGCGCGACACGCTGGAGCTGGACCCGGGCGTGGCGGTGCCGCGCTACCAGGCGGCGGTCGACATCCACTGCATGCCGGGCAGCTATCATGGCGAGGTGGTGCCGGGGGATGTCAGCGCCGGCGCCAATTATGACTGCGGGATTTTCGTGACGACCGGCGGCGGGCTGGGCGCGCTGTCCGACGGTGGCGGGCAGGCGCTGGTGAAGTGGATCGCCAGGGAACGGCCGGGCTGGGTGCCGAAGCGCATCCTGGATATCGGCACCACCATCGGCCACAATGCCGTGCCGCTGGCGGTGGCGTTTCCGGACAGCGAAGTCATTGCCATCGACACCGCGGCGCCGTCGCTGCGCTATGGCCATGCCCGGGCGCAGTCGATGGGGGTCAGGAACATCCGCTTCGTGCAGGCCAATGCCGAGGAATTGGGCCGCTTTCCGGACGGGCATTTCGACTGGGTGCAGACGACGATGTTCCTGCACGAGACCAGCGGCAAGGCGCTGCCGCGCATCATCGACGAGAGTTATCGCCTGCTGAGCGACGGCGGCCTGATGTTTCATCTGGAGCAGCCGGCCTATACCGACGACATGCCGCTGTTCGAACAGTTCATGCGCGACTGGGATGCCTTCAACAACAATGAGCCTTTCTGGTCGGCGATGCACGCGCTGGACCTGCCGGCCGTGTTCCGGCGGGCGGGGTTTGCCGATGCCGACCTGTTCGAGGCGAAGGTGCGCGCGGTGGTGGATACCTCGGTCTTTCCCAGCCACAGGGAAGAGGAGGTCGAGGATTTCGGCCGGGCGGCGGTGTGGCATGCCTATGGCGCCTGGAAGAACAGCGCGTCGTTGCGGATGGCGGCGGAATGAGCGAGCCGGATCATATCGCGCTGGCCGGAAAGAAGGCGAAGGGCAAGCGGCCGGCCTATTTCGAGGACCCGGCGGTGGACCGCCTGTTGTCGATCGTGATGGCACTGGCAGGCGAGGTGGCGGTGAACCGCGAGCGGCTGGACAGCCTGGAGCGGTTGCTGGATGCGAAGGGCACGGTTAGCCGCGCCGATCTGGAAGGCTACAAGCCCGACGCCGACGCCGGCTATGAGCGCGGGCTGATGCACCGCGAATATATCGCGCGCATCCTGCGCGGGGTGCAGCAGGACATGGAGGCGCTCGACGAGATCGAGCCGCCGATTGAGACGGTGAGCGCGGAATTGCGCGACTCATGACGGCGCTGGGGCTGATCGGCTTCGGCTTGGCGCTGCTCTTGGGCTATGCGCTGGGGTCGATCCCGTTCGGTTTCCTGCTGGCGAAGGCCGGCGGTGCCGGTGACGTGCGCACCATCGGCAGCGGCAATATCGGCGCGACGAACGTGCTGCGCACCGGGCGCAAGGGGCTGGCGGCGGCGACGCTGCTGCTGGACGCCGGCAAGGGCGCGTTGGCGGTGTGGCTGGGGCATCGGTTCGGCGGCGAGACGCTGGCCGGCGTGGCCGGGCTGGGGGCCTTCATCGGGCATCTCTATTCGGTCTGGCTGCGGTTCCGGGGTGGCAAGGGGGTGGCGACGCTGCTGGGGATTTCGCTGGCGCTGCTGCCGCTGGCGGGGCTGGCCTTCGCGCTGGCCTGGGTGGGGGCGGCGCTGGTAACGCGCATTTCCTCGCTGGGCGGCATGGCGGGCGGCTTTGCGGCGGCGATCGCCGCGTTCGCGCTGGGGCAGCCATGGTCCGGGGCGCTGTTGCTGATCATGGCCATCTGGGTGTTGTGGACGCACCGGGAGAATATCGCGCGGTTGCGCAGCGGCACGGAGCCGAGGATCGGCAGGAAGGCAGCGTGAGCGATCATGGCCGCGCTCATGGTCAGAGCATGAGCGATCATGGCCGCGCTCATGGTCAGGGCATGAGCGATCATGGTGGCGCTCATGGCCAAGGCATGAGCGATGCCGACCGCATCGCCCGCGTGCGGTTGATCCGCAGCGAGAATGTGGGGCCGGTGAGCTTCCGCATGCTGTTGCGGCGTTTCGGCAGCGCGGCGGCGGCGGTGGAGGCGCTCCCTGACCTGGCACGCCGGGGCGGCCGGATCGCGAGCGTTGCGGAGGCGGAAGCGGAGCTGGCGGCGATTGCCGCGGCGGGGGCAAGGGCGCTGTTCCTGGGTGACCCCGATTATCCGCCGCTGCTGGCGGAGAGCGAGGATGCGCCGCCGCTGCTGTCGGCGCTGGGCGATCCGGTGCTGGCGGCGCGGCCCGTGGTGGCGATGGTGGGGGCGCGCAACGCCAGCGCGGCGGCGAAGCTGTGGGCGAAGACCGCGGCGCGTGACCTGGCCGACGCCGGCTTCGTGGTGGTGAGCGGCATGGCGCGCGGCATCGACGCGGCGGCGCATGAGGGCAGCCTTGGCGGCGGGACGATCGCTGCCATCGCCGGCGGGATCGACATCGCCTATCCGCCGGAAAATGCCGCGTTGCAGGCGGCGGTGGCGGAGCGCGGCCTGCTGCTCGCCGAAATGCCGCCGGGGACGCAGCCGATGGCGCGGCATTTCCCGCGCCGCAACCGCATCATCGCCGGCATCGCGCAGGCGACCGTGGTGGTGGAGGCGGCGGTGGGCAGCGGCAGCCTGATCACCGCGCGGCTGGCGGGCGAGCTGGGGCGCGACGTGCTGGCGGTGCCGGGCAGTCCGCTGGATGCCCGGGCGCGGGGGTGCAATGCGCTGATCAAGGAGGGCGCGACGCTGGTGGAGCATGCCGGCGACATCGTGGCGGCGCTGCGGCCGTTCGGCGAGCGGTTGCAGGAGCCGAAGCAACCGGGGTTCGATTTCGGCGGGCCGATCGCGGAACCGGGCGCGGACGCGGCGGACCGGCTGCGCGAGCTGCTGTCTCCGGTGCCGGTGCCGGTGGATGAGCTGGTGCGGCAATCGGGGCTGCCGGCGGCGGACATTCAGGTGCTGCTGGTCGACCTGGAGCTGGAAGGCGTGCTGACGCGGCATGCCGGCGGGCGGGTATCCCTGGTGTGACGGGCTTGCGGGGTTTCGCGTTGACCGCTAAGCGCCGCGCGCGCTCCATTCCGGGCGGTTGAAGGGTATCCGATGGATCTGGTGATCGTGGAATCGCCGGCCAAGGCCAAGACGATCAACAAATATCTGGGCAGCGACTATAAGGTGCTGGCCAGTTTCGGCCATGTCCGCGACCTGCCGCCGAAGGATGGCAGCGTCGATCCCGACGCCGATTTCGCCATGCGCTGGGAGGTGAGCGCCGACCGCACCAAACAGATGAAGGAGATCACCGACGCGGCGAAGCAATCCAACCGGGTGATCCTGGCCACCGACCCCGACCGCGAGGGCGAGGCGATCAGCTGGCACCTGGCGGAACTGCTGGCGGCGAAGCGGGCGGTGCCCAAGGGCGGGCTGGCGCGGGTGACATTCAACGCCATCACCAAGAGTGCCGTTACCGAGGCGATGAAGGCGCCGCGGCAGGTGGATCAGGACCTGGTGGATGCCTATCTGGCGCGGCGCGCGCTCGACTATCTGGTGGGGTTCACGCTGTCGCCGGTGCTGTGGCGCAAGCTGCCCGGTGCCAAGAGCGCGGGGCGGGTGCAATCGGTGGCGCTGCGGCTGGTGGTGGACCGGGAGCGCGAGATCGAGGCGTTCCGCGCGCAGGAATATTGGAGCGTCAAGGCCGCCATGCAGAGTGCGGCGGGGCGGGATTTTGTTGCGCGGCTGACGCTGTGGCGCGGCGCGAAGCTGGACAAGTTCGACCTGCCCGATGCGGCGACGGCGGAGGCGGCGCGCGCGGATGTGGCGGCGGGGCGCTTCACCGTCAGCGCGGTGGAGACCAAGGCCGGGGTGCGCAATCCGGCGCCGCCGTTCACCACCAGCACGCTGCAGCAGGAGGCGAGCCGCAAGCTGGGGATGGGGGCGCAGCAGGCGATGCGGGTGGCACAGTCGCTCTATGAGGACGGCCATATCACTTATATGCGCACCGACGGTGTCAGCATGGCGGGCGAGGCGATCGCCGCGGCGCGCGATGTGGTGATGGAGATGTTCGGGCGTGAGCATCTGCCGGAGAAGCCGCGGGTCTATGTCGCCAAGGCGAAGAATGCGCAGGAGGCGCATGAGGCGATCCGGCCGACGGAGTTTGCGCGCAGTCCGAAGGGCATCGGCCTGTCGGGCGACGCGGCGCGGCTGTATGAGCTGGTGTGGAAGCGGGCGCTGGCGAGCCAGATGGCGTCGGCGCGGATCGAGCGGACGAGCGTGGACCTGCTGAGCGCCGACCGGCAGGTGGGCTTGCGGGCGAGCGGCACGGTGGTGCTGTTTCCGGGATTCCTGGCGCTTTATGCCGAGGGGCGGGACGAGCCCGAGGATGAGGAGGATGCCCGGCTGCCCAAGCTGGTGCAGGGCGAGGTGCCGACGCTGGTGGAGGCGAGCGCCAGCCAGCATTTCACCGAGCCGCCGCCACGGTTCAGCGAGGCGAGCCTGGTGAAGCGGCTGGAGGAGCTGGGGATCGGCCGGCCCTCCACCTACGCCAGCATCCTGCAGGTGCTGAAGGACCGCGCCTATGTGCGGCTGGAGAAGAACCGCTTCTTCGCTGAGGAGAAGGGACGGCTGGTGACGGCCTTTCTGGAGCGGTTTTTCGAGCGCTATGTCAGTTATGATTTCACCGCGGGCCTGGAGACGCAGCTGGATGAGGTATCGGCGGGGGACCGCGCCTTCCTGGACGTGATGCGGGCCTTTTGGGCGGATTTCAAGCCGAAGACCGATGAGGTGCTGGAGCAGCGGCCATCGGATGTGACCGCGGCGCTGGACGAATTTCTGGCACCCTACCTGTTTCCGGAAACGGGTGCGGGCGACCCGAGGACCTGCCCGAATTGCGGCGATGGGCGGCTGAGTTTGAAGACGGGGAAGTTCGGCGCGTTCGTGGCCTGTTCGAATTACCCTGAGTGCCGGTACACGCGGCAGTTCGGCGGCGCGCAGGCGGAGAATGCCGCCGATGTGGTGCTGGGGGAGGACCCCGAGACCGGGCTGCCGGTGACGCTGAAGAGCGGGCGCTTCGGGCGGTTCGTGCAGCTGGGCGAGGGTGAGAAGCCGAAGCGGGCGAGCCTGCCGCGCGATGTGGCGGAGGACAGCCTTGACCTGGCGCTGGCGCTGAAGCTGCTGAGCCTGCCGCGCGAGGTGGGGCTGCATCCGGAGACGGGCAAGCCGATCACCGCGAGCATCGGCCGCTTCGGTCCTTATCTGGCGCATGATGGGCAGTATGCGAAGCTGAACGGCACGGCGGAGGTGTTCGAGACCGGCATGAACATGGCGGTCGCCAAGCTGGCTGAGCCGAAGGGGTTCGCGCGGCGGGCACCGGTGGAGCCGCTGCGCGTGGTGGGCCAGACCGAGGCGGGCGCGGACATCCGCCTGATGGCGGGGCGCTATGGCCCCTATGTCAGCGACGGCACGACCAACGCCAGCCTGGCGAAGGGAGCCGATCCGGCGGCGCTGAGCCTGGAGGAGGCGCGGGCGCTGCTGGCGGCGCGGGCGGCGGCGGCGCCGGCAAAGGCGCGCAAGCCGGTGAAGAAGGCGGCTGCAAAGAAGCCGGCGGCGAAGAAGGCCGCGGCGAAGAAGAAGGCGGCGCCATGAGCCTGCCCACCCGCGCCGAGATCCTGCGCTTCATCGAGAGCGCGCCGGGCGCGGTGGGGAAACGGGAGATCGCCCGGGCGTTCGGGCTGCATGGCGAGGCGCGGGAGGGGCTGAAGGCGCTGCTGGATGAGCTGGCCGACGCCGGCGCGCTGGAGAGTGGCCCGGGGCGCAAGCTGCACGCCGGCGGCGGGCTGCCGCGGGTGACGGTGTTGCAGGTGGTGGAAGCGGTGGGCGAGCGGATTTTCGCGGTGCCGGTGAAGTGGGAGCATGCGACGCCGCCGCCCAGGGTGCGGGTGGTGGAGCGCGGACGGCGCGGCGCGCTGGGGCTGGGCGACCGGGTGCTGGCGCGGATCGAGGGGACGGGCGGCGGCTATACCGCGCACCCGATGAAGAAGCTGGCGGCGAGCGCGCTGACGATCGTGGGCACGGCGCGGCGGGAGGGGGCGGCCTGGCGGCTGACGCCGGTGGACAAGCGCGCCCGGCATGATTTCGCGCTGAGCGACTATGACGGCCCGGAGGGTGAACTGCTGCTGGCGGAGGTGCGCGGCAGCGGCGCCCGCGCCAGCGCGCATGTGGTGGAGCGGCTGGGCGATCCGTTCGCGCCGCGCAGCCTGAGCCTGATCGCGATTTCAGCGAAGGGCATCCCGCATGTGTTTTCGGACGAGGTGCTGGCGGAGGCGGAGGCGGCGTCCCGCGCCGGCTTGGGGCCGCGCGAGGACCTGCGGGCGCTGCCGCTGATCACCATCGATCCGGCCGATGCGCGCGACCATGACGACGCGGTATGGGCGGAGGCCGATGGCGACGGCTGGCGGCTGATCGTCGCCATCGCCGATGTGAGCTGGTTCGTGCGGTCGGGGACGGCGCTCGACCGCGAGGCGTACAACCGCGGCAACAGTGTCTATTTCCCCGACCGTGTGGTGCCGATGCTGCCCGAGGCGCTGTCCGCCGGTGCGTGCAGCCTGGTGGAGGGCGAGGACCGGGCCGTGCTGGCGTGCGAGATGGCGGTCAGCGCGGACGGGGCGGTGATTTCGGCACGGTTCGGCCGGGCGGTGATCCGCATTGTCGCCAACATCGCCTACGAGGATGCTCAGGCGGCGATCGATGGCAGGGCGACGTCACCGCTGACCGACGGCGTGCTGCGGCCGCTGTGGGGGGCGTGGGGGGCGCTGGCGAAAGCGCGGGCGGCGCGGGAGCCGCTGGAGCTGGACCTGCCGGAAAAGCAGGTGCTGCTGGATGAGGCCGGCAACATCGCCGGCATCCGTGTGCGGGAGCGGCTGGATGCGCATCGCCTGATCGAGGACATGATGATCGCGGCCAATGTGGCGGCAGCAAAGGCGCTGGAGGCGAAGAAGCTGCCCTGCCTGTTCCGCGACCATGAGGCGCCTTCGCGGGAAAAGCTGGTGGCGCTGAAGGAGTATCTGGCGACGATCGGCCTGAAGCTGGCGCTGGGGCAGGTGGTGAAACCGGCGCTGTTCAACCGCTTCCTGGCGCTCACCAAGGACCGGGACGATGCGACCGAGATCGCCGAGCAGGTGCTGCGCAGCCAGACCCAGGCCTATTATGCGCCGGACAACCGCGGCCATTTCGGGCTGAGCTTGGCGAGCTATGCGCATTTCACCTCGCCCATCCGCCGCTATGCCGACCTGCTGGTGCACCGGGGGCTGGTGCGGGCGTTCGGGCTGGGCGAGGGCGGGCTGGGGGACGCCGAGGGCGCGCGTTTCGCGGTGAGCGGCGATCATGTCAGCCTGACCGAGCGGCGGGCGATGGAGGCCGAGCGCGAGACGCTCGACCGCTATGTCGCCAGCCATCTGGCGGGCGCGGTGGGAACGAGCGTGCGCGCGCGGATCACCGGCGTCACGAATTTCGGCTTCTTCGCGACCGTCGACGGCATCGGTGGCGACGGGCTGGTGCCGATGGGGGCGTTGGGGGAGGAGCGGTTCGATTTCGACGAGGCGGCACGGACGCTGACCGGGCAGCACAGCGGCACCGTCTATCGTGTCGGCCAGCGGCTGGAACTAGCGCTGGCGGACGCCAACCCGGTCAGCGGCGCGCTGCGCTTTGCGGTGCCGGGCGTGGTGCCGCGCGAACCCTATGCCCGGGGCGGCGGGCGGCGGCGGGATGGCAGGGGCGGGCGGGGCGACCGGGGCGGTCTCAAGCGGCCAGGCCGTCGAGGCTGATCGCCAGGTCGGGGAGCGTCCAGGCGCGGGCTTCGCCGGCGAGCGGCTGCTGTTCGACGCGGGCGAAGCGGCCATCGCTGGGGTCGGCGTGCTGGAGGAAGGCGCCGGCGGCGAGGTCGATCACCCAATATTCCGGGACGCCATGGGTGGCGTAGAGCACGGCCTTGCCGTTGCGGTCGAAGTCGGCGCTGCTGTCGGCGACTTCCACGACCAGCAGCGCCTCGGCACCCGGCAGATAGTCGCGGCGGATGGCGGCGCAGGTGAGAACAAGGTCGGGCTCGGGCGCGTCGTGCGGCGGAAAGGCAAGAGTAACGCCTGCGAGCATCCGCAAAGATCGGTCGAACGTCTCGATGGCCAGACGCAGCCGGAAACCCAATTCACCGACGGCGTGGGCGTGAGGCATGCGCATCGAATTCATCAGCAAAATGTCCCCACCGATCAATTCAACCCGATTCTCGATCCCGTTGAACGCGCCATGGTCGTGCAGCAGGCGCAGGTCATCCACGGTCAGCGGCAGCCGCTGGTGCGTCGCGGGCGGGGCGAACGGCGCATTCATGGGTGAAGCATAGCATTGCCGCGCCCGGGTGCCAACGCGGCGCGCGGCAAGGGCCGTTGCGCCGGCGCCGCTTTCCGGTTCTACTGAGCCTGGGAGACGATGATGATGGCGGGCAGATCATTGGTGCTGTGGGCGGCGCTGCTGGCGGGCGCGGGGCAGGCGAAGACGATTCAGGTGGCGCCGGGGCCGGGCGCGGCGGAGGCTGTGCAGACGGCGCTCATCGAGGCAGCGCCGGGTGATACGGTGCTGCTCGCGGCGGGCCGCTATGCCTTCACAGACGGACTTTCGCTGGACGTAAAGGATGTGACGCTGGCGGGTGTGGGGGAAGGGAAGACGATCCTGTCCTTCAAGGGGCAGAAAAGCGCCGCCGAGGGCCTGCTGATCACCGCCGATGGCTCTGTGGTGCGCGACCTGACGATCCATGATGCCAAGGGCGACGGCATCAAGTGGAAAGGCGTGAACGGCGTGCATGTCCATGACGTGACGGTCGAGTGGCCGGACGGACCGAAGGCGACCAATGGTGGCTATGGCGTGTATCCGGTGGCGTCGCGCAACATCCTCATTGAGCGGGTGACGGTGCGCGGCGCGTCCGACGCGGGCATTTATGTGGGGCAGTCGCGCGACATCATCGTCCAAGACAATATCGCCGAATATAATGTCGCCGGGATCGAGATCGAGAACAGCATGTTCGCCGATGTGGCGCACAATGTCGTGCGTAAAAATGCCGGTGGGATCCTGGTGTTCGACCTGCCGAACCTGCCGCAGATGGGCGGTCATTCCACGCGCGTGTTCGGCAATCGCATCAGCGACAATGACACGCCGAACTTTGCCGCGCCGGGAAATGTGGTGGCCGAAGTGCCGACGGGAACGGGCGTGATGGTGATGGCGAACCGCAACGTTCACGTGTTCGACAACGAAATTTCAGGCAATGGCAGCGCCGCGGTGATGATCGTGGCCTATAAAAAGCCGTTCGACAGCGCCGGCTACAACCCGCTGCCGCGCGATGTGGTGGTGCGCGGCAATCGGCTGCGGCGGAACGGCTTCGCGCCGGCCTTTCCCGGCGGAGCCGAGCTGGCGAAGGCGGTGGGGGGCACGCTGCCACCGCTGCTGTGGGATGGGGCGCAAACCTATCTGGTGGATGGGAAGCCGGTGACGGAGGTGGTGCGGATCGGCTCCGATGTGCCGGCGCTGACGCTGAACCTGCCGAGCGCGACGGCCGACATGGCGGCGGCCCGGCCGGCGCCGGTGCAGTTGCGGGCGGCCGGCCTGCCGCCCGAGCCGGCGCCGGTGGCGGTGGAACTGCGCGCGACGCGATGAAGGCGCTGCTGCTCGCGCTGCTGTGGCTGGCCGCGCCGGGCGTTGCGCAGGTCAATGGTGCGGCGCTGCTGGCGGATGTGCCGGCGGCGAAACTGTCGGCCTATGGCCTGTTCGACGCCGACGGCCGGCCGGATGCGGCGCTGATCCCCTATGCACCGACCACGCCGCTGTTCAGCGACCATGCGGAGAAGGCGCGCTTCCTGTGGCTGCCGCCGGGCACGCGGGTGGGGTGGCGGGACAGCGGCGTGCTGGCGTTTCCGGTGGGTGCGGTGCTGGTGAAATCGTTCGGATATACGGCCCTCCTTCGTCAGCCTGCGGCTGACACCGCCCCCGCACGCGGGGGAGGGGCTTCAGGGAGGGGCGCCGCTGGTTATCGCACGATCGAGACGCGGTTGCTGATCCGGAAGGCGAGCGGCTGGGTGGCCTTGCCCTATGTGTGGGAGGGCGGGGATGCGGCCTTGAAGAAGGCGGGCGCGCGGCTGGCGGTGGAGGCGATGGTGGATGGAAAGGCGATAACCATCGATTACGCCGTGCCGAACATGAACCAGTGCAAGGGCTGCCATGCGCTGGACGGCGTGCTGGGCCCCATTGGGCCGAAGGCGCGCAACCTGGACGACGCGACGCTGCGGCGGCTGAAGCCGGTGGGGATGCCGGCGCTGGCGGATGTGCCGCGGGTGCCGGCGTGGGACGGCAGGGCGCCGGTGGCGGCGCGGGCGCGGGCCTATCTGGATGCCAATTGCGGCCATTGCCACAACGCCCGCGGGCCGGCGGGCAACAGCGGGCTGTTCCTGGATTGGGAAAACCGGGACCGGGTGGCGCTGGGCATCGGCAAGCGGCCGGTGGCGGCGGGGCAGGCGAGCGGCGGGCTGAGCTTCGACGTGAAGCCGGGCGATCCTGCGGCGAGCATCATGGTGCACCGGATGCAGTCGGTGGAGCCGGGGGTCGCCATGCCGGAACTGGGGCGGAGCGTGGTGCATGAGGCGGGGGTGGCGCTGATCCGCGACTGGATCGCCGGGCTGAGCAGCGAATGATGCTTTATTGGGACGGGGCGCTGCGCGGGGCGGCGGTCGCGTTGCTGGTGCTGCTCGCCTGGCATTTCGCGCGGGACTGGGGGCGCGGCACCACGGCGCGGCTGGGGGTGGCGCTGGCGCTGGGCGGCGTCTGTTACGTGGTGCTGATCGGCCTGCCGGGCGAGGCGATGGACGCCTGGTGGCGGGTGCCCTTCCATCTGGGCAGCCTGGTGACGCCGGGCCTGTTCTGGCTGTTCGCGCAGAGCTGGTTCGACGATGATTTCCGGCTGCGGCCCTGGCATGGCGCGGTGCTGGCGCTGCTGATGGTGGGCGGGGCGTCGGCGAATTATTGCCCCTGGATGCCGCCGGCGCCGTTCAACGTCTTCAGCGTGCTGTGGCACGGGCTGGGGATGCTGCTGGTGGCGCTGGGGCTGTGGGCGGCGCTGCGCGGCCGCGACGCGGACCTGGTGGAGGGGCGGCGGCGCATGCGGCTGCTGCTGGTCTCCGCGATCGGCGTGGTGATTTTGTGGGTGGTGCTGAGCGAGCTGTCGCTGGATGGCTGGCCGGCGCCGGTGGCGTGGCGGGTGATGAACGCCGCCAGCCTGCTGCTGCTGGTGGCGGTGCTCTCTGCGGCGATGCTGGCGTGGCGCGATCCGGCGCTGCTGGCGGCGCCGCCTCCCGCGGCCGAGCCGGCGGTTGTGGCGGATGACAGCGCGCTGTTGGCGCGGCTGGACGCGCTGATGCGGCGGGAGCTGCTGTGGCGCAACGAGGGTGTGACGATGGCGAGCGTGGCCGCCGCGCTGGGGGTGCCGGAATATCGGCTGCGGCGGGCGATCAACCAGGGGCTGGGGGCGCGCAATTTCAACGCCTGGCTGAACGGCTATCGGCTGGCGGAGGCGCGGGCGGCGCTCTCTGACCCGTCGCAGCGGGAGGTGCCGATCCTGACCATCGCGATGGACGCGGGGTTCGGCAGCCTGGCGCCATTCAACCGGGCCTTCCGCGAGGCGGAAGGCTGCACGCCGAGCGAGTTTCGCGCGCGGGGGTGATTGAATTGTCGAAATCGACCGGTCGAAACCGGGAAGCCGCGCAGTCGGGGTTCTGCGCACGGGGCAGGGATGCTGCATCAACCGCCTGATGGAGCAACCGCCATGGACCCGTTCGACACGCTGATTCCCAGTTTCCTGCACAGTTTTCGTGGCACGCTGATCTTCGATGGCGGGCGCTATGTGGTGGCCACGCTGCTGATGGCGGCGGTGGTGTGGCTGGTGCGGCGCACGCCGTGGCGGGTGCGGGTGTTGCAGGCGCGCACGGCGGGGTGGGCGGATTACCGGCGCGAGATTGCGGCCTCGGCGCGCAGCCTGCTGGTGTATGCGGCGGTCGCCACGCCGGCGGTGATGGTGGCGTTCGGCAAGCCGCCGGTGGCGACTCCCGGCTGGCCGGTGGTGGCGCTGTTCGTGCTGGCGCTGCTGGTGGCGCACGACAGCTGGTTTTACTGGGTGCACCGGGCGATGCACGACCGCCGCCTGTTCAAGGCCTTTCACCGGCTGCACCACCGCAGCGTGACGCCGACGCCGTTCGCCGCCTATGCCTTCAACATGACCGAGGCGGCGGTGGAGGCGCTGTTCGTGACGCTGTGGGTGCTGCTGATCCCCACGCCCTTCATCGCGCTGTTCATGTTCCTGGGGGTGATGATCATCCGCAACGTGTGGGGCCATTGCGGCATCGAGCTGCTGCCGCAGGGGTTCGCCGACCACTGGTTCTGGGGCCTGTTCGCCACGACGACGCACCATGATTTGCACCACAATGGCGGGTTCAATAGCAATTTCGGGCTGTATTTCACCTGGTGGGACCGGGCGATGGGGACGGAGCATCCGAACTATCGCGCCATCTTCCGCGAGGTGACGGCGCGGACGGGGCGGCGGGTTGGGGTGGTGGTGGCGGCGTGAGGGGTCAGTTTCTGACTTGGAGGTTGTCGGCGAGCGGGCAGTTCCGATCCCTCTAAGCTGTCACATACAAACTGGTTGAAGCAACGATGTTATGATACCATCAGATGGTGGCTACGCGGTATTCCCAATTAAGATCTGCTACTGCTCGCCTTGCAGCGGCGGCAGCCGAGCAGGATTTATATCTGCAAAAAACACTGTTTCCGGACACAGCAGACAAAGCTAGGTCGGAATATAATTGCGATGAACTAGCCCTTGAGTTTAATGATTATTACATCGCAGTTGAGCATATGGTTGCTGCAGGCGAGCTGTCTGCCGAACAGGCTGAGGCACTCAGGGGGTTAGACATGGTCTTGGATCTTTGGAGCGGAAGGCAAAATGCTGACTTCTGGCGACGTGGTGCTTTGCATTCTGATCCTCGGTGGGATGCTGTAAGGGAAAGCGCCCGAAATGCTTTGAAAACCATGCCGGTTAGAGACGAGTAGATTCGCAGATACTCCCAACCATTTGAACAAAGACAAACAGTCAGCTCCCTCAATAAAATCGCCCGGTGAGTGCTCTTCGCTCACCGGCTTTCAAGCGCGTTTGGCCAACATTTGGATATCGGCACAACACGGCCCATCCTGCGATTCGATGGACGCGGCCGCCGAGTTGAACGCCGAGGCCTTGCTGAGGGGATCGGTGGAGCCGGTGAGGGAGGGTGCCTGAGCATTTGCGTTATTGCGGGCCTGTTCGGGTCGATCTATATTCGGTTCGAATAAGGTTCGGTGGAGGTTGTTAATGCTGAGTTCCCAAGTGACGCCGATCAGCCGGTTGAAGGCTGATGCCGCGACATTGCTGAAACGGCTGGCGGAGGATCGGGAGCCGTTGATTGTGACGCAGAATGGCGAGGCGCGGGCGGTGGTGCAGGACATCCGCAGTTGGGAAGAAACGCAGGAGACTCTGGCGTTGCTGAAGCTGCTCGCGCTGGGCGAGCAGGATATCGAGGCGGGGCGGACGCAGCCGCTGGCGGAGGCATTGGCGGAATTGGCGCGCTGATGCGCCACGAGGTTCGGCTGACCGCGGGTGCCAAGGCCGATCTGCGGGCGATCCGGGACTGGATGGCCTCGGTGCGCGATGAGGAGGATGCTGATCGGTTGATCGAAACGCTCGGCGCGCTGGCCGAGCGGCTGGCGGAATTTCCGGAGCGGGGCGCCTTTCCGCCCGAATTGCTGACGCTCGGCATCCGGCGCTATCGGCAGTTGCTGCATCACCCCTATCGGCTGATCTATCGGGTTGAGGGCCAGGTGGTTTTCGTGGTGCTGATCGCCGATGGACGGCGGGACATGCGGACGCTGCTGAGCCGGCGGCTGCTGACCGGGTAGTGCCCCCTCCGTCACTCGCTGCGCTCGTGCCACCTCCTCCGGCTTTGCCAAGGGAGGATTATTGTTCGATCCAGACGGGGACGGATTTGAAGGCGGGGGTTTTGCTGCGGGGGTCGGTGGTGGTGGCGGTGAGGGCGTTGGCTTCGGGATAGTAGGCGAGGACGTTGCCGGGGTGGACATCGAAGGGGTGGATGACCAGGCCGGGGAGGCGGCCGTGGGGGCTGGCGAGCGTGACGGTGCTGCCGGGCGTCAGGCCGTGGGCGGCGATGTCGGTGGGGTGCATGAGGAGCGCGTTGCGCGGGGCGTGGCCGCGGTAGCTGTCGGTGCGTTCATAGATGATGCTGTTGAACTGGCCTTCGGAGCGGATGGTGGCGAGGGTGAGGGGGATTGCGCCCTGCCCCACCTCCGGGCCCGGCCCCACCCCCGCTCGCTGCGCGAGTCGCCCCTCCCCTGAAGGGGAGGGGAGTGGGCATAGCGCGAAGGTTGCGCGGCCGTCTGCGGTTTGGAAATTTGGGTGGTGGAGCAGGCGGTTGGTGACGTGGAACTCGCGTTTCGCGACGTCGATGTCGGCGAGCGCGGCCATGCCCGGGATGGTGGCGGCGATTGTCTCGCGCAGCTTGCGGTGGGCCTTGAAGGCCTGGAAATCGATGGGGCCGGCGGGCATCAGGCGGCTCGCCAAATCCGCAAGGATGTGGCTTTCGGGGCGGACGTTGCCGTGGCGCTCGATGCCGCCGTCGCTCAGCCGCACATAGTTGAACATGGATTCCTGGGTGGTTGGCTGCCACTCCTCGTCCCGCGCGGTGACGGGGAGGATGAGGGTTTCGCCGTCGTCCACGATGTGCCCGCGGTTGATCGTGGTGGTCAGGAACAGCTTGAAGCCGATGCGTTCCATCGCCTGGCGCGCGAATTCATGGTTCGGCGTGGCCTCATACAGGTTGCCGCCCATGATGACGGCGGCGCCGATCCGGCCGTCATGCGCGGCGTGCATCGCAGCCATGGTATCCATGCCTGGCGTTGATGGCAGTTTCACGCCCACATGTTTTTCAAGGGCTTGCATCACGTCGGCGGCCAGCACCGGTTTCACGCCGATGGTGCCGATGCCCTGGACATTGCTGTGGCCGCGCAGGGGGAGGAGGCCGGCGCCGGGCCGGCCGACCATGCCGCGCAGCAAGGCGAGGTTGGCGACCATCTCCACATTGGCGCTGCCGTGCAGGTGGTGGGTGAGGCCCATGCCCCAGGCGAAGACGGCGTTGCGGGCGTTGGCGTGGAGCGCGGCGACACGGGTGATGTCGGCGCGGATGCAGCCGGAGGCGGCCTCCAGCACCGGCCAGTCGAGCGCGGCGAGGTCGAGCGCGAAGGCGTCATAGCCGTTGGTGTGCGCGGCGATGAAGGCGGGGTCGGTGGCGCCCTGTTCGATGAGCGCCTTGGCGAGCGCTTTCAGCAGCGCGATGTCGCCGCCGATGCGCGGTTGCAGCCAGTCGCTGGCGATGGCGTCGCCGCCTTTCAGCAGGGAGCGGGCGCTTTTGGGAAGCGCGAACTTGACCAGGCCGGGTTCCTTCGCCGGGTTGACGACCACGACCTGGCCGCCGCGCGCGCGGCAAGCGGCGAGCTTGTGGATGAAACGCGGGTGGTTGCTGGCGGGGTTGGCGCCGAGCAGCAGGAGAAAATCGCACTTGTCGAGGTCGCCCAGTTCGACGGTGGCGGTGCCGGTGCCGATGGTGCTGCCGAGGCCGACGGACGTGGCCTGGTGGCAGTAATAGCTGCAATTGTTGATGTTGTTGGTGCCCCAGGCGCGGGCGAGCAGTTGCAGCAGGAAGCCGGCCTCGTTCGACGAGCGCCCGGAGGAATAGAAGAAGCTGCGCGGCGGCGTCGCCTCCGTCATGCGGTGGGCGGCGTGGGTCAGCGCTTCCTCCCAGCCCAGCCGCACGAAGGCGGTGGCGCCGGCGGCGCGATAGAGTGGCGTGTCGAGCCGGCCGAGATGGTCAAGGTCGTGGCCGTCGAGCGCGCGCAGCGTGGCGAGCGGCGCGGTCAGGCGCGCGAGCGGGATGGCGGGCTGGATGTCGGTGGATTGTGCTTGGATGGATTTGTTGCAGACGCTGGGAAACTCGCCGGCCTCGTTGGTCATGCCGCCCTTCTGGCCGCCCATGCCCAGGCCGCAGGCCTTGCAGGTGTTGCGCGCGGTCAGGGCCTTCGCCGATTGGCCGACGCCGATCTTCGCGACCGTGCGCGCGGCATAGGCGATTTTCGGCAGGCCGCCGCCGATGGGGGTGTCCGACATGCGGGCAGGGTAAACGATCGCGGCTTCGGGCGGAAGCCGCGCGCGTGCACGACATGCGATGACCTGCTATGGCGCGGTATCGGTCTGGCGGGAAGGCGGGGGTGTCAGAGATGACGGAGCAGCCATTGACCCCCGGCGCGGTGACGACGGATGGCAAGGCCGATGCCGTGCCGGCCGCGCGCTGGCGGGTCGAACAGGCGCTGGCGCTGCTGGCGGGGCAGGACATTCCGCCGCGCGAGAAGGTGACGCTGGCCGTCGCGATTGCCGCGGAGGAACGGGCGTGGGTGGAGGCGGAGCGGGCCCGCCGGACAGCGCTGCGGACGGCGCGGGAGGCGCGGGCGACCCAGCGGCGGCGGACGCACGAGGACCGGATCCGGCTGGCGGTGATCGGCGGGCTGGCGTTTCTGGCGCTGCTGCTGGCGCTGGTCATCGGGCTTCGTGCCACGGCGGAGCGGCCCGGGTCGGCGGCGGCTGCGGTGGCCGACGGTCCGGCCGGCATTCAGCGTTCGACGGAGCGGACAAGCGTCGGCGAGAAAGCGGCGGATGTGCCGGCATCGTCGGCGATTCCCGCGACCCCGCCCGTGATGATTGTCGATGACGCCGCGCGCGCTCGGCCGTCGGGCGAGGGGGTCAGCCTGACCGGTCTTCTCGTCATCGGCATGTTGGCGGTTGTTGTGGTGTTGCTGGTTTACGGCATGTTGAGGCGCCCGCCGGATACGCCGCCGGCGCCACCGGGAGCGGCGAAAGAGGAGGGAGCGGACAATGGTGCGCTGGTCCTTGCCAAGCTGGTGGCGGCCGTGACCGCGCTGGGCGCCTTGGGCGGGGCGGCCTTCATTGCCCTGATCGGCGTTCTTCCGCTGCTGGCCTGGGCGTTCCTGAAGGGATGGCCCAGGTGGCTGTGGGCGATCGGCGGGTTGGCTGTGGGTGCGGTGTTTGCGTTGTTTGTCAGCTGGCCGTCGGATGTGATGCCGCCCTTGGCATCGGATGGCTGGCAGACGGCGTGGATCAATGCGCAGACCATCTGCCAATCCGTGACCAGCGAAAAATGGACATTGGCGGTGGTCGCCGTGCTGCTGCTGGTGGTCGCGCGGGTGGCGCCGGACCGGGTGCGCAAGATGGGCGCCGGCGGCATCTGAGCCGCGGGGCCGGCCGCGCCCACTTGTCGCTATCGGCTGTGCGGGTGATGCGCTATGGTGGTGGCATGCTGCAAAAGACTCCGCCCGCCGATGCCGCCACGCCGAAGAAGAGCTGGGTGCCCAGCCGACGCGCCTTCCTGATCGGGACGGGGGCGACGCTGGGCGTGCTGGTGGGGTTTGCGGTGTGGCCACGCAACTATCCCAACACATGGCCGGTGGGGGGCGACGAGCGGTTGATGAACGCCTTCGTGAAGATCGGCACCGATGGCGTGGTGACGGTGGCGGTACCGCAGGCCGAAATGGGCCAGGGCAGCTATTCGGGCCTGGCGCAGGTGATCGCCGATGAACTGGGGGCGGACTGGCGGACGGTGGCGGTGGAGCCGGCGCCGCTGCACCCCGCCTATGCGCAAACGGGCCTGGTGACGACGGCGACGCGCGACATGGCGCCGCCGCTGCGCGCCATCGTCAATGCCGCGGGCAGCACGCTCATCCGCCGGCTGGACATGCAGCTGACCGGCGGCAGCAGTTCGATCAAAAATTATCACGACATCTATCGCACGGCGGGGGCGTCGGCGCGCACCATGCTGTGCGCGGCGGCGGCACGCGAATGGGACATCGACGCGGCGGATTGCGATACGGCGAACGGCTTCGTCATCTACAAGGCGAACCGGATGAGCTTTGCCGAGGCCGCGAAGAAGGCCGATCCCAAGGACGCCAGCGAGTCGCCCGTGCTGCGCGCGGAAGAGCAGCGTCCGCTGGTGGGGAAGCCGGTGCTGCGGCTCGACCTGCCGGGGAAGGTGGATGGCAGCGCGCGCTTTGGTGGCGATGTGCGGCTGCCGGGGATGGTCTTCGCGGCGATCCGGCATGGGCCGGTGGGCGGCAGCCTGCGGTCTTGCGCGCCGGTGCCGGGCGTGACGATGGTGAAGGGCGCCAACTGGGTGGCGGCGGTGGGCGAGACCAATTGGGCGGCGAAGACGGCGCTGGCGAAATTGGCGCCGGACTTCGCGATTGCCGGCAGGCCCGCCGGGCCCTGGATCGAGGCGGCGCTGACCGCGGCGCTCTCCGCCAGCGACGGCGAGGCGGTGGGCGCGGACGATACGCTGGGCGACATGGCCGGCAAGACGCCCGTGAGCGCGGATTACAGCGTGCCGTTCCTGGCGCATGCCTGCATGGAGCCGATGGTGGCGACCGCGCGTGTGACCGATGGCCGGGTGGAGCTGTGGGCGCCGGTGCAGTCGCTCACTTTGTGCAGCTGGGGCGTGGCGCGGGCGCTGGACATCGACAGCCGCGATGTGACGGTGCATCCCACGTTGCTGGGCGGCGGCTTCGGGCGCAAGGCGGAGACCGATGCGCTGGAACAGGCGGCGCTGATCGCGCGCGCGGTGGGAAAGCCCGTGCAGCTGCAATGGGACCGCACCGAGGATCTGGGCAGCGACATGTACCGGCCGGCGGCAGCGGCGCGGATGAAGGGCGCCGTGGCCGACCGGCGCATCGCCGCCTGGGATGCGCGGATCGCCGTGCCCAGCGTGCAGAAGAGCTTCATGGCGCGCAACATGCCCATGCTGGCAAGCGACACCGACAAGCCGAACGCGCAGGCGATCGAGGGGGCGGAGGAGAATGTCTATGGCATCCCCGCCTTCCGCGCGGTGCATGCGCCGGTCGATCAGCCGGTGCCGCTGGGCTTCTGGCGATCGGTGGGGCATAGTTTCAGCGCCTTCTTCGTGGAGAGTTTCGTCGACGAGCTGGCGGTGGCCGCCGGCGTCGATCCCTTCACCTTCCGCATGAGCCATTTGAAGGACAAGCCGCGCCATGCCGGCGTGCTGAAGCTGGCGGCGGAGAAGGGCGAGTTCCTGGGGGCGGCGCCGGCGGGCTTCGGCCGGGGGATCGCCATCCATGAGAGCTTCGGTTCGATCGTGGCGATGGTGATCGAGGCCGGGGTGAAGGACAAGGGCGTCGTGGTGAGCCGCGTGACCAGCGTGATCGACTGCGGCCGGGCGGTGAACCCCGACAGCGTGAAGGCGCAGCTGGAGGGGGGCGCCATCTATGGGCTGGCGGCGGCGCTGTACGAGGCGGTGACGTTCGAGAAGGGGCGGGCGACCGCGACCAACTTCGACGGCTATCCGTTGTTGCCGCTGGCGGAATCGCCGGACTTCAGCACGCATATCCTGAACCAGGGCGGGCCGCTGGGTGGTGTGGGCGAGCCGGGCACGCCGCCGGTGGCGCCGGCGCTGGCGAATGCGCTGGCCGCGGCGACCGGCAGACGCGCGCGGGCGCTGCCGCTCGCACCCTTTTACAGCGCGTGAACATCGCCACCAGCATTGCCGCTGCGGAAGGGCGGGCCGATCCGCGCCCGGCGGGGCATCCGCCGGTCGCCATCGGGAAGGTGGGCGTGCTGCTGATCAACCTCGGCTCCCCCGATGCGCCGACCAAGAGCGCGGTGCGGCGATATCTGCTGGACTTCCTGTCGGACAAAAGGGTGGTGGAGATTCCGGCCTTCATCTGGCAGCCGATCCTGCGCGGGCTGGTGCTGACGGTGCGGCCGCGCAAGACCGCGGCCAACTATGCCCGCATCTGGCAGGAGGACAGCCCGCTGCGGCTGAACACGCGGCGCCAGGCCGAGGCGCTGGCCGATGCCTGGCCGGGCGTGACGGTGGATTTCGCCATGCGATACGGCAATCCCTCCATCCCCAGCCGGCTGGAGGCGATGCATGCCGCCGGGTGCGACCGCATCCTGCTGGCGCCGCTCTATCCGCAATACAGCAGCGCGACGACGGGGACGGCGATCGAGCATGGCTGGAACTCGCTGGATCACATGCGCTGGATCCCGGCGACGCGGACGCTGCCTTCCTATCACGACCATCCGGCGCATATCGCCGCGCTGGCGGCGAGCGTGCGCGAAGGGGTGGCGGCGCTGGATTTCGAGCCGGAGGCGGTGCTGGCGAGTTTCCACGGCATGCCGAAGCGCACCCTGGAGCTGGGCGATCCCTATCACTGCCATTGCAGCAAGACCGCGCGGCTGCTGCGCGAGGCCCTGGGCTGGCCGGAGGGGCGGCTGCGGCTGTGCTTCCAGAGCCGGTTCGGGCGGGCGGAGTGGCTGCAACCCTATACCGAGCCGACGCTGGAGGCGCTGGCGAAAGAAGGCATCCGCAAGGTTGCGGTGGTGTGCCCGAGCTTCTCGGTCGACTGCCTGGAGACGCTGGAGGAAATCGCCATCGGCGCGAAGGAGATATTCGAGCATGCAGGGGGCACGCATTTCGCCTATCTCCCCTGTTTGAATGACAGCGCGCAAGGCATTGAAATGCTGCGCTGCATCATCGGCGAATCGCTTGCGGGCTGGGTTCCCCAAGGCTAGACCGGCCCCCGGGAGAGTGGGAGGTTGATGATGGCACGGGTGGCAATTGTAACGGGCGGGACGCGCGGCATCGGCGAGGCGATCTGCCTGGCGCTGCGGGACATGGGGATGGCGGTGGCCGCCAACTATGTCGGCAGCGAGGAGCGGGCGAAGGCGTTCAGCGAGCGGACGGGGATCAAGGCGTTCCGCTGGAATGTTGCCGACCACCAGGCCTGCCTGGACGGCGTGGCGGCGGTGGAGGCGGCGCTGGGGCCGGTGGATGTGGTGGTGAACAATGCCGGCATCACGCGCGACGGCACGCTGATGAAGATGAGCTATGAGGCGTGGCGCGAGGTGATCGACGTGAACCTGGGCGGCTGTTTCAACATGGCGAAGGCGACCTTCGTGGGCATGAAGTCGCGCGGTTGGGGGCGGATCGTCAACATCGGCAGCATCAACGGCCAGGCCGGGCAATATGGCCAGGTGAACTATGCCGCGGCGAAATCGGGCATCCACGGCTTCACCAAGGCGCTGGCGCAGGAGGGGGCACGGTTCGGCATTACGGTGAATGCGATCGCGCCAGGCTAT
Source organism: Sandaracinobacteroides saxicola (assembly GCF_014117445.1). NCBI lineage: Bacteria > Pseudomonadati > Pseudomonadota > Alphaproteobacteria > Sphingomonadales > Sphingosinicellaceae > Sandaracinobacteroides > Sandaracinobacteroides saxicola. The sequence goes on along the minus strand of NZ_CP059851.1, from coordinate 2,834,602 downwards.
ATCGACACCGACATGGTGGCGGCGGTGCCGGCGGACGTGCTGGAGAAGATCGTGGCGAAGATCCCGACGGGCCGGCTGGGGCAGGCACAGGAGATCGCGCGCGGCGTGGCCTTCCTGTGCGGCGAGGATGCCGGGTTCGTGACCGGCAGCACGCTGAGCATCAACGGCGGGCAGCACATGTATTAGGCCAAGGCGGCCGCAAACAGCGTGGCTGGTTGCGGACTCGCCGAAGTGCCCGGCCGGCGGGCCGCCAGCGGCGGCTTGCACTGGGGGCGGCCGGCTGATATGGCCCGCCCCTGCTGGTTTCGCCGCTTTAGCTCAGCCGGTAGAGCACATCATTCGTAATGATGGGGTCAGGTGTTCGAGTCACCTAAGCGGCACCAGAACCGCCGTGGCTACTACGCCGCGACACGCCGGAGCAGTATTTGTTCTGTTCAGGAAAACGATATGATTTCAATATCGTAAATACGACGGATCGTTGCGGTAAGAAGGGTTCGAGTCCTTTACGGTGAGTGGCGAGTTTGCGCCCCGGCTGTGGTCGTTCGGGCGGCAATTGCCGACCCGGGAATCGGTCGTACAATTAAGCGCGCTATCACAATTCCTTAAATGAATGAGAAGTTGGTTCGAGAATGGTGCCGAGGAAAAGCTCTATAAAATGAAATCAGTTCGTACTTTCTGCGCTCCGCCTAAGGTACCGGACAGCAAAAGGTGCCAAGCAGCTTATAGTGCCAGCGGGAAAGCATAATGATCGACCGTCTCATCTGATCCGCCGAATCCCGCTCTCGCTAGATTCGTCCCGCTGGAAATTGCCAGCATCTTCAGCAGTGTCTTGCGAGAACCGAGCACGCGCGCCTTACGCTTGTCGGCGACCTCGACGCGCTGAAGCAGCGATTGGGCCAGCGTCCGGCGCGTGCCACCTTCAGCGCTACGAAGCGTGGCGCCACTGTCTGTCGCCACGCGATGCACATCATGAGCCGTCAGCGCCGCATCGATCATCGGCTGAGAGGCGGGCCGCCGATCATCGGTCGCGCTGCTGCCGGGCTCGACAAAGTCTTCCACCATCGTCCAGCCACGTGCCGCGCAATAGCGTTCGATCTGACGGCGCTGGTCGTGGATCGACAGGTTGCTCTCAGCCTGCTTGCCGGTCGATACGCGGAGATAGGATGCGACGCGGACTATCTCCGCAGTGGATGTCGGCTCTTTGCTTATGTCGGCTTGCGGCACGGGCGTAGTAGTTCCTTTCTCATGGGCAGGCGAACGCTGCCCATGAGCCTCTCACATCCGCCGGACGAGCGGATAGGGCCGCCGCTAGAGATCGACTTCGCCTTCGATCGGCATGTCCGGATCGACCGTGATGCCCCTGGTCAACCGATCTATCCTCTGAATCAGAGGCAGGGGGATCGGAACATGCATTCCGGACGCGATCGAACGATCGATAGCATCGACGATCATTTGGCGGTGACACTCATGAGGTTTGCTGGCTTTTCGCATACCGTCGCCTTTCCTCAATCCGAGCGTATGCCCTCAATGAAAATCCCGTGAATGCGGCAGGATTCGCACATCGCGAGGGTGGCGGTAGAGGGGCTGCCGTTCGGGTTGTAGGTGGGCGACTTCGTCACCGCGCGACAGCGGTGGCCGGGGATCATGCTGGTCTGACAGCATTGTCAGCAGGTGGCTGCGGTCGTGCACCCGCTGCGTCATCAGGTGCACGACCCCTTCCTTGCTGCGTTGGATGACGCCCTCGATCAGCATCAGGCGCGAGGCCATGACGGGCGTCCGCTGGCGCTCGAAGTCGCGCGCCCATAGCAGGGCATTGGTGATGCCGGTCTCGTCCTCAATGGTAATGAAGATGGCGTTGCCTTTGCCGGGCCGCTGCCGCACCAGCACCACGCCGGCGGTGCGCACCCGGGCGCCGTTGCTAGCGGCGCTGGTCTCCGCCGAGGTCAACACGCGCTCGCCGGCGAAATGATGCCGCAGCAGCGCCATCGGATGCCCCTTCAGCGACAGCCGGAAGCTCTGGTAGTCGGCTGCGACCGCCTCACCCAGCGGCATGGGCGGCAACTCGGCATCGGGTTCCTCTCCCAGCTCGCGGGCGTCCGCTGCGGCGAACAGCGGCAGCGTGTCATTGGGCGTGCGCCGTACGTCCCAGATGGCGTCACGCCGGTTCAGCGCCAGGCTGCCGAATGCATCCGCTTCTGCCAGCAGCTGCAACGCTGTCGCCGGCAGCCGCGCGCGGCGGGCCAGCGCCTCGACGCTTTCGAATGCGCCTGTTTCCCGCGCCGCCACCAGTGCCCCGGCCCAGGCCTCCCGAAACCCATCGACCATGCGCATCCCCAGCCGCAGTGCGCCGGCTTCCAGCGTGCAGTCCCACGCGCTGTGGTTGATATCGATGGGAAGGATGGCCACCCCATGTTCGGCGGCATCACGCACCAGCTGCGCGGGGGCATAAAAGCCCATCGGCTGGCTGTTGAGCAGCGCCGCGGCGAATGCCGCCGGATGGTGGCACTTCAGCCAGCTCGAGACATAGACCAGCCGTGCGAAGCTCTGCGCATGGCTTTCCGGAAAGCCATAGCTGCCGAAGCCTTCAATTTGCCGGAAGCAACGTTCGGCGAAGTCACGCTCATAGCCACGCGCGACCATCCCCTCCACCATCTTGGCGTGGAACCGCGGCATGGTGCCGACATTGCGGAAAGTCGCCATCGCGCGGCGCAGCGCATTCGCCTCATCGGGCGTGAACCCGGCGGCGACGATCGCCAGCTTCATCGCCTGCTCCTGGAACAGCGGTACGCCGAAGGTCTTGCCTAACACATCCTTCAACTCATTCTGATCATGCGCCGGCCCAGGTGATGGCAGAACGACCGGCTCCTCCGCATTGCGGCGCCGCAGATAGGGGTGCACCATGTCGCCCTCGATCGGCCCAGGACGGACGATGGCAACCTGCACCACAAGGTCATAGAATTCGCGCGGGCGCAGGCGCGGCAGCATGTTGATCTGGGCGCGGCTCTCCACCTGAAAGACGCCGATGCTGTCGCCGCGGCAGAGCATGGCATAGGTGGCAGGGTCTTCCGCCGGGATCGTATCGAGCGCATAGTCGCCAAGATCATGCGCTCGCAACAGGTCGAAGCATTTGCGGATCGCGGTCAACATGCCGAGCGCAAGCACATCGACCTTCATCAGCCCCAGCGCATCAATGTCATCCTTGTCCCACTCGATGAAGGTGCGGTCGGCCATGGCGCCGTTGTGGATCGGCACCAGCTCATCCAGCCGACCTTCGGTCAGAACGAACCCGCCGACATGCTGCGACAGATGACGCGGGAAGGTCAGCAGCCGGTCGACCAGCGCCTTCAGCCGGATGATGTCGGGCTGCGTGATGTCGAAGCCCGTCTCGGCGATGCGCTCGGCGGGCATGTCGGACGAGAAACTGCCCCAGATGGTGCTGGTCAGCCGCGTAGTGACATCCTCGCTCAGCCCCAGCGCCTTCCCCACCTCCCGCACGGCGCTGCGCGGCCGATAGTGGATGACGGTGGCGGCGATGCCGGCGCGCTCCCGGCCGTAGCGGGCATAGATATACTGCATCACCTCCTCGCGGCGTTCATGCTCGAAATCCACATCGATATCGGGCGGCTCGGCGCGCTCGGCGCTGATGAAGCGGCTGAACAGCAGGCTGTGCGCCATCGGATCGACCGACGTGATGCCCAGTACAAAGCAGACGGTCGAGTTGGCAGCCGATCCTCGACCCTGGCACAGGATGCCACGCGACCGGGCGAAGCGGACGATGTCGTGCACGGTCAGGAAATAGGGCGCATAGTCGAGCTGGCCGATCAGCGTGAGTTCGTCGGCGAGCAGCCGCTCGACCTTCTCGGGCAGCGGATCGCCATAGCGTTCGCGGGCGGCCTCACGCGCCAGATGCTCCAGCCAGCCCTGCGGGGTCCAGCCTTCGGGCACAGGTTCGTGCGGATATTCATAGCGCAGCTGGTCGAGGCTGAACTCGATGCGCGCCAGCAGCCGGCCTATCTCGGCCAGCGCCTCTGGCCGGTCGGCGAACAGGCGCGCCATCTCGGCGGGGGATTTGAGATGCGCCTCGGCATTGGCGGCCAGGCGGCGGCCGGCGTTGCGGATCGTCGTCCCTGCCCGAATGCAGGCGAGGATGTCGTGCAGCGGGCGATCCTCGGGAAGTGCATAGAGCGGGGCATTGGTGGCGAGGAGCGGCACGCGCGCTCGCGCGGCAACCTGCGACAGCATCGCCAGCCGTCGCCGGTCCTGCCCTCCGCGCGGCATGGTCGCCCCCAGCCACAGCCGGTCGGCGGCGACGGTGCGAAGCGTCGACAAGGGCGGGTCGAGCGCGTCGATGTCGCCGCTGTCATCGGGCAACAGGATCAACAGCAGGTCGGCGGCATTGAACAGCAGGTCGGGCAGGTTCAAGACACAGCCGCCCTTTTCCGCCCGCAGATTGCCGGTGCTCAGCAGCCGGGTCAGTCGGCCCCAACCCGGGCGGTTCACCGGATAGGCGATGACGTCGGGCGTGCCGTCGGCGAACACCAGCCGCGTGCCGACGACCAGCCGGAAGGGCAACTCGGCATCCCCTGTGGCCTTCAAGGCCGCCTGGGCATCGCGCAGTGCCACATGCGCGCGCACCACCCCGGCCACGCTGTTGCGGTCGGCGATACCAATGCCGGACAATCCCAGTTCGACCGCCCGCGCCACCATGTCCGACGGATGCGATGCACCGTGCAAGAAACTGTAGTTGGTCGAGGCGGCCAGTTCTGCATATGTATTCATGCGAACAGCCCATGCAGATACCAGTCGGGTGCCGCGCTCTCGTCATACAGCCCATGTCGGAACAGCCAGAAGCGGCGGCCGTCGCTGTCCTCCACACGGTAATAATCGCGGCTCAGCCCGCCGTGCAGCGCGCCGCCCTTGCGTCGCCACCATTCGGGCGCGATCCGCTCCGGTCCTTCCGCCAGCCGCACCTGATGCAGCGTCCGTCGCCAGCGGAACCGCCGCGGCGGGCCGTCTGGCACTTCGGCGAGCACCTCGATGCGCTGCGGCGGCTCGAACAGATGCGTGGGCCGGTGTGGCGGCTCGCCCGCCAGTGCCACCGGCCAAGGCATATTGCCCGGCTCGCTACCATGGCGTTGCGCCCGTTCGGGCACATGGCTGTCACGGCTCCGCAGCCAGCGGAGCGTGGAAGGGCCATGGCGCGCCGTCAGCCGATCGATCAGCGCCGACAGCGTTGCCTCGTCCGCGGCCTCTTCCAGGAGATGGCCCTGCTGCTCGGCGAGCGGCTGATGCTGTGGCACCAGCAGCCGCAGCTGGTCATAGCCGAACCCCGGGTCGAGCGGATCGGCAAGCGCCTCCAGCCGCTCCCTGAACAACCGCATCAGCAACCCCACATCCCGTCCCGGCGCCGACGTCTGCACGACGAGTGACTGCACCAGGCCATCGGTGCGGAAGAACAAGGCTTCATATTGCCGGCCACCGACGCCGCGCGCCGCCATTGCTGCAGCGGCTTCCCGCGCAAGTCCTGCCAGATGGTGCAGCATCGTCTCGGTTCGCGCCACTGGTTCGGCAAAGCGTCGGTCGAACGCCAGCGGCGGCACCCGCGGCATCGGCAGCATCGGGCAGTCTGCCGCGCCGCTGAGCCGTGCGAGCGCCCGTACGGCGGTGGCACCGAACCGCGCAGCAATCGAAGCCGCCGGCCGGTCCAGCACATCGCCCACCGTCTTCAACCCGGCACGCCGCAGCGCCGCGTCCGCCCGCGCCTCCAGCCGCAACGCCGCCACCGGCAACGCCCGGATTGCTGCCGCTTCGTCCATCCCTGGCGGATGCCCGAACCGCGCCAGCGCCCGCGCCGCGTCCCCCGTGCGCCCTAGCCCGTGCCGCAGCGTCAGCCCCAGCTTACCGAGGCGGTTTTGCGCATCCGCGATCAGCGCCACCTCATCTCCGAACAGATGCGCGCAGCCGCCGATATCCAGCAATATCCCGTCCGGCGGATCCATCGCCACCAGAGGGGACCAACGCCAGCACCCGCGCGCCAGCTGTGTCAGCCAGCTTGCGTCCGCAGCTGCATCATGCGCCACGGCGCGCAACGCCGGCACCCGCGCGCGGGCATCCGCGAGCGTCAGGCCGGGATGCAGACCGAGCGCCGCGGCCTGCACGTCCACTGCATGCAGTCGCTCGGCATTGCGTATCCGTGCGGTCAGCGCGAAAGCTGGGCGCGTCGTCGGCGCGGCCGGGTCAGCCGCTGGCCTGCCGTGGCAACGCGTCCAGCGCTCGCTCGCGAACCAGGGGAACCAGAGCGCCAGTATCCGGCGCTGCGAACCGTCGCTCATCCCGCCTCCATTCCAGGGTCATTAACGCACCCGCCGGGCCACCACGTTGGCGCAGCAGCTCCAGACCCAGCGTCGGCTGGCCAGGCGCGTTGGCCAAAAGCGCCCGCGACGGTGCCGACGTTGCCCGCCAGCGCGTCTCGACCGCGCCCGGCGCCTCCGCCGCGTCCAGCCTCAACAGCAGCACGGTCACGCCCGACCGCTCCGCTGCCAACGTCAGCCGGCGCGTCGCGGTCAGGTCCAGCGCACGAGGGTTACCCCAGCATTCCACCACTAGCACGCCTAGCGCCCCACAGCGCGCCGCGTCGCCTGCGGCGCGCAGCAGGCTGGCATCGTCCGGCAGCAGCCCAATCAACAGCCTGTTCGGATCAAGCCCCAGATCGGCAAGCCCGGGGCCATAGAGCTGTCCACCCCTCCGCATGGCCGCCACCGTCCGCAGCCACAGCAACGGCTTGTCCGCCGACTGGACCACCAGCATCGAGGCAAAGGCGACCGCCGACGCCGCATCCTTCGTATCGGCCAGAAGCTCATGCACCCGCCCCGACCTGATACCGCGGAAAGACGACATATCGGCTTGCCTGCCAGGCACTGCATGATGCTTGGCCGCGCGCCGCCCTTCGATCCGCGCCACGCGTTGACGCAGCCTGTCCAGCACATGACGCGACTCAGAGTTCATATGTTCATGATATGTTCTAATCCTGTGTCAACATGCAAGACGGATTCCGAGGGCAACTGAAAGCCGAAAAGCGCCGGCTCGGACAATGGGTCAGAAGGAAGCGCTTCGAAGCCACAACGCACAACACCAGGGACGGCTTGAATTGGGGCAGCGACGCGACAGGAGCATCTTGGTCCAAATTGGAGAACCTAGATGTTCTCCAGCATTGATGCCGGACTGACGTTAAAGACCTTTGCCACCTTGTCGACAGCGTCAAGCGTAGGCGAATAGACTTGCCGTTCCAGTGCACTGACATAGGTGCGATCAAGCCCGGCGCGATGCGCCAATTCTTCCTGCGACAGCTTTTGCGCTTTTCGAAGCGCTTTGAGGTTCCTGGCGAATATCTCCCGCGACGTCATGCATGCCAAGCGACGCGCTTGTTGAGTATTCCGCCACGGAGTATTCTCTACAACATTTCTGGCAGGTGCACGATCCGCCTCGTGCGCATAGCAAGAGTTTACGATTGGACGCCGGGTCATCCGAAAAGGAACAGGGAGATGTCAGACGCGGGGGGGACAAGGCTCCTGGACGAGCCTCCTGATGACGAAACCGTCACGGACTATGATCTGGCGTTCGCCAATCATTATCTAAGGCTGCTCGCCGCACATGACGAAGGTGCGCCCTGGCAAGAAGCCGCGTCGCTGGTGCTATCGCTCGATTGCGTCAGCGATCCCGGGCGGGCGCAACGCATTCACGACGCGCACCTTCGGCGCGCCATCTGGATTGCCAGGCATGGCTTCCTGGACCTGCTGAAACGCGGAAAATACGACGAACCGCCGGAGCATACTCAGGCTTGATCCGTTAAAATGGCGTGGGTCGCACTGAGTCGAGAGGGGCCGGCTCGCAGGTTGCGGAGGAAGGCGTGACGGCGCCGGACTGGAGAACCGGCGAGGGCTTTGAGTGGACATTGGAATGCGGGCTCACAGCTCTCGCGTGGGAATTTCTCAGATTCAACCCGGACTACCGCGAATATGTCCGGAACGGGGTTCGCTTCGGTGACGAACCCCCGGACGTTTCCCGTTGGGGGTTGCGATTTCGTCGCCGACCCAAGACATGACTGGCGCCACACTCCCGTCTTCTGGCGGGCCGATATGTGCGACGATGTGGCCTGCTTTGGCAGGGCGCCGATCGGTGCTGGGCTGGCCAGCACAGCGGACGAGCTTGCTCGCCTCGCGCACCGACAGAGGACGGCTTCGGATGGGCTGCATCTGAACTGGCGCTCGGGCGAACAGGCGTGGTTGCTTCCACCGGTCATCCCTGATGCGCCTGTCGCCGCGATAGCGCCGCTGAATGGCGCGCTGGCACGCCGCCTTGCCGCGGTCGAACAGGTATGGCGAAGGATGGAAGGCTTGGCGCCCATATCGACGCGCAGGCTGAGCATGCGGCGACGCACCTATCTGACAAGGGCACTTCGTGCTGTCTGCGGCAGGCTCGACGGCGCCAGCTATCGAGAGCTGGCCGTCGCAATCCTGGGTGCGGAAGTCGTCCCCGCCGGACCGGCATGGAAGTCAAGCGACGCGCGCAGCCTTGTCATCCGTCTGACCGACACGGGCAGGCGCCTTTCGAACGGCGGGTACTGCTCACTGCTGGGCAAGGGGTCCGATTTCCGGGCCCCCTGAAACCGGACTCCCTCCCGCCGCCAACCTTTCGCCATTTTGCGCTCCTGTCCCGCCAAGCTGTCCGCAGCGGCCGCGCGGTGCCCGAGGAGCCCATCGATGAGCGCAACTGCACCCGGCTTTCCGCCACGCTACCTCCGTACCCCGGAAGCGGCGCGTTTTCTCAGCCTCTCCCATCGCACGCTTGAGAAGCACCGCTGCTACGGAACGGGGCCGCGCTATTCCAAGGTGGGCGGGCGCGTCGTCTATTCCGTCTCCGACCTTCAAGCCTGGGTCGGCCGTGGAATGAAGGCCTCCACCAGCGACCCCGGACATGACACCGTGCTCCCGGCCAAGCGCCATGTGGCGCTGGCGCCCGCCTATGCTGGGCGCCGCTGATGCGACCCGAGCGTGCCCAGCTCAATCTGTTCCGGGTCATCCCGCGCGACATGGCGCTTCGGGATGCACAGGATCTCATGGCCTACCCCTTCTTCAGCCTGGCGAAATCACGGCGGGTGCGGCCCATCGTCTTTGCGGCCGGCGATGTCTCCATCCGGGTCGAAGCCGTCCCCGAGCATGGCATGGCGACGATCTGGGATGCCGACGTGCTCATCTGGGCCGCCAGCCATATCGTCGAGGCGCGCGATGCCGGCCTGAAGACGTCGAGACTGCTGTCCGCGACACCGTTCGAGATGCTCACCTTCATGCGGCGCGGAACCTCGGGCGCTGCCTATGCACGGCTGAAAGCTGCCCTGGACCGGCTGCAATCCACCACTATCGCCACCTCGATCGGCCGCCCGGCCGGGCGCAGATTGCACCGCTTCTCCTGGATCAACGAATGGGTCGAACGCTCCGACGCATCCGGCGCGGCACTCGGGATCGAGTTGATCCTGCCCGACTGGTTCTACCAGCTCGTGCTCGACCAGAAGCTGATCCTGACGATCGACCCGGGCTATTTCGCGCTGACCGGCGGGCTGGAACGCTGGCTCTATCGCATCGTGCGCAAACATGGCGGCCGGCAATCGGAGGGGTGGCGCTTCAACCTGCACTATCTGCACCTGAAGTCCGGCAGCCTCGCGCCCTACAAATGGTTCAGCGGCGAGGTCAGGGCGATCGTGAAACGACAGTCGTTGCCGGGTTACTGGCTCGCCATCGAACCCGCGCCGCGGGGCGGCGCCGAGCTTTCCTTCCGGCCGAACTGTGCAAAAACTGTGGACAGCATCGTGCGATCGGTGACCCGAAACCTCGTGCGATCGCTGGCCGCGCCATCGTGCGATCACTTGCCGAAATCGCCGAGAAACCATTCTCAACCAATAGCTTCTGTCACCCTTAACTTCGAGTCTAACGTATCTTCTAACTTCGAAGTCGCTCATCGACGTCGGAGCCACCCGTGATCGTTGCACTGCTCAACCAGAAGGGCGGCGTCGGCAAGACGACGCTCGCCCTGCACCTCGCCGGGCGATGGGCCGGTAAGGGAAGGCGGGTAACGCTGGTGGATGCCGACCCGCAGGGCTCTGCGCTCGACTGGTCTGAAGCGCGTGCGGCGTCGAACGGCGCGCGCCGTTTCGGCGTCATCGGCCTCGCCCGCGAAACCCTGCATCGGGAACTTCCGGCGCTTGCCGCCGATGTCGATCACCTGATCATCGACGGCGCACCGCGAACCACTGGGCTCGCGCGATCCGCGCTGCTTGCGGCCGACGTGGTTCTCGTTCCGGCGACGCCGTCTCCGCTCGACGGATGGGCATCCGCCGAAATGCTTCAACTGATCGAGGAGGCGCGCGTTTTCAGGCCGGACCTGGTGGCACGGCTGGTGCTCAACCGCTGTGCCAGCGGAACGGTGATCGCGCGCGAGACGGCCGCCGCGCTCGAAGCCCATGATCCGCCACTGCTGAACAGCCGCATCGGGCAGCGGGTGATCTTCGCGCAGGCCGCCAGCACCGGCAGCCTAGTGGATGAACTCGATCCGGGTTGTCTGGCCGCCGCCGAGATCGCCGCGCTCGCGAGCGAAGTCGAGGCGCTGCAGCCGTGAAAAGCCGCTTCGCGTCCCGCCCGGGCAATGCCGAAGCCTGGGTCAAGGCCGTTCCCGCCAGTCGGACCGAGCAGTTCAGCGCGCGTCTGACCATCGACGTGACCCCGGAATTGCGCGGCCGGATCAAGATCGTCGCGTTCCAGCACGGGCTTACGGTCGCCGACATGCTGCGTACCCTGCTTGACCGGGAGTTCGGCGAAGGCGGTGGCGGGCAATGACCGGCGGGACCGAAGTGGCACTTCTGCATGTTCCAGGTCGGCAGGAGCATTGGTTACGGTTCGGGCAGCATTGGTCGGAACGGATCATCGACCGACGTCGGCGGACGTTGCTGTTCCGGCCGGGCGCAGTGTTCGCTTTCATCCGCTGGGCGTCGAACGATCATGGCACAATCGAAAGCCGAATCGACATTGCCAGGGCGGGCGAGCTGGGCGAGTCCGTGACCTGTCTTCCATATATAGAGCCCGGCGCTGTAAGCCTGTTGCGGGCGGCAGGATGGCCAAAGGTGCGGCAAGTCCTGAACCTGATCGACGAGGCGGAGCGCGTTTGTGGCGATGCAGCCGACGTGAACCCGGACTATTGGCAGCACGTCCACCAGCGGCTGATCACAGGCCTCACGCCCGCCCGTTACAGCGCCAGCCGACATCGGGCCTGGCTCCTGCGGCGGAAGCTCGACACGTGAAGGCCACGGTTAGAGAACAGCGCAGGCTGCTTGCGACAGGCGGCACGGTTGCTGCGATGGTTATCATCTCGCTGATCGCGGCAATGCCGAAGAAGGTCTTCTGGAACGCCTCGGCAAGTGTCCCGATCGGTCTTTATCTGGCTACCAGCCCAGCAAAGCCGGGCATCGGCGACATTGTGGTGTTCGACCCACCGGCCGAAGTCGCACGCTTTGCCGACAGTCGCGGCTATCTGCCTCTCGGGACACCGATGCTCAAGCGCGTCGCTGGTCTGGCCGGAGATCGCATCTGCCGTCGTGAAACAGAAGTTCGTGTTGCCAATGTCGTCCTGACGGCTCGCGACCGCGACCGGAAAGGCAGACCGCTGCCGGTGTGGGAGGGCTGTCGGACGCTTGGCCGGGGCGAGGTCTTCCTGCTGAACGTCGGCGTGCCCGACAGCCTCGACGGCCGATATTTCGGACCGCAGCCGATCGAGCGGGTAGCCGCGATTGCTGTGCCAATCTGGACGTTTGGTAGCGTCCGATGACGCCACGCCGGCGCCTCACCATGCTCGGCTGCATAGCCATCTTGGCGACAGCTGTCTCTGCGCCATCATATGCGAACAGCATGCGACCAACCAGCGACGCCTGCCAAGCGCACATAGACGCCGCCGCTGTATGGGCTGGTCTTCCAGCTGTCTGGGTTCGGGAAGTCATGCTCGCGGAAAGCGGGGGTCGAAGCTCCGCGATTTCGAGTGCTGGTGCAATAGGCTGCATGCAGTTGATGCCGGGAACATGGTCAGAACTGACCGCCCGGTTCAGCCTCGGCTCTGATCCATTCCATCCGCGCGCCAATATGTTCGGAGGTGCTGCCTATCTCCGCGCGATGGTCGATCGCTTCGGATGGCCATCGGCACTGGCAGCCTATCACGCAGGTCCCAATCGCTACGAGCAGCATCGCGAAGGGGCTCGACCCCTCCCTGATGAAACCCGTGCCTATGTCGCCACCATTGCCAGCAGGACAGACGGCACGACCACGATCGCACTCCAACCCGCGATCGGATTGCCGGATTGGCGACACTCAGACCTTTTCACCGGCCCATCTGCGGCCGGATTCTCGAACGAGTCATCCGCGACAAGTGTCGCTCGGCCGCCTCTGGACGACTGACCAGCCAATGTCCTTGGTCACCGTCAGACTTTGGTCAGGAATGAACAGTTTCTGTGAGGGCAAGATGAAAGCGGCGGCACCACGTGCCTGCCTTGTGGTTGTGATCGTTTGCAAATCCGAGGCACCGGCGCAAAACTGCCGGTGCCTGCATCTACCCGATCTTCCAGCACTTTCAATGGTATACATGGGCACCAACCATCTGGCAGGCCATGGATAACAAGCGCGACGATCGCTTTTCGCCGCGACCAGGCCGCATCTCCGGTCGGCACACGGTGCCGTCTCCAAGCGGGCTACGAGCCGCAGTTTTGAATCTTTGCGGGTCAAGGACGAACCCCTCTGCGAGACGCACATCCTCGACTTTCGGGAGGGGAAGAGCAGCCTCGCTCACTGCGTCGCTTCGGTCGCCGGGCCGACGTGTCGCCGTCAAGATGCGGTCCGTCAGGCATCGAGGTTCGATGGCCCGTGCCGCGCTCGCAGCCCACATCACTTACCTCGATCGGGATGGGGTCAGCCGTGAGGGCGAACCGCAGGGCATTTTTTCGGCTGATGGTGAAACGCCGGATCGGAGCGCCTTCGCCGACCGCTGCAGCGATGACCGGCACCACTTTCGCTGCATCGTCTCGCCCGAGGATGCAAATGAACTGCAGGATCTTAGGGCAACAACTCGCGACCTCATGCGACAGGCCGAAAAGGACCTGGGAACCCGACTGGAGTGGATAGCGGTCGATCACTGGAACACCGACAACCCGCATGTGCATATCCTCATCCGCGGTCGGGCGGATGACGGCAGGGATCTCGTCATCAGCCGGGACTATTGGACGAAAGGCCTGCGGGCGCGTGCCGAGGCACTGATCGAGCAGGAACTTGGCCCGCGCAACGAACTCGCCATCCGCACCACGCTCGAACGCGAAGTCACCGCCGACCGCTTCACCGGCCTCGATCGGATGATGCGCAACTTGGCTGCGCATGACGGTTGTATTGATCCTGACAAGCTGCCGACACTGTCAACGCCCGGCGTCGGACAGCTGGCTATTACCCGCCTTCGACGCCTCGAATGGATGGGCCTTGCCACGCCGACAGACGATGGAGGCTGGCGTATTGCGGCCGACCTCGAGCAGCGGCTGCGCGATCTCGGTAGCCGGAACGACATCATCGCGACCATTCACAAAGCCCTCGCACGCCAGTCGATCGAGCGGGGAGCCGACGCGCTGATCCACGAACATGCGAGTGGCGGCCCTGTCATCGGTCGCTTGGTCGAACGAGGGCTTCAAGATGAGCTTGCCGGGACGGCCTACGCCGTCGTCGACGGTGTCGATGGCCGGGCACACCACATCCGGCTGCCCGACCTTGCTGCGACTGGCGACGGGCCTGTCGGCTCGATCGTCGAACTGTGGACCTACACGGATCGCGCCGGTCGCGCGGCCGAGGTCCTGGCGCTTCGGTCCGATCTCGCGGTCGGCGCGCAGGTCAGCGCTGCGGGCGCTACTTGGCTCGACCGTCAACTCGTGGCACGCGAGCCGTCGCATGTGGTCGATGCCGGGTTCGGCCGGGACGTGAAAGACGCGTTGTCGGCAAGGGCAGAGCATCTTGCCTCGCAGGGGCTCGCGCGGCGGCAGGGCGCGCGCATGCTTTTCGTGCGCGACCTGCTGGCAACCCTTCAGGAACGGGAACTGCGATCCGTCAAAGCAAAACTTGAAATCGAGACCGGTATCGCGGCGCGGCCGGCAACGGTCGGCGGCGCGGTTGCAGGCACCTTCCGCCGACGGATCGATCTGGCATCGGGCAGGTTCGCGATGATCGAAGGCAGTCTCGGCTTTCAGCTCGTGCCGTGGACCCCATCGCTGGACCGGCAGCTCGGACGTGAGGTCGCCGGCATCGTCCGGGACGGCGGCAGGATCGAATGGTCACTGGGCCGCCAGCGAGGCCTCGAAATCTGACTGTCCCATGTGCCCTCTTCCCTACGCAGTGCTACGAAGGCGGCATAGTTGCGCTTGCGCGCGCGGACGTCCGAGCATCCGGTGCATCTCATGCAAGCGACGAAAATCCTCTGGGGACAGATCCTTCTGGTGGTACTGGTAGTGCTCGGCTCCGTCTGGGGCGCAACCCAATGGACTGCCGCCCAGCTCGGCTACCAGGGGGAGCTCGGGCCGCCGCTGTTCGAAATAGCAGGCGTCCCTGTCTACGTCCCCGGCCAGCTCTTCTGGTGGTGGTACTGGTATGACGCCTATGCGCCGAACGTGTTCGCGCGCGGTGGCATGCTCGCCGCTTCCGGCGGTCTCGCAGCGGTCGTGATTTCGGTCACAATGTCCGTGCAGCGGGCAAGGGAGCTACGGGAAGCCACCACGTTCGGGTCGGCCCGGTGGGCCCGACCTGCCGAGGTGGCCCGCGCAGGGCTGCTACGCGACGCAGGCGTCTTCCTCGGAAAGTTCGGGCAGAGCTATCTCCGGCACAACGGGCCGGAACATGTATTGTGCTTCGCACCGACGCGATCCGGCAAGGGTGTTGGGCTGGTTGTGCCCACCCTGCTCACCTGGCCGGCGTCGTGCATCGTCCACGATATCAAGGGCGAGAACTGGGACCTGACCAGCGGCTGGCGTGCCCGCTTTGGGCGGGTGCTGCGGTTCGATCCGACCCGGGCCGATTCAGATGCCTATAACCCGCTGCTGGAGGTCCGCCGCGGTCCGTCCGAGGTGCGTGACGTCCAGAACATCGCCGACATCCTCGTCGACCCGGAAGGCGCGCTGGAGCGCCGGACGCACTGGGAGAAGACCAGCCACGCTCTGCTGGTGGGCGCCATCCTGCACGTGCTCTATGCCGAACGCGACAAGACACTTGCCGGCGTTGCTGCTTTCCTCTCCGATCCCGCACGAGCCATCGAAGAGACGCTGGCCGCGATGATGGAAACTCGCCATCTCGGCGATTACCCGCATCCGGTGGTCGCCTCTGCGGCGCGAGAACTGCTCAACAAGTCTGAGAACGAACGATCCGGCGTGCTCTCGACCGCCATGTCGTTCCTTGGCCTATACCGGGACCCGGTGGTCGCAGCGGCCACGAGTCGCTGCGACTGGCGCATCGACGATCTGGTGAATTCTGCGATGCCTGTGACTCTTTACCTCGTCGTCCCGCCATCGGACATCAGCCGAACCAAGCCTCTCGTGCGACTGCTGCTCAACCAGATCGGACGTCGGCTGACAGAAGAGCTGCATACCAAGGCGAAACGCCATCGCCTGTTGCTGATGCTTGACGAGTTTCCCGCACTCGGGCGGCTCGACTTTTTCGAAACGACGTTGGCGTTCATGGCGGGTTACGGTCTGAAAGCGCTGCTGATCGCGCAGTCCTTGAACCAGATCGAAAAGGCCTACGGCCCGAACAACGCCATCCTAGACAACTGCCACGTCCGCGTGGCCTTCGCGACCAACGACGAACGGACGGCGCGGCGAATTTCCGACGCGCTGGGCACGGCGACCGAGATCCGCGACGCCCGCAATTACGCCGGCCACCGGCTCTCGCCATGGCTCGGACACCTGATGGTCAGCCGACAGGAATCCGCGCGTCCGCTGCTGACCCCCGGCGAAATCATGCAGCTGCCGCCCTCGGACGCGCTCGTCATGGTATCCGGGGTGCATCCAATTCGCGCGCGCAAGGCGCGCTACTTCGAAGACTGGCGCTTGAAGAGTCGGGTGGCGCCGCCGGTCAAGCGAATGCCATCGGCTCAGTCGTCGACCGCGACCGACGAGCGTCCCGCTCTAGGTTTCCCTCCCAAAGCCGGACCATGTGGAAACGGCGGATTGCGGCGCGAGCCGGAGCTTTCGGAATACGAGGAAGTGGCCGTCAGTCCTGTCGCGGCACATTTGAACCTTTCCGACCCGGGTTCGGAAACGCCCGGTCAGTCAACCAGGCCCGGCCCTGCCCGCCGACCCACCCGGCAGATGCAAGCCGAGTTCGATCTGAACATTGTCCGCTGATGCCACGTCGCCAACGCCTCAACGTCCGGATGTCCGACGATGTTGCTGACCAGCTGGCCGAGTATGCATTACGCCGAAAGCTGGACAAGGCCGCCATCGTCGAAGCCGCCATTACCTCCTTCCTTTCGCCCGACTCATCTGATCAGCGCGAAGCCGCACTCGCTCGCAGGCTTGATCGCATAGTTCGCCAGCTTGACCGGCTCGAGCGCGACCAGACGATGATGATGGAAGCCATCGGCCTGTTCGTCCGAGCATGGCTTACTGCCACACCGCCGCTGGCTGAAGCAGCACAGGCTTCGGCGAATTCCCGAGGTCTCGAGCGATACCATAGCTTCGTCGAGTCTCTGTCCAAGCGAATGAGCGGCGCCTTCAAGCTGTCGCGCGAGGTATTGGAAGATGGTGAAAATCGCTGAGTAGAAAGCTACAGATCATACATATGATCTACCATTTTGCGATACGAGCACCGCCGTCAATACGGACATATTCTTCAAATAGCAGATAAGGAAGCATGGTTCACGCCGATATTATTTATATTCATATATGGAAAGTCTTTTTTAACTATGTGTGATATGTCCAATGGATGACCGCTTCGCCGATACACTGGATTTTGCGGTCATTGTCTTTTATAGTAGCGAGAACGAATTCAGTGGTGCCTGAACATCAATATTTTCAATGTGATGAATTTTATCCGTGCATCAGAAGTTACAATTGATCGTGCAAAACAGGCGAGAGCGTGGCAGGACAGTCGAAGTTTCCATGTAAGCAAGTTGACACCTTCTGATGAATGTGCACTACTGCGGAAGGGTCGAAGACGAGTCAGGGGATCATATGCCTCGTTTTCTGCTTTTTCCCGCCATGTTGCTTGCTGTAGCGCCGGTGGTCGCAACTGAAACCATAACTTACATCTATGACTCCCGCGGGCGCCTGGTGAAGGTTGTCCGGTCGGGCACCGTCAACAATGGCGTCCAGGCACAGCATACCCTGGACAAGGCCGGCAATCGAACCAATGTGACGGTCACTGGGTCTCCCAACCCGCCACCGTAAAGCGCGACTCGCGCAAAGGGGCCCATTCATCAATTAATTGCATTGTAAGGGGGAGGCAACATGCGAATGCATGGAGCTCTTGGGCTGTTGCTGGTCAGCACCGCGCTCAGCAGCACATCTTTGTTGGCACAAGCCATGCCCGACGTCGCGCCACCCGCGCGCTACGTTTTGGATCGCAATGGGGTCAACTTGGCGACAGGCGCAAAGATCTTTCGATCGACAGATTTGATTATTGGCCCGCCGGGTCCGGGCGGGCTAGCGTACATACGAGAATATGGTCGGATGTTCTGGGATCGAACGAACTGGGATCTCAAAATTCGGCAACAATCAACTAATCAGATTTCTGTAACAATTGGGTTTGAGTCCAAAACCTTTACGCAGTCAGGCAGCACTTTCACCTCAAATGATGGGGATGGCTCAACACTGACGCGGAGCGGAAATGCCCCATTTTACGTTTACACGCTGACACTTGCGGATGGCACCATATTCACGTATAACGTGAACAGGTTGGTGCCTATTGAGTCATCTGTAATCAGTAGAGCGGAGTCGATTACATACCCGACAGGGGAAAGGGTCAAACTTAACTGGCAAATTGCATATTATTGCTCAAATCAGTCTCTTGATCCACTAGAGTGTCCAGCCAATCTAAGGGAATATAGGGTCAGGCTTAAGTCCATACATAACTCTACGGGCTATGTGATTTCTATTGAGTATGCTGAAGACAATGGCGTGGAATATCTTGATTCACTCAATGATTGGGTAAGGGTCGTTGGAGTTAGAGGTAGCAATGCCGTTTATAGCTCTTGTTATGATTGGGGCTGTTTACCCACACCATCCGAAATCGTAGTAGCATACTCTGAGACAGTGACACCCGGTGTCGCAAGAAGTTGGCAAGTAACTGATCCGGTAGGTCGAATATCGCGCTATACAATGACTTTATCGGTGCCCTTTCAGTTCAACTATCGTCGTCCAGGAAGCGCAAACGACAACGTCGTCACCACCTATGATGCCAATGGACTGCTGACATCTGTCAACGACGATGGCGATGTCTGGTCCTACAGCCGCACCGTATCAGGCGGCAGCGCGACGATGGTCATCACCCCGCCTGCGGGCCTACCATCGACTACCGTTTCCAGCCTAAGCGTTGGTCTTCCTACATCTGTCACGGACTCGACCGGGCGCACGATCACCTACACCTACAACGCCAGCAATCAGCTGACCAAAACGACCATGCCAGAGGGCAACTATGTTACCTACGATTATGATTCGCGTGGCAATGTAACAACGACCACCCGAGTAGCGAAGACAGGGTCGGGGCTGATCAATATCGTGACCAGCGCGGCTTTCCCTGCAACCTGTGACAATAGAAAAACATGCAATCAGCCCATTTCGACGACCGACGGGCGAGGCGCGGTGACCAACTATGAATACGAGCCCACTGCCGGTCTGCCATCGATCGTTACGGCACCGGTTGCGCCCAATGGCGTCCGTCCGCAAGTGCGCTACACCTATAGTTCACTCTACGCCTGGTATAAGGATTCGTCCGGCACCCTTGTTCAGGCCCCCACCCCGGTCACCCGGCTCACCGCCACCTCCACCTGCCAGACGCTCGCCTCCTGCGCCGGCACTGCGGACGAGGTGAGAACCACCATCACCTATGGCACCCCCGGCGTCGCCAACAACCTGCTGCCCACGGTGGTCAGCACCGGCGCCGGCAACGGCTCGCTCACCGCGACCACCACGGCCACCTATGACTTCACCGGCAACACGCTCACCGTCGACGGGGCGCTTCCTGGTACCGATGATACCACGCGCTACCGCTATAACGCCGCGCGGCAGATCGTGGGCGTGGCCGGGCCTGACCCCGACGGTCCCGGCGGCGCCCTGCGGCATCGCGCACAACGCTACACCTATAACGGCACAGGCCTTCTGTCGCAGACCGATATTGGCGATGTGATCAGCCAGTCGAACGCCGACTGGGCCAATTTCCGCAGCTTCCAACAGGTCGCGGTCACCTATGATGCCGCGGCGCGCAAGGTGCAGGAGACACTGACCGCCGATGGCGGAACGATTTTCGCGCTGACGCAATACAGCTACGACGCGAAGGATCGGCTCGATTGCAGCGCGGTGCGCATGAACCCGGCTGCATTCGCCTCGCTGCCCGCCGCCTGCACCCAGGGCACGGCGGGCTCCTTCGGCCCGGACCGCATCGTCAAACGCCTCTATGACGATGCCGACCGCCTGCTGAAGGTGCAGGAAGGCGTCGGTATCCCCGCCGAGGCCGCCGACGAGCGCACCCTCACCTACACCAGCAACGGCCAGGTCGCCACGGTCAAGGATGCGAACAACAACCTCACCACCTATGTCTACGATGGGTTCGACCGCCTGTCGCAGACACGCTATCCGCTCGCGGGCGGCGGCGGCAGCTCGACCACGGATTATGAAGCTGTGACGCTCTATGACCCGAACGGCAACGTCATCCAGCGCCGCCTGCGTGACACACAACTGATCAACTACACCTATGACAATCTCAACCGCATCACCGTGAAGGACGTGCCCGGCACGGTCGAGGACATCTACTACTCGTACGACAATCTCGGCCGGCAGCTGTGGGCACGCTATGCCAGCCCCACCGGCGCATCGGGCGTGTTCAACGATTTCGATGCGCTCGGCCGGCTGACCACCAGCACGGTCTATGGTCGCCCCGTCTCCTACCAATATGATCTGGCCGGCCGCCGCACGCGGATGACCTGGCCCGATGGCTTCTTCGTCACCTATGAGTATCTGATAACCGGCGAACCGGTATTCATTCGGGAGAACGGCTCTTCCGTGCTGGCGTCCTACAACTACAACAGCCTTGGCCGCCGCACCTGGCTGTTGCGCGGCAACGGGGTCAACACCAGCTATATCGACGACGGCGCCTCGCGCTTGACGCTGATGACGCACGACCCTTCCGGCACGGCGCAGGATGTGAACTGGACATTCGGTTATATGCCCTCTGGCCAGATCGCCAGCCTGACGCGCTCGAACGATCTTTATGCCTGGACCGGTCATTACAATGTCAACCGGCCCTACACCCCCAACGGTCTCAACCAATACACCACCGCCGGTGCTGTGACGCTCAGCTATGACGGTCGCGGCAACCTGATCGGCGATGGGGCGAGCAGCTTCAACTATGATGTCGACAACCGCCTTCGCAACGTCACGGGTGCACGCACGCTCAATCTGGCCTATGATCCCTATGGCCGTCTCGCGCAGACCTGGGGCGGCAGCAGCGGCGACACAAGGTTCATCCATGATGGCGGAGAGATTGTGGCGGAGTATGACAATGTGACGGGCAACCTGCTCCGCCGCTATGTCGCCGGCCCCGGCGCGGACGAGCCGCTGGTCTGGTATGAGGGCGCCGGCACTACCGACAAGCGCTGGCTGCTGTCGGACGAGCGCGGCAGCGTGATCGCGGTGACGGACGGTTCGGGCAATACGCTCGGCGTGAACCGATACGATGAGTATGGCATCCCGTCGTCCACCAACCTCGGCCGGTTCGGCTACACCGGCCAGGCTTGGCTTCCCGAGATCGGCCTCAGCTACTACAAGGCACGGTTCTACTCCCCCACGCTGGGCAGGTTCATGCAGACCGACCCGATTGGGTATGACGATGGGCTGCACCTGTACGCATATGTGGGGAATGATCCGGTGAATGGGCGGGATCCGACGGGTTTGTGTGACTACGAGGGTGGAGCCCAAAGCGGGTGCATTGAGGAAATTCTTGTTTCGGTAACCCGTGGAACATTCACTGTTTCAGGAAGCTTCGGCGGGGTAGGCGAAATACCCAATATTCCGCCGATCATACTCGCCGAGGTGAGTTTCCCATCGGTTGATGCCGCAAAGCCGGCCCAGCCATCGCCTAAACCCCCTGAGCGTCCCAAAGAGTGTGGGTCTGCACTTAACAGATTTGGGGCAGCGTTGGAGGAAGGAGGGAAATGGGGTGCGCGATTTGGACTGGGGGCAGCAGCGGTCGGCTCATTTACCGTCGTTGGAGCGGCGCCCGGCCTTGCTGGTGCTCAAGTTGGTGGATTTGCCTCAGCAGCCGGACAAGCGTTGCAAGACATTGCATTCGATCGTCCAGTACTTGAAATAGGATTGCGATTTGGAATAAATGCCTTTGGGGGCAGTTTGGTTGGCGCGCTTGTTCCGTCGGGCGCACGTAGTGCGCTAGGTGATGCACTTGCAGGAGAATTCCTTGCGGTAGGCCTGTCACCTATACCGTTGCTTGACCCGGAGCGCTGCAAATGAAATCGACTCGCTGGTTTATCCATTTTCATCAACAGGGTTTGATCATATTTGCCCCCTTAATTATTATTTATTTGATAGATCTGCTCCTTTTGGCAAATTTTGATTGGATAATACGCGGCTTGTCATTCATCGTTTTTACTTTGTACTATGTGTTTGTATTGAAATCTCGTCCATACATTATTGGCTTATTGAGAATTTCATCTGTATCAGAAAAATCTTTTAAGCTTATGTTGGCTGCGATTGGACTGTGGCTATTTGCTGTTTCGATTAAACCATATACTCAAAATCACGACATTGTTATAATTTTTATTGTTGCCATTTCTGCAATGTTTTTATTGATATCTTTTTTTTCTATGGCCTATGAATCTTAGAATTACGGTGGAATACGATGATGGTGTGGACGGTACTCTGATTGGGGGTTTGGTTCGGCTGTGCCGACCCTTCACGGTGTGACTGTCGAGGTTCACCTGCAGGAGCACCCCCGGCCTTCGCCGGGGCAGGCCATGCCGAAGCTACTCTCTGATCTGTCGTCTGTCACTGTTGTCGGCCTCGATCTGGCCAAGCATCTATTCCAAGTGCATACCATTGATTCGGCTGGCCACATCATCGTGGACCGGGCGCTGCGGCGCAAGGATGAGCCAGCTTTCTTCGCCGCCTTGCCGCAGGCCTATGCGAAGCCCTGAAACAGCTTGCCAAATCCGCCAACATCTGCTAACCATATTGGCATCACCGAGTCAGCATTCGACGTCCATCCACCCCGCGCGACCCGCCCAAACCCCCGAAATCGCTAAGCCCTTGATTCAGGCTGTCACTTTTTTCGACAAACCTTCCAGAATTCGGCCCTGCAACAAACCAACACCCCCTGCGCGGCCAAGCCGCGCGAAACGAACAGCGGCCTGCGCGGAAAGAGCGAAAAGAACAAAAGGAAGAAGAAAGGGCGTGGCAAAGCCACGCTGTCGGACGGGTTCGTCGGGCAAGCCCTCCGCCCCGCCGGCCATGCTGGCGCGAGTCTTAGAATAGCGGGCTGCGCACCGCTATTCTGTGCCGCGCTGCGCACGCCAGCGATAAAATCTCTTTCATCGCCTTTCGCGTCCATCGCCGCCGGAATCGATTGACAACACACCCCGATTCGGGTTCAAATCCGGTCACTGGGGAATGGCCAAAAGATGAAGCGCGTCAGTCATTTGCTTCGGCTTTCGATGGCATCGAATGCCCTCCTCCTCGCCATTCCCGCCATCGCCCAAACCCTTGATGCAGACCCTCAGGGTGCCGGCGTCATCGTGGGGGCGGCGCGCTGGATCCAGGGCACTTTGCTCGGCGCCTTCGCCACCACGGCTGCCGTCGTCGCGGTCGGGGTCGTCGGCCTGCTGATGCTGACCGGCCGGGTCAACTGGCGCCATGGCGCGGTCGTGATCCTGGGCTGCTTCATCCTGTTCGGCGCGGCCAGCATCGTCGCCGGCATCCAGTCCGCCGCCACCCTGAGCGGCGGCTGACCCCATGAGCGGCATCGACCGCGACCGGCTGTTCGTGGCCCTCACTCGGCCGCAGATGTTCGCCGGCGTCACCTACAGCTATTTCGTGATCAACATGGTCATCACTGCGGAACTGTTCCTCATCTTCCGCTCGCTCTGGGTCGTGGCGACCGCGCTGCTCGTCCACGCCGTCGGCATGCTCCTCGCGCTGAGGGAGCCGCGCTTCGCCGACCTGTGGGTCACGCGCGCCAGCCGCTGTGGCCGTGTCCGCAACCATGCCCTGTGGCGATGCAACTCCTACCGCCCCTGACCCGCGACCCGCGCATCATCGCGCGGGAAAAGAGCGCCGGCGCGCATCTGCCCTATGCCCGCCATGTCGATGACCATACGATCGAAACGCGCTCCGGCCTGCTGCTGCAAGTCATCGCCCTGCGTGGCCTGCTGTTCGAGACTGCCGACAGTGCCGAGCTCAACTATCGCAAGACCCTGCGCGATGCGATGCTGCGTGCGATCGGCTCATCGCGCTTCGCCCTCTATCACCATGTCGTTCGCCGACGGGTCGATGTGGCGCTCGACGCCGACTTCCCCGACCCCTTCTCACTCGACCTCGATCGACGCTGGCGGGCGAAGCTGGAAGGCCGGCAGCTTTACGCAAATGAGCTGTTCCTGACGCTGATCCGGCGGCCGCTGCAAGGCCGGATGGGGCTGCTCGACAAGGTGCGGACCTGGGTGGGCGCCACCGGTGTGGATCGTGCGCAACAGGTCGGCATCGAGCTCTCGGCGCTGAACGAGGCACGCGATGCCTTGATCGCCGCGCTCGGCAGCTATGGTCCGCGGCTGCTCGGCGTCTACCAGACGCCCCAAGGCCTCTGCTCGGAGCCGCTGGAGTTCCTGGGCGGGTTGTTCAACGGCACCACGACGCCGATGCTGCTGCCGTTCGGCGATCTGGGGGAGAATGTCGCGCGCCGGCGGATCAGTTTTGGCCAGAATGCTTTCGAGCGCGCCGCGGATGGTCTGGCGCCACGCGCCTTTGGCGCCATCATGTCGGTCAAGGACTATGCCGGCCATACCGCCGCGGGCATGTTCGACGAACTGCTTCGCCTTCCCGTCAACATGGTGGTCAGCCAGTCGTTCGCCTTTGTCGAACGCGGCGCGTCGCTGTCCGCGATGAACCTGGCATTGCGCCGGATGCGCGCAGCCGACGACGAGGCAATGAGCCTTCGGGAGGAATTGCTGGTCGCCAAGGATTCTGTCGCAGCCGGCCGGGCAGGGTTTGGCGAACACCATATGACCATCGCTGTCGAAGCGGAGGACCTGGACACCCTCAATGGCAATGTTTCGGAGGTCGCGGCGACGCTGGCGGACCTGGGCATATTGGCGGTTCGAGAAGATATCGGGCTGGAACCAGCCTTCTGGGCACAATTTCCGGCGAACTTTCCCTATATCGCACGGCGGGGGCTTGTCTCGACCGCCAATTTCGCCGGCCTTGCCAGTGCGCACAGCTTCGCCAGCGGGTCACACTCGGGCAACCATTGGGGCGAGGCGGTAACCCTGCTCGAGACGACCGCTGCCGGGCCTTACTTCTTCAACTTCCATCATGGCGATCTTGGCAATTTCACCGTCATCGGCCCATCGGGATCGGGCAAGACCGTCGTCCTCAACTTCCTGCTGGCCCAGGCACGCAAGTTCGATCCGCGCATCGTGTTCTTCGACAAGGATCGTGGCGCGGAACTCTTCATCCGCGCGGTCGGCGGGCGCTACGACCGTCTCGATCCCGCGGTGCCATCGGGACTCAATCCGCTGCAATTCCCCGATACGCCCGGCAACCGCGCGCTGCTCGCCGATTGGCTCACGACCCTCGCGGGTGGTGCCGACGTCGAAGAGATGGCGCGCATCAATGCCGCCATCGACGCCAACTTCACGGTGCCATCCGAATATCGCCGCCTTTGCCATCTCGTGGAACTGTTCCGCGGCCAGGCGCGACCCGCCCCGAACGACCTGTACGCTCGATTGGAACCGTGGTGGGGTAATGGCGCACACGCTTGGCTGTTCGACAATGAACTAGACCGCACCGACCTGACCGAGCGCGTGGTCGGGTTCGACATGACCGCCATCCTCGACGATCCCATGTTACGCACGCCGGCGATGATGGTGCTGTTCCACCGCGTCGAGGAACGGCTCGACGGCAGCCCGGCAATCATCGTGGTCGATGAAGGATGGAAAGCGTTGGACGACGATGTGTTCGTGCGGCGCATCAAGGACTGGGAGAAAACCATTCGCAAAATGAATGGCATCGTCGGCTTTGCCACCCAGAGCGCACGCGACGCGCTCGACAGCCGCATTGCAAGTGCCATCGTCGAACAGGCAGCAACACAGATTTTCATGATTAACCCCAAGGCAAGCGAAGAGGACTATTGCCGGGGGTTTGGACTCACGCTGCATGAGCTCGACTTGGTGCGCACGCTGCCTGACAGTGCACATTGCTTTCTGGTGCGGCATGGCAACGAGAGCGCAGTCGTGCGGCTCGATCTGTCGGGCGAAAAGGATTTCCTCACCATCCTTTCGGGACGCGAACGGACGGTACGCCTGCTCGACAACATCCGCGCGGAGACCGGTGACGATCCGCAGGCTTGGCTACCGCGCTTGCTGGAAGCCGCGTGATGGGGAGCAGTTGCACGGTTCCTGGCACCGGCGCTGGCTTCCTCAAGGGCGTGCTCGACTTCATCGACTGCCAGACGCTTAATATCGGCGCCGGCGGCTTTGCCGCGCTGTCCGATCCCGGCTCGCCCGCGGGTGCAGTGCTGACGATCCTCGTTACCATCTTCATAGCCGTGCTGGGCCTGCGCCTGTTGGCGGGTGAGCCTTTGGGTGCCGGCGTGCTCGTCCCCGTCGCTGTGAAGCTGGGTATCGTGCTCGCACTTGCTACCAGCTGGGCAGCGTTTCAGCTGGTAGTCTATAATATTGTGCTGCGCGGACCGGGGGAGCTGCTGGATGTCATTTCCTCACCGTCGGGGCTGGGCGGTGCGGCTGGCTTGGTCGATCGGCTGCAAGCGGTCGACGATGCCATGGTCGCGTTCACAAGTGCTGGCACGCGCAGTCCGAACATCGTGATCGAACAGCCGTCTGCGCACATCCCGCTCGCCGACGATGTGGCGTTTGGGATTTCGCGGTCGTTCTACCTCGTCGGCACCGTCGGCGCCCTCGGGCTGGTACGTTTGGCAGCCGGCCTCTTGTTGGCGATTTCACCGCTGGTCGCGGGCTTGCTGCTATTTGATGCCACGCGAAGCATCTTCACGGGGTGGTTGCGCATGCTTATTGCAACGGCTCTGGGATCGCTCGGCATCACGCTCGTCCTAAGCGTGACGCTTGCATTCCTCGAGCCTTGGCTCACGAATATCCTCGCGCTACGCGCCGGGGATATTCCCACGCCATCGGCGCCCATCGAGCTGATGATCGTCACGGTCGCCTTTGCCGTTGTTGCGGTCGGCATGATCCTCGTTGCCATCAAGGTCGCACTCGGCATCCCCAACTTAGCTTTTGCGCCCCGATGGACGCTCAGCGATCGACGGCAGCACGATTTTGGAGAAGCGCGAACCACCGGTTCCCAGCGGGCAAGCGAAACTGAGCGGAATGCAGCGGTGCAAGCCAATGCCTCATCGCTCCTTACAGCGAACCTTGCCTCCGGTGCAGCGAATCGTGCCCTCTTGGTGGGTGATCGCTTGCCGAACGCCGACATGCGTCGAGAGCCGCTGGCAACTCGGCCGCCTACACCGCTCGGTCAAGGGCACCGAAGGACCGTTCGCCGCGTTTCCCTTGTCGCATCCACGCGAAGCATACGCTGATGTTGCCGGAAGCACGCGACGCCGTTCAATCCAATTTTCAGGCGGCGGCCAGTTGGAAAAACGATGGCTTTGAGTCAGCTTTGAGATCGCAGCGGTTTGCGTGGTTGATTGCGCTTATTGCCAGCGGGATCGCGTTGATCCTCGGCATTGCCGTCGTGATCATGCTGCCGCTCAAGACTGTTGTCCCTTACACTTTGCTCGTTGATCGTCATACGGGATATGTCCAGGCATTGGACCCGACCGACAATCCGCGGATCGCGCCCGACGCAGCGCTCACGCGTTCGTTTCTTGCACAATATGTAACCGCGCGGGAAGGCTTCGACCGTGCCACGGTCAAGCAGGACTATCGACGTGTGATGCTATGGTCCAATGGA
Source organism: Sandaracinobacteroides saxicola (assembly GCF_014117445.1). Lineage (NCBI taxonomy): Bacteria > Pseudomonadati > Pseudomonadota > Alphaproteobacteria > Sphingomonadales > Sphingosinicellaceae > Sandaracinobacteroides > Sandaracinobacteroides saxicola. Next base: position 2,807,121 of record NZ_CP059851.1, on the reverse strand, counting down.
CGTGTGCGAACGGTTTATTCCGCAGCACTCCAGGCTTCCAACCCAAATAGTCCTCTCGTGGCGCTCCCCCGCGGATCCACTATCGAATCGCGTGTGCGCTCAATATCGTCTTTGGACGAAACGACCGCGCTAGTTCGCTTTGAAACCATACGCCGCGATCAAAATGGCGCGGTACAATTGCCACGTTACTGGGTGGCCATCGTTCGCTACAATTTCTCCAACGGCCCGATGACTGTTGAAGACCGTTTCATCAATCCGTTGGGTTTTCAAGTGACAAGCTACCGCCGCAATGCCGAGACGCCGTCGCAATCCGCTGCGGACGGAGAGCGCCAGTCCACGCCGGGCGCCAATGCAAATACGGGTGTGGTCGCGCCCTCCTCCTCTTCGACTACACCTTTGCCCCCGCCCGTTTCGAACACTGTTCAACGATGATGCGTGAGGCAATCCTGTTTACGGCTCTCTGTGTCGCGGCGGGTGCCTGCGCACAAACCCGACCAGTACCGGGTCCCGGCGATCCCAGAGTGCAAATCGTCAGCTTCGAACCGAATCAGGTTGTGGAACTCGAACTGACGGCCGGAACCGCCGTCATGGTGAGCTTCAGCAGCAGCGAACGGGTAGAGACTATTGCGCTCGGTGACAGTGCCGCTTGGGCGGTCACACCGACGAAGCGGGCGGACGCTATTTTCATCAAGGCGCTTTCGGGAGCGGAAAGTAATCTCACGGTTGTCACCGATGCCCGAACATATCTCATGAGGCTCCGCGCCGGCGGAGGCCTCGTCATGCCGGCCTATGCCGTGCGCTTCGTCTACCCCCTTCCGGCAAATGTTGGCGCATCGGACAAAAGTTCGCCGACCGTGTCCTTCACCTATCGTATTCGCGGCAGTCGCACGATCCGTCCCGCGCGGATCGAGCAGATCGGCGAAAACACCGCAATCAGCTGGGACAAGGCCGTGCCATTGCCTGCAGTTTTCCAGGTCACCGATGACGGTACCGAGGCACTGGTGAACGGCGAAATGCAGAATGATCGCTTCATCGTGGAGGGCCACCCCAAAACGATCATTTTTCGGCTCGATGGCCAGCGTGCCACTGCGCAAAGGGTCGATCGGCCCGCCGAAAGGCGCTGACGAATGCCCGCGGCAAGGCCAGATCTCAATAGTCAGGACATCCGACCGTTGGTGGGTCGCAATGCTGGAAACCGGCCATTGTGGATCGGTCTGGCTGTCGTCCTGTTGCTCGGCCTGGTCGTGTTCGCGACCCTAGGCGCAGAACGACAGAAGCTCCAGACCCCAGCTGCGGCAGTGCCCGATGAAGACCTGCCGATCTCCTCTTCCGAGACAATCCCGCCCTTGTCTCTCCCACCAGACCTGATCGCAGTTCCACCCCAACCACCTCCAACTGGGCCTATTGCTGCTCCCTCGATGACCCCACCTGTCACGCCACCAGCTATACTCACCCCGATCCCTGTCGTACCCCCACAAATTCCAACAACGCCGCAAAGAACGCTGCCGCCAGAGCAACCGAAGGCCAGCCCTGCCATCGTCTTTGATGCTGGAGAAGCGTCATCCGCGGCTCCATCGGCAGCAGCCGTGCAGCCTGCCGGCGCGTCGTCACCCATATCCAGCTCCACGGTTGCTCGCGCACGCACGGGGCGCACCACAGACAAGGCAACGGTCATCCCGCAGGGAACATTGATCAAGGCCGTACTGGAAACCGCGCTGGACTCCACACAGCCCGGTCAGGCACGGGCGCTCGTGTCAATGGACGTCAAGAATCTGCTGGGCAATCGGGTGCTCATCCCGCGCGGCAGCCGATTGTTTGGCGTCTATCGCGGCGAACTCGCCCCCGGTCAGAAGCGCGCCAACGTGCAATGGGTGCGCCTGGTCCGCCCGGATGGCGCCACCATCGACCTTGACTCTCCCGCGTCGGACCCGCTGGGCCGCGCCGGTATCGGCGGTCGTGTCGACACGCATTTTCTGGAGCGTTTCGGGGGCGCCCTGCTGCAATCGACACTGGACTTCGGCAGCTTCGCCGCCGCGCGCGCTCTGTCGGATGGCGCAGTCGTCGTGGCACTGCCGGCGACACAGTCGGTGACGTCCAGCCTGGTTGGTCCGCCGCCCAAGCCGACACTGCATGTCCGGCAAGGAACGAGCATCGCCGTGTTTGTCGTGCGTGATCTCGATTTCACCGCGGTAGAGGCGGCCGCCCAGTGAACACTCAGTCCAAAGGCGTGGGCATCTATCTTGCGCAGGCCCTCGCACCGCTCGATCCCTATCTGGCACGCGGCGATATAACCGACCTCTACATCAACCGCCCCGGCGAACTGTGGACCGAAACGCTGGGCGGCAAGGTCGAACGCCATGACATGCCATCGCTGACGGCTGCACTGCTGGCCCGCATGTCCGAACAGGTCGCTGCCTTGACCGGACAGGGGATCAGCCGCGCACAACCGCTGCTGTCCGCAATGCTTCCCGATGGAGCGCGTGCACAGTTCGTTGCACCCTCCGCGACACGTGGCGACATGGCGATCGCGATCCGCAAGCATCAGGCGCGCGAGGTCGGGATCGACGACTATCAATCGCAAAGTTGGTTTTTGCCTTCACGGGCAGGCTTGTCGAGCGGCCCGGGATATGCCGCCGGTGGGAACCAGGCGCAGCAGTTGAAGGATGCGGTCAGCCGCCGGTTGAACGTCCTGATCTCCGGTGGGACCTCAACGGGCAAGACGACGTTTCTGAACGCCTTGCTGCGGGAGGTCGACGCTGACGAGCGGCTGATCCTGATCGAGGACACGCCCGAGATCGCCTTGACCCATGCCAATGCCGTCGGTCTCCTCGCTTCGCGCGGCGGGATGGGGGAGGCACGGATCGACATGAACGACCTGTTGACCGCGGCGCTGCGCATGCGCCCTGACCGCATCATCCTGGGCGAATTGCGCGGGCCGGAAGCCTTCACCTTCCTGCGCGCGGTCAACACCGGGCACCAGGGATCGATGACCACCATTCATGCTGACAGCCCCGCCCGCGCGGTCGAGCAGTTGGCGCTGCTGGTGCTGGAAAGCGGCAGCCGGCTGAGCCGCGCCGATGTCGCCGACTATGTGCGTGCCAGTATTGATGTGTACGTTCACCTGGCGCGGCATGGCGGGAATCGATATGTCAGCGAGCTGTCGTTCAACCGCGACGCGGGGGCAGCGACGCGCGGCTCCCCCGACCGGCCGTTTTCCGCATGACGCAGCGCCTCACAGACCCGCCTGCCGCCAGCGTGCTGCTGGCGGACGCGCGCTGGATCGAGGCGCTGCTGACCGGGCCGTTCGCAGTTGCGCTCGGCACCATCTCCATCGCGCTGGTGGGGTTGGCGATGCTGGGCGGGCATGTGTCGGTGCGGCGAGCCGGCCAGGTTCTGCTGGGCTGTGTGCTGTTGTTCGGCGCGCCGCAACTGGCCCGCGGATTGCGGGAGGCCGCGGGTGGCGATGCTGTGCCGCCGGCGCCTGTCCCGGTATCGGCGGGTGTGACGATCCCTGACAAGTTGCCGCGGCGTCCAGACACGCCCTCAGCCGATCCCTACGCTGGCGCCTCGGTGCCGCCGCCGCGATGACGCGCGCGATTAAGGGGTGAGTGACCCAGCCGGTCATAGACCGGTGTCAAAGCCGGCTTCGGGCCAGCGCCGCTGTATGCGTACCGCTCGCGCTCTCCAGCCGGTTCTCTTGCGTCTTGACCATCGTCGTTGATCCATCCGAGCGCAGATTGCTATGCGCATCATACAGGAAAACCGCCGGACCCGCAGCGGTATATTGATTGAGGGTGGTGGTCAAAAAGCAAAACAACTTATGCGTCTTTATTGTCAAAAATCGAATCATTTATGCCCTTGATTTTAGATTTCTGATTTTGTCCATCATCTCGTCCGCCGATTCCCTTATGAGCAAAATGGGAATAAAATGTTCCGTCCCATTCTTAAGAACTAGTACGCCGTATGATCCTGTTGATAGGAAACCTTTCCAAGATCGAACATGAATATCAATAACGTCATCTACTGAACAAGATAAATATTTTGGATAACCAAATACAATATTATTGTTCTTATAGTATATAATGATACATCTGTTAAATATTGAATACACAAGAGGCGATCCAACAATAAAGAAATAAACTTGACCGATTAGCACGATGAGAATTAACGCCCACATTCGATCTCCATGCAGTATGGAATTGATCATTTGGTATGGATCGCCCATAAATGAAAAAGGCAATACAAAAAACAATATGATAGACAATATGACAGTGGGCAACAATTTACGATTTGCGTGACCAATTGATATTATATTAGTCATGGCGGCCCCATAAGATTCATGCTAGGAAAATAGTCGGGAGGATTATCCTTAACCCATTGAAATGCTCTTTCCGCCGCACGCCCCCCGCTATCAGTCGCGCCAGTTTTGTCCGATGCGTATCCGGCAGCAGCAGCGCCAACAACTGCTCCCGCCGCGCCACCAGGCGGCCCAGCAATGGCGAGACCTAACGCTCCCCCAGCTTTCGCTCCCGCAAGCGCCACAGCTCCGGTGGTGGCGGTACGACCAGCCGCGCCAACTACGGCAGAGCTAGCGTCCTTTCCATTGGAAATTTCATCCTTCACACGCATCGTCTCACTGCCAACGGCCAGGGCGGTTCCTGCAATGCCCATAGTCTTGCCCATGCCTTTGATCGAGTCGGCAGCCGATTGAGCCGCGGACCCTGCTAACCCACGAGAAGCTGCGGCCATAGCTACTGCTGTAACGGCAGTCTGTCCCGAACGAGCCTGCGAAAGTGTTCCCATAAGTTGACTTTTCGCAGCTCCTTCGCGTTGCCGTTCTCTCATTTCCTTGCGCTCTTGACCCATACACACTCGAGAGCCTGGGCATTCCGTCATCCCCGTAGGATCGGTCTTATTGACCGGATCGTTCCCCACATAGGCATAGAGGTTGACCTGGTCGTCGTAGCCCACCGGGTCGGTCTGCAGGAACCGTCCCAGCGTCGCCGAGTAGATCCGCGCCTTGTAGTGATACATCCCCAGCTCGGGCAGCCACGCCTGACCGGTATACTGGAACCGGCCGATGTTGTTCGGGTTCGGCAGACCCCAGGCATCATAGCCGTTGATCCCAACCGAAGCGCCGGCACTGTCCGCAACGCCGATGATCGACCCCTGATGATCGGCAAACAGGCTGCGGCGGGTGCCCAAGGTCGCCCCCTCATACCACAGCAGCGGATCATCCACATTCACCCCATGCACATAGCGCCGCTGCAAGCTACCCGCCGCATCATACTCCGCCACCAGCTCATCGCCGTCATACAGGAACTGCGTCGTCCCCGGCGCCCCACCGCTCGTCTGGAACAGCCGGCCCAGCGGGTCATAGGACAGCGCCGCAACCCGCGCGCCGCTCGCACTCACCAGACGGTTCTCGGCATCATAGACCATGGTCGTCGATCCATCCGAGCGCAGATTGCCGTTCGCATCATACAGGAAAACCGCAGGACCCGCAGCGGTATATTGGTTGAGGCCGTTCACCGTGTAAGCACGGCTCACATTCACCGCCGCAGTCGAGGCGTAGGCATCGTTCGAGGCCGTGCGCGTGACGATCTGAGAGGCGGGGTTGTAAGCGAACCCAAGGCTGTGATCCCACGCCGTGCCGGCCAAATCGTGCGAAAGACCAGACAGGCGCGACACCGGATCATAGCTGAAGCTGGTCGCGGCGCTGGGAACCGCGGTTGCTGAACGGCGGCCAAAGCCGTCATAGCTGAACGAAGCGGTCGCAGCCCCGCCATTTTCCCGGATAGCCGTCAGACGACCGGCGGCGTCATAATCATAGCTGAAGAAATTGCCGTCCGGAAAGGTCAGCCGCGTCCGCCGACTGCCCACGTCCAACTGATATTGCAGGGTCCGCGTGAACCCGCCCATCGTACTGGTCGTGCTGGTCAACCGCCCCAGCGTGTCATAAGTGCTGGAAATACCCGCACCAGAAGTTGACCCGAAGCGCGCGAACGTCTGCCGGTTGCCGACGTCATAGCCATAGTAAACCGCATAGCCCGGCGCGCCGGTCGCCGAGGTCGGAACACTCTTCAACGTTACCCGGTTCAGCGCATCATAGGCGTAGGTCAGGGTGGTGCCATCGCGTTTGCGCAACGAGGTCCGGTTGCCGGCGGCGTCATAGCCATAGGCTTCATAGTCGGCCTCGTTCACCTGACCAACGGTGGTGGGCGAGGGAAACACCCATCGGTTCTGCCGGTCGAACCCATCGTAACGCAGCGCCGCGCGATTGCCGTTTGCGTCGGTCACGCTCGCGCGCTTGCCGTTCAGCGTATAGCTGTAGCTGGCATAATTCTGTTGGAGCGGCGTGCCATAGGCGCGCTGTTCCTGAAGCAGTTGCCCGGCCGCGTCATAGACGTTGCGGGTGATGCGATCGGCGCCGAAACTGCCCTGCGTGCCCAGGGTACAGGCGCTCGCCGGCAGCGCGGTGAACGCCGCCGGGTTCATGCGCCGGGCTTCGCATTCCAGCCGGTTGCGCGTGTCGAACGTCCGCTGCGTCAGGCTGTGGGTCGTCCCGGACGCGACCACGGCCTCGCGCTCTGGATTGCGGCGACTGTCATAGGAGACTTCGGCGCGGGTCAGGATGGTCAACGCCGTGCTGCCGGCGTCCGGTACCGTGCCTTCCTCGGTGAGCACCACCTTGTCATCCGAGTCGCGATAGGTGAACCGTTTGGCCGCGCGCACGCCGTTCACGCCGAGCGGCCCGATTTCCCAGGTTCGGCGGCCATGAACGTCATACCGATAATAGGTCGCGTCATTGGTGCCCGGCAGCGGCCCATCGGCGGACAGCCGACGTCCGGCCGCGTCATAGGTGAAGGTCGTGGTCAGGGCCTGCGTCGCCGCGCCGTCCGTCTGCGTCGCCGTCAGTTGCAACGGGGTAAGCCCCTGATAGGTGAATTCGCGCACCTGTTCGGCGGATGTGCCGCAGGTGAGTTCCGCGCCGGCGGCATTGGTCAGGCAAACCCGTTCGCGCGTCAGCCGGCCAAGCGAATACTGGCTGATCGTCTTGCGGCGCTGCCCATTGGCATCGGCCGGTTCCAGCTTCACCAGCAGATCGCCGGTCACTTGATCCCACGTATAATCCGTCTGTCTCCCGAGCGCATCGACCGTCCAGTTCGGCCGGGAGCATATCACCCCATAGCAATAGGGATCGGACGTATAATTCGCGGTTTCCACGATGTCGGGAAGCCCCGATCCTGCCTTGGCAATCAGCCTGCGTTCGACGATATTGCTGTGCAGTCCATAGACGACATTGACCGAATTGCCTTCAGGATAGGCGATTTTCAGCAACTTGACGCCAGTGTCATAGCTGTAGGTCGTAGTGCGGCCGAGCGAGTCGACCGTGGACGTTATCCTGGGCCTGAGCATGTTCGTTGCGTAGATGTTGACCACGCGCGAAAAGCCCAGCGGCCCGGTCACCGTCACTTTGGAGATGGGTGATGCCCCTGAATTGCCGAGAACATAGGAATAAGTCGAAGACACACCATCACGCGTTATAGTCTCAACCCGAGTGAACCCTGGGCTTTGCGCGGCAACGGAAAGTGTCTCCGACGCCTCGCCCGGCAAACGCAGCGAGGTTGTGGATACCATGCTTTGCTCGTTTACGGCGTTGCGGCAACCTGCGCAAATCCATTGGCGTCCGCCGAGATCGGTAATCGTATCGCCGGAATATGTGAATCGCGCGAGCGGGACAGACGGATTGCTCGTCTGAAAGATTGTCGCCTGCGCAAGAAAATACCAACTTGCTTGACCGCCTGTCTGTCCAACATAAGATAGTGATAATGTATACCCCGTGCTGCTTTGCACCTTCGCCGGCCTGTAATATATACGACCGTCTGGCAGCGAGTAGCTATCGTAGAAAAAACCGATAATCTCGCCGCTAGGAAATTGAATAGAAGAAGGATAATAGGAAAAATCGGTTCCAGGAATTATTGTGCCTTGCGGACCCAATCGAACATCATACTGAATTCGCCTACCGGTGCCTCCTTCATAATAATCTAAACTCTGGCCTGAATATCCCTGCAGACTCGATCCATCTTGTTTTTTTGCCTTGCAATCACTTTCTTGAACACAGCTAAAACTATTAGACGAAATGCCCCCTGTATTTACACTATAAGAAGTTCTTACCTCACCAATTTGCCCAGGAGGCGGAAATGCCATATTCCCATTGAGTATGGGTTGTAAATCCTGAACCCTTTGCAGACGCAGGTTGGGAGCGGCAGGAATTGAAAGCGTTGGAAGGGGGGTTTCAATTTGTCCTGTGAAGACATCGACGCCATTCGCGTCCTGTTCAACGTCGAGCGGCTTTATCGCCTGCGTCATTGCCACTGAACTTAAAACCAGCCCCGTTGCGCACAAGGCGACGAAACCGACAACAAGCCACCTCAGCTGCTGCCCCACCCGCGAGGCAATATAGCGAGCGTCAAGAGCGCTAGCAGAAGACGCAGCGCTGACGCCAACAGGCAGCTCGCGCAGCCACGAGCACAGTCTCAATTGCATTGCTGTGACCCCGTGACGTTGACCGAAAGCGTTCCCGTGGAGGTTGCACCCAGCGAGTCTGCAACGGTGTATGTGATCGCATAACCTCCATTAACGTCGGGCGTGAACATCCCAACCGTCGTGCCGCTCTCAACCCAAGCCCGTGGTTGGTTTACAGATACCAATCCTAGCGGGTAGTTCCCTTCTGGATCCGTATCGTTTGCCACGACATTCACGAATCGCGTTACGCACTTTGGCGATGTGATTGAATCAGGATTCGCTACGGGCGGTTGGTTAGCCGGAGGTGGTGGAGGCGGCTGCGTGCCACCCGGCGCTCCCGAAGTTCCATAGGACGACCGGTTTCCAGCGGGGTCGTAAGCTATTGTGTTGGACAAGCCGTTGTTCACCGTTCCACTACTGCTGGTGGAAACAAGTCTGCCCAACGCGTCGTAGGTGAAGGTCGTTGTTTCGCCTGCATGAGCGGCAATGGCAAATAGAATCAAGCTGCTGAGCGACACAGCGCCCGCGATAGAGAAATCCATGCGCACCAAATTCCCCGAATCTGTGCGACCCCACAGCCATAGCAACACATGCGTTTGAACGTTGCAATAAGAATCGAAAAAAGAGCGATGAGATTCTTTGATGGCTGCTTATAGCTATCATTCCGCCAAAACATTAGATCGGCTTGTTCGTTATATACCTTTCGGCGGCATATGATGTAGATTGTAAATTTGTAAGCGCCGGAAGGGCGACGGTTTTTTCCTAAACGTTGATAATCTTCATCTCAGTGCCGCGATTGTCGTGGCCTCATACGTTCGGACGTAGGAACATCGGGCACCGACAAAACTTGCGTCACGTGCTCGAATGGCTGTTTGGACACAGCCCAATCTGGAAACAAAGTGTCACAGACCACCCCTTCCGCCTGTCTTTCTACGCTACGGTTTCTAACCCGGTTTTCCTTGTTGATCGGCTGGGCCAGGTGGTTTCTCTAATCATCCCCGAACCGACTTTTCGGGGATCGCCATGCAGCCCTTGTCCGTTGCCCAATCCTTTGAGACCCGTGGCGCCCGCATGCTGCGCACGGCGCTCGGGCCGTGGATCATGCAAACGCTTGCCGAACCCGATGTCGTCGAGATCATGCTCAACCCGGACGGACGGCTTTGGGTGGATCGGCTCGGTTCCGGGCTGGCTGACACAGGCATCCAGCTTTCGCCGAGCGATGGCGAGCGCATCATCCGGCTGGTTGCGCACCATGTCGGCTCCGAAGTCCATGCCGGTTCGCCGCGCGTTTCTGCTGAGCTGCCAGGCACAGGAGAGCGTTTCGAAGGCCTGCTGCCACCAGTCGCAACAGCGCCCTGCTTTGCAATCCGCAAAGCAGCCGTCGCGGTTTTCACGCTGGATGACTATGCTCAAGCCGGGGTGATGTCGGCGCGAGAGGCAGCGCAGCTGCGCACGGCCGTCGAAGGCCGCCGCAACATCCTTGTCGCGGGCGGCACATCGACCGGCAAGACGACGTTGGCCAATGCCCTGCTGGCTGAAGTTGCCAAATCGTCGGATCGGGTCGTGCTCATCGAGGACACCCGTGAGCTTCAATGCCTCACCCCCAACCTTGTCTCGCTGCGCACCAAGGACGGGGTCGCAACGCTTTCCGACCTTGTCCGCTCTGCCTTGCGCCTGCGACCGGACCGCATTCCGATCGGTGAGGTCCGGGGAGCCGAAGCCCTCGACCTCATCAAGGCCTGGGGAACCGGACATCCGGGTGGCATCGGCACCATCCACGCGGGGTCGGCCATCGGTGCACTCCGCCGCCTCGAACAACTGATCCAGGAAGCAGTGCCGCTGCCGCCCCGTTCGCTCATCGCCGATACGATCGACCTTATTGCTGTGCTGGCGGGTCGTGGCGGCGCGCGACGGCTCGTGGAACTCGCCCACGTCCTCCCCCTCGACAGCAGCGGCGACTACCGGCTCACCCCAGCAGGAGACAGCGAATGACCCAATTCTCGCGAATGCGCGTCCGCGTTGCCAGCGCCGGCTTGGCTACGGCGGTGTTCATGGCAGCGCCCGCCCATGCCGCCGGTTCCTCGATGCCGTGGGAGGCACCCCTACAGGCAATCCTCGAATCCATCGAAGGGCCGGTCGCCAAGATCATCGCCGTGATCATTATCATCATCACCGGCCTGACGCTGGCCTTCGGCGACACCTCCGGCGGTTCTCGCAAGCTGATCCAGATTGTGTTCGGCCTCAGCATCGCGTTCGCGGCCAGTTCCTTCTTCCTCAGCTTCTTCAGCTTCGGCGGCGGTGCGCTCGTCTGATGGAGACGCCCGGCTTCATCGTCCCCGTGCACGGGGCGCTGATCGAGCCGATCCTGCTCGCCGGCGCGCCGCGCAGCTTAGCCATCGTCAACGGCACGCTGGCGGCCGCTCTCGGGCTCGGTCTGCGGCTCTGGCTTGTGGGGTTGGGCGTGTGGGCGCTCGGACATATGCTTGCCGTGTGGGCGGCGCGACGCGATCCGCAGTTCGTGGATGTCGTGCGCCGCCACCTGCGTCTTCCCGCGCGGCTGGGCCTCTGACATGATGAGCCTGCGCGAATACCGCCAGAAACCGCAGCTGCTGGCCGACTTCCTGCCTTGGGCGGCGCTGGTGGCTGACGGTGTCGTCCTCAACAAGGACGGCTCCTTCCAGCGAACTGCCGGGCTCCGGGGGCCGGATCTCGACTCCGCAACGCCGGCCGAGCTCGTGTCGGTCACCGCGCGGCTGAACGCAGCACTGCGGCGGCTCGGTTCGGGATGGGCAGTGTTCGTCGAAGCGCAGCGTCGACCGTCCGCCACCTATCCGCAGAGCAGCTTTCCCGACCCGGTATCAGCCCTGGTGGACGAAGAACGTCGCGCCCAGTTTGAACAGGAGGGCGCACACTTCGAGAGTCGTTACTATCTGACCCTCGCCTGGCTGCCGCCGGCCGACGGCAACGCGCGGGCGGAACGCTGGATTTACGAAGGGCAGGCAAAATCGGGCGGGGGATGGCGGGAGCATCTCACCGACTTCATCAGCCGCACCGACCGCGTTCTCGACCTGCTGGACGGCTTCCTGCCCGAGGTCGGCTGGCTGAGCGACGCGGACAGTCTGACATATCTCCACGCCACCATCTCCACCCGCCGCCAGCGTGTGGGCGTTCCCGAAACGCCCATGCACCTTGATGCGCTGCTTGCCGACGAGCCGCTGACGGGCGGGCTGTCTCCCATGCTCGGCGTTCATCATCTGCGGGTGCTGACCATCATTGGCCTACCCAATGCGACGCAACCAGGCATCCTCGACGAACTCAACCGGCTGGGCTTCGCCTACCGCTGGTCCACCCGTGCGCTGATGCTCGACAAAAATGATGCAGCGAAGCTGCTGGCCCGGATCCGGCGCCAATGGTTCGCCAAACGCAAGTCGGTCGCGGCGATCCTGAAGGAGGTGCTGACGAACGAAGCCTCGGCGCTTCTCGACAATGATGCCTCGAACAAGGCAGCGGACGCGGACGAAGCCCTGCAGGTGCTCGGCGCAGATGCCGCCGGATGGGCCTATGTGACCACCAGCGTCGTCGTGTCCGATCCGGACCCGCGCGCGGCAGACGCGCGGCTGCAAGCGGTCGAGAAGGTCATCCAGGGCCGGGACGTCACCTGCGTTCCGGAAACCCTGAACGCCGTCGAAGCGTGGCTCGGCTCCCTTCCCGGCCAGGCCTATGCCAATGTCCGGCAGCCACCGATCTCGACCCTGAACCTCGCGCACATGGTGCCGCTGTCGGCGGTCTGGGCAGGTCCCGAGCGCAACGCCCATCTGGACGGCCCCCCGCTGTTCCACGCCCGCACCGACGGCTCGACGCCGTTCCGGTTCAGCACCCATGTGGGCGACGTGGGCCACACGTTGGTTGTTGGCCCCACGGGCGCCGGGAAGAGCGTGCTGCTCGCCTTCATGGCGTTGCAGTTCCGCCGCTATGCGGGCGCACAGGTCTTCGCGTTCGACTTCGGCGGCAGCATCCGCGCGGCAACGCTGGCGACAGGCGGCGACTGGCACAATCTCGGCGAGGGCCTGGGTCGAGACGCAGAAAGTGGCCCGACCCTGCAGCCGCTGGCGCGCTGCGACGAGGCGGGCGAGCGCGCATGGGCCGCCGAATGGCTCGCCGCCATCCTTGCGCGGGAGGGCCTCGCAGTCGACCCGGGCATCAAGGACCTTCTCTGGTCCGCGCTGGCGTCGCTCGGCACAGCGCCGGTCGAGGAGCGCACGCTCACAGGCCTGACCGTGTTGCTCCAGTCCTCGATGTTGAAGCAGGCGCTTCATGCTTACACGCTGGCAGGCCCGTGGGGCCGATTGCTCGATGGCGACCAGGAGGAAGTGGGATCGGCGTCGATCCAGGTGTTCGAGACCGAAGGCCTGATCGGAACGGCCGCCGCGCCCGCTGTCCTCGGCTATCTGTTTCACCGTATCGGTGATCGGTTGGCCGGTGCGCCGACCCTCATCCTCATCGACGAAGGCTGGCTGGCGCTGGATGACGCCAGCTTTGGCCGGCAGCTGCGCGAGTGGCTGAAGACGCTGCGCAAGAAGAACGCCAGCGTCGTCTTCGCGACCCAGAGCCTAGCAGACATCCAGGGTTCGGCGATCGCGCCCGCCATCATCGAAAGCTGCCCCACACGCATCTTCCTGCCGAACGAGCGGGCGCAGGAACCTTCGATCGCGGCGGTCTACGCCGGGTTCGGGCTCAACGACCGCCAGATCGAAATCCTCGCCCGAGCGGCGCCCAAGCGCGACTATTACTGCCAAAGCCGCCTCGGCAACCGGCTGTTCGAGCTGGGGCTGGGTGAAATCGCGCTCGCGTTCACCGCCGCCTCGTCGAAGGCCGACCAGGCCGCGATCGACCGCATCCTTGGGCGTCACGGTGCGTCAGCCTTTGCAGCAGCCTGGCTCCTGCATCGAAGCCTTGGCTGGGCCGCAGAGCTTCTCCCCGACCCCCGTCCCGCCAACCTGGAGCTTCCGCTATGACTTTGCGCAAATCCACCCTTATTGCCGCTGTGGCGGCCATGATCCTCGTGCCGCTCGCGCCTGCTGGCGCCATCGTCGTCTACGACCCCACCAACTATGCCCAGAACGTCCTTCAGGCGGCGCGCGCGCTCAACCAGATCAACAACCAGATCCGCAGCCTGACGAACGAGGCGAAGTCGCTACTGAACGAGGCGCGCAACCTGACCTCGCTCCCTTACAGCTCGCTCGCCCCGCTGCTACGTTCGGTGGAGCACACCCGCACCCTGCTCGCCGACGCCCGCGAGCTCGCGTATGACGTTGCCGAGGTCGATGCCGCCTTCCGCGGCCGCTACGCCGAAGCGCGGCCGACCGACCCGGATGCACTGCTGGTCTCCAACGCCCGCGACCGCTGGCGTACCTCGCTCGCATCGCTTGAGGATGCCCTGAAGGTGCAGGCGGGCGTGGTCGACAATCTTGCGACCTACCGCGCCGAGATCGAAAAGCTGGTCAACCGCAGCCAGGGCGCGATCGGTGCGCTGCAGGCCTCCCAGTCCGGCAATCAGCTTCTCGCCCTGCAGGCGCAACAACTCGCAGATCTCACCGCGACCATGACGGCATTGGGCCGCGCGCAGGCGCTGGCAGAGGCCCAACGGGTAGCAGCGCAGGATCAGGCGCGAGAGCAGAACCGCCGGTTCCTGAAACCCGGCTCCGGCTATGTCCCGACTACGGTCACGATGTTCCGCAACTGATCATGGAAGACGTCGGCGTCATCGACCGGTTCCTCGACACCTTCACCCGCTACATCGACAGCGGGTTCGGGCTGGTGGGGGGCGAGGTCGCGTGGCTCGCGGCGACGCTCATCGTCATCGATGTCACGCTCGCAGCCCTGTTCTGGGTCTGGGGGGCCGATGAGGACATCATTGCCCGGCTGGTCAAGAAGACGCTTTTCGTCGGCGTGTTCGCCTATGTCATCGGCAACTGGAACATGCTGGCGAGGATCGTGTTCGAGAGCTTCGCCGGGCTCGGGCTGATGGCGTCCGGCACGCCGATGGCGATGGCGGACTTCCTGCGGCCGGGCCGGATCGCGGAGGTCGGGCTGGAGGCCGGGCGTCCCATCCTCGACGCGGTCGGCGAGCTGATGGGCTTCGCCTCCTTCTTCGACAACTTCGCCCAGATCGCCATCCTGCTGACCGCGTGGGCGGTGATCCTGCTGTCGTTCTTCGTGCTGGCCATCCAGCTGTTCGTGGCGCTGATCGAGTTCAAACTGACGACGCTCGCCGGGTTCGTGCTCGTGCCGTTCGGCCTGTTCGGCAAGACCGCCTTCATGGCCGAGCGGGTGCTGGGCAATGTCATCTCGTCGGGGATCAAGGTGCTGGTGCTGGCGGTCATCGTCGGTATCGGCTCGACGCTGTTCAGCGAGTTCACCGGTGCGTTTGCCGGGCCGGTGCCGACAATCGACGAGGCCTCGGCCGTCGTGCTGGCGTCGCTATCCCTGCTGGCGCTTGGCATCTTCGGCCCGGGCATTGCCAACGGCATCGTTGCAGGCGGCCCGCAACTGGGTGCCGGCGCGGCCGTCGGTACCGGGCTTGCAGTCGGAGGCGCGGCACTTGCCGGGATGGGAGCGGCGCGCATGGGCGCGGCCGCTGTCGGCGGCGTAGCGCGCGGCGGCGCCTATGCTGCTGGCGCGGCGATGGGCGGCACCCGCGCCCCGGCGCCAGCTTCAGGCGGCATGTCGGGCGGAAGCGCCGCACCAACTGGCGCGACAAGCCCGCTCCGGCAGGCGGCAGCGGCACTGCGCCAGCAGTTGGCTCCCGCAGGTGGTGGATCGGGAGGCGGCAGTGCGACCGGCGTATCTGGGGTTCCCGACTGGGCCCGACGCATGCGCCGCAGCCAGTCCATGGGTCACGGAATCGGGCTTGCAGCCCACGCCCTGAAAGCCGGCGACGGCGGCGGCACCGGATCATCCGTCAAGGTCTCGGAGTAGGATCATGTGGAAGCGACCGTCCGTCCGCTACGGCACGACACCCGAACCGGAAACACCCTACCAGCGCGCCGGTCAAGCTTGGGACGACCGCATCGGCTCCGCCCGTGTGCAAGCGCGCAACTGGCGCCTGATGGCGCTGGGCCAGCTTGCGCTTGTTGCTGGCCTCTCGGCCGCGCTCGTGTGGCAAGGCACACGCGGCACGGTGGTGCCCTGGATCGTCGAGGTCGATCGTTCGGGACGCGCCGTTGCCGTCGGCCCGGCCGAACAAGGGCATCGCGCCAGCGACCCGGAAATCGCCTGGCATCTGGCCCGGTTTATCGAGCAGGTTCGCTCCGTGCCGGTCGATCCCATCGTGCTGCGCCAGGACTGGCTCGGCGCCTATGACTTCACCACCGATCGCGGCGCCATTGCGCTCAACGACTATGCCCGGGTCAACGATCCGTTCTCGAGGGTGGGGAAGGAACAGATTGCGGTCGATGTCTCGAGCGTCATCCGTGCCTCGCCCGACAGCTTCCGTGTTGCCTGGTCCGAGCGGCGCTATGCGGAAGGCCAGCTCGCCGGGGCCGAGAGCTGGACCGCGATTCTGACGGTCGTGGTGCAGCCGCCGACCACCGCCGAAGCGCTCCGGAAAAACCCGCTCGGCATCTTCGTCCACGCCATCAACTGGTCGCGGGAGATGCGCCAATGACCCCCCTCCAAAACCCCCCGCAAGGTCTGCTGCTCGTTCTCATGCTGGCAACCGGCAGCGCGGTTCACGCTGAGCCTGCCCGCAATGTGGCTGTCGCCAACGCAGCGGCCCGCGTCCAGCCGGATCGCGCCGGCTACATCAATGCCATCCAACGGTTCGCCTATGCCGAAGGCTCGCTCTATCAGGTCTACACAGCCCCCGGACAGGTGACAGACATCGCGCTTGAACCGGGTGAACGGCTTGTCGGCCCCGGCCCGGTCGCCGCGGGCGACACCGCGCGCTGGATCATCGGCGACACAATCAGCGGCAGCGGACCGACCCTTCGCGTCCACATCCTCGTCAAACCGACACGCCCCGATCTTGCCACCAACCTCCTCATCAACACCGACCGCCGGACCTACCACATCGAGCTCCGCGCGATGTCGTCCACGTATATGGCTTCGGTCGCCTGGACCTATCCGCAGGACGCGCTCATCGCACTTGCCCGAAACTCTGAACGCGATGCTGCAACCGCGCCTGTGGCAGCAGGCCTCGACATCGAGCGGCTGAACTTCGGCTACCGCATCGATGGCAAGGCACCCTGGCGCCCGCTGCTGGCGTTCGACGACGGCACGCAAGCCTTCATCGCATTCCCGGCCGGCATCGCACAGGGCGAGATGCCGCCGCTGTTCGTGATCGGCGCCAATGGCAAGACCGCCGAGCTGGTCAACTACCGCGTGCGTGGCAGCCACATGATCGTTGACCGCCTGTTCGACACCGCCGAACTCCGCCTCGGCGGCAAGAAGCAGCAGCGCGTGCGGATCGTGCGCGAGCAGCCCCGATGACCCGCAACGACTGGACCGACGACACACCTGAGCCGGAGTTCCAGCAACCCCGGCGCAGCGAGGCCGAGATCGCCCGCGAATTGCGCCTGCGTGCGGACCCACCGAAGGTCATGCGCCTGTCGCGCAAGGCGCTCGCTATCGCCGGCGGGGTCGCAGCGACCGGCCTTGGTGCGGCATTCCTGCTGGCGCTTGAGCCCGCAGATCGCAAGGACGGACCGAGCGAACTCTACCCGACCGGTCGCGCCACGCCGGCGGAGGGCGTCGCATCGCTCCCCCGCGACTACACAGGCATCCCCAAGCTCGGCCCGCCCTTGCCGGGCGAGTTCGGCAAGCCCGTACTGCGCCGGTCGCAGGAAGCCGGCGAGCCGATACCGGGCAGACCTTATGCGGCCGACGGCACGTCGGCGTCACCGAGTCCGGCCGGTCCGACGTCTGAACAGCAGGCGCGTATGGCCGCAAGAACCTCGGGGCTTTTCTTCGGCAACAGCAGCGCTGCGCCGGCAACTGCGCCGGACCTGCAGGCAGACTCGACCGGAGAGGTGCCAAAGCCTGCTGAAACTGGTTCACTGGCGAACCCGAAAGCGGAGGCGGTCGTCCTGCTCGACAGCCCGGCCACCCCAACCCCGCCCTCTGAAGCGCAAAACACTCTGCGTGCGGGAACCATCATCCCTGCAGCCCTCGTCACCGGCATCCAGTCTGATCTCCCCGGTTTAGTTATTGCACAGGTCACGGAACCCGTCCGCGACAGCCTCACCGGCTCCCATGTCGTGATACCGCAAGGGGCCCGCCTGATCGGCACCTACGACAGCGAACTAGCCGCCGGCCAGACCCGTCTGCTCCTGGCCTGGACCCGGCTTCTACTGCCCGACGGCCGGTCCATCGATCTCGGCCGCACGCCCGCCGCCGACGCGACAGGCCAGGCCGGCCTGAGCGACAAGGTCGACAACCACTGGGGCAGCACGGCGAAAGCCGCATTGATCTCGACCATTCTCAGCATCGGCGCCCAATCCGGCACTTCCGGAGATGAAAGCGACCTCGCCCGCGCCCTCCGCGACGGTGCATCCGACAGCATCAGCCGCACGGGCAGGCAGATCGTCGAGCGCGAATTGTCTCGAAGGCCGACGATCACGGTGCGAGCCGGCTCCCCAGTGCTAGCGATCATATCGAAAGATTTGCCGTTCCAATAAATGCAAGCTCATCGAAAATGATTTCGGGTGCGGTCGATTACGCAGCGCTTACGTGCAGAACCAAGGCGACAATTCGCCCAGGCGGATTTTCCGCAAAACATTGAAAAATTTGGTGGACGCACTAGGGCTCGAACCTAGGACCCGCTGATTAAGAGTCAGCTGCTCTACCAACTGAGCTATGCGTCCATCCCGTCGGGAGGCGGCGCATTAGCGAATGGTGGGCGCGCTGTCCACCCCTTCGTTCATTCCAGCGGCTCGCGTTTCTGCCGGTTCATGCCCAAGAGGATGCCCATCAGGATCAGCACGGTCATCATCGCGCTCCCCCCCCAGCTCACCAGCGGCAACGGAATGCCCACCACCGGCGCCAGACCCATCACCATCGCCACATTGATCAGCACATAGAAGAACAGCGTCATCGACAGTCCGCCCGCCACCAGCCGCACGAACATCGTCTCGGCGCGCATTGCCACCCGCAGGCCCCAGTTCAGCACGATGCCGAACGCCAGAAGCAGCAGCGCGCCGCCCACCAGCCCCCATTCCTCCGCCATCGTCGCGAACACGAAATCGGTATGCTGTTCCGGCAGATATTCCAGATGGCTCTGCGTGCCCTGCAGAAAACCCTTCCCCGTCAGCCCGCCTGAGCCGATGGCAATTTTCGATTGCGTGATATGGTATCCGCTGCCCAGCGGATCGCTTTCCGGATCCAGGAAGATCAGCACGCGCCGTTTCTGGTAATCGTGCAGCAGGTTGAACACCACCGGCAGCGCCGCCACCAACGCCGCGCCCGGCCCGAAAATCCAGCGCAGCGGCAACCCGCCCAGGAACATGACCGAAAGCCCCCCCGCCACGATCATCAGCGCGGTGCCCAGATCGGGTTGCAGCATCACCAGCGCCGCCGGCACCGCGATCATCGCCAGCGGTGGCCACATGCCCGCCAGCCGGCCAACATAGCCGCGCGGCAGGTAATGGTAGAATCGTGCCAGTGCCAGGATGATCGCCAGCTTCATGAACTCGGATGGCTGCAACCGGATGAAGCCCAGATCGAGCCAGCGCTGCGAGCCGCCGCTGATCGCGCCCAGTGCCTCCACCCCCACCAGCGCCGCCAGCACGATGGCGTAGATCGGATAGGCGAAACGCAGCCACAACCGCGCGTCCACCTGGCTCAGCATCAGCATCGCCAGCAGCAGCACGGCAAAACGCGTACCTTGCGCGCTGGCCCAGGGCCGCATGCTGCCGCCGGCCGCCGAATAGAGCACCACCAGCCCGAACCCGCCGATCGCCACGATCAGCAGGATGATGCCCCAGGGCAGCGCCAGGATGCGTTGCGGCCAGCGCGCATTCAGCAACATCAGCCCGGCCCTCCCGCGCGATCCTCGTCGTCATCGGGCGCTGCCGATGTTGCCGCCGCTGCGGCGGCCGCCGCCTCCGCCGCGCGCGCGGCGGCCCGGGCCTTGCGCTCCCGCTCCGTAATGGTTGCGGCGAGGTCCTTCTCCGCCCGCTCCCGGTCGAATAGGAAGGTCAGCACATCGCGCGCCAGCGGTGCCGCGGCGCCGGCGCCGCTGCCGCCATGCTCCGCCACCACGCTGATGGCATAGCGCGGCGCATCCGCCGGCGCGAAGCCGATGAACAGCGCGTGGTCGCGCAGCTTCCACGGCAACGCCTCGTTGCGGATCACCCCGCGCCGCCGCTCCGCCGCCGTGATGCGCCGCACCTGTGCCGTACCGGTCTTCCCGCCCATCGCCACGTCCGCCAGCCGCAGCCGGCTGGCGCGCGCGGTGCCGCCCGGACCGTTCACCACATCGAACATGCCCTGCCGCACCACCGCCAGCTGGTCGGCGGGCAGCGGCAGCGGTTCGAACGCCACCGCCGGGGCATCCGCCAGAAGGCGCGGCAGCACCATCATGCCGCTCGCCAGCCGCGCCGTCATCACCGCCAGTTGCAACGGGTTCACCTGCACATCGCCCTGCCCGATGCAGCTGTTCAGCGTTTCCGCCGCCGTCCAGGGCTTGCCGAAACGTTGCAGCTTCCACGCCTCATCAGGAATGGTGCCCCGCCGCTGGCTCGGCATCGGCAGCTCGAACCGCTGCCCCAGCCCCATGGTCCGCGCCATCGCCGCCACCGCGTCGTTGCCGATCCGCCGCGCCATCGTATAGAAATACACGTTGCAGCTTTTGGCGATCGCCCGCCGCATGTCCACCACGCCGTGCCGGCCGTGGCAGTGCCAGGTGTTGCTGCCCATGCGGTATCGCCCGTTGCACACCACGCTGTCGCTTGGCGGCACACCCGCGCCCAGCGCCGCCAGCGCCGTCACCGGCTTATAGGTGGATCCTGGCACATAGAGCCCCTGCAGGCTCTTGTTCAACAGCGGCTTGTGATCGCTTGCCTGCAACGCCTTCCACAATGCCGACGGGATGCGGTTGGAAAAGACGTTGGGATCGAACGCCGGGTTGGACAACAGGCATTTGATGTCGCCGGTCTGGCAGTCGATCACCACGATGCTGGCGCTGCCATCCCCCACGCGGGCGGCGGCGTGCGCCTGCAGGCCGCGATCAAGTGTCAGCCGCACCGCCTTCCCCGGCGTGTCCGGCCGGGTGTCCAGGTCGCGAATGATGCGCCCCCGCGCGTTCACCTCCACCCGCCGCGCCCCGGCCTCGCCGCGCAGCACCGGCTCCAGCGCCTTCTCCACCCCGTCCTTGCCGATGCGAAAGCCCGGGAACAGCAGCAGCGCGTCACGGCTTTCGCGGAACTGCTCGGCGGTCGGCGGCCCGACATAGCCCAGCACATGGCCGAAGGCGCTGCCCTGCGGATAGGATCGCACGAAGCTGCGCACCGGCTGCAACCCTGCCATGTCGGCCAGCCGCAGGTTCAGCGCGGCATAGGCTTCCCAGCCGATGTCCGTCGCCACCGACACCGGCACGCTCTTGGGCCGCGCCGCGATGTCGGTATTGATGCGCGCCCGATCCTCCGCGGCCAGCGGCACAATGGCGCCGATGGTCGCCAGCGCGGCCTCGATATCCCCCGCCAGCGCCGGGATCAGCTCCACGCCATAGGCTGGGCGGTTCTCGGCCAGCGGCAGCCCGGCAGCATCGACGATCCACCCCCGCCGCGGCGGGATCAGCCGCAGGTCGACCCGGTTCGCCTCCGACGCCAGCGCATATTTCTCATTCTCGGCCAGCGCCAGCCACGCCATGCGCCCGGTCAGCAGCACCCCCGCCGCCACCTGCACGCCGCCCAGGAACAGCGCCCGGCGGGTGAAGGTACGCTTCGCCTCGGCGTCGCCCGCCATCGCCTCAGCTCCGGATCAGGCGACGTTGCAGCCGTTCGACCAGCCACACCGCCAGCGGATAGGCAAGGATGCTGGTGCCCGCCTGCGCCAGCAGCAGCAACGGCGCCACCGGCCGGTTCACCAGCGCCAGCAGGCCCCAGCTGAGCAGCTGGAAGCCGATGATCAGCAGCGCCGCGAACAACCAGTCGAGCAGCAGCGAATGCGCGTCCATCATCGTGTCCGACAGCGGCACCGCCACCACGGCCAGCGCGAACAGCGTGGCATTCAGCCCCAGCGGCGCGCCGGTGACCGCATCCAGCAGCAGCCCCAGCAGGAAGGCCAGCCAGGACGGCAGCAGCGACGGCATCACCCACAGCCAGCAGATCAGCAGCAGCAGCGGCAGGTTGGGCAGGATGCTCAGCGGCAGCGGCAGCGGCGCCGACATCAGCAGCGCCGCCAGCGCGATGCTGAGGGTCGGCAAGGCGCGCGGCAGGCGGTCGGAAAGCCGCACCGGGCTGTCCACGCCGGTCATCGCGTGGTCGCCGTGGCAGCCGGTGCCATCGGCGTCGTGACGGCAGGTGGCGTT
Source organism: Sandaracinobacteroides saxicola (assembly GCF_014117445.1). Lineage (NCBI taxonomy): Bacteria > Pseudomonadati > Pseudomonadota > Alphaproteobacteria > Sphingomonadales > Sphingosinicellaceae > Sandaracinobacteroides > Sandaracinobacteroides saxicola. The sequence goes on along the minus strand of NZ_CP059851.1, from coordinate 2,785,064 downwards.
GGCGGGGGCGGAGCGAGATCGGTTTCCGCCACCGCCGGCGCCGCCGCCACCACTTTCGGCGGCGCCAGCCACGGTGCCTCGATGCTCACCTGCCCCAGGCCGTTCGGGTTGGCCGCCGGGCGCACCCGCGGCGGGTTGCTGCCGACATCCACGATCACCCCCACCGGCACGTCGGGCGGGAACAGGCCGCCATCGCCGCTGGTCACCAGCCGGTCACCCACCATCAGCCGGTCGGTCGCCGATTGTCCGTCGAAGGAAAACTCCAGCAGGGTCCTCCCCGTCCCCGCCGCCAGCCCCGTCCAGCCGGTCCGCACCACCTTCACCGGCACGCGGGAGGCCGCGTCGGTCAGCAGCAGGATCCGTGCCGCGCCCTCGCCCACGTCGATCACCCGGCCGGCAAGGCCGGTCGCCGCCACCACCGGCATGCCCGGCCGCACCCCCTGGCGCAGCCCGGCGCTGACCACCGCGGTGCGCGCCACCGCGCCGGCGCCGGCGGCGGAGACATCGGCGCTTGCCACCAGCCGGCGGGTTTCGCGTCGCATCTTCAGCAGCGCCGCCAGCCGTGCCTTCTCCGTCCGGTCCGCCGCCGCCGCCGCAAGCTCCGCCTCCAGGCGGGCAATGCGTTCATTGGCATCGCGCAACCGGTCCACCGTGCGCCAATGTTCGGCGATGTTGCCGGCGGCGGCGTTCAGCCCGTCCAGCGGCGCGCTCACCACCCGCCATACCGGCGCCACCACATCCAGCGCGCCGCCCCGCAGCCGCGCGCCGATTTCCGGGTTCACCCGCTCCATCAGCAGCAGCAGCAGGCCAAAGGCGATGACCACGCCGGTCAGCAGCGCACCGATCAGCGCCAGATTGCTGTCCCGCCGGGCAAAGCTGCTGCGCCGTCCACGCCCGCCAAAACTGTCATTCGGCCAGGCCACGTCCGCTCACCCCAGCCGCTCAGGAGGTCATCAGCACCTTGCGGTACACCGGATCTTCCAGCGCGCGGCCGGTTCCCAGCGCCACACAGGTCAGCGGATCCTCCGCGATCGTCACCGGCAGGCCGGTCGCCTCGCGCAGCGCCTCGTCGATGCCGCCCAGCAGGGAGCCGCCGCCGGTCATCACGATGCCCTGGTCGACGATGTCCGCCGCCAGCTCCGGCGCGGTATTTTCGAGCGCCATGCGGACGCTCTCCACGATCGCGCTCACCGGCTCGGACAGCGCCTCGCCGATCTGGCCCTGGTTGATGGTGATCTCCTTCGGCACGCCGTTCACCAGGTCGCGGCCCTTGATCTCGATGGTGCGCCCAACGCCATCGGCCGGCGCGCGCGCGGTGCCGACCTCCTTATTGATGCGCTCCGCGGTCGCATCGCCGATCAGCAGGTTATGGTTGCGGCGGACATAGTTGATGATTGCCTCGTCCATCTTGTCGCCGCCCACCCGCACGCTGGTGGTATAGGCAAGGCCGTGCAGGCTCAGCACCGCCACCTCCGTGGTGCCGCCGCCGATGTCCACCACCATGCTGCCGATCGGCTCGGTCACCGGCATGCCGGCGCCAATCGCCGCCGCCATCGGCTCCAGGATCAGATAGACCTGGCTCGCGCCGGCATTGCTCGCCGCGTCGCGGATGGCGCGGCGTTCGACGGGCGTGGAGCCGCTCGGCACGCAGATGACGATCTCGGGAAAGCTGCGCAGCCGCGACTGGCCGTGCACCTTGTCGATGAAATACTGGATCATCTTCTCGGCCACGTCGATGTCGGCGATCACGCCGTCGCGCAGCGGCCGGATCGCCTCCACATTGCCGGGGGTCTTGCCCATCATCAGCTTGGCGTCATTGCCCACCGCCTTCACCTGGCGGCGGCCGTTCACCGTCTCCATCGCCACCACCGACGGTTCGTTGAGCACGATGCCACGCCCGCGCACATAGACCAGCGTGTTCGCGGTCCCCAGGTCGATGGCCATGTCCTGGCTCAGAAAGCCGAAAATCTTGCTGAAAAAACTCAACGCCGCGACCCTATCCTGCGTTATGGGGAATCAGGCGCGGCATAGGGCTGGCGCTCCGTTTCAGCAAGTCTTGCAACCGTCATCATGCCGATCCGCCGCCTTCCCAGCCACCTTATCGACCGCATCGCCGCAGGCGAGGTCGTCGAGCGCCCGGCAAGCGCGGTCAAGGAGCTGGTGGAGAACAGCCTCGATGCCGGGGCGCGGCGCATCCGCGTGGAGCTGACGGGCGGCGGCACGACCCGCATCCTCGTCGCCGACGACGGCCAGGGCATGGACCCCGCCGAGCTGCGGTTGGCGGTGGAACGCCACGCCACCTCGAAACTGCCGGGCGACGACCTGCTGGCCATCCACAGCTTCGGCTTCCGCGGCGAGGCACTGCCCAGCATCGCCTCGGTCGCCCGTCTCACATTGGAAAGCCGGCCCCCGCGGGCGGAAAGTGGCTGGCGGCTGGTGGTGGACAATGGCAGCATGGCCGAGGACGCGCCCGCCGCTGTCCCGCCCGGCACCCGCATCAGCGTGGACGGCCTGTTCGCCCGCGTCCCCGCCCGCCTCAAGTTCCTGAAAAGCGAGCGCAGCGAAGTCGCCGCCGTCATCGATACAGTGCGGCGCCTCGCCATGGCGCATCCGATGGTCGCCTTCGAACTGCTGCACGATGGCCGCCGGCTGCTGCATGCCGCCGCCGCGCCCGACCTCCCCGCCCGCGTGCTCGACCTGTTGGCGACGCGCGACGCGGTCGCCGTCGATTTCGCCCGCGATGGCCTCGCGCTCGGTGGCCTCGCCGGGCTGCCGGCGGCCAGTCGCGGCATCGCCGACCACCAATATCTGTTCGTCAACGGCCGGCCCGTGAAGGACCGGCTGCTGTCAGGCGCGGTGCGCGGTGCCTATGCCGACCTGCTGGCGCGCGACCGCCACCCGGTCGTTGCGCTGTTCCTGACCTGCGACAGCAGCTTCGTCGACGTCAATGTCCACCCCGCCAAGACCGAGGTCCGCTTTGCCGACGCAGCCGCCGTCCGCGCCCTCATCGTCTCGGCGCTGCGCCGCGCCCTCGACGCCGCCGGCGTCCGCCCGGTTGCGCTGACCACGATTGCCGCATTGCACGCCTTGCAACGAAGTACGCTGGGCGACAGGGATGCCGCAAGCACCGAACCGGCTCTCCCCCGGCACGGGGGAGCGACTCACGGCAACGCCGTGAGCGGAGGGGGCCAGCAATCCACCGCGCCCTACGCCACCTCCTCCCCTGCATTCACAAACGTCGCCGACCTCGCCCTCGGCTTCGACCTCGTGCCCCAGGGCCGCCCGCTTACCGAACCCCCACCCGCCGCGCCACCGCAGCGCTATCCCCTCGGCCTCGCCCGCGGCCAGGTCGCCAACACCTATATCGTCGCCGAGGCGGATGACGGTCTCATCCTCGTCGACCAGCACGCCGCGCACGAACGCCTCGTCCTCGAATCGCTGCGCGCCCATGAGGCCGCGCCCGCCTCGCAAAGCCTGCTGATGCCCGAGGTCATCAGCCTCGACGAACCCGCCGCCGACCGGCTCGAAGCGCACGCGGACACGCTCGCCGCGCTCGGCCTGACGCTTGAACGTTTCGGCCACACCGACATCCTCGTCCGCGCCGTCCCCGCCGCCCTCGCCGGCGCCGACCTCGGCGCATTGCTCACCGACCTCGCCGACGACCTGCTCGCCCACGGCGCACCGCTGGCGCTCCGGGAGCGCCTCGACCATGTCGCCGCCACCATGGCCTGCCACGGCAGCGTCCGCGCCGGCCGCGCCCTCAGCCTTGCTGAAATGAATGCCCTGCTCCGCCAGATGGAGGCCACGCCGCACAGCGGCACCTGCAACCACGGCCGCCCCACCTGGATCAAACTGGCGAAGGGGGATCTGGAAAAGCTGTTTGGGCGGCGTTAGCGTGGCTGCTTAGCGTAGCCGCACGCTTACACTGATATAGCCACACGCTGAGATTTCTTGTCCTGCCGCATGCCACGAATTGTCAGAGATGCACGAGCATTATAATATGTTTGAAAATGAATCGACGGACGGGAGCAGGACGTGGATCACGAAAAAGGCATCACCAATGCGCGTGCACGCTATTTTGATCCTGAATCAGTATCTTTTTTTCGCTCTAGTGCAAACAGGCGCAAGCGTCAGACATATTGGGCTGGATTTCTCTCCGGTGTTTTGGCTTCCAAACGTTTGGAAGACGAAGAAATACCATCTTTGATCGCCGAAGCCTCTCATTTTGCTGAATTTTTCAACGACCCAGATGCTCGCGATTTGTCTGAAGATCTTAATCATCTATGCTTTGAATCTAGAGAAGATGTTTTGGAACAAATACAAGAAATTATTAATTCGACCATGTCAACAGTGATGAGCGAGCAGCAGATTGAATCGATTGACGAGGTCAATGAGTTTTTGGGTTTTTGCGCAGGTATAGCATGTGACGGCAGATTGCATCCAAAAGAAATCGATGCTATCGTCACCAGATTTAATGAATCTGAAGTCATTGAACAACATCCGATATTTGAGAATCTGAAATATTCCGTTTTCAGATCTATGCAAGATGGAAAACTAACTGAAGCAGAAATTAATGAAATATTGGAATGGCTTGTTAAGTTAACTGGTGATGGTTATTCAGACACAGGTATATCATCCATTGGAAAGGTCATTGATTTACCTCAAATGATTGTTGAAGCAAACAATATAAATTTTGCGCAGTCCTGCTTTGTGTTGACCGGTCCCTTGAGAATGGGTCCAAGATCGTACATTGTTAGCTCCATTGAGAAATGCGGAGGGATTTTTCACGCGAACATCTCAAAGAAAACACAGTATCTTATAGTGGCAGGAAACGCTTCACCCGATTGGGCTGCCACACACTATGGCAGGAAAATCGAAAAAGTTCTTGAATATCGGTCTAAGGGGGTTAAAATAAGCTTTGTTAGTGAATATGCTTTCGAAGAAGCGTTGAGATCTATGTTGAAATCGGCAGATCAACACTAAACCTTGCATTCTATCGCATCATAATCGAACAATCCCAGCGCCTCCTCGTCCTGCATCGGCCCGCGGCCCAGGCTGGCCGGATCCTCGCCCTGAAAGGCCATGCCGATCATCCGGCTCTGCGCCTGCACCATCGTCGTCCGCTCCCGCCGCGCCGCCTCATAACGCGCCAGCGCCTCCTGCACCGGAAAGCCCGCCAGGCAGCGTGCCAGCACCATGCCATCCTCGATCGCCGTCCCCGCCCCCTGCCCCAGGAAGGGCAGCATGGCGTGCGCCGCATCGCCCAGCAGCGTCACCCTGCCGCGCACCCAATCGTCCAGCGGCGCCCGGGCGTGCAATGCCCATTTGAACAACTGGCCCTCCGCGGTCGCACCGATGATCGCCGGCACCAGCGCGTCCCAGTCGCCGAAATGCTCCAGCAGTTCGGCGACCGTCGAGCGGATCGACCAGCTGTCGTCCCGCCACCCGTCCATCGCCACAAACGCCGCATAGTTGACCAGGCTGCCGCCGCGCACCGGATAGCGCATGAACAGCTTCCCCGGCCCGACATGGATGCCCGGCGAATGCGCGCGGTGCGCCACCGGCAGCGCGTCCGCCGGCACGATGCCGCGCCACGCCACCTGTCCGGTGAAATGCGGCGGTGGCTCCGTCGGCCACAGCGCCGCGCGCACCGCCGAGCGCACACCATCCGCCCCCACCACCGCGTCGAACGGCCCCAGCCTCCGGCCGTCGGCCAATGTCACCGTGCCATCACGCCCCGCGCGCGCCACCGCCTGCCCCAGCCGGATCGCCCCCGGCGCTGCCGCCGCCACCGCCGCCGCCAGCACGCCATGCAGGTCGGCACGGTGCAGGTGGACATAGGGAAAGCCGTGCCGCGACAGCATCTCCGCCCCGCGCGCTGTTGTCCGCACCACCGCGCCGCTCTGCCAATGCTGCGTCACCTGCGTCCCCGGCACCACCGCCAGTGGTGCAAGGCGCTCGCCCAGCCCCAGATGCGCCATCACCCGGCTGCTGTTCGGGGACAGGGTGATGCCCGCACCCACCTCCCCCAGCGCCGGCGCCTGCTCCAGCACCGTTACGCCCACGCCCTGCCGCGCCAGCGCCAGTGCGCAGGTGAGCCCGCCCAGCCCCGCGCCGACGATACAGACCTCAGTCATGGCGCGGATATTTGCCCAGTGTGAACAGCAGCAGCGGCGCCAGCGCGAACAGCCCGGCGCATACCAGCAATACGCCATCATAGCTGCCGGTCGAATCGAACATCGCCCCGAACACCGGCGGCGCGATGCCCGCCGGCAGCAGCAACGCGATGCCCATCAGGCTATAGAGCGTGCCATAGCGCTTCATGCCAAAATATCGTGCGATCAGGAATGCCGCCAGGTCGAACTCCGCCCCCGCCGCCAGCCCCACGAACGCCGCGGCGATGCCGGTCGCCAGCCCGTGTGGCAGGCTGTCCCCCAGCAGCAGCAGGCAGCTGACCGCCGGCAGCGCCAGGAACGCCGCGCCCACGCCGGGCGCCCAGAAGCGGTCGAACAGCATCCCCGCCACCACCCGCCCCACAATCACCATGCCGCCGGTGATCGAGGCATAGAGCGCCGCCTCTTCCCGCGTCATGCCGCGGTCGGTCAGCAGCGGGATCAGGTTGGGAATGATACCGCCAACGCCGAAGGTGACCGCCGTGAACACCAGCACCATCACCCAGAAGCGCCGCCCGCGCAGCACCGCCCCCACGTCCATCCCCGGCAGGCTCAGCACGCCCTTGACCGCCGCCCGCACCGGCTCCCGATAGAGCGCGAAGGCGACCGGCACTCCCACCAGCAGCACCGCCCCCGCCAGCACCTGATAGCCCACCCGCCAGCCATGCTCCGCCACGATCGGCGTCATCAGCACCGGCGCCAGGAAGCCGGCGAACCCCGTGCCCATCAGTGTCAGCCCCAGCGCCGTGCCGCGCCCGTCGCTGAACGCCGCCGCCACACCCCGCGTCCAGGTCGCCGGCGCCGTGCCCGCGCCCAGCGCCCCCAGCAGCGCCCAGCACAACCCCCAGCCGAGCGCGCTTGCCGGCGCGAAGCTGACGATCAGGAACCCCGCCGCCAGTCCGAACTGGCTGATGATCCCCACCCGCCGCGCCCCCAGCCGGTCAATGCCCACGCCCCACAGCCAGCCGACCACCACCATCGCCCCGACCATCGCGGTAAAGCCCGCCTGCACGGTCGAGCGCTCCCAACCGAATTCCGCCGACACGGGCTTCACAAACACCCCCAGCGTGTAGAAGGGCAGGGCGGATATCCCCAGCATCAGGCACAGCGCGCCCGCCACCACCAGCTTGCCGCCGCCCGCCTTCGCCTCGCCCAGAAACCCCGCCATCCCCGTCTCCCGTCTTTTCGCCAGCTAGGCTCTTTGCACCGTCCTGCGGCAAGACGTGCTGCATGTCATCCACCACGCGGTCAGTTTCCCCGCCGCCGGCAAGCGTCCTGGCGCGGCGCCGTAGGAGCCATCATCGCAGGAGACGCCGATGAAACGCATCGCCGAACAGGGCCATCATGCCGCGCTGGTCATGGGCGACCATGACGACCGGGCGCGGCAGGACTTCGCTTTCACGCTCCGCAACCATGTCACCAGCCACCTGATGCCGGCGAACCGCCTGGTGTTCGACAAGCGCGCCGGCCCGGCCCATGCCCGCGCCACCGGCACCGCGCTCGCCGACCCCAAAGCCATCCGCGCTGCCATGAACGCCGACAGCTGGTATCGCTTCTACACCTCGGCGCGCCGCAGCAGCCAGGAACTGCTCTGGGCCAGCGTCATTCCGGCGGTTGCGGCCAACACCGCCGAACCCGCTGCCGCCACGCTCGGCAGCCTCACGCTCGATCCCCACCTCATCCCGCCCCGCTATGTCGATGCCATCGACATCCACTGCATGCCCGGCGGCTACACCGCCGACAGGGGAGACGGCGACCTGGCCGCCGGCGCCGTCTATGACCGCGGCGTCTATCTCTACATGTCCGGCCTCATGGGCGCCTACAATGACGCCGTCGGGCAGTTGGCGGTCGGCTGGCTGCGCCGCGAGCGTCCGGATTTCGCGCCGGCGCGCATCCTGGACATCGGCTGCGCCGTCGGCCACGCCACGCTCCCCTGGTGCGATGCCTTCCCCTCTGCCGAGGTGCACGGCATCGATGTCGGCGCCGCACTGCTGCGCTATGCCCATGCCCGGGCCGGCAGCCTGGGCAAGGCCGTGCATTTCACCCAGGCCAATGCGGAAAGCACCCCCTTCCCCGATGGCCATTTCGACCTCGTCACCAGCAGCATCGTGCTGCACGAGACCTCGACGCGGGGCCTGCCCGCGATCCTGCGCGAATGCCACCGGGTGCTGAAGCCGGGCGGCCTCATGCTGCACGTCGATCAGCCGAAGTTCGACGACAGCGACCCTTGGGCCACCTTCCTGCAAGAGAATGAGACCTGGTACAACAACGAGCCCTTCTGGCGGCAGTATCGCCGCATCGACCTCGCCGCCCTGGCTGCCGACTGCGGCTTCGCCCCGGCCGACATCATCGAGGACACGCTCGTCGCCGATGTCGTCCGCCAGTCGCAGAACAACAGCGCCATCGACGCCGCGAAGAAAAAGGGCTTCGGGCTGATTGCGGCGGTGAAGCGGTGAGAGCCGTCCCCGACACCGTGCGCGGCCAGCGCCCGGCCTTCCACGACCAGCCGAGCATCGACCGGCTGGTCGCGATGGTGCTGGCGCTCACCAGCGAGGTCAGCGTGCTCTCTGACCGCGTTCGCACACTGGAACAACTCGGCATCGCTGCCGGTTGGCTTGCCGCTGATGCGGTGGACAGCCACCGCCCCGACCTCCCCGAGCGCGAGGCCCGCGAAGCCCGCCGTGAAGCGCTCCTCAACCGCGTGTTCGCCATCCTGCGCGAAGAACTCGCCGACCTCGCCGAGGGCGACAGCCAAAGCGCCTATTGGCAGACTATCGACAGCATCGAAAAAGGCCAGGTGTAGCAACCCTGCCAAGCTCCTCCCTCCCCTTGTGGGAGGGGTGTCAGCGCAGCTGACGGAGAGGGCCGGCCCGCCAAACCGCCGCCGCCGTTACCACCGCATTCAGCACGCCGACGATGATGAACGGCGACGCTGGCCCATAATGGTCGAACGCCCAGCCCCCCACCCCGCCGATGATCAAAATCCCCACCGCGCCGAAGAAGTTGAACAGGCCAATGACGGCGCCGCGCTCACCCTCGGGCGCCGCCTTGCCGATCAGCGTCTGCGCTCCCAGCACGGCGGCGATCTGCCCCACGCCAAGGGCGGCAAAAAACGGTATCGCCGCCGGTTCCAGCGGCGCATCGACGAACCCCATCCCCAGATAGCCCAGCGCCCCCAGCCCCATGGTGATCGCCAGCATCCGCGTCCGCTGCACGCGGTCCAGCACGAAGATCAGCGCCAGCGGCGCCAGCAGCGCTGCGGACTGCGCGATGATGAAGGGCAGTTGCCCGGCCTTCAGCGCGTCGGCCGGCGCCATTCCCGCCTGCACCGCCGCCATCTTGCCCCAGGCCACGGTGAAAATCCCCACGATCGCCAGATCGCCGCGCGCCACGAACGCCGCCGCATAGGCGAGCACTATGTCCGGCTCGGCGCGACCCGCGGCAAGGCCCCGCCGCAGCGTCTCCCGAAAGGGCAATCGCGCCGCCGCCGCAGGGGTTCCACGCTTCAGCCCCAGCCACAGCATCAGCGCCACGCCCGCACACAACAGCGCCGCGATGCCCGTGGTCAGCTCGGCGGCGACATAGGGATCGCTGCCGCGCGCCACGAACAGCGCCGGCAACCGCCCGAGCAGCAGCGCGATCATCACCACGCCCAGCCCGTTCAGGATGCCGCCGATTGCCGCCAACTTGCCGCGGTCGCGTTCGACCGCATAGTCCGCCAGCAGCGTGCCATACATGCCGGTCGCCGCACCGATCCCCAGCGCATAGAGCGCCCGCACCGCGCTGAAGCTGGTCAGGCTGTCCATGTGCGGAAACAGCGCATAGGCGATCGCCATCGCCAGGAAGCCGGCGGCATAGATCACTCGCCGGCCGTAACGATCCGCCAGCACGCCCAACGGGCCGTAGGCCGCGATCAGCACGATCTCGTTGACGATGGTCAGCTGCCCCAACGCCCGCCCCTGCGCCGCTTCGGGCAGCCCCAGCGTCTGCGTCAGCAGATAAGGGGTCAGCACCGCCATCCCGGTCACCAGGCCAATCGTCGCGAAGGCCGCCGCCATCAGCGTCCACATGTTCAGGCGGCTGACGCCGTCCTCCGGCATCACCGGGCCGAATTTTCGCGCCATTCTTCCCCCTGCCGGTTGCTCCGGCCTATCGTCCGATCGAATGAATGGCCATGCCGTGCGCCCGCAGCCACTTGCGCGCCTCCACTGGCCGCCCGGCGGACAGTCGCGCGCTCAATTCCTCCGCCAGCGCCCAAAAATCCGCGCCATGGTTCGGGTGCCGCAGATGCGCCACCTCATGCGCCACGATGCTGCGCCGCACCCAGCCCGGCATCAGGATCAGCCGCCAGCTGTAGCGGATGTTGCCCTTCGTCGAGCAGCTGCCCCAGCGCCGCGCAGCATCCCCCACGCCGACCGCGCTGACGGTGCCGCCCATCGTCGCCGCCAGGCCGCGCGTTTCCGCCTCCAGCACCCGCAGCGCCTCCGCCTTCAGCCAGCGCAGGGCCCGCGCCGCGAAGGCGTCCGCGCTGCCGCCCACCAGCAGCCGCTCCCCCTCCCGCCACGTCAGCCGGCCGCCACCCGGGTACAGTGTCAGCGTGCCATCGCCGAATGGGATGACCGATCCCGGCAGCAGCCCGCCCGGCGCGTCGTCCCAGCCGGCAAGCTGCTTCGCCAGCCAGTCCTGCTGCGCCTGCACAAAGGCCAGCCCGTCCTTTTCACGTGCCCGCAGGGGCAGGGTCAGCCGCACCGACCGCGTCACCGGACACAGCCGCAGCCCGATCCGCCGCGCGCGCGCCGAACGTTGCAGCTTCAACGGCCAGAGCCGACCATGAACGGAAATCATCGCCACCGTGGCAGCATAGGCCGCGATGGCCGCCCCCTCAATCGGCGTCGTTCGCCGTGAACCGGTCCAGATAGCGCCGCGTGATCCGCTCCACCGGCATCACCACGAACACGTCCACCGTGTTGAACTGCCTGTCGACGAAGGCGCCGTCGCCGACCATTGCCCCCACCCGCAGATAGCCTTTCACCAGCGGCGGCAACGCGCGGCTGGCGGCGCGCGGGTCATAGCGGTCGGCCGGGATCCGGTCCATCGGCACATGGTCCAGCGCCCGCGCCCGCAGCTCGGGGGGGGCCAGGTGGTGGTGGTAGAGATAGCTCAGCTCCACCGCGTGCGCCGCCGGCTCGGTGCCGTGCAGGCTGGCGCAGCCGAACATGTGGCTGATCCCGTGCGTCTGAAGATAGCTGGCGATGCCGCGCCACAGCAGGCTGATGGTCGCATTGTTGCGATATTCCGGCGCCACGCAGCTGCGCCCCAGCTCCAGCAGCTGGCCGCCCTCCGCGCTGGTTTTCAACAGCGGCGTCAGGTCATATTCGCCGGCCGAGTAGAACCCCCGGTGCATCGCCGCCACCACCTGCCGCAGCATGCGATAGGTGCCCACCACATGCGGCTTGCCATCCAGGCCATGGTCGATCACCAGCAGATGGTCGCAGACGCTGTCATAATCGTCGATGTCGCGCCGTGCGCGGGCCATCGCCGGCGTCGGCTCGGCCCCCATCTCGTCATAGAAAATGCGATAGCGCAGGGCCTGCGCCGCGGCGATTTCCTCTTCGGAGGTCGCAACCCGGACGTCCAGCTGCCCGGCACGATGGATGAACGGCGCCGCCGCCAACACGTGCGCCGACACGGCGGTTGAGCCAAGCATCTGAAAAGCCATCGAAACCCGTCCTGCGACCTGCCTTTATGACGGCTATAACCGACTTTTGTGACAATTGGGAGGGGTCAACGGGCAGTCGCCTGAAAGGCGCAAGGCCGATCGACCGTCGGCGCCGATGTGCCGTGCTCTGGCGGTTATCTACAGCCGCGCCTCCCGCGCGGCGCGGTCCACCTCATCGACAATCCCCGCCTTCATCATCCAGGCGAACAGCGCCACACCGGGCAGCGCGAGCAGCGTTGTCAGCAGGTAGAAGTTCACATAACCCAGCGCCTCGATCATCGCGCCCGAGGTCGTACCGCTGAGGAACCGCCCCAGGATCGACGCCGCCGCCGACAGCAGCGCGAACTGCGTCGCGGTAAAGCGCAGGTTGCACAGCGCCGACAGATAGGCGACCACCGCCACGCCGCCGACACCGCTGGCGAAATTCTCGAACCCCACCGCCGCCGCCATCACCCACACGTCATGCCCGGCGAGCGCCAGCCCGGCGAAACTGAGGTTCGACACTGCCATCAGCACCAGCGAAATGAACACCGAGCGCTTGATGCCCAGCCGCGCATAGAGGATGCCGCCGACGAAAATCCCCACCAGCAGCGCCACCTGCCCGATGGCGACATCGTAGAACGCCACCTCCGGCTTGGTGAAACCAAGATCGTTGAACAGCAGCCGCAGTGTCAGGTTGGCCAGCGTATCCCCCACCTTGTGCACCAGGATGAACAGCAGCACGATCCAGGCGCCATGGCGCGTCAGGAAATCCCTGAGCGGCTCGACCACCGAGGCGATCACGCCGCCCGTCGCCGCCGCCCGCCGGTCCGCCGGCTCCCCCAGCAGAAAGGCCGCGGCCACCGCCGGCAGCGCGAAGATCACGGTGGCGGCATAGGCCGCGCTCCACCCCGCCGCGGTTGCCACCAGCAGCGCCACGGTCGATGCCGCCCAGTTGCCGATGCGCCAGCCATATTGGCTCATGCCGCTGCCCACGCCCAGCTGCTCGGGCGCCAGCGTCTCGATGCGATAGGCATCGATGATGATGTCGAACGTCGCCCCCATGAACGCCACCGCCAGCGTCGCCGCCACCATGGTATAGATGCCGCCGAACGGCAGGCTGAAATGATATTCACCCCCCATTATCCGCAGCACCCGGGTGTAGCGCGTGATCGCGCCATTGGGATCGACGCTGCCCAGCCACAGCACCGCCGCCATCGCGCCGACGGCAACAACGATCAGCCACATCCGCCGCTGCCCCAGCGTGGCGCTGCCCGGCAGCCGCACCCGGTCCACCAGCGGCGCCCACAGGAATTTGAAGTTATAGAGGAGGAACGCCAGCGCGAACGCCGTCACCGTCTTCTTCTCGATCCCCGCCTCGGCCAGCCGCGTCGTCAGCGTCGCCGCGATCATCGTGAAGGGAAAGCCCGAGGAGATGCCCAGCAGCAGCGCCCCCATCGGCGCACGTTTCAGATAGGGCCCGAGCGCGACGGAAAAAGCATTCATGCCCCTCTGCTATGCGCCTTTCCCCAGCCCGGCAAGCACCGGCGAGCGCGTCGCCCATTCCGGCCAGTCCGATGAGCAGAACCGCACGTGGCTATCTTGCCGCGACAGCAGCAACCGTCGCCGCCGTCCGCTGTTGTCGAACAGCAGCAACCGCTGCGCCAGCGGCGCGACAAGGTCGAGATTGGCGAGGCTGCGCTCGAACCGGCGCTTCAAATCGCTGATGGGAACATCATGTCCACCAGTGGCAACGCGAACCCGCACCCTGAACATCGAAAGCTCCAGGTCATCCAATCCGACATAGACCAAACCAACGCGATATCCCGCATCGATGGCCGAAAGCATCAGCTGCCGTTCGCCGGCACCTGTCAGCGTTGTCTCGATCACAAAAGCGGCTCGCGTCGCCAGAAGCTGCCGCCGCTGCTCAATGGCGATCCGCCCTGCCTGCAACTCCCGCCGGGCGCCGGCCGACGATGGCAGCGAGAGCGCAATGATGTCAGGATTCACCAGCGGCAGTCGCCCCCTTCGGAAACGTTCCACCAGGGTTGATTTTCCGGCACCATTAGGCCCGGCCACAATCCACAATCGCGGCGACACGGCAGCCGTCAGAGGTGCCGGACCAGAACTTCGCCGATATCGGTTGCCCGCACGACCTCGCGGCGACCATTCGGATATTCCTTGACGATGCCGTCCGAAGCGATCGACTGGTCGCGGTAATAAATCGCAATCCCCGCCGCCAGCAAGGCTTCTGCCGCCGCGCCATCGTCCTCGGTCTCGAACAGGTCGCCCAGTTCGTCATCCTGTTCCGCCGCCGGCGGTTTCGCGCGCGTCGCCATGTGCAACCTTTAGCCGAACATCTGCCCGCTGGCCATAGAGCCGCTTGCCCCGCCGCGCCAACGCGCGCATTCTGACGCCGATGAACGCGCCCTTTCCCCTGTCCGCTCGCCGCCCCACGCCGGCACAGCTCGCGCTTGCGGACTCCTGCCGCACCGCCACCATCCGCCCCCCTGCCACCGCCACACTGCCCGCCAGCCACTACACCTGTCCGGATCGCTTTGCCGCCGAGAAGACCCGCCTGTTCCACCGCCTGCCCAACGTCATCGCCCCTTCCGCGCTGCTGCCCGCCAACAGCGCAGTCACGCATGACGGCTTCGGCGTCCCGCTGCTCCTCACGCGCGACCGCGCCGGCACCGTGCGCGCCTTCCACAATGTCTGCCGCCACCGCGGCACGCGCCTGCTCGACAGCACCGAGGTCAGCACCGGCCCGCGCATCATCTGTCCCTACCACGCCTGGGCCTATGGGCTGGACGGCGCACTGGGCGCCATCCCCCGCGCGGACACCTTCCCCGGGATCGAAAAATCCAGCCGCGGCCTGATCCCGGTGGAAGCCGTGGAGGCCGGCGGGCTCATTTGGGCCGCCCTCAGCCCGGGCGCCGACTTCAGCCTGGCCACCGGCCCCCTGGGCGATGATTTCACTGCGCTCGGGTTGCAGGACATGCACCTCTACGCCCGCCGCACCCACAGCGTCGCCGCCAACTGGAAGCTGATCATGGACGCCTTCCTCGAAAGTTACCATGTCCAGCGCCTGCACAGCGGCAGCATCGCGCGCTTCTTCCAGGATGGCATCACCAGCGGCGACAGCGTCGGCCCGCACATGCGCAGCGCGGTCGCGCGCGTCGGCGGCCTCGACGGCATCGACATGACCGACTGGGCGGAACTGCGCCGCATCGTCACCTACGCCTATCAACTGCTGCCGGGCACGGTGGTGGTCGCCAGCCCGGATTATGTGAACATCATGACCCTGATGCCGCAGGCGGTCGACCACACCCTGGTCGAGGATTTCATGCTCATTCCCGAGCCGCCGAAGGACGAAAAGGCCGAAGCGCACTGGGCGAAAAGCTGGGCGCTCCTCGATGGCCAGGTGTTCGGCACCGAGGATTTCGGCGCGGCAGAACTCGGCCAGCGGGGCCTCTCCTCCGGTGCCGTCGATCACCTGCTGCTCGGCAGCCTCGAACTCGGCCTGAAGGCCTTCCACGATACCGTCGATGGAATCATCGCATCAATGTCGAACAGGATTATCGCATGAAGCTCGCGCTTGCCGTCGCCCTGCTGCTTGCCGCTCCGGTCCACGCCGCCCCCGGCGATGCCGCGCAGGCCAAGGAGATGCTGAAACGCGGCATCGCCTTCGACACGGTAAAGGGCCGCGGCAAGGTCCCCGCCTATGCCGATTATCTGAAAACCGCGCTGGTCGCGGGCGGGTTTGCCGCATCGGACGTCGCCATCGACCGCCACGGCGAAACCGCCACCCTGCACCTGGTCTGGCGCGGCAGCGGCAAGAAGCGCCCCTTCGCCATCACCGGCCACATGGACGTGGTGGAGGCGAATCCGAAGGACTGGGTACGCGACCCGTTCACGCCGATCGAGGAGGACGGCTTCGTCTTCGGGCGCGGTTCGCACGACAACAAGTTCGACGTCACCATGGCGATCAACGCGCTGATCGCGCTCAAATCATCCGGCTTCAAACCCAACCGCGACATCCACCTCTTCCTGTCGGGCGACGAGGAGACCGACTGGAAGACCACCGAAATCCAGGCCCGCGCCGCCAAGGCCGCCGGCGTCGAGTTCATGCTCAACACCGACAATGGCGGCGGCACGCTCGATGAAAATCTGAAGCCTGTCGCCTACAACATCTCCGCAGCGGAAAAGACCTACGCCGATTTCAAGGCGGTGGTCACCAACCCCGGCGGCCACAGCAGCCTCCCCACCTGGCCCAACGCCATCGCGCAGCTCGCCGCCGCCGCGGTGAAGATCGATGCCTACCGCTTCGCGCCGCAGATCAACGAGATCACCCGCGCCTCGCTGACCGCCGAGGGCCGCAAACGCGGCGGCAGGACCGGCGCCGCGATGCTCGCCTTCGTCGCCAACCCGGCCGACCCGGCCGCCATCGCCACACTGCGCGCCGACCCCTGGCTGATCGGCCAGATCAGCACCACCTGCATCCCCACCATGGTCAGCGCCGGCCATGCCGAAAATGCCCTGCCGCAACGCGCCACCATGAACATCAACTGCCGCATCTTTCCCGGTGTTCCGGTCGATGCCGTCCGCGCCGAGCTGGAAAAGGTCGTCGCCGACCCCGCCGTGAAAATCGGCACCGACACCGTCTGGCTCTCCAGTCCCGCCTCGCCGCTTCGTGCCGACGTGATGGCCGCTGTCGCAAAGGCGCTCGCCGCCACCCGCCCCGGTCTCACCGCCGTCCCCGCGATGGATGCCGGCGCCAGCGACAGCGTCTGGTACCGCGCGCTGGGCATCCCCAGCTTCGGCACCGGCGGGCTGTTCGTGCGCGAGAATGAGGTGTTCATCCACGGCCTCAACGAGCGGGTCCGCGTCGCCTCGATCGCACCCGCCGTGGACCATTGGCGGGTGCTGATCAGCGAGCTGGCGCGCTGATCAGAACGCCGTCGGCGCCGCCGACACGGTCACGAACCCGGTCGGCGCCACCTGCTGCACTTCCAGGCCCCGTTCCGCCACATTGCCGCGAAAGCGGAAAATGCCGTCGATCCCGGAAAAACCCTGCGGATCGGTCAGCACCGCCTGCGGGAACGACGCCCCCACCGGCCAGCGCGCCCCGGCGCTCACCGCCAGCAGCATCGCGTCATAGGCGAGGCTGGACAGCCGCGACGGCGTGCCGCCGAACCGCTCGCGATAGCGCGTCGCCAGTCCGCCGAAGCGCGCATCCGGCACCGCCGCGAACAACGCCCCACGCAGCCCCGGCACCCGCGCCAGCGCCGGCTCGGTGTTCCACAGCTCCGTCCCCATCAGCACGATGTTCGAACCGCTGGCCCCATATTGTGCCAGCGGGGTGGTGAAGGCGCCCGCCACCGTCCCCGAATCGCCGATCATCAGTGCCTGGAACGCCACCGGCGGCAGCCGGCTGGCCACTGGAGCGATCGTGCCATCGGGCCGCGTCAGCGCCACAGAGGCCTTCTTCAACCGCGCCTCATAATCGGTCACCGCCCGCGCCGCCGCCACCAGCTTGCGGCTGTCCCGCTCGAAATTGCGGATGGCGACGACGCGCCCGCCACTCGCCTGTACGGCGCGCGTGAACGCCACCGAGGCGCGCTGGCCATAGATCCCCACCGGCATCAGCGCGGCGAACCGTTCCACGCCGCGTCCGCGAACGAAATTCACCACCCGCGTCACCGATTGCGCCGGCTGGAACCCCAGCACATAGACATCGTCGCCCGCCAGCGCGGCGTCGTTGGAAAAGCTCAGCAGTGGAATGTTGCGCGCCGCCGTCACGCCCCGCACCGCCGCCACATCATTCGACAGCAGCGGTCCCAGGATCAGCGTCGCGCCGTCCGCCATCGCCCGCTGCGCCGCCGCCGCCGCACCGGGCGCCGTGTCATAGCTTTTCAGCACGATGCCCGTCGCCTTGGTGTCCGCCAGCGCCAGCGCCGCTGCATTGGCCAGGCTCTGCCCGACCGCGGCGTTGGTGCCCGACAATGGCACCAGCACGGCGATCCGGTTCACCGGCTTTGGCGCTTCCGGCTTCGGCGCTTCCGGCACCACCACCGGTGGCGCCGGCGGCGCGGTCTCCACCCGCGGGGTGCGCGCGCAACCCGCCAGGGCCAGTGCGCCGGCCAGCATCGCGATGAAAACGGGGTGGCGGCGCGCCGGGCGCGGGGCCATAGACATGTTCATGGGTGAAAAAACCTCTGCAACCGATCCTCTGCCCCCCGGCCTCTATATCGTTGCCGGCCCGATCGGCAACCTCGCGGACCTCAGCCCGCGCGCCGCCGACTGGCTGCGCCGCGCCGACATCATTGCCTGCGAAGATACCCGTGTCTCCGCAACGCTGCTGCGCGCCGCCGGTTCCGACCGCCCCATGACCCCCTATCACGATCACAGCGACGAGAGAGCCCGCGCCCGCCTTCTCGCCCGCATGGCCGACAGGGCCGTGGTACTGCTCAGCGACGCGGGCACACCTCTCATCAGTGATCCCGGCTACCGCCTGGTCCGCGGCGCGCACGAAGCCGGCATCACCGTCACCACAGCGCCCGGTCCCTGCGCCGCCATCGCTGCGCTCAGCATCGCCGGCCTTCCATCCGACCGCTTCCTGTTCGCCGGTTTCCTTCCTGCCAAGCGCGCGGCGCGAACGACCGAACTGCGCACCCTCGCCACCATGCCGGCTACCCTCCTCTTCTACGAAAGCGGCCCCCGCCTTGCCGCCATGCTCCTCGACGCCGCCGCCACATTGGGTGCGCGCGACGCGGCCGTCGCCCGCGAACTCACCAAGCGCCACGAGGAGCTGCGACGCGGTACCCTTGGCGACCTTGCCACGCATTATGCCGACGCCCCGGAACCGAAAGGCGAAATCGTCGTGCTCATCGGGCCGCCATCCGCCGCCCAATCCGCCACCGCCGCCGACCTCGATACCGCGCTCCTCGCCGCGCTCGCCACTATGCCGGCCGGCAGGGCCGCGGCCAGTGTCTCCGCCGCCCTCGGCCTGCCGCGCGCCACCGTCTATGCCCGCGCGCTCGAATTGAAGGCGGGATGAGGCGTGCCGCGCGCCTGTCCGACCGCCGCGGCCGCCGCGCCGAAACCATCGCTGTTCTCTGGCTCCGCCTGTTTGGCTGGAACATCCTCGAACGCCGGCTGCGCACGCCCGGAATCGAGATCGACATCATCGCCCGCCGTGGCGATGTCATCGCCTTTGTCGAGGTGAAATACCGCCCCACCATTGCCCAGGCGCTCACCGCCATCACGCCCGATGCCCTGCGCCGGCTTCGCCTCGCCGTCGGCCAGGTCGGCCCGCGCTATGCCGTCCGCAGCAACCGTCCTGCGACAATCCGGCTCGACCTTCTGGCGCTCGCCCCCTTTTCCTTTCCCCGCCATGTCGCCAATATCGGGATGTTGTGATGGAGCGCGCGATGGATGCAATTGCCGCCCTGGGTCTGGTCGACGACGAGGCCATCCGCCTCGACGAGGCCGGCCTTCTGCTGTCCGCCGCCGACACGCCTGACGCCGACCTGCCCTTTGCGCGCGAAATCGTCGATGCCATGGCCCGCCGCCTGCTGACCCGCGATTCGCCCTGGGCCAGCGCCGCCGACCGCGCCGCGATGCTGGCCCAGGTGGTGGCCGTGGAGGACGGGTTCCGCGGCGACGCCACGCGCTATGATGCCCCGGAAAATGCCGACTGGCTGTCGATGCTGGCCCGCCGGCGCGGCCTGCCGGTCATCCTGTCGATGCTCTATGTCGCGCTTGCCCGTCGCGTGGGCTGGGCGGCGGCTGCCCTCAACGTTCCCGGTCATGTGCTGGTACGCATCGGCCGCGAACCCGGCTCGGTGCTGATCGACCCGTTCGAAGGCGGCGCCCTGCTCGGCGAGGGCGCGCTCGCCGCCATCGTCGCCCGCAGCCTCGGGCGCCACGTCAAACCCCGTCCCGACCATGTCGCGCCGATGACCAACCGCGCCACGCTCATCCGCCTGCTTTCCAACCCCGCCGCCCGTGCCCGCAAGGCCGGCGATGTCGAGCGCGCGCTTGTCCTCACGCGCCGCATGACCGCCATCGCCCCGATGGTCAGCACGCTCTGGTGGGACCGCGCCCGGCTGGAACAGCTGAGCGGCGACAGCGCCGCCGCCCGCGAAAGCCTCGCCGCGATGCGCGAGACCACCCATGATCCAGCGGTCGAAGCGCGCATCAAGGCGGCCGTTGCCGCGCTCGCGCGCTGAAACGTCGCCGCCTTGGCGCGCTGAACCTTGTCCCCTTCTCCGCAAACCGCTATATGACCAACAACCTGGTCAGGAGCGCACCCGTGAACGCCATCAACCTCGCCGAAGCCAAGGCCGCTCTCAGCGCGCTGGTCAAACGCGCCGCTGCCGGCGAAACCATCACGATCCTGAAACGCGGCAAACCGGTCGCGACGCTGGCCCCCGCGACGCGCACCTATGAACCCCTCGATCTCGAAGAACTGCGCCGCTTCACCGATAGCCTGCCGCCACACAAGCCCGGTGATATCGATGTCGTGCGTGCCATGCGCGACGATGCACGGTATTGAAAGCCTATCTCGACACATCGGTCGTGGTCAGCCTGCTGACCGACGAGATAGCAACTGCGCAAGTCTATGAATGGTTCCGGCTGCACCGCGATGCCCAGCACTGCATCAGCGAATGGGCCGTCACGGAGTTTGCCGCGGCGATTTCGATGAAGGCGCGCATCGGGCAGATCCAGGCAGTGCAGCGTGCCTCGGTCATGGCGCGGTTCGCGCAACTGACCGCGAAAAACCTGCCGCTGATTCCGGTCGAGGCCGATGATTTTCGCAGCGCGGCGCAACTCTGCGCGCATCCGACGGTCAATCTTCGCGCCGCTGACGCCTTGCACCTCGCCATCTGTCGGCGTATCGGCGCCACGCTGGTGACGCTGGATCAGCCCTTCGCCGCCGCCGCGCTGGAGACCGGCACCCTCACCCTCGTCCCCTGACCTTGCCCTCATCGCCCGCCACCGCCATAGCGCCAGTCATGCCCTTGTCCCTCGCCGTCGCGGTCCAGATGGATCCCATCGAAACCATCAATGTCGCCGGCGATTCCACCTTCGCGCTGATGCTGTCGGCGCAGGCACGTGGCCACCGGCTCTGGCACTATGGCCCCAACCAGCTGCACTGGGTCGAAGGCCGCGTTGTCGCCGATGCCCGGCCGCTGCGTGTCATGCGCCCCACGCCGGGCGCTCCGGGCGCGCATTTCGAATGGCTTGGCGAACGCGCTCCCCTCGACCTTGCTACCGGCATTGATACCGTGCTGATGCGGCAGGATCCGCCCTTCGACATGGCCTATATCACCGCCACCCATCTGCTCGAACGCGCCCAGGCCGCCGGCGTGCAGGTGGTGAACGATCCCGCCAGCGTCCGCAACGCGCCGGAAAAGCTGTTCGTGCTGGAATACGCCGACCTGATGCCGCCCACCCTCGTCACCCGGTCGCTGGCGGAGGCGCAGGCCTTCCGCGCCCGCCACGGCGCCATCGTGGTAAAGCCGCTCTACGGCAACGCCGGCAGCGCGGTCTTCCATGTACCCGAATCGGACAGCAACCTGCCCGCGCTGACCGAACTGTTCGGCCAGATCTGGCGCGAACCCTTCATGGTGCAGGCTTTCCTGTCCGGTGTTGCCGAAGGCGACAAGCGCATCGTGCTGATCGATGGCGAACCCGCCGGCGCCATCAACCGCCTGCCCAAAAGCGGCGAAATCCGCTCCAACCTCGCCGCCGGCGGCTCCGCCCACGCCGCCGAACTCACCGCGCGGGAGGTGGAAATCTGCGCCCGCCTCGGCCCCGCGCTGAAGCAACGCGGTCTGGTCTTCGTCGGCATCGACGTGATCGCCGGGCACCTCACCGAAATCAACGTCACCAGCCCCACCGGCATCGTCGCCATCGACCGCTTCAATGGCACCGACACGCCCGCGCGCTTCTGGGACGCGGTGGAGGCGCGCCGCGCATGACCGACTGGATCGGCACCATCATCGACAATTTCGGCTATGTCGGCATCGGCCTGCTGATGTTCGTGGAAACGGTGTTCCCGCCGATCCCGTCCGAAGTCATCATGCCGCTCGCCGGCATCTACGCCGCGCAAAGCGGCCACAGCCTGACCGGTGTGATCATCGCCGGCGCCATCGGCAGCATGATCGGCAACATCTTCTGGTATCTGCTCGCCGCCTGGCTCGGCCTCACGCGCTTCGAACGCTTCGCCATCCGTTTCGGCCGCATCCTGACGCTCGATCATGAAGAGATCGTCCGCGGCCAGAAGCTGTTCGAACGCTATGGCGGGGCGATTGTCGGCGTCGGCCGCGTGCTGCCGACGGTGCGCTCGCTCATCTCCATCCCCGCCGGCCTGGTCGCGATGGACTGGCGCCGTTTCCTCTTCTACTCCTCGCTCGGCACCTTCGTCTGGACCACGGGCCTCGCGGTTGCCGGCTATCTGCTGGGCAAAAGATTTGCGGAGATCGACAAGGTCATCGGGCCGCTCTCCACCGCCATCATCGTCATCCTGTTCGGCATCTACCTCTACCGGGTCATCACCTGGAAAAAAACGAAGTCCGCGCCATGAAGGTGCGCAATCCGCACAGCGGCCTTCATGACCATTGCATCGCCCCCCTCGATGCCGCCGCCATCGCCGCGCACGCCGCCGCGCTGCGCGCTGCCCAACCCGCCTGGGCCGGCCGGTCGCCCGATGACCGCGCGGCCGACCTGATGGTCCTCGCCGACGCGCTCGAAGCCTCGCCAGACCTCCTCGCCGCGCTTACCGCAGATACCGGCCGCCACAGTGTCGCCCGCCTGGAAATCAGCGCCACCGCCGCCGCGCTGCGACGCTGGGCCGCCACCGCTCCCGCCCTGATCGCCGCCGCCCACCGGCCCTCGTCGCCGGCCGCCATGCCGGGCATCACCTTCTCGACCGCGCCGGTCCCCTATGCCCTTGTCGGTGTCATCAGCCCGTGGAACTTCCCGCTGCTGCTGGCGCTGACCGATGCCATCCCCGCGCTCGCCGCCGGCTGCGCCGCCCTCGTCAAGCCGTCGGAGGTCACGCCCCGCTTCATCGCCCCCCTGATGGCCTGTGTTGCCACCATCCCCGCGCTCGCCCCCGTTCTGGCCGTGGTGGAGGGCGACGGCGCCACCGGCGCCGCCCTCGTCAACACCGTCGACTTCATCGCCTTCACCGGCAGCGTCGCCACGGGGCGAAAGGTTGCCGAGGCCGCTGCCCGCGCCTTCGTTCCCGCCAGCCTCGAACTCGGCGGCAAGGATCCGATGATCATCCTCGCCAGTGCCGATCCCCACCAGGCCGCCGCCATTGCGCTCTCCGCCAGCTGCCGCGCCACCGGCCAGGCCTGCCAGTCGATCGAGCGCATCTACGTCGCGCGCGCCATCGCCGAACCTTTCCTCGCCGAACTCACCCGCCTCGCCGACGCCGTCCCGCTCAACACCGCCTCACCCGCCTCTGCCGGCCTCGGTCCCTTCATCTTCGAAAAACAGGCGCATCAGGTGCAGGCGCAGGTTGACGACGCGCTCGCCAAAGGCGCCACCCTCCTCGCCGGTGGCCGCGTCGAAAACCACGGTGGCCTCTGGCTTCGTCCCACCATCCTCACCAACGCCACGTCGGCGATGGCCGTGATGACCGAGGAGACCTTCGGCCCCGTTATGCCCGTCACGTCGGTTGACACCCCCGGCGACGCCATCGCCCTTGCCAACAGCGGCGATTTCGGCCTCTCCGCCGCTGTCCTCGCCGGCACACTCGATGAGGCTGCCGCCGTCGCCCGGTATCTCCACGCCGGCGCCGTCAGCCTCAACGACGGCGCGCTGACCAGCCTGCTCTCGGACGCCGAGAAGAGCAGCTTCAAGCTTTCCGGCATGGGACCACCGCGCTCCGGCGCGGCCGGCCTCACCCGCTTCTTCCGCACCCGCGCGATCTACGCCCAGGCCGGCACCGCGTTGCCGCTCGACGCCTTCCTATGACCACGGCGGGCAAGCTCACCCTCGCCATGCTGGCGCTCACCGCCGCCGCCGCTGTCTGGCTGTTCCGGCCCGCTTCCCCGATCACGCAGGAGGATGCAGACCGCATCGCCGAACGCGCGCTCATCAGCTACATCAGCAGCGCAGGCGAACGCCGCGGCCATTTTGCCGAAGCGCAATCGGTCGACTACGCCGACGGCTGGGATTACAGCTGGACCTACAAAATCTGCCCGGACGAAGGCGAGCTGCGCGTCTTCGTCACCCTGAAAGGCCGCGCCAGCATCACCGCCACGCCCGATTGCAACCCGGTCCGCGGCTTCCGCGTCAGGCCGGCGCCGGTGTAGCGGCATCCAGCGCCAGCTGCGCCTCCAGCCAGGCAGCGTCCACCGGCAACCGCTTCGCGATCGGCGTTCCCGCCGCCACCAGCCGCCAGAAGGGCGCCACCGTATCGCGCGCCGCCCCTTCCGCCATGGCCTTCAACGCCCCTTCCGCCACCTGCCGCACGAAAATGGCGGTCGAAACCGGGCAACTCGCGTCGGCGCGATGGCGCCGTGCCAGCTCGTGGCGCATCCGCTCGACACTGCGCGTTTCGCCGGCGGGAATGGCCCGCACATAGTCGGCGACGATCTCCGGCGTCGCCACGAACAGGATGCACCCTGCCGCGATGCCGCCGAACGGCTTTTCCAGCACCACGCGTTTCGGCTCCCGGACCTTTCCCTTCGGCATGACGACTCGGCTCCTTCCGACACGAAGACCCTGCCATGCTGCGGGAATGCCGCCAATAATCCCGCTTTTTCTCATGTAGAAACAGCAGCCTGCGTCAGGCCCGCCGTTCCCCCGACAAGGGTCGCCGCGTCACCGGGTAGCCGATGCCATCGGGAATGATCAGCATCATTTCGCCTGCCACCTCGGCTACCCGAGGCTGCACATCGGCCATCGGCGTCGCATCATTCCACAGCGCCTCCAGCGAACTGAACTGCCCCAGCCGCTCGACATTGCAGCGTGTCGGGAACAGCAATTGCCCGCGTCCCGCCAGATGGTCCGCCAGCGCACCATCCGCCGTCACCCAGCGCGCCGCCGTTGTCTCGTCGCCATCCTCCAGCGCCTCCTCACCATCGGGCAGCCGCGCCAGGTAGAAATGCGTGTCGAACCGCCGGTGCAGCCCCGGCGGTGGAACCCAGCGCGCGAACGGCCGAAACACGTCGGCCGACAAGCTGTGCCCGAACCCTGCCAGCACCTGCCCGAATGTCCGCTCGTGCCGCACCAGCGCGGTCCGTGCCGACGCCCGCGCCGCCACCGAAACCGTCGGTCCGGCCGACAACAGGATGCCGGCCTCCTCGAACGCCTCCCGCGCGGCCGCGATCCGTGCCGCGGCGTCTACCCCGTCCAGCCCGTCGAACCCCGCGTAAACCACCCCTTCCGCCCGGTCGCCGGCATCCACCTTTCCCCCAGGAAAGGCCATCGCACCGCCGGCAAAGCCCATCGTACTCGCGCGCTGGATCATCAGGAATTCGGGCGGCGCTACGTCCCGCAGGATGATCACGGTGGCGGCGGGCGTGGCGATTTCATCGGACATGCCGCCACCTTAGGCGCTCGCTCCGGCAAAGCCAGCTTGCACGAACGCCAGGGCGATGGCACGCCATCAGCCATGTCCGAACCCGCTCCCGCCTCCGTCTTGCCATGGGATGGCAAGAGCGCCCCGGCACTGCTCGCGCTCGAAGCGCTCGATCTGAACCTGTTCCGCAACCGCTACAACCAGCGCAACGCCAACAATGCCCTGTTCGGCGGCCAGGTGCTCGCCCAAGCCCTCACCGCCGCCACGCACACGGTCGAGGACCGCGGCGTCCACTCGCTGCACGGCTATTTCCTGCGCGCCGGCAAGGCTGACAGTCCGGTGATCTACCAGGTCGACCGTACCCGTGATGGCGGCCGCTTCTCCACCCGCCGCGTTACCGCCGTGCAGCAGGGCCAGCCGATCTTCCACATGGAGTGCGGGTTCCACGCCGCCGAGGAGGGGTTCGACCATGCCACGCCCATCGCGCCCGGCATCCCCGGCCCGGAGATGCTCGACGACCTGCCGACCCTCGCCACCAAATGGGCCGACCGGTTGCCGGATTGGCTGATCCGCCGCTGGAGCGCCCCCGAGCGCCCGATCGAGGTGAAGCCGGTCGATCCCACGCAGTTCCTGCAAAAGCCGGAGGCCGCGCCGCGCCGCACGCTGTGGATTCGTCTTCCCAGCGCCGCCACCGCCAACGATGGCCCCGACCAGGCCTGCCTGCTCGCCTATCTTTCCGATTATTGGCTCGCCGGCACTGCCGCCATGCCGCACACGCTGCCGATGCCCAGCCCCAGCCTGTTCATGGCCAGCCTGGATCATGCCATGTGGTTTCACCGCCCGGCCCGCGCCGACGACTGGCTGCTGTTCGATTGTGACAGTCCCAGCGCCCAGTCAGGGCGCGGCCTCGCCCGTGGCAGCATCCACGACCGCCACGGCCGCCTGATCGCCAGCACCGCGCAAGAGGCCCTGCTGCGCCCGATCCGCGCTTGAACCGATGCGCACCACCATATTCCTCCTCGCCCTGATGCTGCCCGCCGCGGCGCCCGCGACGCCCCTCGAACAGGCTGTGGCGGAGGCCATGGCCGCCACCGGCGCGAAGGGCCTGGCCATCGCCGTCATCGATCGCGGCCGCGTCACACATGTCAGCGCGCACGGCCTGCGCAACGCCGCCGGGCAGCCGCTGACACGCGACACGGTGATGTATGCCGCCTCGCTGACCAAGACCCTGTTTGCTGCCACTGTCCTGCAATTGGCAGCCGAGGGTCGGCTGACCCTGGACGCCCCGATCGCCAGCCTGCTGCCGAAACCGCTGCCCGATTATGCCGGCCCCGAGATCGAGCGGCGCTATGCCCGCTGGTCGGACCTTGCCGGCGATGACCGTTGGCGGCTGCTCACGCCGCGCATCCTGCTCACCCATGCCTCGGGCTTTTCCAATTTCGGTTTCCTCGAACCGGATGGAAAGCTGCGCTTTCACTTCACCCCCGGCAGCCGTTACGCCTATTCCGGCGATGGCATCATCCTGCTGCAATTCGTGCTGGAGGCCGGCCTCGGCCTCGACGTCGGCACCGAAATGCAGCGTCGCCTGTTCGCCCCCGCCGGCGCCGGGCGCACCGCGATGATGTGGCGCGCGGATTTCGCCGACAACCTCGCCGACGGCTGGAAGGCGGACGGCCAGCCGGAACCGCATGACGAGCGCAGCAAGGTACGTGCCGCCGGCTCGCTGGACAGCAGCATCGCCGACCTTGCCGCCATCACCGCGCGCCTCGTCCGGCGACAGGGTGCCGCACTGTTCGAACCCCAGCGCCCGATTACCAGCCGCAGCCAGTTTCCCTCGCTGCAACCCGAAGCCCCGGTCGGGGAACGCTGGCCTGGCCTTGCCGCCGGCCTCGGCGTTGTCACCTTCACCGGCCCGCAGGGCCGCGGCTTCTTCAAGGGCGGCCACAATGATTCCACCGGCAACATGCTGGTCTGCCTCGAACGGCGCCTGCGCTGCGTGCTGATCCTGTCGAACGACGTCCGCGCCGAACCCGCCTTCCCCCGCCTGACCCGCGCGGCGCTCGGCGAAACCGGCCTGCGCTGGGCCTGGGAATATGGCACCATGGCGTTGCTGCCCTGAACAACCACGGCAACCGGCCACTGCCCAAAACGCGCGGCTTGCCCCTCCCCGAATCGTCGCTAAGGTCGCGCCGACCAGTATGAGGGAGCCAGTCCATGCAGTTCGACTATAGCGCACGCACAAAGGAAATGATCGAACGCGTCCGCGCCTTCATGGACGAGCACATCTACCCTAACGAGGAACGCTATGCGCAGGAGGTAATGACCGGCGAGCGCTGGAAGGTGATCGAGGTGATCGAGGAGCTGAAACCCCTCGCCCGCGCCGCCGGCCTGTGGAACATGTTCGTACCGCCCGTCCATGCCGGCGCGCCGGCCATCCACGAGTTCCACTTCGACGGCACACCCTTGACCAACATGGAATATGCCCCCCTTGCCGAGGAGATGGGCAAGGTCGGCTGGGCCAGCGAAGTGTTCAACTGCTCCGCGCCCGACACCGGCAACATGGAGGTGCTGGCGCGCTATGGCACTCAGGCGCAGCAGGACCGCTGGCTGGCGCCGCTGTCGGCCGGCGAAATCCGCAGCGCCTTCCTGATGACCGAGCCGGCGGTGGCGTCGTCCGATGCGACCAACATCGAAACCAGCATCACCCGTGACGGCGACCATTATGTCATCAACGGCAGGAAATGGTGGTCCTCGGGCGTCGGCGATCCGCGCTGCAAGGTCAACATCGTCATGGGGAAAACCGATCCCGGCGCGCCCAAGCACCTTCAGCAGTCGCAGATCCTCGTGCCCATGGACACGCCCGGCATGACCAAGGTGCGGCCGCTGCACGTGTTCGGCTATGACGACGCGCCGCACGGCCATTTCGAGGTGGTGATGGAGAATGTCCGCGTGCCGGTGGAGAATATCATCCTGGGCGAAGGCCGTGGCTTCGAGATTGCGCAGGGCCGCCTCGGGCCGGGCCGCATCCACCATTGCATGCGCAGCATCGGCGCCAGCGAACGCGCGCTGGAGAAGATGTGCAAGCGGCTGAAATCCCGCGTCGCCTTCGGCCGGCCGATCTCCGACCAGGGCGTCTGGCACGAACGCATCGCCAATGCCCGCATCGAGATCGAACAGGCCCGCCTGCTCTGCCTGAAGGCGGCCTACATGATGGACACGGTCGGCAACAAGGAAGCCAAGACCATCATCGCGATGATCAAGGTTGTGGCACCCAATGTCAGCACAAAGATCATCGACATGGCAATCCAGGCGCACGGTGGCGGCGGTGTCTGCCAGGATTACGGCCTCGCCTCCGGCTATGCCGGCCAGCGCACCCTTCGCCTGGCGGACGGCCCGGACGAGGTGCACCGCCAAGCCATCGCGAAGGATGAACTGCGACGCTACAATTAGGGCGTTGTCGCCGCGATTGCAGCTTTACATGGGGGACGCAACAGCGAGATCATGCCCATCGACGGCATCTCAAGTGAGATCATGCGGCATGTTTCTGGCATCGGGGCATATCTGGTGCCTTCCGGCAGATCACGACAAGCCACGAGACGCACCCAATGTCGTTCGTCCGCCAAACAAGGCCGTTTGTCGAAAGAACCTTTCTGAAATGTAATTTAATCGACACGTCTGTCATGTCGGTGAAGCGACCGGGCGTGTCAGTATGACGTTCGGACCCTTGGAGGGCAGCTCTGGCCGGCGCTGTGTTGTTGTGTTGCGTAAGGGTCATTCATGCTCAGAACCGAACTCCGCCCGGACTCCGTCTGCCGTCTGTTTGTTGCCGTCAGCCTCGTCGCCCTTGGCGCCGCCTCCGCTTCCGCCCAAAGCATCGACCCCACCCCGACCGCGCCCGCAACGCAGCCGGCTGCCCCGGTCCCGAACGCGACCGAAAACATTGCCGTGGAAGACCCTGCCGACACCATCGTCGTCACCGGCAGCCGTATCGCGCGCCCCAATACCGACACCCCGGTGCCGATCGTCGCCATCAACGCGCAGCAGCTCACCGAAACGGGGAAGGTCTCGATCGGCGACGTGCTGAACGACCTGCCCTCGCTGCGCAGCACCTACAGCCAGGCCAACTCCACCCGCTTTCTCGGCACCGCCGGCCTCAACCTGCTCGATCTGCGCGGCCTCGGCACGCAGCGCACGCTCGTCCTGCTGGACGGCCGTCGCCATGTCGCCTCGGACATCCTCAACAATGCCGTCTCGCCGGACATCAACATCTTTCCCACCGACCTCATTGAGCGGGTCGAGATCATCACCGGCGGCAGTTCGGCGGTCTACGGCTCCGACGCCATCGCCGGCGTCGTCAACTTCATCCTGAAACGCAATTTCGAAGGCGTCGAGCTGCGCGGCCTGGGCGGCATCAGCGGTTATGGCGATGCCGGCACCTATCGCATCAGCGGCACCGCCGGCACCAACTTCGCCGATGGCCGCGGCAATGTCGCGGTCAATCTGGAATATACACGGCAGCAGGATTATTTCGGCAGCGAACGCCCCAACCTGCGCCAGAATGATGGTTTCCTCACCGTCGATACCGATCCGGCCGGCACGCCGAACGGCTCCGATGGCAACCCCGACCGCACCTTTTTCCAGGACATCCGCTCGGCCACCCTCGGGAACACGGGCCTCGTCCGTTTCAACACCGGCACGTGCGGAACCGATCCCGAAGGCACCCCCTACAACTGCGTTTTCCGTTTCAACCCGGATGGCACGCTGGCGCCGCAAACCGGCCAGCGTGTCGGCATCGGTCCGAACGGCAGTTTCATCGGGGGCAATGGCGACAATTTCCGCAATGGTGACGAGCTGCAACTCGCGCCCACGCTTGACCGCTTCAACGCGACCGTGATCGGCCGCTTCGAGGTGAGCGAGGCCTTCGAACCCTTTGTCGAGGCCAAATATTCGCGCACCCGCTCGGTCGGCACCGGCAACAGCGGCCCGGCCTTCATCACCGGCACCGCACTGGGTGACAGCCGCGAACGTCCCCGGCTCGACAACCCCTATCTCGGCGCCCAGGCACGCGACCTGATCACCCAGCAGCTCACCTTGCAGAACGGCACCGCGCCTGCGCCCACCGCCCGGTTCTCGCTGCGGCAAAACCTCCTCGGCCTGGGTGCCCGAACGGAAGAAGCGACGCGCGAGACCTGGCGAGGCGTCATCGGCGCGCGCGGCACCTTCAACGATGACTGGCGCTACGAGGCCAGCATCAACTATGGCGAGTTCAAGGAACGCACCAAAATCCTCGGCAACCTCAACATCCAGCGCTTCCTGCTGGCGGCCGATGCCGCGCGCGATCCCGCCAGCGGCAACATCGTCTGCCGTTCGCGCTTCGACCCTGACGCCGCCATTCCCTATGTCGACAATGACGCTATCCTGGCGAACGACATCGCCGCCTGCGTCCCCATCAACCTGTTCGGCGGCGGCAACATCAGCCCCGAGGCGCGCAACTATGTCCTGACCGATACCACTGCTGTCGGCAAGATCAGCCAGTTCGTCGCCAGCGCCTTCCTGGCCGGCGACAGCAGCGACTGGTTCGAACTTCCCGGCGGGCCGGTCGGCTTCGTCATCGGCGGGGAACATCGGCGCGAAACCGCGCGCTACCAGCAGGACGAGCTCGTCGAGCAGGGCTATACCTTCTACAACATCATTCCCACCTTTTCGCCACCCTCCTTCCAGGTGACGGAGGGCTATGCCGAAATCCGGCTGCCGATCCTTGCCGACCGGCCCTTCTTCCACAACCTCACGGTCACCGGCGCCGGGCGCATCGCCAGGTACAAGGGCTCGACCGGCACCGTCTATGCCTATAATGGCGGGATCGAGTGGGCGCCGGTGCGCGACCTGCGCTTCCGTGCGAACTATGCCCGCGCCGTCCGTGCCCCGAACCTCGTCGAACTCTTCACGCCGCCGGGGCAGAATTTCGCGACGGTCGTCGATCCCTGCTCCGCGGGCCAGATCGGCACCGGCACCGCCACGCGAGAGGCAAACTGCCGCGCCGCCGGCGTGCCCCAGGGCTTCAACTTCATCTATTCCTCGTCGCTGGAAATCGTCTCCGGCGGCAATCCCGACCTGAAGGCCGAAACCTCCGACAGCTGGACCATCGGCGGTGTGCTCCAGCCCCGCTTCGCTCCCGGCTTCACGCTGACCGTCGACTATTATGATGTCACGGTGAACAAGGTGATCACCTCCCCGTCGGCGCAGAACATCCTCAACGCCTGCTATGATGGGCCGGACCTCACCAACCAGTTCTGCTCGCTGTTCCAGCGCTCCGGCGCTGGCGGCGGCCCGAATGGCGAGGAGCCGTTCCAGATCGTCGAAGGCAGCCTGCAACAGATCCAGCTCAACTATGCCAAGCTGAAAGTGCGCGGCATCGATGTCGAGGCCGCCTACCGTCATGAGTTTCAGAGCGGGGTCCAGCTCGGCACGCGCGTCCTCTACACCCGCGCCATCCAGAATGATCAGTTCCTCGACCCGGCGAACCCCAATTTCGCCGATCAGCTGCTGCTCGAACTGGGGGATCCGCGCGACAGCTTCAACTGGAACGTCGACCTGAAGGCCGGGCCCTTCAGCCTCGCTTACCAGATGCGCTACATCGGCAAGATGATCGTCACGCAGGGCACGCTTGGCACCTATGAGGACTTCTTCGGCAAGCAGGGCCGCCCGCCGCAGAATGCCGACTTCGCCGACCGCACCTTCTACAGCCCGGTCACCTACCACAATGTCCGCGCCGGCGTGGACGTCAACGACAAGTTCAACTTCTACATCGGCGTCGACAATATCGGCAACCGCAAGCCTCCGCTCGGCCTGACCGGCATCGGCGGCGGCAGCGCCATCTACGACAACCGCGGCCGCTTCTTCTACGCCGGCGCGGTCGCGAAGTTCTGACCCCGCACCCCTCCCCTCAGGGGAGGGGCAAGGCCGCTACAGCCAGCCCTTCTTCTTGAACCAGAGGTAGGGCAGGACGGCGGAGAGGATCATCATCAGGATGGCCATCGGATAGCCGAGCTGGAGTTTCAGTTCGGGCATATGCTCGAAGTTCATGCCATAGATGCTAGCGACCAGCGTCGGCGGCAGGAACACCACGGCGGCGACCGAAAAGATCTTGATGATGGCGTTCTGCTCGATGCTGATGCGGCCGAGCGCCGCGTCGAGCAGGAAGGCGATGTTGTTGGTGAGGTAGCTGCTGTTCTCCAGCAGCGAGCTGACGTCCCGCACCAGCGATTTCAGGCCCTCCCGGCTGCGCTTGTCCAGCTTCGCGCGGCTGCCGTTGGCGGCGGCTTCGGTTTCCTGCGGCAGGTTCAGGAAACTGATCATGCGGGCGAATGTCAGCAGCGAATCATGCACCTTGTTGACGACGAACTGGATGGCGCCGATCTGGCTGAGGATGTCGCGCAGATTGTCCGATGACAGGCGCTTGGTCTTCGGCGTATCGCGCCCGAACACCTGACGGCTGGTACGGTCGACGTCGGCGGACATGCGCTCCAGGATGTCGGCAAGACGGTCGACGATCATGTCGAGCAGCTTGATGAGGACGGCGAGCGAACTGTCGGGCAGCGGCACGCGCTCGCAATGCAGGATCATCTGCCGGAAACTGTGCGGATCGGAAAAGCGCAGCGTCACGAGCAGGCGCGGCGTCAGGATGAAGGCGATGGGGACGGCGGTGGGATCGTCGCTGTCGAGACCGACGACCTGCGTCGCGGTCATGAAGCTGGCGTCGCCTTCGCGATAGACGCGGCTGGAGGCCTCGATCTCCTCCATGTCCGCACGGGTGGGCAGGTCGAGCGCAAGCGCCTTTTCCACCCATTCCTTCTCGTGCGGCAGCGGGTCGGCGACGTCCACCCACACCGTGCCTTCCGGCAGCACGCCATCTTCGGGGAAGGGACGCGCTCCTTCGGCGCCGGCGACGTAGCAGCGGATCATGCGGGCTGGGTAGCGCGGCGTCAGGCTTCCCGCAATCGCGGCATCAGCTCGACGAAATTGCAGGGGCGGTGGCGGCTGTCGAGCTGGTGGACGAGGATGCCATCCCAGCCGTCCCTCACCGCGCCGGTCGAGCCGGGGAGCGCGAACAGATAGGTGCCACGCGCGGTGCCGGCGGTGGCGCGGGATTGGATGGTGGAGGTGGCGATGGTCTGGAAGCTGAGCCAGCGGAACAGCTCACCGAAGCCGGGGATGGTCTTTTCGCAAACGGCGCCGAACGCCTCGGGCATGCAATCGCGTCCGGTAACACCGGTGCCCCCGGTGGTGATGACGCAGTCCACGCTCGGGTCATCAACCCAGTGGTTCAGCATGTCGATGATGGTGGCAAGGTCGTCCCTCAGCAGCCGACGGTCGGCAAGGACATGACCGGCCGCCGTAAGGCGCTCAACCAGCGTGTCCCCGCTGCGATCCTCGGCCAGCGTCCGGCTGTCGCTGACGGTGAGGACGGCGATGCGGACGGGGAGAAAGGGGCGCGAGAGGTCGAGCGGCATCAGGCGGCAGTTGCGGTGAGTTTGATGCCGGCCGATTTCAGCATGGCAATGAGCGTGGAGAGCCGAGGATTGCCGTCCTTGCGGGTCGCCTTGTAGATAGCTTCGCGGCTGAGGCCGGTTTCGCGCGCCATCGCGCTCACACCCTGCGCCCTGGCGATCAGCGCGAGCGCGCCGGCGACAATATCCGGATCGTTGGTGGCCAGCGCATCGGACAGCAGGGATGCCTGCTCTTCGGGTCGACCGACGAGGCAGGCTGAGGCGTCGTAAGGCAGCAGGTCCAGGGGCATCAATCCAACTCCTCAATCATCGCCAATGCGGCCGCGATATCACGCTGCTGGCTGGATTTGTCGCCGCCGCAGAGCAGGACGACCAGCTTCTGTCCGCGCCGCACCAGGTAGACACGGTAGCCGGGGCCATAGTCCACACGGGCCTCGATCAGTTTGCGGCCCACGCGTTTGACGTCACCGAAATGCCCGACAGCGATGCGTGCGAGCCGAAGCTCGATCCGGTCCCGTGCACGCGCATCGCGCAAATCCCGTAACCAGTCAGCAAAGATGCGCGTCTGCTTGACATCAATCACTTGTCAACTATAGTTGGCAAGTGATTGATGTCAAGGGGTGGCGGATGCGACGGTGGTGGTTAGCGACAACGCGTTGACCACCACCGGCGGCGTGGCGACGGCGGCGGGGCCCGGTCGGCCGGGGAAGGTCGGCCACAGGTTGGCGGCGATGGCGTCCAGGCTCGGCGCCTTGCCGGTGGCGCGGATCGAGTAGAGCCAGTAGTTGCGGAACACAACCTCGACATAGTGGCGCGTCTCGCGGAACGGGATGCTCTCGATGAACAGCAGCACGTCGCCATTGTCGCGCACGCCACCCTGATTCCATTTGCCGACATTGCCATGCCCGGCGTTGTAGGCGGCGATCGCCTTGGGCAGCAGGCCCTGTGTCTGGGGCGTGTCGCGCAACAGTTCCAGGAAGCGCTGGCCATATTCGACGTTGAAGGACGGGTCGGTCAGCATGGTCTCGTCATGCTGCATCTCGGCGGCGCGCGCCATGTCCCGCGCGGTGCCGGGCATCAGTTGCAGCGCGCCGCGGGCACCGGTGCGGCTGGTCGCCGACATGATGAAGCCCGATTCCTGAAGCGCATGGGCGAACACCAGGTTGCGGTCCACGCGCCAGCCGCCGAAGGGCCGCCAGTCCGGCGCGGGGAGCCGGGCGCTGAGCGGCGCCATCTGCCCCGGCGGCGGGTTCTGCGCCAGCCAATATTGGGTGGCGGGCAGGTCGAGGCGGGCGGCAAGGCGCAGCAGCGGCTCATAGGTGGCGGGCGGACTGATCATCGCGAGCTGGCGCAGCTCGCGGTCGGCAAGGCCGAGCTGGCCGATCTCCACCAGCGCGGCGGCGCGCCGCGCGCCGGGCAGGTCGGAAAGATGGTTCCAGTCGGCATTGATGAAATCGGGTTCGCGCCAATCCAGCCGCGGTTCGATGCCCAGCGCGCGGGTGGCGAGCAGGCCGTAGAAGCCGGTGGTGTCGCGCGCGGCGATGGCAAGGCGGGCGGCGGACTGGTCGGGGCGACCGCAGCGCAAATGGCTGCGGGCGGCCCAATAGGCGGCGGCGGACGCCATGTCGGCGGAGGCGAACTGACGGCCGATGGCGTCGAAGCGGCGTGCAGAGCCCTCGCAATCATTCTGGCGGAAGGCGGCGAGGCCGGCGACCCAGTTGCCCATGACGGCCCAATCGCCGGTGCCGGCGGCGGCGCGGTCGCCCAGGCGCATGGCGGCGGCATCATCGCCGTCGAGGTAGCGGTCCCAGGCGGCACGCTGTGCCCATTCGGCGGCGACACCGCTGCTGAGCGTGCCGGCATGCGCTTCGAGCGCGGTTTCGAGCTCGGCGATGCGGTCGGCCGCCAGCAGCGCGCGCGCGCTGGCGGCGAAGGTGGCGTCGCCCGGCAGGTCGCCCCTGGCACTGCGCGGGCCAAGCGAGGGCGTCAGCCGGACCGGCACGAGCTGTCGGCGGCTGGCGAGCGCCGGCAGCTCGGCGGCACCGGCACGACGGGCAAGCGCGGCAATGGCGGACGCCTGCGGCGCGGCGGGGTTGGCGTTCAACCAGTCGATGAGGGCGGTCTGGCCGGCACCCGCGCCCAGGCCCAGCAGGATCTGCGCCTGCGCCGCGGCATGCAGCGGACCTTGCGGCATGGCAGCCAGCGCCGCGCGGGCCGCGCTGAAACGGCCGGCATCGATATCAAGGAAGAGGCGGCGATACTGGAAGCGCTGCGCCGGCGTCAGCTGGGCCGGCACCTTCCGCTCGGCGGCGCGCAGCGGCAGGCCGGGCACGCCCGTGACGCTGTCGTCCACGCCAAGACGGGTGGCACTTTCCGCGGCGCTGAGCAGCATGGCGCGCGGCGCCGCGTCGGCGGCGGTGGCCAGCAGAAGGGAGAGAAGGAGCGCGCGGATCATGCGGCGATCCTGGCGCCCAGCGCGCGCAGGTCGGCCCAGGCCTCGCGCTTGGCAAGCGGGTTGCGCAGCAGATAGCCGGGGTTGAAGCTGGCCAGCGCCGCGACACGGTGCCCCTCGATGTCCAGGTCGCGCCATTGGCCGCGCAGGCTGCTGATCGGGCCGCGTTCGCCGAACAGCGCGCCGCTGGGGGACTGGCCAAGCAGCAGCAGCACACGCGGCGCGGCAAGGCGGATGTGGGCGCGCGTCAGCGGCAGGTCGCGGGCGATATCCTCCGGCCCCGGCGCGGTCGGGATGCTGCGCCGCGGGCAGAGCAGGGCGATGTAGGCGCCACCACGATCCAGCCCGATGGCGGCCAGCATGCGGTCCAGCAGTTCGCCGGCAGGGCCGCTGAAGGGGCGCCCCGTGCGCAGGTCCTCGGCGCTGGGGCCATCCCCCAGCACCATCACGCCGGCGGCGGGGTTGCCATCGGCGAAGGGGATGGTGCCGAC
Organism: Sandaracinobacteroides saxicola; assembly: GCF_014117445.1. Lineage (NCBI taxonomy): Bacteria > Pseudomonadati > Pseudomonadota > Alphaproteobacteria > Sphingomonadales > Sphingosinicellaceae > Sandaracinobacteroides > Sandaracinobacteroides saxicola. Next base: position 2,748,197 of record NZ_CP059851.1, on the reverse strand, counting down.
GGCAGCGGTCAGGTCGGCAAGGGTGGTGAAGCGGTCCCACGCCTTGGACGATGCCAGCGCTGGCGGTGGCGGCGCGGGTTCGGCGCACGGTTGCGGCGAGGCTTTGACGACCGGCGCCAGCCAGCGGCGGGGCAGTGGATCGACAAGCATGTCCACCCCGCTTTCCAGCCAGAAAGCGAGCGCGGCGCGGTCGTTCGCGTGTGAAGAGACCCCTCCCGACATTGGCGCTGTCATGAAAGCGGGGTGGCGGGGGGTCAAGGCGTGCGACCATGCGCATCTGGTCAAGCGAGGTTCTGCTGCGATAAGACGCAGCAGACGAGGATTTGATTGGGACGATCATGAGCGAACGCGAAGCAATGCCCTATGACCTGGTGATCGTGGGCGGCGGGCCGGCGGGCCTGTCGGCGGCGATCCGGGCGAAGCAGGCGGCGGCGGAAAAGGGCCTGGAGCTGTCGGTGTGCGTGCTGGAGAAGGGCGCCGAGATCGGCGCGCACATCCTGTCCGGCGCGGTCATCGATCCGAAGGCGCTGGACGAGCTGCTGCCGGACTGGCGGACGATGGATTGCCCGCTGGCTGAGGTGCCGGTGATCGACAACCAGCACTGGATCCTGAGCGAGAAGGGCAAGTGGGATTTCCCGCACCTGCTGACGCCCGGCTTCATGCACAACAAGGGCACCTATACCGGGTCTCTCGGCAACCTCTGCCGCTGGCTGGCCGGGCAGGCCGAGGCGCTGGGGGTGGAGATTTTCCCGGGCTTCGCGGCGGCCGAAGTGCTCTATCACGACGACGGCCGGGTGAAAGGCGTGGCGACCGGCGACATGGGCATCGCCAGGGACGGCAGCCGCAAGCCGAGCTACCAGCCAGGGCTGGAACTGCATGCCAAATACACGCTGTTCGCCGAGGGCGCGCGCGGCAGCTGCTCGAAGCAGCTGATCGAGCGATTCAAGCTCCGCGAGGGCAAGGAGCCGCAGGTCTATGGCATCGGCATCAAGGAATTGTGGGATGTGCCGGCGGAAAACCATGTCCCCGGCCGGGTGATCCACACGCAGGGCTGGCCGCTCTCCGATGCGAACGGCGGCGGCTGGATCTATCACCAGGCCAACAACCAGATCTCCATCGGGTTCGTGGTCTGGCTGAACTATCGCAACCCCTATCTCAGCCCGTTCGACGAGATGCAGCGCTACAAGACCCATCCCAAGGTGGCGAAGATCCTGAAGGGCGGCCGGCGCGTCAGCTATGGCGCGCGGGCGATTTCCGACGGCGGCTGGCAATCGGTGCCGAAACTGGCCTTTCCCGGCGGCGCGCTGGTGGGGTGCAGCGCCGGCTTCGTCAACGTGCCGCGGATCAAGGGCACGCACACCGCGATGAAGAGCGGCATGATGGCGGCGGACGCGGTGGTCGATGCGGTCGCCGGCCAGCGGCAGGGCGATGAACTGGCGGCCTATCAGGCGGCCTATGACAACAGCTGGGTGGAGAAGGAGCTGCGCATGGTGCGCAACACGCTGCCGCTCGTCGAGAAGCTGGGCAATGTGGCGGGCACGATGGCCGCGGGCGTGACGATGTGGCTGGAGAGCTTCGGCATCCGCATGCCCTTCACCCTGGGCCACCACAAGGACAATGAAAGCCTGCTGCGCAAGGAACATGCCCACCCCATTGCCTATCCCAAGCCCGACGGCGTGCTGACCTTCGACAAATTGTCGAGCGTGTTCCTGAGCAACACCAACCATGAGGAGGACCAGCCGGTTCACCTGGTGCTGAAGGACCCGAGCGTGCCGGTGCGCATCAACCTGCCGCTCTATGACGAGCCGGCGCAGCGATACTGTCCGGCGGGCGTGTATGAAATCGTCCAGGAAGCCGATGGCCCGCGGATGCAGATCAACGCGCAGAACTGCGTGCACTGCAAGACCTGCGACATCAAGGACCCGACGCAGAACATCAACTGGGTAACGCCCGAAGGCGGCGGCGGGCCGGGCTATCCGAACATGTAGGGGCGGCCCGCGCCGCCCGGGCCCCACCCGCGCATGTTGTGGTGACATCATCCCTTGCATTGCCCGTCCCGCCATCGCAATAATAAGATAATTGACGGGACAGTGAACGCCCTGGTCATGGCGGAGGACCCATGCACGTCAGCGATGCCCATCTGGACGAGGTCCGCACCCGCGGGTTCACCGTCGTCGAGAACTTCCTCGAACCCGATCTGCTCGCCGCCGCATGGCAGGCATTGTTTCAGATGTTCCCGTCGCCCGAGGCCTATTTCGCCGACCCCGAACGCCATGCGGCGCTGGTGGCCACACAATTTTCCGGGCTGAAACTCTTCCCCTATCCATCGAACGCCCTCAACCATCTCTCGGTTCATCCCGATCTGGTCGACGCGGCGCGGCGGCTGTGCGCGACGGACGATCTCCACCTCTACAAGATCGAGCTGTGGGCGAAATATTCGGGCGCGGTGAATTATGACCAGGCGCACCACCGCGACTACAGCAACCATTCGCTGGTCGTGCCCAGGGCCGATGATGATTTCATGCAGGTAACCACCTTCCTGCTGCTGTCCGACGTGACCGAGGCGGATGGGCCCACCAAGGTGGTGCCGCTCGATCGCACGCGCGACGTGCCGCTGACCCCCTGGTTCGTGCCGATGGGCGCCCATGCCGACGAGGAGGTCGCGATCACGGGGCCTGCCGGCAGCCTGTTCATCTATCGCACCGACGTGCTCCACCGCGGCTCGGCGATGACCGGCAGCAACCGCGCGCGCTTCGTGCTGCTCACCGATTTCCAGCCGCGCGGGCGGCCGTGGACGGGGAAAATGGCGTGGCCCGACCGCGCCAATTCGCGGTTGTGGAGCATGGCGCTGGCACCGATGACGCCGGCGCAGCGCGAGCTGTTCGGCTTTCCCAAGATCGGCGATCCCTATTGGGACGAACAGACCATCCGCGATGTCGCGGCGCGCTATCCCGGCATGGACATGACGCCCTATCAAAACGGCCTGTCGAAGACCGCCGCGTGAGCCACGCACGCTGGTCCGCCGCGCGCGCCAACGCCTGGGCCGCGGCGCGCCCCTGGTATGTCGGCTGCAATTTCCTGCCTTCGACGGCGATCAACCAGATCGAGATGTTCGCCGCCGACAGCTTCGATGCCATGACCATCGACCGCGAGCTGGGCTGGGCGGCAGCACTCGGCTTCAACGCCGTGCGCGTCTATCTCCACGACCTGTTGTGGACGGAGGACGCCGAAGGCTTCCTCGGCCGCCTCGACGCCTTCCTGCACATCGCCGACCGCCACGGCATCGCGGCGCTGGTGGTGTTGTTCGACGATTGCTGGCACGAGCCGAGGGCCGGCCGGCAGCCCGACCCGGTGCCGGGTGTCCACAATTCGGGCTGGGCGCGGTCGCCGGGGCGCGACACGCTGCTCGACCGCGGCCGCTGGCCGGTGCTGGAAGCCTATGTCACCGCGGTGGTGCGCCGCTTCGCCGATGACCGCCGCATCATCGGCTGGGATGTCTATAACGAATGTACCAACATCTACATGCCGGCGATGGCGCTGCCCCGGGCGGAGCGCAAGCTCGCCATGGCCGAACTGATGCGCGATCGCCCTGCCCAGAGCGACGCGGCCATCGCGCTGCTGCACGCGGCTTTCGGCTGGGTGCGCACTGTCGACCCGTCGCAGCCGCTCACCGCCGGCTCCTGGCATGAGGACGAGGGCCTGAATGCGACGCTGCACGGTCTTTCCGACATCATCAGCTTCCACAACTACAAGCCGGTTGAAACGCTGGAGGCCGAGCTGGCCAGGCTGAAAGCCTTCGGCCGACCGCTGTGGTGCACCGAATATCTCAACCGGCGGGAAAACTGCCTGTTCGAAACGCATCTGCCGCTGTTCCACCGCGAACGGGTCGGCTGCTGGAACTGGGGCCTGGTGGACGGCAGGTCACAGACCAAGTATGCCTGGAGCGACCCGGCGGGAGGCCCGGAACCCGACCCCTGGTTCCACGACATCCTGCACGCCAACGGCGCACCCTACCGCGACGATGAAGCCGCCTTCCTGAAAGCCACACTGCGCCGGCCATAGCCGAATGCCACAAGTGGCGGTCCGATGCGGCGGTCCCGGCGGCGTTGTGAGGTGGAGCGGGGCCGCAAGCGACCGAAGCAAAGCGAAGTGGAGCGGGTGAAGGGAATCGAACCCTCGTCGTAAGCTTGGGAAGCTTCTGCTCTGCCATTGAGCTACACCCGCGACAACGCTCCTTTGGCATGCCCGGCGCAACGGTTCAAGCCGCCACCACCCGCACGGGGATCGCCGATTGCAGGCTCTGGCCGGTGATGGGGTCATAATCCACCGTCTCGTCCACCAGCCGCCCCGTCGTGCTGCCGATCGCCGCCACGTGCGCATCGCGCCCGACATCGCCGAAGGCATGGCTCATGCTGATCACGCCGCGCCGCATGTCGGCGTCGGCCTTCACCAGCCCCGGCAGCGCCCCCGCCTTCGACGCGATCGTCACCGCCGCCTCGTCCGCCAGCCCCAGCGCCGCCATGTCCTCGGGGTGCATCCAGGCGAAATTCGCCGTCCCCCGCTTCGCCAGCGCGGCATATTGATGGCCCGACGAGTTGAACACATGCGCCGACCGCCGGCTGGTCATGCGGAACGGATAGTCGGCCGTCGGCGCCCTCAACGTCGCAGCCAGCAGTTCGCCCAGGTCATCGGGCACCAGATCGAACCGCACCCCATTGTCCGCTCCCGGCTCCACCACCGCGGCCTGATCGGGATAGGTGATCGCCGCGCCATCCGCCGTATCCGCCCGCACCACACTCGGCGCCACCCGGCACCCCGCGCTCATCAGGTCCAGGAATTCGGCCTTCGTCGGCCGCGCGTCCATCGGGCAGGGCCCGCCCGCCAGCGGCATCGGCACGCCCATCCGCTTTGCCAGCTCCCACAGCATCTCATATTCGTCCAGCACCTCGCCCGGCGGCGGCACCAGCGCCCGGGCATAGCGCGCATAGGGCGTCTCGAACCACCATTCGGAGAGGTTGGTGATGTCCTCCCGTTCCAGGCACATGCTCGGCGCCAGCACATAGTCGCTGCGCCGCGCCGTCTGGCTCATGCGGATGTCCACGCTCACCAGCAGCTCCAGCCCCGCCAGCGCCCGCACCATCTTCTCGGGGTTGGGAAAGGCCACCACCGGGTTGCCGCCGATGTTGATCAGCGCGCGCACCTGCCCCTCGCCCGGCACCAGCATCTCGTCCGCCAGCACGTTGCACGGCATCTCGAAACCCAGCTGCGTCAGGCCGCGGAAGCGGCTTGCCGGATAGCCCTCGCCCCATGGCCGCACCGGCGGCTCCACCTGCGCACGGCGCGGCCCCTGTCCCGGCGTGAACACCCGCGGCACCGCGCTCGTCTCGCCCTCCCGGTAGAACCGCCCGCCGATGATATTGATCGCCGCCACCAGCCAGGCCACCAGATTGCCCTGGCCCGCCATTTCCGGCCCCGTGCCCGTGCTGATCGCGCCGCGCTTCGCCCCGCCGAACAGCCGCGCCGCCGCCACGATATCGCCCGCCGCCACCCCGGCCCGCGCCGCTGCCACCTTGGGCGTGAACGGCGCCACCGCCTCCCGCAGCGCGTCCAGATTGCCGACGTGCCGCTGGCAGAAGGCCTCGTCGATCAGCCGCTCGGCGATCATCACCTGCACGATCGCTGCCAGGATCGCCGCATCCTCGCCGGGTTTCGGCTGCAGGTGGATGTGCGCCAGCCGCGCCACCTCCGTCCGCCGCGGGTCGATCACCACCAGCTTCAACCCGGCATCCAGCCTGTCCCGCAACCGCCGGCTGGGGCTGAACGGCGGCACGCCGCCCGGCGGCGCATAATGGCTGACCAGCGGATTGTTGCCGACGAAGATGCAGGCGTCGGCATCGCTGAAACTGTGCACCCCGCCGCCCCAAGTCCCCAGCCGGCCCACGGTATAGACCTTCGCCGGCTGGTCGAGCGTCACCGAGGTATAGAAGTTGCGCGTGCCGATCCCCGTCGCCAGCGCGTGCGCCGCCCCCACCCCGGCGGAGTTCTGGAAGGCGTAGGTGCCGCAGTAGAAGGCGACGCTGTGCGGCCCATGCGCGTCGACGATGGCCCGCAGCCGCGCGGCGATGTCGGACAGCGCCGTCTCGCTGTCCACGCCCACGAAGCTGCCGTCCGCCTGCCGCTGCTGGTGCATCGTCAGCCGCGTGGGGTGGTTGTGCGCGTCCGCCAGCTGCCGCCCCTTGATGCAGGTATAGCCGCCATACATGGCATCGTCGGGGTCGCCGCGCACCGCCGTCACGCGGCCCTCCTCCACGGTCGCGATCATGGCGCAGTTGGCGTGGCAGAATCGGCAGAAGGTCCGGTGCTCGGTCATGGTCACTCTCCCCGGTGCGCATCTTACGCACCATGGCCATCCGTGCGACTGTCACTTTCCCCCGGGCGGCGCTATAGCCGGGCGATGAGCGAGATCCCCAACCGCCGCGCCATCATCGACCGCCGCGCCGTGGCGGAGAGCATCGACGCGGCGCTGGCCGACTGCGCGCCGGACGCGCGGCGCGGCACCGCCTCCCGCCTGCTCAAGGCCGCGCTCACCGCCGCCCGCGCCGAACTGAAACGCCGCATCGCCGCCCATCCCGGCCGCGGCCTCGAACTCGCCGCCGCGCATTGCTTCCTGACCGACCAGCTGCTGCGCCTGGCGCATGATGTCGCCCTCACGCACCTCTACCCCGCCAAGAACCCCAGCACGGCGGAACGCCTCAGCCTGGTCGCCGTTGGCGGTTACGGCCGGGGCGAGATGGCGCCCTTCAGCGACGTCGACATCATGTTCCTCACCCCGCTGCGCTCCACGCCCTGGGTGGAACAGGTGGTCGAATCCATCCTCTACATGCTGTGGGACCTGGGGCTGAAGGTCGGGCACAGCACCCGCACCATCGACGAGATGCTGCGCATGGCGAAAGCCGATCTCTCCGTCCGCACCGCGCTGCTCGAGGCCCGCTATGTCTGGGGCGACCAGCCGCTTTATGACGAGGCCAGCCTGCGCTTCCAGCGCGAAATCGTCAGCGGCGAGGCGCGCGCCTTCATCGCCGCCAAGATGGCGGAGCGCGACGAGCGCCACCGCAAGCTGGGAGACAGCCGCTACGTCGTCGAACCCAACCTCAAGGAAGGGAAGGGCGGCCTGCGCGACCTCCAGACCCTGTTCTGGATCGGCAAGTTCGCGCTCCAGGCCCGCACGCCCGAGGAACTCGCCGACAAGGGCCTGTTCACGCCGGCGGAGCTGCGCCAGTTCAACCGCGCGCAGAACCACCTGTGGGCGGTGCGCATCAACCTGCACGACCTGGTCGGCCGCGCCGAGGAGCGCCTGACCTTCGACGTGCAGCGCGACCTCGCCGAGCGCATGGGCTATCGTGCCCGCCCCGGCGTCGCCCCGGTCGAACGTTTCATGCGCCACTATTTCCTGACGGCGAAGACCGTCGGCGACCTGACCGGACTGTTCATCGCGCATCTCGAGGAACGCTTCAGCCGCAGCGCCTGGCTGCCCTCGCTCGCCCGCCGCCCGTCGCGCCTCAACGGCTTCCGTCTCAACCGCGGCCGCATCGAAATCCCGCGCGACGATTTCTTCGCCGAGGACCCGGTGCGCCTCATCGAACTCTTCCAGCTCGCCGACCTGCACGGGCTGGAGGTGCACCCGATGACCATGCGCGCCGCCAACCGCGACGCCGGCCTGATCGGCGAGGGGATCCGCCGCAACCCGCGCGCCAACGCGCTCTTCCTCGACATCCTCACCTCGCCCCGCACGCCCGAACGGGTGCTGCGCTGGATGGGCGAGGCCGGCGTGTTCGGCCGCTTCGTGCCGGACTTCGGTCGCGTCGTCGCCAAGATGCAGTATGACATGTACCACCATTATACCGTGGACGAGCATACCATCCACGCCATCGGTCTCTTGAACCGCATCGAGAAGGGGGAGCTGCGGCAGGACCATCCGCTCTCCACCGCCATCATCAACCAGATCGTCAGCCGCCGCGTGCTCTATGTCGCGGTGCTGTTGCACGACATCGCCAAGGGCCGCGGCGGCGACCACAGCATCCTGGGGGCGGAGGTCGCCGAACGCCTCTGCCCGCGCCTGGGCCTGTCGCCGGCGGAGACCGAAACCGTCGCCTGGCTGGTGCGCTATCACCTGCTGATGAGCGCCACCGCCTTCAAGCGCGACCTGTCGGACTTCAAGACCATCATCGATTTCGCCGAAGCGGTCGCCAGCCCGGAACGGCTGCGCCTGCTGCTGATCCTGACGGTAGTGGACATCCGCGCCGTCGGCCCCGGCATCTGGAACGGCTGGAAGGCGGCGCTGCTCACCACGCTCTATAACAGTGCCGAGGAAGTGCTGCGCCTGGGCCACAAGCAGACCGGCCGCAACGAGCGCATCGCCGACAAGAAGGCGCGGCTGCAAAGCGTGATGGGCTGGAAGGACGAGAGCTTCGCCGCCTATGCCGGCCGCTTCCCCGACAGCTACTGGCTGTCGGAATCCCCCGACGTGCTCGCCGCCAACATGGCGCTGGTGGCGCAGGCCGACCTCGACCAGAGCGCGCTCAACGTTCGCTGCACGCCGGATGCGACCGCCGGCGCCACGCTGGTCACCGTCTATGCCCCCGACCATCCCGGCATCTTCTACCGCATCGCCGGCGGCATCTCGCTCGGCGGCGCCAACATCGTCGATGCCCGCATCCACACCACCCGCGATGGCATGGCGCTCGACAATCTGGTCATCCAGGACCCGCTCGGCGGCCCGTTCGACGAGCCCGCGCGCCTGAAACGCATGGAAAGCGCCATCGCCGATGCGCTCGCCGGCAAGGTGCGCCTCGCCGACCGGCTGACCGCGAAACCGCTCGCCCGCCGCCGGCAGGAGGCATTCCGCCTCGCGCCGCAGGTGCTGGTGGACAACAAGGCCTCGAACCGCTTTACCGTTGTCGAGGTCAACGCGCTCGACCGGCCGGCCCTGCTCTACGCGCTGACCTACGCGCTTTATGGCGCCCGCGTCACCATCCACAGCGCCCACATCGCCACCTATGGCGAGCGCGCGGTGGACGTCTTCTACCTGACCGACCTGACCGGCGACAAGATCACCTCACCCGCCCGCATCAAGACGCTGGAACGCCGCCTGGCCGAAGTCGCCACCGCCCCCGGCGCGCCACAATCCGCCGAGCTGGCGGCCTGAAAAAAAGGCGGCGGCGGGATGAGCCCGCCGCCGCCCCTCATGTCATGCGCCGTCGATCAGAAGCGGAAATTGACGCCCGCCTTGATCTCGTTGCGCGTGAAACGCGCGCTGATTTGGTCGAGGCCGATGTCGGCGCCGCTCTCGCCGAAGCGGCCGAACTTGCTGTAGGCATATTCCAGCCGTGCCGAGATGTTCGGCGTCAGCGACTGCTCGACGCCCGCGCCCAGCGTCCAGCCGTCCTTGTTGGTGGAAACATTGTCGCCGCTGTCGCGGAAACTGAACCGGCCGTTGACATAACCGCCCTTGGCATAGACCAGCGTCTCGGGCGCAGCGAGGAAGCCCAGGCGACCGGTGACGCCCAGCGTCCGTCCGGCCTTGATCGACACGCCGGGTGCCGCGCCGTCGGTCAGCTTGCCGGTCGTGCCGCCGATGCTGGCCTCCAGACCCAGCACGATGCTGTCGTCCAGCTTGAAGTCATAGCCCAGGCTGCCACCGAACCCCAACCCGTCGGCGGTCGCCGACGCGCTTTGGGTGACACCGCCATCGGTCACCGACAGGTTCAACCGGTCCTGCTGCCAGCCGAGCGTCGCGCCGACATAGGGCCCGTTGAACGGTTCGGCCGCAAAGGCGGGAGCTGACACCGCCAGACCCAGCAGGGCCAGCGAAGAGAATTTGCGCATGAAGAAATGCCTTTCGCAGCAATCACGATAACCCCGGCCAATCCGGAGAGGGTGCTGACTAACAATCCGCCGTGAATTGAAAATGAACAATGATGTTAAGATCGGTTCATGAGATTCCCAAGATTAAATATCATTAACAGCAATACATGAACTTTCGGAAGACAGTAATAAAATTGCCCCGAGGGAATAGTGGGTGTATCATTATGGAAGCCAAAGAGCAGGGTTCGCAGTCGAAAATGCTGCCCATTTGTAATTTCAATAACCCTGCCACTTTCGCGCCGATCCGGCAGTGACGGTCAGACAAGTCGCAAGGTCAGCAACAGCCGCGTGTCGATCGCGCACCCTCTTGCCCGCGCCGCGGTCAGGAAGGAAGGCATGGCATCCACCGCCACCACATGCACCTCAATCCCCTCGCCATCCACCCCGCCGCCCGCGCCCGCGCGGCTCAACCCGGTGGCGCGGAACAGGTGAAACGTCTCCCCCACCATCCCCGGGCTGGAGGCGAACTCGCCGATCATCTCCCACTCAGCGGCTGCAAAGCCCGTCTCCTCGATCAGCTCGCGCCGTGCCGAGTCCAGCACCGCCTCGCCCGCGGTCACATCCCCCACCAGCCCCGCCGGCAGCTCGATGCAGGCCCGCCCCAGCGGCGGCCGATACTGCTCCACCAGAACAATCTCGTTTGCGTCGGTCAGCGCCAGGATCACCGCCGCCCCGATGCCGCCCACCCGCTTCACATATTCCCACTGCCCGCCACGCCCGTGCGGCACCACATGCGCCTCGATGAATCGCCCCTCCCAGGCAACGCTCACGCCGCATCCTCGAACAGCGCCGTCATGCCCGTGCCTTTGTGATTGAGCGTGCGGCCGATGGCATATTTATGCACCTCGGTCGGGCCGTCATACAGCCGGAACGGCCGCATGTCGCGCCAGATCATCTCCACCACCGTCTCATCCGTCACGCCGATGCCGCCCAGGATCTGCACGCAGCGATCCGCCACCGCGAACAGCGCCTCGCTGACGCTCGCCTTCGCCATGCTGCTCTCGTGCCGCCCCTTCACGCCCCGGTCCATCAGCCAGCAGGTATGCCAGATCGCCAGCCGCGCCGCCTGCAACGCCATCTCATTGTCGGCGAGCATGAAACTCACCCCCTGATGCTCGATGAGCGGCTTGCCGAACGCCGTCCGCCGCCGCGCATGGTCGAGCGCGATGACATGCGCCCGCGTCGCCGCCCCCAGCCAGCGCATGCAGTGTGTCATCCGCGCCGGCGCCAGCCGCATCTGCGCATAGCGGAACGCGGCGCCCGCCTCCCCCACCAGCGCGCTCGCCGGCAGCTTGAGGTCGCGGAAGCGCACCACCCCATGCCCCTCCACATAATTGCGGTCCATCGAGTTCATCACCCGCTCGATCTCGATCCCCGGCGTGTCACCATCGCACAGGAACAGCGTCGGGCCATCGTTGCCGAAATCATGGGGCAGCAGCTTCGCCATGATGATCCAGGTCTTGGCGCCATTCACCCCCGTGATCAGCCATTTCAGCCCGTTGATGGTGTAATGCGTCCCGTCGAACACGGCCTCGGTCTTCAACTGCGCCGGATCGCTCCCCGCGCCATCGGGTTCCGTCATCGCGAACACGCTCCGCTCCCGGCCCTCGATCACCGGCCGCAGCCAGCGCTCCTGCTGTTCCTCGCTGGCGATCTTCCCCAGGATGAACATGTTGCCCTCGTCCGGCGCCGCGCAGTTCATGGCGACCGGCCCCAGCGTGCTCCACCCCGCCGCCTCGAAAATCACCGCCTGGTCCAGATGGCTGAACTCCATGCCGCCGAACCGCGCCGGCGCCTGCAAGGTCAACAACCCCGCCGCCCGGGCCCTCGCCACCATCTCCCGCCGCAAATCGTCCGTCGGCCCATGCTGCGTCAGCCGCGGGTCGCGCTCATAGGGCACGATCTCCTCGGCCACGAACCGCCGCACCTTCGCGGCCAGCGCCAGCGTTTCGCGCGGCGGGGTGAAATCGATCATGCCGTCTCTCCATAAACATCCGCCGCATGCGCGATCACCGCGCCTGCTTGACGTTCGAACCCGGCATAGCGATCCCCCGCCAGATCGCCCCGCTGCCACAAGCGATAGAGTTGCATCCACGCGACCCCCAGCCGCAGCCGCGCCAGCGCCAGCAGCCAGCCCAGATGATCCGGCACACCGCCCGCCCGCGCGGCATAGCCGGCGATCACCGCCGCCCGCGTCGGCCAGCCCGGCGTCAGGCTGGGAACCGCCCCCAGCGCGTGCACATCCACGGGGTCGCCCGGCATCGCCCAGTAACTCAGCAGCACCGCCAGATCGAACCCCGGCGGCCCCAGCGTGCCCATGTCCCAGTCGATCAGCGCGGTGGCGCAGCGCGCTCCGGGATCGAGCAGCAGGTTGTCGAACTTCAGGTCCATGTGCAGCAGCCGCGGCGGCGCATCGTCCGGCACCTCCGCCGCCAGCCGCGCCAGCAGCCCATCCAGCCCCGCCGGCCGCGCATCCCCGAATGCCGCCTCCGCCCGCCGCGCCCAGCCCGCCAGCGTCCGCGCCTTGAATCCCGGCCGGCCCAGAGCACCCAGACCCACCGCCTCCGGAGCCAGAGCATGCAGCCCCACCATCGCCTCCAGCAGCGCGTCGGTCATCCAGCCGCCATCCGTGGCGGCGAACCCCGGCGGCAGCGACCCGCCCACCGCCACTCCCGGCCGCCACTCGATCAGCTGCCACGGCACACCGATAACGCCGGCATCATCGCAAAACACCAGCAGCCGCGGCACCAGCGGCAGCACCGGCGCCAGCGCCCGCAGCACCCGTGCCTCCCGCCCCATGTCGCTCGCGCCCGCGGCCAGCACACCCCCCGGCGGCCGCCGCAACACCGCATCCCGCCCGTCCACCACCACCCGATAGTTCAGGTTCGCCAGCCCACCCGCCAGCCGCTCCCCCGGCCCGGCGAGGCGATGCCCCCGCGCCGCCAGCCAGCCTGCAATCGCATCCCAATCCTCTGCCATCCCCGCCCCTTGCCCATGCCCACCGCCGACCGCAACGGCTTCCCTTTCGCCACCTGCCCGCTATGCAGGGTGCGATGACCGCCACCACCGCCGCCGCGCTCCGCACCCTCGCCGGCCTCCTGCTGGGTCTCGCCGCCGGCGTCACCGTGGCGGCGCTGATTCCCGAACGCGGCGACAGCCTGCTGGCGCTCGCAGACCCCATCGGCACGCTCTGGCTCAACGCCTTGAAACTCACCGTCATCCCGCTGGTGCTCGCGCTCCTCATCAGCGGGCTGGCCTCCGCCGCCGACACCGCCCGCGCCGGCGGCCTCGCCGCCCGCTCGCTCGGCATCTTCGCCGTCATGCTGCTGCTGTCCGCCACGCTCGCCATCACCGCCGGGCCGGCCCTTCTCGCCCTTTCCCCGCCGCCGCCCGGCCTCGCCGCCGCCATCCCGCCCGGCACCACGCTGCCCAGCCCGCCGCCGCTCAGCCAATGGGTCAACGGCCTGATCCCGCCCAACATCTTCAAGGCGCTGGCCGACGGTTCCATGCTCCAGATCGTGATCTTCGGCCTCGCCCTCGGCTTCGCCGCGCTCACCCTGTCGCCGCAACGCCGCGCCGCCCTGCTTGCCCCGATCGACGCGCTGGCGGATGCGATGCTGGTGATCGTCGGCTGGGTGCTGTGGGCGGCGCCGCTCGGCGTGTTCGCGCTCGCCTTCGGCCTGGGCGAACGCGCCGGCGTCGCCGGCGTCGGCACCCTCGTCCACTATGTCGGCTTCGTCTCGCTGATGTGCATCCTGTCGCTGCTGCTGGCATGGCTGCTTGCCTGGGTGTGGGGCGGCGTGCCGCCGTTGCGCTTCATCCGCGCGCTCGGCCCGGCGCTCGCCGTCGGCCTCGGCACGCAAAGCTCGCTCGCCACCCTGCCGCTGATGGTGAAGGCCAGCGGCGAGCTTGGCGTGCCCGACCGTGTCACGCGGCTCACCCTGCCGCTCGCCGTCACCACCTTCCGCATCACCAGCCCGATGGCCAACATGGCGGTCGTTCTTTACTGCGCCGCCATCCTGGATATCGACTACAGCACCGGCGCCTTGATCGCCGCCGCCGCCACCGCGCTGCTGATGAGCTTCACCGTGGTCAGCCTGCCCAGCCAGATCACCTTCTTCGCCGCCCTCATCCCGATCGGCACCGTGCTCGGCGTGCCGCCGGAAATCTATGTGCCGTTCCTGGCGGTCGAAATCCTGCCCGACCTGTTCCGCACCATCGGCAATGTGGTGGCGGACGTGTCCGCCGCCACCATCGCGGCGCGCGGCGAACGAAAGACCGATTAGAGCATGTTCCGTGTCTGTGCAATCACCAGCATCGGAAACCCATGCGGAGAAACAAAGAGATAGAGCGGCCGATCTGATGCAATCAGATCGAGACTCGCTCTAACCCGCCAGTGCCGCCGCCCGCCGCCGGGTGGCGAACCACAACAGCGCCGAAACGCCCCGGAACAGCACGCCGTTGGGGGCCAGTCCCACCGCGCGCAGCAGCATCCGCACGCCATTGTCGATATGCGGCCGGCGATACAGCGCCATCGCGCGCACCCAATAATCGGCGCCCCAGTCGCGGGCGGCATAGACCGCATCGGGCTGCGCCGGCCGCACATTGGCGGCGAACCAGGCCCAGCCCAATTCGTCATCCTCGGCTTCCTGGAACCGCGTCAACGCCGTCTTCACCCGCGCCCACAGCGAGAGCTTGCCCGCCGCATAACGCTCGGCATGGGTGCGGAACAGGCGGTAATGGTGGAACTCGTCCGCCGCGATCCGCCCCGCCACCTCGCGCAGCACCGGGCAGGCGCTGGCGTCCCTGATCGCCGAATAGAAGCTGCTGGTGCCGGTCTCCACCACCTGCCGGGCGATCATCTCCTGCGCCCGGCTGCCACGGATCGACACATCGGTGTCCAGGTCGAGCCGGTAATTGGCGCGGAAATCCGCCAGCGCCGCCGCCGCCGACCAGCGCGGGTCTGCCAGCTCCGCCCAGCGCGCCAGCGCCGCGCCATGCTGCTCCTCCTCCACGCCCCACTGCACCGCCGCCGCCACAAAGTCCGGGTCATCGGCAAAGACATTGCGCAGATAGGCGACATAGTCGGCGGCATTCGCCTCCACCAAGGACGCGGTCTTCACCACCGCCAGCAGGTCGGGATCCACCCGCGCGGGGTCGAATCCTGCCCAGTCGATATCATCCAAAGTCCAGCGCATCGGCCCGATCCTGATCATGGTTAGGCGCCATATGGGGGCGGCGCGCGGCATTTCAGCCCATGGCCTTCACCCTTGGTTCAGTCTATGGCGTTTTTATGACAGCGATGCGCGCGAATCCGGCCACCCCTCGTCCCCAGGCACCGCGGCCCACCCCGCTGGCGCTGCTGGGGGAGGTGCGCTCGCCCGTCAATTTCATCGCCTTCATGCGGCAGCGCTCGCGCCTGATCGCCAACCTGCCCAGCTGGCCCACCCGCACCGTCCTCGTGCTGCCCGGCTTCCTGTCGGGCGACTGGGCCACCGCGCCACTGCGCTCGGTGCTGTCCGGCCTTGGCCACCGCGTCCACGGCTGGGGGCTGGGCCGCAACCTCGGCCTGCGCCCCGGCCTCTTCGAAACGCTCGAAGCGCGCGTCGAAGACCTGGCGCAAGCGCATTCCGCACCGGTCGCCCTGGTCGGCTGGAGCCTCGGCGGCCTGTTCGCGGTCGAACTCGCCCGCCGCCATGCCTCGATGGTGCGCCAGGTCATCACGCTGGGGTCACCGGTCTCGGGCGACCTCTACGCCAACAACGCCTGGCCGCTCTATCAGCGTGTCGCCGGCCACCGCATCGATGCCGCCCCGATCGACTGGCGGCCCGGCGCGCTGCCGCCCGTCCCCTTCACCGCCGTCACCGCCCGCGGCGACGGCGTGATCGACCGCAGCGCCTCCCGCGCGCCCGACGGGCCGCTGGTGGAAAATGTCACCATCGAAGGCACCCACAGCGGCCTCGGCTGGAATCCCGCCGCCATTCGTGTGGTTGCCGACAGGCTCGCGCGGCATTAACCTCTTTCCCTGTCATCAGGGGAGCAGGCATCATGAGCTGGATCGGCGCCATCATCATCGGTTTCGTCGCCGGCCTGCTCGCGCGCGCCATCTCGTCCGACCCGCGCAACCCGCAGGGCTGCCTGTTCACCACATTGCTCGGCATCGTCGGCGCCGCCGTCTTCACGTGGATCGGCAAGCAGCTCGGCTGGTATGCCGACGGTGAATGGACCGGCTTCATCGGCGCGACGCTCGGCGCCATTCTCGTGCTGGCGGTCTGGCGGCAGGTCGTGGGCAACAAATAGTTATCGCGCCAGATATTTATCCAGCGTCGCATGGAAATGCCGGATCCGGCTTTCCTGATAATGCCCCAGCTCGACCCGGTCGTTCGCCGATGAGTGCAGTCCCTCTTGGACATAGGGCAGGTTGGCCATGTCCTGGTCATAGACCCCGCCCAGCCGGCCCCAGGCGGTGACGCTGCTCCAGGGCTCATCCTCCTTCAGGAAGACCATCTCCGCCGCCCTTGGCACCGGGCCGTCGGCCGGCGCCTTCGCCAGCACCCGCACCTCCATCAGCGTCGCATTCTCGTCCGGCCAGGGCCGCCAGCGATAGCTGATGTTCGAAAGATAACCCCCCCAGGGCGAGATGTTCGGGAACACATTGTAGGTCCAGGCATCCAGCAGTTCGGCATCGCTCGCCTGCGCGGCCTCCGGATAGCCCAGCGCCGCGAACCCCTCCCGGTTGCGCGCCCCCAGCGCAGCCCGCGCCGTCTGCCCCGGTGCCAGCACCAGCGGCGCCGCCTCCTCGTTGTTGCGCCCGGCCCCGCCCGAAAAGGCGTCGATGATCGCCGCCTGCTCGATATCGCCCAGATGCGGGCTGGCCACCCCGAACGGCGTCAGCGCCAGGTTCACATGATCGCCCCAGATGGCATAGCGGCTGTTGCTGTCCCCGGTGAAGGGCAGGATCTGCGGGTGCGTGGTGATCGAATGCCACGCCTCCATGAACGCCTCCGCCACCACCTTCCAGTTTGCCCTGATGACTTTCCCCACCCACACCGCGGTGAAATTGCGCTCCTGCCCCCAGTGCGAAAAATGCTCGGGCAGCGGCGCCAGATACTCGTTCAGCGGCGGCGCGCTGCCGTCCCAGTTGACGAACCAGTATCCCGCCCAGCGCTCGGCCCGCACCTCGGGCAGTGTCATCGCCTCGTCGCTCAGATGCGCGAAATCCCAGCGGCAGGGGATTTGCTTCAGCGTGCCGTCATTGTTCCAGGTGAAGCCATGGAATGGGCATTGCAGCTCATTGGCATGGCCGGCCTCGGTCCGCAGCTTGCGCCCGCGATGCAGGCAGACATTCCAGAACGCCTTCACGCCACCGTCCGCCTGCCGCACCAGGATCACCGACTTGCCCAGATTGTCATAAACGACCAGGTCGCCCGGTTCCGGAAACTCCTCGTCGCGCGCAGCCATCTGCCAGACGCGCGGCCACATCCGTTCCTTCTCCAGCGCGAAAAAGGCCGGGCTGGTGTAACGGCTCGCCGCCAGCGGCGCGGTGCCGAAATCGCGCCAGCTGTCGTCGCCCAGCTTCGCCGGCACCGGCGGATGGTCGCGCGCATGGATCTCGGCGACGCTCGGCCCCGGGCTGTTGGCATGGGTGAAATCGCGTGCGGCGTCGGCGTCGGCCATCATGAAACTCCTGACCCTGCCATAGTGGCGACGCCGCGGCGCAGCGTGAAGCGGCCACTTTTGCGGGGTGCCTGCGGCTGATAGGGGCAACGGATGACCGACCCGCTCTCCATCCGTCGCCTCTACGGCCGCGCCCAGGGCCATCCGCTGCGGGAGCGGCAGGCCGGGCTGATCGAAACCCTGCTGCCAACGCTCGCCATTCCCGAAGGCCCGCTTTCCGCGCGACGTCTTTTCACTGATGAACGCCCGCTTCACCTGGAAATCGGCTTCGGCAAGGGGGAGCATCTCGCCTTCCAGGCTGTGCGCAACCCCGGCGACGGCTATATCGGCGCCGAACCCTTCCTGAACGGCGTCGCCGGGCTGCTGGCCGACATCGACGACGCAGCCCTCACCAACATCCGCCTGCACCGCGGTGACGCGCTCGACGTGCTGGAACGCCTTCCCGATGCCAGCCTGTCCACCGTCTGGCTGCTCCATCCCGACCCCTGGCCCAAGGCGCGCCACGCCAAGCGCCGCTTCGTCAACCCCGGCCCGATGGACCTGATCGCCGCCAAGCTGAAACCCGGCGGCCATTTCAAGCTGGCGACCGACCACCCCCGCTATCTCCGTCACGCGCTGATGGTCATGGCTGCCCGTCCGGATTTTGAATGGACCGCTGAAACGCCGTTTCACTGGCAAAACGTGCCGCAGGATTGGCCGGACACCCGCTTCGCCGCCAAGGCCCGCGCCCTCGGCCATGAAGTCTGGCGGCTGGACTACGTCCGCGTTCCCGCTTAGGCAGAGGCCATGCCCAGCCTTCTGGACTTCGAAAAGCCCGTCGCAGCGATCGATGCCGAAATCGCCCTGCTGATGGGCGACCCCGCCCGCGGCGCAGATCTCCATCGCGCGCTCGGCCGCAAGGTGAAGCTGCTCGGCGACCTCTACGCCAAGCTCACCCCTTGGCAAAAGACCATGGTCGCCCGCCACCCCGACCGCCCGCGCTTCAGCTCGCTCGCCGCCGGCCTGGTAAGCGATTTCACGCCGCTGGCCGGCGACCGTGCCTTTGCCGACGATCCGGCGATCCAGGGCGGCCTCGCCCGCTTCCGCGGCCAGGCCGTCATGCTGATCGGCCATGAAAAGGGCCATGACACCGCCAGCCGCGTCGCCCACAATTTCGGCATGGCCAAGCCGGAGGGCTATCGCAAGGCGATCCGGCTGATGACCATGGCCAGCCGCTTCGGCCTGCCCGTCGTCACCCTGGTGGATACGCCGGGCGCCTTCCCCGGCATTGAGGCGGAGGAGCGCGGCCAGGCCGAGGCCATCGCCCGCGCGACCGAGGCCTGCCTCGACCTCGACGTGCCGCTGGTCACCGCCATCGTGGGGGAGGGCGGCAGCGGCGGCGCCGTCGCGCTGGCCGCCGCCAACCGCGTGCTGATGTTCGAACATGCCGTCTATTCGGTCATCTCGCCGGAAGGCTGCGCCAGCATCCTGTGGCGTGACGCGGGCAAGGCCGCCGACGCCGCCGAGGCGATGAAGATGACCGCGCCCGACCTCCTTCGCCTGGGCGTCGCCGACCGCATCGTCGATGAGCCCCCCGGCGGTGCCCACCGCGCGCCGGCGGCCGCCATCCGCTCCTTGGGAGACGCCATCGAGGAGGAGCTGCGCGCGCTCCACAATCAGCCTGCCGCCACCGTCAAGGCCAACCGCCGGGAACGATTCCTGACCTCGCCGATTCTTTAGATTCGGCCGAACAACGGCACTATCCCGGCCCGGAGGTATCAATGCGTCACCTGTTTCTCGCCACCATCCTGATTGCCACCCCCGCCTTGGCGCAATATGCCCCCGGCCTGTCCCCTTCGGAACGGCAGCAGGGCGCGCAGGCCAGCAAGGAACTGGTGCAGCAGTTCGGTGGCGCCATGTCCGGGCCCCTCGCCGACTATGTCACCCGCGTCGGCAAGCGCGTTGCCGTCCAGTCCAACCCGCGCACCCGGCCGGAGGACTATACCGTCACGCTGCTCAACTCGACCGTGCCCAACGCCTTCGCCACGCCCGGCGGCTTCATCTATGTCACGCGCGGCCTGCTCGCCATCATGAACAGCGAGGCGGAGCTGGCGAGCGTCATGGGCCACGAGGTCGGCCATGTCGCCGCGCAGCACAGCCAGAGCCGCAACACGCGCGCCGGCGTCGGCGGGCTGCTCGCCGGCCTCGCCGGCGCCATCACCGGTTCCGACCTCGTCGGCACCCTCGCCAACTATGGCGCCGGCGCCTATGTCGCCGGCTTCTCCCGCTCCCAGGAGAACGAGGCCGACGCGCTCGGCATGCGCTACAGCGCCGCCGCCGGCTATGACCCCTTTGCCACGCCCTCGATGCTCGCGGCGCTGGCGCGCGAAAACGCCTCCTCCGGCCAGGGCGAGGCGCGGGGCATCAGCAGCTGGTTCAGCACCCACCCTGTCACCACCGACCGCGTCCGCCGCACGCAGGCGCTGGCGCAGAAGACCGGCATCGCGCCCGGCACCCGCCCGGTCAACCGCGACGCCTTCCTGAACGCCATCGACGGCATGCCGTTCGGCGACAGCGCCGACCAGGGCGTGGTGCAGGGCAGCAGCTTCCGCCACCCCGGCCTGCGCCTAGCCTTCGACGCGCCGAGCGGCTTCCGGCTCAACAACGGCACGCAGGCGGTGACCGGCGAAAGCAGCAGCGGCGCCAATTTCGTCTTCGCCGGTGCCCCCGCCGCCAACCCGGAGGACAGCGTGCGCCAGACCTGGGCCGGCATGCTGAACGGCCAGGTGCCGGACGCGCAGACCCGCCGCACCACCATCAACGGCCTCGACGCCGCGCTCAGCAGCGCGCGCCTCAACACCAACCGCGGCACGGTCGACGTCGGCATCGCCGCCTACCGCTTCGGCGAACAGAATTTCGTCATCCGCACCATCGCGCCGGCTGGCGACGGCGGCCAGTTCGACCGCCTCGTCAACAGCTTCCGCCGGCTCTCCCCGGCCGAGGCCGGCAGCGTGCGCACCCGCATCATCGACGTCGTCACGGTGAAGCCCGGCGAAACGGTGCAGTCGCTCGCCGCGCGCATGGCGGTCAGCGACAATCCGGTCGCCCGCTTCACCAATTTGAACGGCATCGAGCGGGTCCGCCCCGGCGACCGGGTGAAGCTGATCGTGTGGAAATAACCGCCGACTGCCCCGGCGGCAGCCCGCGTTCGCAGCCGATCCTCACTGTCGCCTGCGCCGCGCTGGTCGATGCCGACGGCCGCGTGCTGGTGGCGCAGCGGCCGGCCGGCAAGCCGATGGCCGGTCTGTGGGAATTCCCGGGCGGCAAGCTCGAACCCGACGAACCCCCGGAAACCGCGCTGGTGCGCGAGCTGCGGGAGGAGCTGGGCATCGACACGCATGAAAGCTGCCTCGCCCCGATCGGCTTCGCCAGCCATGGCTATGACCGGTTCCACCTGATCCTGCTGGCCTTTGCCATCCGCAAATGGCGCGGCACGCCGCGCGGGCGCGAGGGCCAGGCGCTGCGTTGGCTCCGTGTCAACGAGCTCTGGACGCTCGACATGCCCGCCGCCGACAAGCCGCTGCTGGGCCAGATCGCCGCGCTGCTGTAATCACTCCCCTCCCGTTCACGGGAGGGGTCGGGGGTGGGCGCGAGCGCAGCGAGCAGCAATGCCGGCGGCCGCAACCCCCTCACTCCAGGATATGATCCTCCAGCTCGCCTGCATCCACCTCGCTGATCGTCCAGCCGCGAACACTGGCGCCGGCGCGATGGATGCTCTCCCGGTCGCCCGTCAGCAGATGGTGCCACTCCGGCAGCGGCAGCCCCGCCTCCACCCGCACATAGGCGCAGGTGGAGGGCAGCCAGTCCAGCGTCCGCACCAGCTTGGGCGTCAGCCGCACGCAATCGGGCACCAGGGTCTTGCGCCGGGCATAATCGGTGCAGCGCGCCGCGTGCCGGTCGAGCAGCCGGCACGCCACGTTGGTGCCGAACATCTCGCCCGTTTCCTCATCCTCCAGCTTGTGCAGGCAGCATTTGCCGCAGCCGTCGCACAGCGATTCCCATTCCGCGCGCGACAGCTGCGCCAGCGACTTCCGCTCCCAGAAACGCCCGCCGGGCAGCTCAGCGGACATAGGTCTTCAGCATCGCCGCCACTGTTTCCGGCGTCGCCTCCTTGCCCACCTGGAAGGCGATCGGCTCCCCCTTCGGCCCGAACAGATAAAAGACCGCCAGATGGTCGACCAGATAGGCGTCCGGCGCGCTGCCCGGCACCTTGTTGGCATAGACCCGGAATGTCTTCAGCGCCGCCGCCACCTGCTCCGGCGACCCCGACAGCCCCAGCAGCCGCGGGTGGAAGGCGGCGGCGAAGGCCTTCACCACCGCCGGCGTGTCCCGCGCCGGATCGACCGTCACGAACATCGGCTGCACCTGCGCGGCGCGCTTCGGTTCCGCCGTCTCGAACGCCTTGTATCCCGCCGCCAGCTTTGCCGTATCCACCGGGCACACGTCCGGGCAGAAGGTATAACCGAAATACATCAGCCGATACCGTCCGTCGAACGTGGCGCTGGTCACCGTCCGGCCATCGCCGTCCACCAGCGTGAACGGCCCGCCGATGCTGGCGCCGGCCAGGTTCCCCGCCGGCACCGGCGGGTTCATCGAGCGCAGCGCCCACAGCCCGCCCAGCAGCAACAGCGCTGCGGCAAGAAGGATCAGCGGCAGGCGGGGCAAGCGACTGTTCATCGAACGACCTTAAGGCTAAGCGGTGGGATGGACTGATCGGGGTGTAGAGATGATGCGTTTTTTCACAAGCTGGGTTCGTGTCGCAGTCGCCGCGATTGCCTTCGCGCTGGTCGTCACCCCCGCCGCCGCGCAATTCTCCGACAGCTTCAACTTCCTGAAGGCGGTGCGCGAAAAGGACGTGCTGAAAGCCAAGGGCTTCCTCGACAAGCCCGGCAGCGTGCTCGTCAACACCAAGGACCGCACCACGGGGGAGGCGGCGCTGCACATCGTCACGCGGCGCGGCGACGTGCCCTGGATGGCCTTCATGCTGCAGAACGGCGCCGATCCGAACATCCGCGATGGCGAGGGCAACACGCCGCTGCTGATCGCCGCTCAGATGGGCTTCACCGATGGCATCCGCGTGCTGCTGCTGGGCAAGGCCGGCGTCGATGTCGCCAACGGCCGCGGTGAGACGGCCCTGATCAAGGCGGTGCAGCAGCGCGACCTGCCGACCGCCCGCGCGCTGCTGGAGGCCGGCGCCGATCCGGACCGGCCCGACAATGCCGCCGGCCTGTCGGCGCGCGACTATGCCGCGCAGGACCGGCGCAACAGCGCCATGGCAAAGCTGCTGGCCGACGCGCCGAAGAAGAAGTCCGCCCCCACCACCGGGCCGAAGCTGTGAGGGCGCTGCTGCCGCTGCTGCTGCTTGCCGCCTGCTCCAGCGGCGACGCGCCGCCGGACAAGGGCTTCGGCGCCAACCCCGAACTGCCCGCGCCCGATGCGCAGTCCATCCCCGTCGTCCGCACCGTCACCGTCACCGGCTGGGCCGATGGCCAGGCGCCGACGCCGGCGCCGGGCTGGCGCGTGACCAAATTCGCCGCCGGCCTCGACTATCCGCGCTGGCTCTATCAGCTGCCCAACGGCGACGTCCTGGTGTCCGAAGCCCGCACCGCGCCCAGCGGCGACAAGGGCCTGTCGGGCAAGCTGCAACAGCGCCTGTTCAACGGCACCCGCAGCCAGGGCCCCAGCGCCAACCGCATCACGCTGCTGCGCGACAAGGACGGCGACGGCATCGCGGAGGAACGCCACACGCTACTCGAAGGCCTGAAACAGCCGTTCGGCATGGCGTATCGCCCTGGCTTCGCAGGCGACGTCGTCGGCGCGGTGCCGCAACCCGGTGTGCTCTACGTCGCGAACACCGATGCCGTGCTGGCCTTTGCCTTCACCCCCGGCGCCACGCGCATCACCATCCCGGGCACCAGGATCATGGCGCTGCCGGCCGGCGGCTACAACAACCACTGGACGCGCAACCTGCTGCTCTCGGCGGATGGGAAGACCCTGTTCGTCAGCGTCGGGTCGGCAAGCAACATCGGCGAGCATGGCATGGCGGAGGAGGAAGGCCGCGCCGCCATCCACGCGCTCGACCTTGCCACCGGCAGGAGCCGCCTCTTCGCCTCTGGCCTGCGCAATCCCGTCGGCATGGCGCTGGAACCCGGCGGCGGCCAACTGTGGACCGCCGTCAACGAGCGCGACATGCTGGGCGACAATCTGGTGCCCGATTACATGACCAGCGTGAAGAACGGCGGCTTCTACGGCTGGCCGTGGAGCTATTATGGGCAGGTGGTCGACAGCCGCGTCGAGCCCGCCCGCCCCGACATGGTGGCGAAATCGCTGCCCAAGGATTATGCGCTGGGCGCCCACACCGCCTCGCTCGGCCTCGCCTTCGCCACCCCCGCCATGCCCGCCGGCTGGAACAGCGGCGCCTTCATCGGCCAGCACGGCAGCTGGAACCGCAACGCCTTCGCCGGCTACAAGGTCATCTTCGTCCCCTTCGCCAACGGCAAGCCCGCCGGCCCTCCCCGTGATGTCCTGACCGGCTTCCTGAAGGGCGGCGACAGCAAGGAAGCCTTTGGCCGCCCCGCCGGCGTGCTGGTCGATGCCAAGGGCGGGCTGCTGGTGGCCGACGACGCCGGCGACACCGTCTGGCGGGTCAGCGCCGCCCCTTGATCATGGCGCAATGACCTCCAGCCGCAGCCTTCTCGCGCAGGCGCTCGACCGCCCCGGCGTTCGCGTCCGCACGCTGGTGCAGCTGCGCTGGGCCGCCATCGCCGGCCAGCTCGCCACCCTGCTGATCGTCGGCCTGCTGCTCGGCTTTCCCATTCCCTGGCCCAGCGCACTCGCCGCCGTCGGCGCCAGCATCTCGCTCAATCTCGGCCTCGCCTGGCTGTACCGCCGCCGTGACCGCCTCGAAGGGGCCAGCGCGCTGTTGCACCTCGCCTTCGACCTGGCGCAGCTCTCGGTGCTGCTGTTCCTGACCGGCGGCCTCGCCAATCCCTTCGCGCTGCTGCTGCTGGTGCCGGTCACCATTTCGGCCACCCTGCTTTCGGCCCGCGCCACCGCGCTCCTCGTGGCCGGCGCGCTCGGGCTGCTCGTCATCCTCTGGCAATGGTCGCTGCCGCTGCCTTGGCGCGGCGTGCCGCTGGAACTGCCGGACATGTATCGCGTCGCGCTGCTCATCGCCATCGCGCTCGGCATGGTATTCCTGTCGCTTTACGCCTGGCAGGTCTCGGCCGAGGCGCGTCGCCGCCAGGCCGCGCTGGTGGCGACCCAGGCGGCATTGGAGCGGGAGAGCCGCATGGCCGCGCTCGGCAGCCTCGCCGCCGCCGCCGCGCACGAACTCGGCGGGCCGCTGGGCACCATCACGCTGGTTGCACGCGACCTGGAAAGCGCGCTCGGCAACGACCCGGATTTCGGTGCCGACATCCACCTCCTGAACCAGGAGGCGCGCCGCAGCCGCGACATCCTCGCCGGCATCGCCGAGCGCGCCGAAGCCGAGGATCCCTTCCCCTTCCTGCCGCTCCCGGCGCTGCTGCACGAGGTGGTCGAACCCTTCGAACCCACGCGCGTGCCGGTGACCATCGGCGTGATGTGGGAACCCGGCGGCGGGCCGGCGGTGCGCCGCTCGCCCGAATTGCTGCACGGGCTCAACAACCTGTTGTCGAACGCGCTGCGCCACGCCCGCAGCGCGGTGCGGCTGGAGGCAGGCGAGGACAGCGCCGATTTCTGGGTGGCGATCACCGACGATGGCCATGGCTTCGACCCGGCGCTGCTGCCGCGCCTGGGCGAACCCTTCCTCGGTCCCAGCTGGTCGGGAAGCGGCTCCACCGGGCTTGGCATCTTCATCGCCACCACGCTCCTGGAACGCACCGGCGCCCGCCTCAGCTTCGCCAACATGTCGCAGGGCGGCGCGCGGGTGGAATTGCGCTGGGAACGTGCCCATATCGAAGGGGAAAGCAGGATGGCAGCCGAATGACCGAAATCGCCGAACATCATGGCACCTTGTTGCTGGCCGACGACGACGCCAGCTTCCGCCAGCGCCTCGCCGTCACGCTCGGCCGCCGCGGCTTTGCCGTCACCACCGCCGCCAGCCTGGCGGAGGCGCGCGCCGCCGCCGCCCCCCTGAAACCCGATTTCGCCGTGCTCGACCTGCGCCTGGGCGACGGCAACGGCCTCGAAATGGTCGGCGAACTGCGCGCCATGCGGCCCGACATCCGCATCGTCATGCTGACCGGCTATGGCAACCTCGCCACCGCCGTCGCCGCGGTGAAGGAAGGCGCCGCCGACTATCTCGCCAAACCCGCCGATCCCGAAGACATCATCTCGGCCCTGCTCGCCACCAGCGGCGAGCGCCCAGAACCCCCCACCGAGCCGATGAGCGCCGACCGCGTCCGCTGGGAACATATCCAGCGCGTGTATGAACTGTGCGACCGCAACGTCAGCGAAACCGCCCGCCGCCTGAAGATGCACCGTCGCACCCTGCAACGCATCCTCGCCAAACGCTCACCGAAATAGCGCCCGCGCCAGCGGCCAGCGCGGCGCCGGTGGCACCGTGGGCCCGCGCCCCAGCCGCGCCAGCATCTGCACCGTGCTCCCCTTGGGCGCCAGCATCGCATGCACCCTGGCGTATAGCGCCGCCATCGCGGGAAACTCCTGCAACGCCTGGCTCGCGGGATGCAGGTCCAGCCCGTTGCGCACCGCCAGCAGCGCCGCCCGCGCATAGGCCCTGCCGGCGGTGATCTGGTCGGCGCGGCTGTTGTCCGGCGTCACCACGGTCAGCACGCCCGGCAGCGATTGCAACAGCGCCACCTGCTGCGCCATCCCCTGCGAAAAGGCCGTGCTGCCAGGATCGGCCAGACTGTCGCGCGTCAACACCCCGGTCGTGCGCAGCGCTTCGATCATCGGCCCCAGCAGGCTGATGCCGTCGGGCGCCGCCTCCACCTCCGCCCGCCCGATCCGCGTCAGTTCCACGCTCTCCATCCAGGTCGCCGGCAGGCCCTGTTCCACCCGCCATGCCTCCGCCAGCAGTGGCCGCAGCGCCGCCAGCAGCGCCGGGTCGGCACTCGCCCGCACCACCACGCCATTACCCCGCGCGCTCAGCGCGGCCTGCGCCCCGGCATCCGGCCCGCGGTCGAAGGCATTCCGGTTGGTCCGCCGGTGCGGGATCATCGCCGCCAGCGGATCGGGCGCCACACCGGTCGTTTGAAAGCGCAGCCGCGCCACCGGCCGCGCGTCCAGCCGCGGCGCCGGCTCGCCCTCGGGAAAAGGCTCCACCGCCACCGAGACCCCGCGCTGCGTCGCCGCCAGCAGCGCCAGCTCGATGAACGTGCCGAACCCCACAACGGTCTGCCGGTCGAACGGATCGGTCGCCGGCAGCCGCCGATCGAGATCGCAATGGAGCAGCGCCGCATCATCGCCCAGCAACCGGATGCGCCATGGCTGCCGGTTGTGCGGGTTCGGCGCCAGGATGGCGTGACGAAACGCATCCAGCCGCACATCCTTCGGCACCGGTCCGGCCAGCGTCCAGGGTTCCCGCGCCGTCTCGGGGGGCCGCGATGCCACCCACCAGCCGCCGCCCGCCGCCGCCAGCGCCACGGTCGCCCCGCCCGCGCCCCAGATCAGCCCGCGTCGCCCGATTGCCATCTCTGCACTCCCACTGCGCGCTTGCACCTGTCATACAAGCAGCGCAAGCATCGCCCGGCAGCACCGTCCCGCAGGAGAAGCCCCATGTCCAGCCTTTACACCGCCACCGCCCGCGCCACCGGGGGCCGCAACGGCCACACCAGCAGCGACGACGGCGTGATCGATTTCGACACCAGCATTCCCAAATCCATGGGCGGCCCCGGCAAGGCCGGCGCCACCAACCCCGAACAATTGTTCGCCGCCGGCTATGCCGCCTGCTTCTCCAGCGCCGTCGAGTTCGTCGCCCGCAGCCGCGGCTTGAAGATCGAGCCGGTCGAGGTCACGGCAAAGGTCGGCATCGGCCCCAAGGACGGTGGCGGCTTCCAGCTCGAGGTTGCCCTCCAGGTGCACATCCCCAACCTCGATCTCGCCACCGCCACCGAACTGACCGAGGCCGGCCACCAGGTCTGCCCCTACAGCAACGCCACCCGCGGCAATGTGCCCGTCCACCTCACCACGGTCTGATGCTCGCCGCCCGCACTGTCCCCAGCCCCTGCCGCAACATCTGCACGGTGCGCCGCGGGTTGTGCACCGGCTGCGGGCGGACGCTCCCCGAAATCGAGCGCTGGCCCTTCGCGGACGACGCTGAACGGCGCCGCATCCGCGCCGACGCGGCGCAACGGTTGAAGTGCGCCGGTCCGGCGCAACGGTTGAAGTGCGCCGGTCCGGCGCAACGCGGCTGACGAAAAAGCCGCGCTGACCGCCTTCCCCGATTCGACGCGCTGCGCTAACAGACGCCATGTCGCGCCCCGTCCGCATCGCTCCCTCGATCCTCAGCGCCGATTTCGCGGCGCTGGGCGCCGAAGTGCGCGCCATCGACGCCGCCGGCGCCGATTATATCCATGTCGACGTCATGGACGGGCATTTCGTCCCCAACCTCACCATCGGCCCTGCCGTTGTGAAGGCGCTGCGCCCGCACACCGCGAAGGTCATGGACGTGCACCTGATGATCGCGCCCGCCGATCCCTATCTCGACGCCTTTGCCGAGGCCGGCGCCGACATCCTCTCGATCCACCCGGAGGCCTCGCCGCACCTGCACCGCAGCCTGCAACGCATCAAGGCGCTGGGCAAGCGCGCCGGCGTCGTGCTCAACCCGGCCACGCCGGTCAGCGCGCTCGACCATGTCATGGACCTTGTCGACCTGATCCTGGTGATGAGCGTCAACCCGGGCTTCGGCGGCCAGGCCTTCATCGACAGCGCGCTGCCCAAGATCGAACGGCTGCGCGCCATGATCGACGCGACCGGCCGCGCCATCGACCTGGAGGTGGACGGCGGCATCGACATGACCACTGCTCCTCGCGCGCTGGCCGCCGGCGCCGACGTGCTGGTCGCCGGCACGGCCAGCTTCCGCGGTGGCCCGTCCGCCTATGCCGGCAATATCGCGGCCTTGCGCCATGGCGGATGACAGCGCGGATGATGGCGGCAACGGGGCCGACAGTTTCCGCCTGGTTCGCGCTGGTGGCGACAAGGGCCTGTCGCTCGCCGAACGCGTCGCCGCCCGGCTCGACCGCCTCACCTTCGCCTCGCCCCTCGGCAAGCGCCATCTGAAGGGCCGCTTCCCGCTGAAGCTGCTCGCCGTGCCGGTGGATCCGATCCCGGGCGACCCCGGCGTGGGCGAGCGGTTGAAGGCCGGGCGCCTCTATCACAGCAGCTATGGCCAGGCGATGGCGGAGGTGCGTTTCGACGCCCCCGCCGCGCCGGCCGCCTGGCTCGACTGGGCGAACGGCTGGGGCTGGCTGCGCGACATGGCGGCGGTTGCCGACCATGGCCGGGACGGCCGGCGGGTGGAGGCCGTCGCCAAGCGCTGGCTGGCGCAATTCCCGGAATATCATCCGCTCGCCTGGCGGCCCGATCTCACCGGCCGACGCATCCTGATGTGGACGGCCTACTCCCCCTGGATCATCGCCAGCAACGACCATGTCCACCGCTCCACCACGCTCAACGCCATCGCCCGCTGGGCGCGCCATCTCGACCGCGCGGTGCCGCGCATGGCCGAAGGCTTCGCGCGGGTCGAGGCGGCGGCCGGCCTGCTGGTCGCCGGGCTGCTTCTCCCCGGCGGCGACACCCGCCACGACAGCGCCGAGGCCCTTTTGGCAACATCCCTGTCGGCGCTGCTGCTCGACGATGGCTCCGCCGTCAGCCGCTGCCCGCTCGACCTGACGCTGATCGGCGAACTGCTGCTGATGGTCGCCGCCGCCGCCACGGCGCGTGGCAGTTCGCCCCCCGCCATCGTCCGCGACACGCTCGACCGCATCGGGCCGACGTTGAAGGGCCTGTCGATGGGCGATGGCCACCCCGCCGCCTGGCACGGCGGCACCCCCAGCGCCGCGCAGGTGAAGCGTCTGGCGACCGCCGGGCACGCCGCGGCGGACAGCGCCCCTGGCCCGCGCTCCGGCTATCAGCGCCTCGCCGCCGGCAGGACCATCGCCATTCTGGATGCCGGGCCGCCGCCGCCCTCGCGCGTCAACCCGCGCGCCCATGCCTCCACGCTCGCCTTCACCTTGTCCGATGGCGCGGCGCTGCTGATCGTCAACTGCGGCAGCGACGGCGGCCAGCGCAAGCCGCTGCCGGCGGAGCTTGCCGAAGGCCTGCGCTCGACCGCCGCCCACAGCACGCTGGTGCTGGCGGACACCAACAGCACGCGCCTGCAGGACGGCAGCGCGCGCATGGCCTCCGGCGTCGAGGCGGTCACGGTGGAGCGCCGCAGCCACGAGGGCGCGCAGTTCGTCGAGGCGACCCACGACGGTTACCGCCGCCGCTTCGGCCTTGACCACCGCCGCACCCTCTACCTCTCCGCCGACGGCACCGACCTGCGCGGGGAGGACCGGTTGATTCCCGTCCCCAACCCGCTCAGCCGCTTCCGCCGCAGCCACCGCCATGCCGTCGCCATCCGCTTCCACCTCGGTCCCGATGCCGAGCCCAGCCTCACCAGCGACGGCCTCGGCGCCCTGGTCCGCCTGGGCAGCGCCGCCTGGGCGTTCCGCGCCTCCTTCAACTCCGATCCCGGCACGCTGCTCCTCGAACCCAGCCTGTGGATCGACCCGGACGGCGACAGCCATGCCATCCAGCAGCTGATCCTGGCGGCCGACCTGCCCGACGACCGGCAGGCAAGCATCGGCTGGAGCTTCAAGCGGCAGGGCAAGTGAGCGCGACCCTCAGCACCCCCCGCCTCGTCGCCCTGCTCGTCACCCTGCCGTTTCTCGTCCTGCTGCTGATCGGCCTCAGGGACTGGCGGCAGAGCGACCGGCTGTTTCCCGGTCTCGATCCCTCGGCCGTCACGCGCATCGAACTGGCGCGCGGCCGGGCACAGGTGGTGCTGCTGCGCCGCGCCGACCTCGACCGCTGGGTGGTGCTGTCCGCCGCCGACGCCCCGGCCGACGAGCGCCGCATCGATGCCCTGCTGCGCGACCTCACGCGCCTGCGCGGCCGCCCGCCGGTCACGCCCTTGCCGGCGGAGGAACCGCTGCAACTAAGGCTCTATGACCGGCAGGGCCTCACGCTTGCCAGCGCCGGCTTTTTCGACCGCCGCGCGGTGCTCGGGGCGCGCCACCTCATGCTCGACCATACGCCCTCGCTGCCGCTCTGGCCGTCGGCCTGGTCCACGCTGCAACCGCCACGCATCGCCGCCGACAGCATCGTCTCCGCCCGCCGGATCAGCGCCGCCGGCAGCACGCCCCTCAGCCCGTCAGACACCGCCCGCCTCGGCACGATCCTGTCGCGCCTCAGCGCGCAGGATTTCGTCGCCGCGGCCAGCGTCAACTGGGCCGGGGCGGACTATCTCCAGGCCACGCGGCGCGATGGCAGCCTTATCGAAATCCAGTCGCTGCCCGCCGGCGATGGTCGCAACCATGTTCGCCTGACGTCCCCCACCGATCCGGAACTGCGCATGGCGCGGCGTTATGCCTGGCGTGTCGAACCGGTGTTGCCCTGATGTTTTGCACCCACTTATCCGCAGGCAGACGATGCCATCACAGTCGAACCGGCTCGAAAATATTCCATGCGCATTATCAGTCGCTTGGCCGCAAATTGAGTTGATGAACCACGATTTCCCATTGCGATACCATAATTTCCCATGATAGCAGTTTTCCCCAGGGAATGGCGCGGTATCTCGGAGACATTTTTCCCCTGACCGGGGCGGCGCCCACTCCCGATGGGGAAGTAAAGCGTCGTGAATCGCACCATTTTTTCAGGCTCTTGCATCAATGGCATCGATGCCAAGCATCGCCTGTCGGTGCCTGCCGGCCTGCGCGAGGCGCTCGAATCACGCAGCGGTGAAAAAGCCCTCGCCCTGACGCCGGACGAGCATCGCCCCTGCCTTGTCGGCTATGACGTCCGCCATTTCGAAGCCCAGGTCGATACCTTGAACAACCGGTTCGAGGGCGATTTCTCTTCCGCCCCCGCCAACCGCGCGCGTGAGACCTTCGCGCTCGCGGAAGTGCTGCGCTATGATGACACCGGCCGCCTTTCGCTCACGCCGCTGCTGCGCGACCTCGCCGAACTCACCCACCGCAGCGCCGCGCTGTTCCTCGGTCTTGGCGACCGCTTCGAACTGTGGGCACCGGAAACCTTCCTGGCCCTGCCCGACCTGTCGCCGCGGCTGGAACGCACGGTCCGCAGCCTGATGGCGGCGCGCGCATGAGCCACATTCCCGTCCTGCTGGCCGAGGTCATGGCCGCGCTCGCCCTGCAACCCGGCGAAACCTACGTCGATGGCACCTTCGGCGGCGGTGGCTATGCCCGTGCCGCGCTCGCCGCCGGCGTTACCGCCATCGGTTTCGACCGCGACCCCCGCGCCATCGTCGCCGGGCGCAGCCTGGAGGCCGCCAGCAACGGCCGGCTGCGCCTGATCGAGGCCCCCTTTTCCCGCATGGCCGAAATCCTGGGGGAGGCCAGCGCCGACGCCATCGCGCTCGACCTCGGCGTCTCCTCGATGCAGCTCGACCAGCCGGACTATGGCATGTCCTTCCGCGAGGACGGCCCGCTCGACATGCGCATGGGCC
Source organism: Sandaracinobacteroides saxicola (assembly GCF_014117445.1). NCBI lineage: Bacteria > Pseudomonadati > Pseudomonadota > Alphaproteobacteria > Sphingomonadales > Sphingosinicellaceae > Sandaracinobacteroides > Sandaracinobacteroides saxicola. Next base: position 2,715,883 of record NZ_CP059851.1, on the reverse strand, counting down.
AAGAGGGGCTGACCGCCGCCGATTTCCTGAACGCGTCCAATGAATCGGACATCGCCGACGTCATCTACCGCTATGGCGAGGAACCCGCCTCGCGCCGCATCGCCCGTGCCATCTTCGCCGCCCGCCCGCTCATCCGCACCGGGGAATTGGCTACCCTGGTGCGCCGCGCGCTGGGCTGGCACCCGGGCATGAAGCGCGACCCCGCCACCCGCACCTTCCAGGCGATCCGCATCCATGTGAACGACGAGCTCGGCGAGCTGGACCGCGGCCTGGCCGCGGCGGAGCGCGTGCTACGCCCCGGTGGCCGCCTCGCCGTCGTCAGCTTCCACAGCCTTGAGGACCGCATGGTGAAACAGTTTTTCGCCGCCCGCACCGGCGCGCTGCCCGGCGGCTCACGCCACCTGCCCGTCCTCGCCGCCGCCCGCGCGCCCAGCTTTGCCCGTGCGTCGAAGGCGATCCGGCCGTCGCCGGCGGAACTTGCCGGCAACCCCCGCGCGCGTTCCGCGACGCTGCGCGCCGCGCACCGTACCCCCGCTCCAGCCTGGGAGGCCCACGCATGATCCAGCGCCTGATGACCACCGACTTCGCCGGTCCCACGCCCGTCGCCCGCAAGAAATGGACCCGAACCGCCTTGATGGTGGCGGGCACCCTGGCCATCTCGGTCGCCGGCTATGCCGCCAGCCTGTCGGTCAGCAACGAGCGAACGGCCGCGGAAAAGCTCGCCCGCGACAATGCCGCGCTGCAATCAAAGATCCGCGCGCTCGATGCCGAGCTGCGGGTGCGCATGCGCCTGCCGCAACTGGAGCGCTGGAACAGTGACGTGCTGGGCCTGCAGCCGGTCAACGCCGAACAGTTCCTGAACGATCCGATGCAGCTCGCCAGCTATGGCCGCGATGCCGCGCCGGCGATGGCGCAAAACCCCGTGCAGCTTGCCGTCGCCGAAGCCCCGGCGCGGGCCCCCGCCGCGCCGCTGCTGCGCGCATCACTACCGACCGTGGCGATAACCCCCGCGCCGAAGCCTGCCGCGCCGCGGCTTCGCCCCGAACCCGCCGCGCCGCATGGTCTCGACCCGACGCTGATCGCCAGCATCGATGCCGCCGCCAGCCAGGAGCAGCGCGGCGGCCCGCCCGCCGACCTGCTCCAGATCGCCACCACCCCCCGCCCATGAAACACCCGTGAGCCCCGCCGCCGCCCGCGCCGCCGAACTCCGCCTCCCCGGTCACCGGGCGATGGCGCTGGCGGTCGCGCGGCAGCGGATGGTCATCGGCCTGCTCATCGTCTTTGGTCTCATCGCCATCCTCATCCTCCGCCTGCTGGAGCTCGGCCTGCTCTATGACGGCCCCGACCGGCGCAACGCCATCGCCTCCACCGTCCCCGCCCGCGCCGACATCACCGACCGCCACGGCACGCCGCTTGCCCGCAATTTCCAGGCCTTCGCGATCGCCGCGCGCCCCTACGACATCGTCAGCGACAAGCGGGTCCTTGCATCGCGCATCGCCGCGCTCCTGCCCAGCCGCAGCGAGGCGCAGATTTTCGCCGCGCTCACCCATCCCGGGAAATTCAAATATATCGCTCGCCGCGTGCTGCCCGCAGACGCCGAGAAAATCCGTCGCCTGGGTGACCCGGGGATCACGCTGGAGCGCGAGGGCGAACGCCTCTACCCCAATCTCACCATGGCGGCGCAGGTGCTCGGTGTGATGAGCGAGGACGGCAAGGGCGCCGGCATCGAGCGCGCCTTCAACGCCCGCCTGTCCGACCCGAAGCTGCTCGGCACGCCGCTGGCGCTGGCACTCGACGCCCGCGTGCAGCAGAGCCTGGAAAGCGAACTGGCCTTCGCCATGGCGAAACACAGCGCGGAGGGCGCCGCCGGGGTCGTCATGGACGTGCATACCGGCGAGGTGCTGGCGATGGCGTCACTGCCCAGCTGGAACCCCAACGCACCCGGCGGGGCGATGGGCATGCCGGCCTACATGAACCGCGCCACACTCGCCGTGTTCGAACTGGGCAGCACCTTCAAGGGCTTCACCATCGCCATGGGCCTGGACGTCGGCACCATCCCGTCGCTCGCCAAGACCTATGACGCCCGCGCGCCGCTGCACACCGGCCGTTTCGTGATCAAGGACGACCACCCGCAGAACCGCATCATGTCGGTGCCCGATGTCTTCGTCTACTCCTCGAACATCGGTACCGCGAAGATGGCGCTGGAATATGGCGAACCCGTCCAGCGCGAATATCTCCGCCGGATGGGCTTCCTCGACAAGGTCAGCGGCGAGCTGCTGGAAAAGGGCCGTACCCTCTACCCACCCGTCAGCAACTGGGGACAGAGCGCGGTGATGACGGTCGGCTTCGGCCATGGCATCGCCGTCACGCCGCTGCACCTTGCCGTCGCCTACTCCACCCTGGTCAACGGCGGCATCTATCGCCCCGCCACCTTCCTGAAGGTCGATCCCGCCCGCGCCAACCCCGGCCGCCGCGTGTTCAAGCAATCGACCAGCGACACCATGCGCATTCTGCTCCGCGCCGCGGTGACCGAAGGCACCGGCGGCCAGGCCGACGCCCCCGGCTATCGCGTCGGCGGCAAGACCGGCACCGCCGAAATGCCCCGCCCGCGCGAACTCGGTGGCGGCTATTACCACGACAAGAACATCACCACCTTCGCCGGCGCCTTCCCGATGGACGCCCCGCGCTATGCCGTGATCGTCAGCCTGATGGACGGCAAGGGCACCAAGGACACCTATGGCTTTCGCACCGCCGGCTGGCTCGCCGCGCCGATCTTCAAGCGCACCGTGCTGCGCATCGCCCCCGTCCTGGGCGTGGCACCGGACGCCGCGCGGGAAGTGGACATGAGCAGCGTCAAATCCCTCATCGTCCCCAAGCATAAAGGGTGAGACGATGAAGCTGTCCGCACTGCTCGGCCATGCCACCGCCACGGACGAGGTCGTCACCGGCTTCGCCATCGACAATCGCAAGGTCGCCCCCGGCACCATCTTCGGCGCGTTCCAGGGCGCCACCGTCAACGGGGAGGATTATATCCCCGCCGCGGTCGCCGCCGGCGCCATCGCCGTAGTCGCCCGGCCGCAGGCGTTGGTGGAAGGCGCGCTTCACATCGGCAGCGACAATCCCCGCGCCACCTTTGCCGACCTCGCCGCCCGTTTCTTCGCGCCTTTCCCCGCCACCTGCGTCGCCCCCACCGGCACCAACGGCAAGACCTCGACCGTCGAACTCACCCGCCAGCTCTGGTATCTCGTCGGCGAACGCGCGGCGTCGGTCGGCACGCTCGGCATCACCACCGCGGACGGCAGCCTGAAGGACGGCACCGGCGGACTGACCACGCCGGACGTCGTCAGCTTTCTTGCCAATGTCGCCGGCCTCGCCCGCGAAGGCATCACCCATCTCGCCTTCGAGGCCTCCAGCCATGGCCTCGCCCAATACCGCACCCAGGGGCTGCCGGTCGCCGCCGCTGCCTTCACCAACCTGACGCGTGACCATCTCGACTATCACGGCACGATGGAGGCCTATTTCCAGGCCAAGCTGCGGCTGTTCACCGAAGTGCTGGCGGACAATGGCGCCGCGGTCGTCTGGCGCGACGACCAGGCCGAAGGCGCGGACTACAACCGCCGCATCTGCGAGGCGGTCACGGCGCGGGGCCTGCGCCTGCTCACCGTTGGCCCCGACGGGGAAACCCTGCGCCTCGTCAAGCGCACCCCCACCCTGCTCGGCCAGACGCTGGCCGTCGAGGCGGACGGCAAGAGCCACAGCATCACCCTGCCGCTGATCGGCGCCTATCAGGCGGCCAACGCCCTCTGCGCCGCCGGCCTTGTCATGACGACAGGCGGCGACACCGCGAAAACGCTTGCCGCGCTTTCCCGCGTCACCGGCGTCCGCGGCCGGCTGGAGCGGGCGGTCATCACCGCTTCCGGCGCCCCCGTTTATGTCGATTATGCCCACACGCCGGACGCGCTGAGGGCCGCCATCGCCGCGCTGCGCCCGCACACCGCCAACCGCCTGATCCTGGCTTTCGGCGCCGGCGGCGACCGCGACACCGGCAAACGCCCGGAAATGGGCGCGATCGCGGTTGCGGAGGCCGACGTCGCCATCGTCACCGACGACAACCCCCGCGGCGAAGACCCCGCCGCCATCCGCGCCATGATTCTCACCGCCGCCCCCGGCGCGCGCGAGATTGGCGACCGCCGCGCCGCCATCACCGCCGCCGTGCGGATGGCCGGTCCCGGCGATGTCGTCCTGATCGCCGGCAAGGGCCATGAACAGGGCCAGATCGTCGCCGGCCGCACGCTCCCCTTCGACGACGTCAGCGTCGCAAGGGAGGCCGCGCAATGACGACACGTCGCGCCACGCCAAGCCCCTCCCCCGCTCGCGGGGGAGGTGTCAGCCAAAGGCTGACGGAGGGGGCCCGATGACCCCCCTCTGGACCAGCGACGCCATCGCCGCTGCCACTGGCGGCACCGCGCACGGCGCCTTCACCGTCGACAATGTCGCCTTCGACAGCCGTGAGATCATCGGCGGCGAACTGTTCATCGCCATGCGCGGCGATACCACCAACGGCCACCGCTTCATCGACAGCGCGCTGCAACGCGGCGCCGCCGGCATCCTGTGCGAAACCGCCATCGACGCCCCGCATGTCCGCGTGACTGACAGTTTCGCGGCGCTCGAAGCGCTGGGCCGTGCCGCCCGTGCCCGCACAGGCGCCACCATCATCGGCGTCACCGGCAGTGTGGGCAAGACCGGTGTCAAGGAAGCGATTCGCCTCTCGCTGCTGCAAAACACCCCCGCCGTCCACGCCAGCGTCAAAAGCTACAACAACCACAGCGGCGTGCCCCTCAGCCTCGCCCGCATGCCCGCCGACAGCCGCTTCGGCGTGTTCGAAATGGGCATGAACCACGCCGGCGAAATCGCTGCGCTGACCCGCCAGGTGCGCCCGCATGTCGCCCTCATCACCTGGGTCGCTCCCGTCCATATTGAGTTCTTCGACAGCGAAGCCGGCATTGCCCATGCGAAAGCCGAAATCTTCGAGGGCCTGGAACCCGGCGGCACCGCCATCATCCCCGCCGACAATCCCCATATCGCCATCCTGCGCGCCGCCGCGCAAACCCATGCCGCCCGCACCATCAGCTTCGGCGCCACCGGCGACGTGCGCCCGCTCAGCGTGGCCATGACCGCCGATGGCACCGACATCACAGCGGACATCATGGGCGAAACGCTCGCCTTCCGGGTCGGGATGGCCGGCGCGCACTGGGTGAACAACGCGCTCGCCGTCCTCGCCACGGTGAAGGCGGCGGGTGGCGACATCGCCGCCGCCGGGCTGGCGCTCGCCGACCTCAATGGCCTCCCCGGTCGCGGTGCCAGGCTTAGCGTCGCCGTCCGTGGCGGTCATGCCACGCTGCTCGACGAAAGCTACAACGCCAATCCCGCCAGCATGGCCGCCTCGCTCGCCGTGCTGGGCAGCATCGCCGCGCCGCGCCGCCTCGCCATCCTTGGCCAGATGGGCGAGCTGGGGGAGGGCAGCGCGGCCTATCACGCCGGCCTCGCCGCCCCCATCGCCGCCGCCAAGGTCGATGCCCTCGCCCTGGTCGGCCCGGCGATGGAAGCGCTGAAACTCCCGAACGCCACCCATCTCGCCACCGCCGCGGATGCGCTCGCATGGGCGCGCGAAACGCTGCGGCCCGGCGATGTCTGCCTGGTCAAGGGCTCCAACGCGGTCGGCCTCGGCACGCTCGTCAAAACCCTGGGGGAAAACGACTGATGCTCTATCATCTGGCAGAAGCGTTCGATTTCCCCGGCGTCTTCAACCTCATCCGCTACCTCACCTTCCGCACCGGCGCCGCCATGATGACCGCGCTGTTCCTGGGCATCCTGATGGGTGCGCCCTTCATCGCCTGGCTGCGCGGCAAGCAGGGTAAGGGCCAGCCGATCCGCGAGGACGGCCCCGCCTCCCACCTGCTCACCAAGAAGGGCACGCCCACCATGGGCGGGCTGCTGATCCTGATCTGCCTCACCGTGTCCACCCTGCTGTGGATGGAGTGGGACAAGCCCTTCGTCTGGGCCTGCCTGCTGGTGACGCTGGGCTTCGGCACCATCGGGTTCATCGACGATTACCACAAGGTGACGAAACGCAGCCATGCCGGCGTCCCCGGCAAGGTGCGCCTGCTCGCCGAGTTCATCATCGCCGGCGCCGCGGTCTGGTATATCGCCAGCTTCACCGGCACCACGCTCTACCTGCCCTTCCTGAAGGATGTCGGCATCCAGCTCGGCCTGTTCTACATCGTCTTCGGCGCCATCGTGCTGGTGGGTGCCGGCAACGCGGTCAACCTGACCGACGGCCTCGATGGCCTCGCCGCCATGCCGGTCATCATCGCCGCGCTCACCTTCGGCATCATCGCCTACCTGGTGGGCAATGTGAAATTCGCCGATTACCTCGGCGTCCACTATGTCGCCGGTGCCGGCGACATCGGCGTGTTCTGCGGTGCCCTCATCGGTGCCTGCCTCGCCTTCCTCTGGTTCAACGCGCCGCCGGCCGCCGTCTTCATGGGCGACACCGGCAGCCTCGCGCTGGGTGGCGCGCTCGGCACCATCGCGGTCATCACCAACCACGAAATCGTCCTTGTCATCGTCGGCGGGCTGTTCGTGGTGGAGGCGCTCTCCGTCATCATCCAGGTCGCCGTGTTCAAGCGCACCGGCAAACGCGTCTTCCTGATGGCCCCCATCCACCATCATTTCGAGAAGAAGGGCTGGTCCGAACCAACTATTGTGGTCCGCTTCTGGATCATCTCCCTCGTGCTGGCGCTGTCCGGCCTCGCCACGCTGAAACTGCGGTGATCACCGCAGAGGCCTTCCGCGGCAAACGCTACGCCGTGCTGGGCCTTGCACGCAGCGGAACCGCGACCGTTGAATCGCTGCTTGCCAGCGGTGCCCGTGTCATCGCCTGGGACAGCGACGAAACCAAACGTCAACCCTTTCTCTCCTTCCCTTCAGGGGAGGGGCCGGGGGTGGGGCCGCATGCAGGTCTCACCCTCGCCGACCCCCTCACCCTCGACCTCTCCGGCTTCGACGGCGTCGTCGTCTCCCCCGGCGTACCGCTGAACCGCCATCCCGTCACCGCCCATGCGCGGCGCTTCGGCATCCCCATCATCGGCGACATCGAACTCTTCGCGCTCGCCCGCCCCGAACTGCCGCCCCACAAGGTCGTCGGCATTACCGGCACCAACGGCAAGAGCACCACCACCGCCCTCATCCACCACATCCTGAAAACCGCCGGCGTGCCGACGGCCATGGGCGGCAACATCGGCCTCCCCATCCTCGGGCAGGACCCGCTGACCTCGGGCGGCGTTTATGTCCTCGAACTGTCGAGCTTCCAGATCGACCTGACCTTCAGCCTCGATTGCGACGTCGCGGTGCTGCTCAACATCACGCCCGACCATCTCGACCGCTATGACAGTTTCGAAGCTTATGCCGCAGCGAAGGAACGGCTGTTTGCCATGCAGTCCGCCGGCAAGGCCGCCATCATCGCCGGCGATGATGCGTCCAGCCGCGACATCCACCTGCGGCAATGGATGCGCCCGGGCCATGAATCGACAACGATCCTCGTGCACGGCTCGCAAATCACCAACAGCGAACAGGCTGAATGGCCGGCCCTGCAAGGTCCGCACAACGGGCAGAACGCCGCCGTCGCCATCGCCGCCGCCCGCCTCCTCGGCCTTGATGACACCGCCATCGCCACGGGCCTCCGTACCTACCCCGGCCTCCCTCACCGCATGGAAATCGTGCGCACGGTCGCCGGCGTCCGCTACGTCAATGACAGCAAGGCCACCAACCCCGACAGCGTCGCCCCCGCGCTCCGTGCCTTCCCCAACCTGCACTGGATTCTCGGCGGCCAGGCCAAAACCCCCGACCTTGATGCCTGCCTGCCCCATCTCGCCGGTGTGAAAGCCGCCTATGTCATCGGCGAGGCCGCGCCGCTCTTCGCCGACATCCTCGCCCCGCACCTCCCGGTCACCCGCTCCGGCACCCTCGCGCAGGCCGTCAACGATACCGCTGCCGCCGCACAGCCCGACGACACCGTCCTCCTGTCGCCCGCCTGCGCCAGCTTCGACCAGTTCCGCGATTACGAAGACCGCGGCGACCAGTTCCGCACCCTCGTCCATGCCCTGAAGGACGCCGCATGACCTTGACCGACCGCCTCGGCCTCGGCCGCGCTGACCGCACCGCCGCGGCCCGCTGGTTCTGGACCATCGACCGCACACTGCTGTCGCTGTTGCTCGTTCTCATCGGGCTGGGCATCATCGCCGTCGCCGCGGCCTCGCCAGCGGCCGCCTTCCGCTATTCCGACGCCAACACCCGACTCGATCCGCTGCATTTCCTGCAACGGCAATTCTTCTGGGTCGCCATCGGCCTTCCCGTATTGCTCGGCATCTCGATGCTGTCGAAAAGCTGGGCGAAACGGGTCGCCATCCTCGGTTTCGGCTTCTTCTTCCTGCTGCTCATGCTGGTCCCCCTGATCGGCCATGAGGTCAACGGCGCCGTGCGCTGGGTCATGATCGGCAGCTTCCAGCTGCAACCGGTCGAATTCCTGAAACCCTGTTTCATCGTTGCAACGGCCCTGCTTTTCGCTGCCCGGTTCGAGGATCGCGACCTTCCGGTCATCCCGATCGGGGCGGCGCTGCTCGGCGTCATGGTCGTCCTGCTCGTCGGCCAGCCCGATTTCGGCCAGGCCGCGCTCATCGTCGCCATCTGGGTGGCGCAGGCCTGCCTTGCCGGCATGAGCCTGTGGGTGGTCGGCGGCATCATCGGCGGGGGCATCGGCGGGCTGGCCCTCGCCTATCAGTTCGAATCGCATGTCCGGAAGCGTCTGGACGGCTTCCTGCACGGCGAGGGCGACACCTATCAGGTCGATCGCGCGCTCGACTGCTTCAAATCCGGCGGCCTGTTCGGCACCGGCCCGGGCGAAGGCGTGGTCAAGTTCAAACTGCCGGAACCGCAAACCGACTATATCTTCTCGGTTATCGGCGAAGAGTTCGGCGTGATCGCCTGCATTGCGCTGGCCATCCTATATCTTGCGATTGTCACCCGGGTGTTGCTACAACTGGTAGAGGAGGATGATCCGTTCACGTTGCTTGCGGCGGTGGGTCTGGTGGCACAGTTCGGGGGTCAGGCGGTGATCAACATGGCGGTCAATCTGGCGCTGGCGCCCTCCAAGGGGATGACGCTGCCCTTCATCAGCCATGGCGGCTCCAGCTTCATCGCCACCGCTTTCGGCATGGGGCTCCTGCTGGCGCTCACCCGCCGCAACCGCCACATCCAGGCCAGCCCCTATCTGCGCGGCGTGCCGGCATGACGGTTCGACAAGCTCACCATGGGCGATCGTCCAATCCCTGCACCGCTCATCCTGGGCCTGTCGAAGGATGGCCCCGGTGACCGCGGCGATCATCCTCGCCGCCGGCGGCACGGGCGGTCATATGGTCCCGGCGCATGCGCTCAGTGAAGTGCTGCGCCAACGTGGCCACCACATCACCCTGCTGACCGACGCGCGCGGGCTCCGCTTTCCCGGCCTGTTCGCCGGTGTCGACCGGCACGTCATCCCGGCCGCCACCATCAGCGGCCTCAACCCGCTGCGGTGGCTGTCGGCGTTGAACACGATCCGCAAGGGCCGCGCCGCGGCCCGCGCCATCATCGCCACCACCCAGGCCCGTGCCGTCGTCGGCTTCGGCGGCTACCCCGCGCTGCCGGCCTTGCTCGCCGGCCTCGCCGCCCGACTGCCCGCCATCCTGCATGAACAGAATGCCGTGCTCGGCCGCGTCAACCGCTTCCTCGCGTCCCGTGTCGGCACCATCGCGCTCAGCTATGCCGACACCGCCCGCCTGCGCCCTACCGACGCCGCCCGCGCCATCACGACCGGCAACCCCGTGCGCGCCGATGTCCTCGCCGGCGCCGCCGCGCCCTTCACCGCCCCCGCGCCGAACGAACCCTTCCACCTTCTCGTCACCGGCGGCAGCCAGGGCGCCAGCATCCTGTCCCGCATCCTGCCCGCGGCGCTCGCCACGCTCGCCCCCGCCGACAAGTCACGCCTGCGCATCGCCCAGCAATGCCGGCCCGAGGATCTGAGCGAGGTTGCAACGGTGTACAAGGCCGCCGGGATCGAAGCCGAATGCCTCACCTATATGGAGGATCTTCCCGCCCGCATCGCCGCCGCCCATCTTGTCATCGCCCGCTCCGGCGCCTCCACCATGGCCGAGCTGTCGGTGATCGGCCGCCCCGCCATCCTCGTTCCCTTCGCCGCCGCGACCGATGATCACCAGGCCGCCAACGCCCGCGAATTCGTGAGCGCCGGCGGCGGCATCATGCTGCGCGAAGCCGAGTTCACCGCCACCACCGTCGCCGGCGCCGTCACCGGTTTCATGCGTGATTCCGCCGGCCTCGCCCACGCCGCCGCTGCCGCCAAGTCCACCGGCCACCCGGACGCCGCGTGCCGCCTGGCCGATCTTGTCGAAGGGCTGATCGCATGACCGCCTCCACCTTCACCAAGGACATCGGCCCCATCCACTTCATCGGCATCGGCGGCATCGGCATGTCCGGCATCGCCGAGGTCATGGCCAACCTCGGCTACCGCGTGCAGGGCAGCGACGCGGCGGAGGGTTATGTCGTCCAGGGCCTGCGGGACAAGGGCATCACCATCTTCATCGGCCAGGACGCCGCCAACCTCGGCGATGCCGCCGTCTGCGTCGTCTCCACCGCGATCAAGCGCGGCAATCCCGAGATCGAGGCGGCCTATGAACGCCGCATCCCCGTCGTCCGCCGTGCCGAGATGCTCGCCGAGCTGATGCGGCTGAAACAGACCGTCTGCGTCGCCGGCACCCATGGCAAGACCACCACCACCTCGATGGTCGCCGCCTTGCTCGACGCCGGCGGCCTCGATCCGACCGTCATCAATGGCGGCATCATCAACAGCTATGGCAGCAACGCCCGGCTGGGTGCCGGCGACTGGATGGTGGTGGAGGCGGACGAAAGCGACGGCAGCTTCCTGCGGCTGCCCCCCACGCTCGCCATCGTCACCAACATCGATCCCGAACATCTCGACCATTATGGCGACTTCGAGAAGGCCAAGGCCGCGTTCGTCCGGTTCGTGGAAAAAGTCCCCTTCTACGGCGCCGCCATCCTCTGCCTGGACCACGCCGAAGTGCAGGCGATGCTGCCCAAGGTCGCCGACCGCCGCGTCATCACCTATGGTTTCGCCGGCCAGGCCGACGTGCGCGGCGACAATGTCACGCCCATCCCCGGCGGCAACCGCTTCGACGTCACCATCCGGCTGCCCGGGCAGGAGGAGACCCGCATCACCGGCCTGGAACTGCCGATGCCGGGCCGGCACAATGTCTCGAACGCGCTCTCCGCCATCGCCGCCGCGCACCAGCTCGGGATTGGCGCGGAAGCGATCCGGCAGGGTTTCGCGCGCTTCGGCGGCGTCAAGCGGCGTTTCACCAAGGTCGGCGAGGTTCAGGGCATCACCATCATCGATGACTATGGCCACCACCCGGTCGAGGTGAAGGCGGTCCTTGCCGCTGCCCGCGAAGGCGCGGCCGCGCGGGTGATCGCGGTCGTGCAGCCACACCGTTTCACCCGGCTCCGCGATTTGTTCGAGGAATGGCGCGCCGCCTTCAACGACGCCGACACCGTCATCCTCACCCCTGTCTATCCCGCCGGCGAGGCCCCGATCGAGGGCATCGACAGCGAGCATCTCGCCGCTGCCCTCAAACGCTCCGGCCACCGCCAGGTGCTGACCGCGGCCAGCGAAGCCGACATGCAGAAACTGGTCGCCGGCCTTGCCAATGCGGACGACATGGTCATCTGCCTGGGCGCCGGCGACATCACCAAATGGGCCGCGAACCTCGCCTCCGCGCTCGAAAGGCTGCGCGCATGATGGCGGCCATCAGCTCTTCCCCTGCAAGGGGGAGCGACTCGCAGCAGGCGAGCGGAGGGGGTGTCTCCCCCTCGCCTGCAAGCACGTCCCTCCCCATCACCCCGCGCGGCCTCCTTACCCCGAACGCCTCCCTCGCCGATTTCATCTGGTTTCGCACCGGCGGTCCGGCCGAATGGCTGCTGAAACCGCATGACGAGGCCGATCTCGCCCAGACTCTCGCCGCCGTCCCTGCCGAAACGCCGGTCTTCCCCGTCGGCGTCGGCTCCAACCTGATCGTGCGCGATGGCGGCGTCCCCGGTCTCACCATCCGCCTGCCCAAAGCCTTCGCGCGGGTCGCCATCGAAGGCAATCTGATCCGCGCCGGTGCCGCCGCCATGGGCATCACCGTCGCCAGCGCCGCGCGCGACGCCGCACTTTCCGGTCTCGAATTCCTGCGCGGCATCCCCGGTACCATCGGCGGCGCGGTGCGCATGAATGCCGGCGCCTATGGCCGCGACATGGCCGACATCCTGGTCGAGGCCCGTGTCGTCACCCGGGACGGCCGCATCGAAACCTGGCCGGCTGCGAAACTCGCCTACAGCTATCGCCACAGCGCGCTTCCCGTCGGCCATGTCGTCGTCGAAGCCCTGCTGCGCGGCCGGCCCGGCAATCGGGAGACGATTGCCGCCGAGATGGACCGCATCGCTGCCGAACGCGAAGCCAGCCAGCCGCTGCGCAGCCGCACCGGCGGCAGCACTTTCAAGAATCCCCCCGGCGACAAAGCCTGGGCGCTGATCGACGCCGCCGGCTGCCGCGGGCTTCGCCTCGGCGGCGCGCAGGTCAGCGAAAAACACACCAATTTCCTGCTGAACACCGGCGGTGCCACCAGCGCGCAGATCGAAACGCTCGGCGACATCGTTCGCGACCGCGTCGCCGCCCACAGCGGCGTCACCCTTGAGTGGGAAATCCAGCGCGTGGGTCTCCCCTCCCTGACGCGAAGCGTACAAGGGAGGGGCGACCCGGCGCAGCCGAGCGGGGGTGGGTCGCTCGCACGCTCTGAAGGCGACACCCCATGACCCTCCGCGTTACCATCCTGATGGGCGGCTGGGGCGCCGAGCGCGCGGTCAGCCTCGTCTCCGCCCAAGGCATCATTGCCGCCTGCCAAACGCTGGGCCACCATGTCACCCCGCTCGACATGGGCGAAACCCCCGCCGATGGCACCACGCTGGCTGCCCGCCTTACCGCCACGACGCCGGACGTAATCTTCAACGCCCTCCACGGCACGCCGGGCGAGGACGGCGTCGTCCAGGGCCTGCTCGACCTGCTCCGCATCCCCTACACCCACAGCGGCGTCACCGCTTCCGCCATCGCCATCGACAAGCAGCTGACCAAGGCCGTGCTCGCGCCTCACGGCGTCCGGGCTCCTGCGGGGCGCATCATCGAAAGCGCCGGCCTGCACCACGCCGATCCGCTGCCCCGCCCCTATGTGCTGAAACCCTTCAACGAGGGCAGCAGCGTCGGCGTCGCCATCGTCACCGACCACAGCAACCACGGCAGCCCCATCGGCCGCGACGTCGCCGGTCCGTGGCAGCATTATGCCACCCTGCTCGCTGAAACCTACATCGCGGGCCGCGAACTTACCGTCACCGTGCTGGGCAGTGGCGAAAAGGCCCGTGCGCTCTGCGTCACCGAACTGCGGCCGGTCTCCGGCTTCTACGACTATGACGCCAAATATACCGACGGCCTCACCATCCACATCTGCCCCGCCGACATCCCCGCGTCCATTGCCGCCGCCGCCTGCGAAATGTCACTGACGGCCCACCGCGTGCTCGGTTGCCGCGGTGTCTCCCGCTCCGACTATCGCTGGGACGAAAGCCGGGACGACGCCGGGCTTTACTTCATCGAGATCAACACCCAGCCCGGCATGACCCCGCTCAGCCTCGTTCCCGAACAGGCCAAGGCGCTGGGCATCGACTATCCCACCCTCGTCCAGCTTCTTCTCGATGACGCTCTGGAGGCCGCCCATGTTCGGCCGTAAGCCGTCAAGAAAGTCCGGCAAGACCACGCGGCCCACTCCCCCGGTGCGCGGCAAACCCGCCGCCGCTCCTGTCCGCGTGCCGATGGCCCCCGCCCGCCTCCGCCGGTTGCTCGGCTGGGGCAGCCTCAGCCTCGGCCTTGTTGCCGGCACGATCGCCCTGTTCGCCGCCGGCCTGCCGCAACGCGCGCTGTTCACCACCGCGACCTTTGCCGCCGGCAACGGCTTCGCTGTCCGCCAGGTGCAGATTCTTGGCCAGGTCAACCAGCCTCGCCTGTCAATCTATCGGGAGACGCTGACCGGCGCCACTGACTCCATGTTGCTCGTCGACCTCGACGGCATCCGCAACCGGGTCAAGTCGCTCCCGTGGGTCGCCGACGCCAGTGTCGCCCGCCGCTGGCCGGACACCCTGGTCATCCGCGTGACCGAAAAGCGCCCGATCGCGCTCTGGCAATATCGCCAGCGCCTCACCCTGATCGATCGCAATGGCCAACCGCTGCCCAGCGACGACCTCACCGCCTTCGGCGCGCTCCCCATCGTCATCGGCGCCACCGCCAACGACCATGCCCACGCGCTCCTGGCGATGCTCGCCACCCAACCCCGTGTCGCCGCCGGCTTGGACAGTGCCACCTTCGTTGGTGACCGCCGCTGGGATGTCCGCCTGAAAACCGGTGAGACACTGGCGCTTCCCGAAGGACCCGCCGCCAGTGTTGCGCTGCGCAAATTCGCCGAGCTCGACCGTCGCACGCCGCTCACCGGCCGCGGCTTCCTTCGCTTCGACCTGCGCCTGCCGGACAAGATGGTGGTGCGCGTCGCCGCCGACGCGCGGCCCAAACCCATGCCTCCAGGAGTGACCATCTGATGGCCGTGGCCGCGCTTTCGCCTGCGAAACTCAATCCGGGCAACCTGTTGAAGCCGCGCGGCGAGCGTCTCGTCGCCGCGCTCGATGTCGGCACCTCCAAGGTCGCCGCCCTCATCGCCATCGCCGACGGCGAGAACCCGCCCCGCGTCATCGGCGCTGGAGTCCGCGCCTGCAACGGCCTGCGTCGCGGCCTGGTCGCCGACATGGCGCGCACCGAAACGGCGGTCCGCGCCGCCATGGACCAAGCCGAACGCGCCGCCGGGCTGGAAATCGAAAGCGTCCTCGTCAACCTGTCGGCCGGCGGCCTCGACAGCGATGTCGCCCCGGTGGAGATCGACATCGCCGGCCACCGCATCGAGGATGCCGACGTCGCCACGCTGCTCGCCGCCGGCCGCGCCCGCATCGAAGCGAACGACCGGCTGAAGGGCCGGACCATCCTGCACGCCGAACCAACCCTCTACACCATCGATGGGGTCGACGGTGTCACCAATCCGCGCGGCTTCCATGCCAACCGGCTGGCGGTGGACATCCATGTCATCACCGCCGACACGCCGCCCTGCCGCAACCTCGACCTGGCCGTGCGCAACGCCCACCTCAACGTCGAAAGCATCGTCGCCGCCGGCGTCGCCAGCAGCCTGTCGATCCTGGGCCAGGAAGAGCGCGAGCTCGGCGTCGCGGTGGTCGAGATCGGCGCGGGCGTCACCACCGTTGCCGTCCATGGCGGCGGCATGCTGCTGGGGCTTGCCGCCATCCCGATGGGCGCCGCCGACATCACCGCCGACATCGCCACCAATTTCGCCTGCGCGCGCAGTGCCGCGGAACGGCTGAAAACACTGCACGGCGCCGCCACCGCCTCGCCGCGCGACAATCACGAGATGATCGAAATCCCGCCGCTGGAAACCGACGACAGCGGGGAATCCCGCCGTGTCGCCAAGGCTGAACTGATCGCCGTCATCCGCTCCCGCGCCGACCTGCTGTTCCGCGAGGTCGCCCAGGCGCTCGGCGAAATGGGCTTCCATGGCAGCGCCGGGCGCCAGGTGGTGCTGACGGGCGGCGGCGCCGAACTGCGCGGCGTTGCCGATTTCGCGCAGGGGGCACTTGCCCGCAACGTGCGGCTCGGCCGGCCACGCGGCCTGATCGGCCTGCCCGAGGCGCAATCGGGCGCCGCCTTCGCCGCGCTCGTCGGCCTCATCCACTACGGCGCCACCAGCCGTATCGACCTTGCCCGTACGCCGCCCCGGGCCAGCAGCAGAGCCGCCCGCGGCCCCGAAACCCAGCCCGGCCGCTTCGCGCGGCTGTTCCAGCAACTGAAGACCCAGATTTGAAGAGGGAGACCACCCATGGCCTTTGATTTCCTGCCGCCCAGCCTCATCGAGCTGAAACCCCGCATCAGCGTCATCGGTGTCGGTGGCGCCGGCGGCAACGCCGTCGCCAACATGATCAGCGCCGGCCTGGAAGGCGTTGATTTCATCGTCGCCAACACCGACGCGCAAAGCCTCGCTGCCTCGCCCGCCGGCAACCGCATCCAGCTTGGGCCGAAGATCACGCAAGGCCTGGGCGCCGGCGCCCGCCCGGAAATCGGCGCGGCGGCGGCCGAAGAAGCGATGGATGCGCTGGATGCCGCGATCGAGGGCAGCCACATGCTGTTCATCACCGCCGGCATGGGCGGCGGCACCGGCACCGGCGCCGCCCCCGTGGTCGCCCGCGCCGCGCGCGAAAAGGGCATCCTGACCGTCGGCGTCGTCACCAAGCCGTTCAGCTTCGAAGGCCAGAAACGCATGCGCGCCGCCGAGGCCGGCATCGCCGAGCTGCAACGCCACGTCGATACGCTGATCGTCATTCCCAACCAGAACCTGTTCCTGATCGCCAACGCCCAGACCAGCATCAAGGCCGCCTTCGCCATGGCCGACGATGTGCTGAGCCAGGGTGTCAGCAGCATCACCGACCTGATGATCCTGCCCGGCCTCATCAACCTCGACTTCGCCGACGTCCGCACCGTCATGTCCGAAATGGGCAAGGCGATGATGGGCACCGGCGAAGCGCAGGGCGAACGCCGCGCCATCGAAGCCGCGGAAAAAGCCATCAGCAACCCGCTGCTCGATGAAGTGTCGCTGCGCGGCGCCAAGGCGGTGATCATCAACATCACCGGCGGCGACGACCTCGGCCTGATGGAAGTGGAGGAGGCGGCGCAGCATATCCGCGAGATGGTCGACGCCGACGCCAACATCATCGTCGGCAGCGGCTTCAATGCCGCACTGGAAGGGCGCATGCGTGTCAGCGTCGTTGCCACCGGCATCGACAACCAGATGACACTGCCCGGCGTTGCCCAGGCCGGACTCGCCACGCCCGGCGTCACCGCCGCCGCCCGCGCGCCGGCCACCAACAGCGCGATCAGCCACGGCATCATGCCGCCTCCTCCCGGTGCCACGCCGCCCGGCGGTCATTTCACCCCGCCGCCGACCCCGCCGATGGGGCCGAACGGCGGCCCCGGTGGCGGTCTCCCCATCCCTGCCCCGATGTTCGCCGATGCCGGCACCCCCTTCCCCGGCATGCCCGCCACGCCGGCGCCACGACCGATGCCGGACCTGGCGCCTGCCGCCAGCGCGGCCCCCGAAGATGACATCCTCGACCTTGATGACCAGCTGGACGAACCGGTCATGGAAGCCCCTGCGCGGGCACCCGTGGTCGTCGAACTGCCGCTGACCGAACCCGTCGCCGCAGCACCGGCAGAACCCGTTCATGTCGAGGAGCCGCGCCCGTTGACCCTGTTCGAGCGGATGATGAACATGCACCGCAAACCTCGCGCGGAGCCCGAACCGGTCGCCACGCTGGCGCCGGAGCAGGAGACGACGCGGGAAGATGCGACGGCGATTCCCCCCTTCTTCCGGGCGCAGCGCAACGGTTGATCCCCTTGGAGCCCACTGGCGCCGTGATCGCGGGGATTGCCGGCGGACGTCCGCCGGCCGACCCCGCGGTCAGTTTCCGCTGAAGCTGGCGCTGCGTTTTTCCAGGAAGGCGGCGACCGCTTCGGCATGGTCAGCGGTTTCATGGGCGAGCGCCTGATAGGCGGCCGAAAGTTCGAGGATGTCGCCCAGGCGCTGGTTCTGGGCTTCGCGCAGCAGGCGTTTGGTGAGGCGAAGCGCGCGGGGCGGATTGGCGGCAATGCGTCCGGCCAGCGCCATCGCTTCGTCGAGCAGCGTTTCGGGCGGGGTGACACGGCTGACAAGGCCGATACGCAGCGCCTCCGCGGCGTCGAACGGGTCGCCGGTCAGGAAAAGCTCGGCGGCTTTGGAATGGCCGACGACGCGGGAGAGCGCCCAGGCGCCGCCATCGCCCGGAACAAGGCCGACCTTGATGAAGCTGGCGGCCATGCGCGCGGTGCTGGCGGCGAGGCGGATGTCGCACAGGCAGGCGATGTCGAGGCCCAGGCCGATGGCGTGGCCGTTGATGGCGGCGATCAGCGGCACTTCGGTCTCGGCGAGCGCGCGGCTGATGCGCTGCACGCCCCGGCGATAGGTGTCGCGCGTGGTGGCCGGCTGGTCGCCGGGGCCGATGCCGGTCTTGCCGTGCATCGCCTTCAGATTGCCGCCCGTCGAGAAGGCACGGCCTTCGCCGGTCAGGATGGCGACCGAGATGCCGGGATCGTCGAGTGCGGTGATGGCGGCAACGAAGTCGTCGCAGTCCTGCAAGGTGCCGATGGCGTTGAGGCTGTCCGGCGCGGACAGGGTGAGGCGTGCAATGCGGCCGTGAACGGTGGTGGTGACAAAAGCCATGGGGGTTTGTGGCACGAAGGTTGCGCGCGGTGAAGTGGGTGATAGGCTTTGCGCCGTGCAGGCCTTTTCCTTTGAACCGCCGACGCTGGGCCCCGATGACATCGCCATGCGCGGGGCGATCCGGTCGTTTCTGGCAGGGCGGACCTGGTCCGCGGCGCGGCGGGTGAACAACTGGGCGCAGGCGGATCCGGATTTCAGCCGCGAACTGGGGGCGGCCGGGTTCATCGGCATGACCTGGCCGCGCACATATGGTGGACAGGGGCGGAGCGCGATGGCGCGGCTGATCGTGCTGGAAGAGCTGCTGGCCGCCGGCGCGCCGGTGGGGGCGCATTGGATCACAGACCGGCAGACCGGGCCGCTGTTGTTGCGATATGGCACGCCGGCGCAACGGGAACGCTGGCTGCCGGGAATGGTGCGGGGCGAGGTTTTTGCCTGCATCGGCCTGTCGGAGCCGGGCGCGGGCAGCGATCTGGCGGCGGTGCGCAGCCGCGCCACGAAGGTGGACGGCGGCTGGCTGCTGAGCGGGCAGAAACTCTGGACCAGCAATGCCGGCATCGCGCATGTGATGGTGGGGCTGTTCCGGACGGGCGGGGGCAGCGAGCGGCAGGCCGGGCTGAGCCAGTTCCTGGTGCCGATGGATACGCCCGGCATCCGGGTAGTGCCGATCCGCGACATGACGGGGGCGAGCGACTTCAACGAGGTCTTCTTCGACGAGGTTCGGCTGGGTGACGATGCCTTGCTGGGGGTGGAGGGCGAGGGCTGGGGGCAGGTGACGGCGGAACTGGCGCTGGAGCGTTCGGGGCCGGAACGATACCTGTCGGCGCATGCCTTGCTCGTGGCGCTGGCGCGGGTGGCGCAGGGCGTCCCGGCGTTGCAGCCGCTGCTGGGAAGCCTGGCGGCGGCGCTGTGGACATTGCGGCAGCTGAGCTGGGGCTGCGCGGCGAAGCTGGCGGCCGGCCAGGACCCAGCGGTGGAAGCGGCGGTTGTGAAGGTGCTGGGCAATGCTTTTGAACAGGCCCTGCCGCAGATCGTGGCGGGATTGCCCGATGCGGTGCTGGACCGCGACGCCGAGTTGCGGCCGCTGCTGGACGCGCTGTTGCTGGCGAGCCCGAGTTTCAGCCTGCGCGGCGGGACGACGGAGATCATGCGTGGCATGATCGCCCGCGGCCTGGGCCTGCGATGAGCGCGGCGCTGGTACGCGAGGCGGCGACGCGGCTGTTCGCTCGCGCGCCAGACGCCGGCGCGCTGGAGGCGAGCGGGTTCGCGCGGCTGCTGGCCGACGGCGGCAGTCATGGCGAGTTGGTGGCGCTGTTCATCGAGGCCGGACGCGCGGCGGTGGGCGAGGCGGTGGAGGCGGCGCTGCTGGCAGGCGTGCCGGAGCATGTGCGCCCGTTGGCGCTGGCGGCGCTGATCGCTGGCGGGCTGGAGGCGGCATTGGCGCTGACGCTGGCACATGTGTCGGCGCGGGTGCAGTTTGGCAAAGCGCTGGCGAAGCAGCAGGCGGTGCAGCAGGCGCTTGCGGACTTTGCCTGCGAAGTGGCGGCGGTGGCGGCGGCCGCGCACGGCGCGGCGGCGGTGATCGACAGCGGACAGGATGCGGCGTTCGAGGTGGCGGCGGCGCGATTGTGGGCCGGGCAGGCGGTGCCGCGTGGTACGGCGGTGGCGCACCAGCTGCACGGCGCGATCGGGTTTACCGCCGACTATCCGCTGCACCGGCATAGCGTCGACCTCAATCGCTGGCGGCGGACGGGCGGCAGCGATGCGGATTGGGCGGCGCGAGTGGGTGCGATGGTGACGGGGGATTGGTGGGCGGATATGACGGCGCGCAGCGACAGGAGCATGGAACATGGCTGAGGCGGTGATCGTCTCGACGGCGCGCACGCCGATCGGCAAGGCGCATCGCGGTGCCTTCACCGACACGCATGGCGCCGAGCTGGCGGCGCATGTCATCCGCGCGGCGCTGGCGCGGGCAGGCGTGGCGGGCGAGGAGGTCGCCGATGTGCTGCTGGGGAGCGCGCATCCGGAGGGCGCGACGGGGAACAATATCGCCCGCGTGAGCGCGTTGCAGGCGGGACTGCCGGCGGCGGTGCCGGGGATGACGGTGGACCGGAAATGCGCGAGCGGCCTTCAGACCATCGCGCTGGCGGCGCAAAGGATCAGGGCCGGGGAGGACGGCATCTATGTCGCCGGCGGGCTGGACAGCGTCAGCCTGGTGCTGCCGAACAAGAATCTGGCGCATTATCATTCCCCCTGGGTGCAGGCGCGGCGGCAGGCGCTGATGCTGCCGATGATCGATACCGCGGAGATCGTCAGTGCCCGCTATGGCATCGGGCGGGAGGCGCAGGACGCCTATGGCGCGGCGAGCCAGGCGCGCGTGAGCGCGGCGTTCGCGGAAGGTCGGCTGGCGGACGAGATCGTGCCGATCACGGTCACGAAAAAGCTGCGGGAGCGCGATGGCACGGTGACAGGCGAGGTGGCGCTGACCCTCGATCGCGACGAGGGCATGCGGCCGGAGACGACGCTGGCGGGCATCGCCGGGCTGAAGCCGGTGAAGGAGGGCGGAACGGTAACGGCGGGCAATGCCAGCCAGCTGAGCGATGGCGCCAGCGTCTGCGTGGTGATGAGCAGCGCTGAGGCGGCGCGGCGGGGCTTGGCGCCGCTGGGCGTGTTTCGTGGCTTCGCGGTCGCCGGCTGCGAGCCGGATGAGATGGGGATCGGCCCGGTGTTCGCGGTGCCGAAGCTGCTGGCAAAGGATGGGTTGACGGTTGACGACATCGACCTGTGGGAGCTGAACGAGGCGTTCGCGGTGCAGGTAATTTACTGCCGCGACCGGCTGGGCATTCCGGATGAGCGGCTGAACGTGGATGGCGGCGCCATCGCCATCGGCCATCCGTTCGGCATGAGCGGCAGCCGGCTGGTGGGCCATGCCCTGATCGAGGGCCGGCGGCGGGGCGCGAAGCGGGTGGTGGTGACGATGTGCGTCGGCGGCGGGATGGGGGCAGCGGGGCTGTTCGAGCTGCCATGAGCGAGCAATTCGTCTTGACCCTGTCCTGCCCCGACCGGCGCGGCATCGTGGCCGCGGTGGCCGGGTTCCTGAGCGAGGCGCTGTGCAACATCATCGACAGCGCGCAGTTCGGCAACGCCGAGACGCAGCGTTTCTTCATGCGGGTGAGCTTCGCCGACGAGGCGGCACGCGGGCTGACGGGCCTGCGCCGCGCCTTTGCCGGCGTGGCGGCCCGGTTCGGCATGGAATGGGGTATTCATGATTGCGCGGCGAAGCTGCCGCTGCTGATCATGGCGAGCCGGGCGGGGCATTGCCTGAACGACCTGCTGTTCCGTGTGTCCATCGGCGCCCTGCCGGTGACCGTGGTGGCGATCGTGTCCAACCATCAGGACATGGCGGGGTTGGCGGCGACCCATGGCGTGCCGTTTCACCACGTGCCGGTCGGCCCCGGCAACAAGCCCGAGGCCGAAGCGCGGCTGCGGGCCATCCACCAGGACAGCGGTGCTGCCGGCATCGTGCTGGCGCGCTACATGCAGGTGTTGTCCGGTGAATTCTGCGCGGCGATGCCGGGGCGGATCATCAACATCCATCACAGTTTCCTGCCCAGTTTCAAGGGCGCCAGGCCATACCACCAGGCGCATGCGCGCGGCGTGAAGCTGATCGGGGCGACCGCGCATTATGTGACGACGGACCTGGACGAAGGGCCGATCATCGAACAGGAGGTGGCGCGGGTGGATCATGGCATGAGTGCGGACACGCTGGCGGCGCTGGGCCGTGACCTGGAGACGCTGGTGCTGGCGCGGGCCGTGAAATGGCATGCGGAGAACCGCGTGCTGATGGACGGCAGCAAGACGGTGGTGTTCCGGTGAGCCGGCACGATCGCGATGGCGGCGTGGCCGATGCGGCGGAGGTGGCGGCGCTGTTCGCCCGAAGCTTCACCGCGACTTTCGGGCACCTCTATCCGCCCGAAGATCTGGCAGGCTTTCTGGCGGGATGCGATGGGGCCGCGTTCGCGGGCGAACTGGCGGATGCAGATCATGGTTTTCGTCTGGCGTTCGAGGGGGACGCGCTCATCGGCTTCGTCAAGCTGGGGCCGACGGCGCTGCCGATCGACCGGGCAGGCCGGCGGGCGATCGAGCTGCGGCAGCTTTATGTCGATGAGGCCGCGAAGGGGCTCGGGGTGGCAGCGGGGTTGATGGAATGGGCGCTCGCCGAGGCGGCGCGCCGGGGGATGGAGGACATTTACCTGACGGTGTGGATCGACAATCACCGCGCCCGGCGATTCTATGAGCGCTATGGGTTCGTCGAGGTCGGGCGCTATGCCTTCGTCGTGGGCGGCACCATCGACGATGACCGCATCATGCGGCTGAGGCTGGCATGATCACGCGGCTTGAGAGCCCGCTGCTGGCGGGCGTGCGCCATGGCTTCCTGGGGCGGACGGGCGGCGTTTCGGCCGGGATCTTCGCCAGCCTGAACATGGGGCTGGGATCGTCCGACGAGGCCCCGGCCGTGCGGGAAAACCGGGCGCGGGGCGTGGCCGCGGTGGCGCCGGGGGCGCGGCTGGTGACGCTGCACCAGGTGCACAGCGCCACTGTGGTCGAGGCGGATGCCTGGGGCGACGCGGCGCGGCCGCATGCCGATGGGGTGGTGAGCGCGACACGAGGCCTGCTGCTGGGGATCCTGACCGCGGACTGCGCCCCGGTGCTGTTCGCCGAGCCTGAGGCGGGCGTGGTGGGCGCGGCGCACGCCGGCTGGAAGGGCGCGCTGGGCGGCGTGCTGGAAAATACCGTGGGGGCAATGGAGGCCCTGGGGGCGCGGCGGGACCGCATTTCGGCCGTGATCGGGCCGTGTATCGCACGGGGGAGCTACGAAGTGGGCGAGGCGTTTGCCACGCCGTTTCTGGCCGGCGATCCGGCGGACGCACGTTTTTTCCACGGCGGCCGGCCCGGACATCTGATGTTCGACCTGGAAGGCTATTGCGCGGCGCGACTGGCGGCGGCGGGGGTGGCGCGCATCGGTTGTCTGGGCGTGGATACCTACGCCGACGCGGCGCGCTTCTTCAGCTTCCGCCGCACCACGCACCGGGGTGAACCGGATTATGGGCGGCAGATCAGCCTGATCGGATTGTGATTATTTGGTCGAGGCGTAAAGCGCCCAGAGGTTGGCGAGGTCTTTCAACTGGCCGGCGGGAACACCGTTGAAGGTGGTGCGGGCAGCCGCGGCCTGACCGGCCCGGACCTGCGCGATGCCGACGAACAGTTGGGCCGCCGCCGGGTCGGGCCCGGTCTTGGCGGTGTTGAAGGCGGCGATGGCGGCGGGATATTGCCCCGCCCCCAGGAAGGCACCACCGGCCTGCATCGCGGTGGCGGGATTGCGTGCCTGCGCCGGGGCGGCAGCCAGCGCGGGCGCGGCACGCTGCGCGGCGGCCTGTGCCAGGCGCGGCCCCATCGGATCGGTGGCGGGGAGTTTCTTGGCGACGTCCGCCGCCACGCCCGCCTGACCGGCGACGATGGCGGTCTTGGCGAATTCCTGGATGTCGTCGGCATTGGTCAGCGTGTCGGTTGCCAGCATCAGGTGATAGAGGCCGAGCTTGCCTTCACGCGGCAGGTTGCTGCCCTTCATGTCCACGAGCAGCCGCCGCCAGCTGGCGGGCGACGGGTCGAGCCGGACGATGCGGGTGGTGGTGGCGATATAGCCGGCCTTGTCCCCCGATTTCGCCTGCGCGCCGGCGAGGTTGGTGAGGAAGCCGATGTTGTTCGGATTGGAGCGGACGAGCTGCTGATAGACGCCGACGGCCTCCTTGGCGCGGCCGAGTTGCAGCAGCGACTGGCCGACGATGGTCATCTGGCCGGAGCGGCGGCCCGCCTCGATCGCCTTGGAATAGTCCCGTGCCTGATAATAGAGCGGGGCGAGCTGGCTGGCGGGTGCGCCGATGCTTTCCAGCTCGGCCGCGGCTTTGCCGAACTGGCCGCCGCGGGTGTAGACGAAGGCGGCCATCTCGGCGACCTTGCGCCGCTCGTTCGGCGAGTTGGCGGCACTGCGCGCCTGGTTGATCGAGGCGGTGGCGGCACCGATGTTGCCGGCGGTCGCGGCCTTGCGCGCGGCTTCCAGCGGCTTGCCGACGGCGGCCGGCAGGGCTTCGGCGGCGACCACCGTGGGCGTGGCGAGGAGCAGGGCGGCGATCAGTGCAGCGGGGGCGAAACCGGAAACGAGGCGCATGGTCTTCCTTTGCTTTTGTGGGTGCGATGGCGGGGATATGGCCGATCCAGGCTGGCTGGTGGCTGAACCGCGCTGTCCCTCCCATGGGCAGTTGCCTTGCGCCTTATCGAATCGTTCCGGGCTTTGGAAGTGGCAGAATCTTGCGTCTCCGGGGATGCACGCCTAAGCCCGGCAGCAAGAAAAGCATCATGGAGCATGGGTTTGACCAAGGCATTCATCTTTCCGGGACAGGGCAGCCAGTCGGTCGGCATGGGCGCGGCGCTGGCGGACGCCAGCCCGGTGGCGCGCGAGCTGTTCGAGGAGGTGGATGAGGCGCTGGGGCAGCATCTGTCGCGCCTGATGCGGGAGGGACCGGACGAGGAACTGATGCTGACCGCCAACGCGCAGCCGGCGATCATGGCGGTGAGCCTGGCGGTGCTGCGGGTGCTGGAGCGCGAGGGCGGCGTGCGGCTGGCGGACAAGGCGGCGTATGTGGCGGGGCACAGCCTGGGCGAATATTCGGCGCTGTGCGCGGCCGGATCGCTGAGCGTCGCCGAGACGGCCCGGTTGCTGCGGGTGCGTGGCGAGGCGATGCAGGCGGCGGTGGCGCCGGGGGTCGGCGCGATGGCGGCGCTGCTGGGGCTGGGCTATGACGAGGTGGTGGCGATCGCGGCGCAAGTGGCGCAGGACCAGGTGTGCGCGGCCGCCAATGACAATGCGCCGGGGCAGGTGGTGGTCTCCGGTCATGTCGAGGCGGTGACGCGGGCGATGCGGCTGGCGAAGGAGCGCGGCGCGCGCCATTCGGTGCTGTTGCCGGTGTCGGCGCCCTTCCACTGCCCGCTGATGGCGCCGGCGGCGGATGCGATGGCGGCGGCCTTGGCGGGCGCGGCGCTGCGCGGCCCGGTGGTGCCGCTGGTGGCCAATGTGCGGGCGGAAGCGGTGAGCGACGCCACCACGATCAAGGCGCTGCTGGTGGAGCAGGTGACGGGCGTGGTGCGCTGGCGGGAATCGGTGCTGTGGATGGCAGGGGCCGGCGTGGCGCGGTTCGTGGAACTGGGCGGCAAGGTGCTGGGGCCGATGGGGAAGCGCATCGCGCCCGACGCGCCGGTGACGAGCGTGGTGGGCATGGCGGACATCGAAGCGCTGTTGAAGGATTTGTGAGCATGTTCGATTTGGGCGGAAAGACCGCGCTGGTGACCGGCGCGAGCGGCGGGATCGGCGGCGCCATTGCCCGCGCGCTGGCGGCGCGCGGCGCGCGGGTGGCGCTGTCGGGGACGCGCGCCGACGCGCTGGCGGCGCTGGCCGGCGAGCTGCCGGGAAGCGTGGTGCTGCCGTGTCGGCTGGATGACGCGGCGGCGGTGGATGCGCTGGTGCCGGCGGCGGTGGAAGCGCTGGGCCAGCTGGACATCCTGGTGTGCAATGCCGGCATCACCCGCGACGGGCTGGCGATGCGGATGAACGACGAGGACTGGCAGGCGGTGATCACCGTCAACCTGGAGGCGACGTTCCGGCTGGCGCGCGCCGCGCTGAAGCCGATGATGCGGGCCCGCGCCGGGCGCATCATCAGCATCACCAGCGTGGTGGGGCAGACCGGCAATCCGGGGCAGGCGAACTATGCCGCGTCCAAGGCCGGCATCATCGGCCTCTCTAAGGCGCTGGCGCAGGAGGTGGCGAGCCGGGGGGTGACGGTGAATTGCGTGGCGCCGGGGTTCATCGAAAGCCCGATGACCGACGCGCTGGGGGAGGCGCAGAAGGCGGCGCTGCTGGGGCGGATCCCGGCCGGCGGGCTGGGGACGGGCGCGGATGTGGCGGCGGCGGTGGTGTATCTGGCGAGCGACGAGGCGCGCTATGTCACCGGGCAGACGCTGGCGGTGAATGGCGGCATGTATATGGCGTAGCGGCGGCACCCATCGTCCGATCGTGGAGCGAGCGGACGATGGGTGCAGACTCGCGAAGCCATCGGACGGCGGGGCGGGGCGGCAGGCCCGCCAGCGGCGGCTTTGCCGACCGCCAGCGGGTCTGGTGCGCCGAACCCGTCCGACGTCATGTCATGGGGTGAGGCTTGCGCGGGGTGGCGGGCACGGCTATCGCTGCCGTTGAAACAACCCAAACCAGAGGGCCGAACCATGAGCGATGTCGCAGACCGGGTGAAGAAGATCGTTGTCGAGCATCTGGGGGTGGAGGCCGACAAGGTCACGAACGAGGCGAGCTTTATCGACGACCTGGGCGCCGACAGCCTGGACACGGTGGAGCTGGTGATGGCGTTCGAGGATGAGTTCGGCGTGGAGATTCCGGACGATGCCGCGGAGAAGATCCTGACGGTGCAGAACGCCATCGATTTCATCGCGGCGAACGGGAAATAAGCCAGGCCCTTCGAGGGGCGTTGAGCGGCCTCCCGGGAAACCGGGGGGCCGTTCGCTTGTAAGGGCCTGTTGAGAAGCGGTGGTGCGCGCGCTACGGGTATGGCGGGGACAAGGGAGACGATGATGCGTCGTGTTGTGGTCACGGGATTGGGGCTGGTGACGCCGTTGGGCGCGGACGTGGCGACGGTGTGGCGGCGGCTGCTGGCATCCGAATCGGGCGCCGGGCCGATCACGCGCTTCGATGCCAGCAACCAAGTGGCGCGCATCGCCTGCGAGGTGAAGACCAGTGGCGAGGGCGCGTTCGATGCCAACCTGCGCGTCGATCACAAGGTGCAGCGCCAGGTCGATCCGTTCATCATCTATGGCATCGACGCCGCGGGGCAGGCGCTGGAGGATGCCGGCCTGACTGACATGAGCGAGGAAGAGCGGCTGATGGCCGGCACGATGATGGGGGCCGGCATCGGCGGGCTGCCCGGCATCGAGCATGAGAGCATCGTGTGCCACGAGAAGGGGCCGCGGCGGGTGAGCCCGCATTTCGTCCATGGCCGGCTGATCAACCTGATCGGCGGCCAGGTGCAGATCAAATATGGCCTGATGGGGCCGAACCATGCCGTGGTGACGGCCTGTTCGACGGGTGCGCATGCCATCGGCGACGCGGCGCGGATGATCGGGCTGGGCGACGCCGACGTGATGGTGGCGGGCGGCGCCGAAGGGGCGATCTGCCCGCTGGGGATCGCCGGCTTCGCCCAGGCGCGGGCGCTCTCGACCGCGTTCAACGACGAGCCGACGCGGGCGAGCCGGCCCTATGACAAGGACCGGGACGGCTTCGTGATGGGCGAGGGCGCCGGGATGGTGGTGCTGGAGGAGTATGAGCGGGCGCGCAAGCGCGGCGCGAAAATGTATGGCGAGGTGGTGGGCTATGGCCTGACGGGGGACGCCCATCATGTGACGGCGCCGCATCCCGAGGGGCGGGGCGCCTATCGCAGCATGGAGATGGCGCTGAAGCGTGCCGGGCTGGCGCCGGCGGACATCGACTATATCAACGCGCATGGCACCTCGACGCCGCTGGGCGACGAGCTGGAACTGGGCGCGGTGAAGCGGCTGTTCGGCAGCGCCATCGACAATGTCAGCATGAGCAGCACCAAGAGCGCCATCGGCCATCTGCTGGGCGGTGCCGGGGCGGTGGAGACGATCTTCTGCATCCTGGCACTGCGCGACCAGGTGGTGCCGCCGACGCTGAACCTGGACAATCCGTCGGACGGCTGCCTGGGGGTGGACCTGGTGCCGCATGTGGCCAAAGAGCGCCGGGTGCGGGCGGTGTTGAACAACAGCTTCGGCTTTGGCGGGACGAACGCGACACTGATCGTCAAGCCGGTCTGACATGATGCGGCGGCTGTCGCTGCTGGCCATCGCGGGCTTCGCGCTGATCGTGGCGCTGGGTGCCGGGTTGAGCTGGCTGTGGGTGCGGGACGCGCCGCCCGGCGCCGCGGCGGTGGTGGTGACGGTGCCGAAGGGCGCCTCGGTCGCGGGCGCGGCGCGGGCGCTGGAAGCGGCGGGCGTGGTGGCGAGCGCCGAGGGCTTCCGGGTGATGGCGCGGCTGTTCGGGGGGGATCGCGCCGTGCAGTTCGGCCGCTATGAGATCCCGCGCGGGCTGGGCTGGGGGCGCATCCTGGAGAAGATGCAGGCGGGCGATGTGATCCGCTCGCGCATCGTGATCCCCGAGGGCTGGCCGAGCATCATGGTGGCCGAGCGGCTGCGGGCGGCGGATGATCTGGTGGGGCCGGTCGAGGTGCCGGCGGAGGGCAGCGTGCTACCGGCGACCTGGGACTACAAGGCGGGCGAGACGCGCGCCGCCGTGCTGAAGCGGATGCAGGACGGGATGGTCCGGACGCTGGAGGCGCTGTGGCCGACGCGCAAAGGCCACAGCGTGGTGAAGAGCAAGGCGGAGGCGGTGACGCTGGCGGCGATCGTGGAGAAGGAGACCGCGATTGCAAGCGAGCGGCGACGGATCGCGGGCGTCTATTCCAACCGGCTGCGGGTGGGGATGAAGCTGGATGCCGATCCGACCGTCATTTATCCGATCACCCAGGGCAAGCCGCTGGGCCGGCGCATCCGGCTGAGCGAGCTGCGGCGGGATACCGGCTATAACACCTATGTCCGGCCGGGCCTGCCGAAGGGGCCGATCGCCAATCCGGGGCGCGACAGCATCGCCGCGGTGCTCGATCCGGAGCGGCATGACTATCTGTTCTTCGTGGCCGACGGGAAGGGCGGGCACATCTTTGCGCGGAGCTATGACGAGCATCGGGCCAATGTGGCGAAATGGTATGATGTTCGGCGTTCACGTGGGGAAATGTGAGGGCGTTCAGGTGCTTGGGTGAATGTGACAAGAATGAAATCTTGACGATTTTTGCGTTTTTGTTCTTTTTTCCTGCACTGGCGCGTCGGTTCGGGGGGAAATGTTGTGTGTAACCGATATGGTTATCATCTTGCGCTGATTCGGTCAAGCCTTTTCTGACCGGCGCTACAGGACGAGGCTCCAGCGTTCGCTGGTGACGCCGGGCGGCAGGAAATCGACGGGTTCGGCGCTTTCCAGCCGGAAGCCGGCGGCGGCGTAGAGGGCGCGGGCGGGGGCGAGGTCGCTGGCGGTTTCAAGGAACAGCGTGCGGGCGGCGTGGGCGCGGGCATGGTCGATGACGGCGGCGACCAGGCGGCGGCCGAGGCCCGCGCCGCGCGCCGCCGGTTCGAGCAGCAGGAATCGGAGCTGTGCGGTCTCATCATCGGTGAAGCGGATGGCGATGGTACCGAGGCGTTGGCTGCCGCGGCGGGCGACGATCAGCCGGTCGCGCGGGGGGCTGTAGTCCTGCGCCATCTGGGCGATGACGGCGAGCGCGTAGGTTTCGAAGACCGGCGGATAGCCGAACCCGTCGATGTAGGTTTCGCAGTGGCGGAGCGCCATGTGGCACCAGTCGCCGGGGAGGGGATCGGTGAGGGCGATGTCGGTCATGCGGCGTGGGGTGGCATGGCGGCGGAGGGGGTGCAAGGGCGGGCGTTGAAATCGGGAGGGGGTGTGATATGTGCCTGTATATCATTCGGAAATGCATGATGCGTGCACTGGTCGATCTGAGGGATGAGCAGGTGTCGATACTCGATGCGATGGCGCGGGAGGGCGGGACGTCGCGGGCGGCGCTGGTGCGCGAGGCGATCGATGAATGGCTGAATGCGCGGCGCAAGGAGCGGTTGATGGCGCAGTTCGGGGGTTGGGCGGATGCGGGACGGCCCTATGAGGATGGGCTGGCCTATCAAATGGCGATGCGTGCCGAGTGGGATCACCGGCCTTGACGATTGTCCGGAGGCAGGTTGCATGACGTCCCCACCCCCAACCCCTCCCCTCAAGGGGAGGGGAGTGGCTTTTCTTGACCCCTTTGCGCACCGGGCCTAACCGGGCGGGATGATGGGACGGACGCTTTACGACAAGATTTGGGACGACCATGTGGTGGCGACGCGGGCGGATGGCACCGCGTTGATCTTCATCGACCGGCACCTGATCCATGAGGTGACGACGCCGCAGGCGTTCGAGGGGCTGCGGGTCGCCGGACGGCGGGTGCGGCGGCCCGACCTGACGCTGGCGGTGCCCGACCATAATGTGCCGACCAACAACCGCTTTGCCGCCATCGCCGATCCCGAAAGCGCGGAGCAGGTGCGGTTGCTGGAGGCGAATTGCCGCGATTTCGGCATCGAGCATATCGCGATGAACGCCGCCGAGCAGGGCATCGTGCATGTGATCGGGCCGGAGCAGGGATTCACGCTGCCCGGTGTGACCATGGTCTGCGGCGACAGCCATACCGCGACGCACGGCGCCTTTGGCGCGCTGGCGTTCGGCATCGGCACGTCAGAGGTGGAGCATGTGTTCGCGACGCAGACGCTGCTGCTGCGCAAGTCGGCGAACATGCGGGTGACCGTTGATGGCGCGCTGGGTTTTTCGGTGAGCGCGAAGGATGTGGCGCTGGCGATCATCGGCGCGATCGGCACCGGCGGTGGCACCGGGCATGTCATCGAATATGCAGGCGATGTGGTGCGCTACCTGAGCATGGAAGGCCGCATGACGCTGTGCAACATGGCGATCGAGAGCGGGGCGCGGGCCGGGCTGGTGGCGCCCGATGAGAAGACGTTCGATTATGTGAAGGGTCGGCCGCGCGCGCCGACGGGGGCGGACTGGGATGCGGCGCTGCACTGGTGGCGGACGCTGCCGGGCGATGCGGATGCGCGGTTCGACCGGGAGGTGGTGCTGCGCGGTGACGAGATCGCGCCGCTGGTGACCTGGGGCACCAGCCCCGAGGATGTGGCGCCGATCACCGGCGTGGTGCCTTCGCTGGAGAGTTTCGAGGCGCACAAGCGGGCGGCGGTGGAGAAGTCGCTCGCCTATATGGGCCTGACGCCCGGCATGCGGCTGGAGGATGTGGCGGTTGAGAATATCTTCATCGGCAGCTGCACCAACAGCCGGATCGAGGATCTGCGCGCCGCGGCGGCGGTGGCGAAAGGCAGGCGGGTGGCCAGCAATGTGCGGCAGGCGCTGGTGGTGCCGGGCAGCGGCCTGGTGAAGCGGCAGGCGGAGGCCGAGGGGCTGGACACGATCTTCATCGAGGCCGGGTTCGACTGGCGCGAGCCGGGGTGCAGCATGTGTCTGGGGATGAACCCGGACAAGGTGCCGGCGGGCGAGCGCTGCGCCAGCACCAGCAACCGCAATTTCGTCGGGCGGCAGGGGCCGGGTGCGCGGACGCACCTGCTGTCGCCGGCAATGGCGGCGGCGGCGGCGGTGACGGGACGGCTGACGGATGTGCGGCAGCTGGTGACCGCGTGAGAGACCGTCTGATAAATCGTCCATGCCGGGCTGCAAATGGCGATTTGCTGCGCTCCGATGCTCACGACCCTGAAGGTCGCTGCGCTTCGGTGCTCGCAAATCACCATTTTCGCCGTCGGCCTGGACAATTTCTCAAACGGTCTCTGAGCGTGATGCGGGAACGCGACCTCGCTCCGGCGCAGCTGGTCAACAAAAAATGAGCAACGCCATTAGTCTGAAGGGTCTGGCCAAGACCTATGGCAATGGCAAGGTGGCGTTGCATGGCATCGATCTGGATGTGCCGCGCGGGTCCTTGTTCGGGTTGCTGGGGCCCAATGGTGCCGGGAAATCGACGCTGATCAACATCCTGGCGGGGATGGTGAACAAGAGCGCCGGGCAGGCGACCGTGTGGGGGTTCGATATCGACGCGCATCCGCGGAATGCCAAGGCCAGCATCGGCATCGTGCCGCAGGAGATTTTGTTCGACGCTTTCTTCACGCCGTTCGAGACGCTGGAGTTGCAGGCCGGGCTGTTCGGCGTGCCCAGGGCGAAACGCCGGACGATGGAGCTGTTGCGGGCGGTGCGGCTGGACGACAAGGCGCATGTCTATTCCCGCACGCTGTCCGGCGGGATGAAGCGGCGGCTGATGGTGGCGAAGGCGATGGTGCACAATCCGCCCGTGCTGATCCTGGACGAGCCGACCGCGGGGGTGGACATCGAGCTGCGGCAGCAGCTGTGGGCCTATGTGAAGACGCTGCATGCCGATGGTGTGACGGTCATCCTGACGACGCATTATCTGGAGGAGGCGGAGGCGCTGTGCGACCGCATTGCCATCGTCGACCAGGGGCGGATCGTCGCCAATGAGGCGACGCCGGTGCTGCTGGCGCGGGCGCAGGAGAAGGTGATCCGGGTGACGCTCGACCGGCCGGTAGGATCGCCGCCACTGGTGCAGGGCACGCGGCGCGGCGAGGTGGAGGCGGCGACGCCGAACATCGTCACCTATGGTTTTGACAAGCGGGAGACCAATGCCGGCGCGGTGCTGGCGGCGCTGGTGGCGGACGGGCATGGCATTGTCGATGTGACCACCAAGGAGGCCGACCTGGAGGATGTGTTCCTGGCGCTGACGGCACGGCACGGGGTTGCGCAGGACGGGGTGGCGGGTTGAGCGATTTCGACGTGATCGTGGTGGGAAGCGGCGCCGCCGGGTTGACGGCCGCGCTGAACCTGGCGCCGCATGCGCGGGTGGCGGTGCTGAGCAAGGGGGAGATCAGCGCCGGATCGACCGCCTGGGCGCAGGGCGGGATCGCCGCGGTGCTGGACGAGGGCGACACGTTCGAGGCGCATATCGAGGACACGATGGTGGCCGGCGCCGGGTTGAACGACCGGCGCACGGTGGAGTTTGTGGTGGAGCATGCGCCGGCGGCGATCGAGCGGCTGGCGGCGCTGGGCGTGCCGTTCAACCCGGGCGAGACGGTGAGCGAGCGCTGGCACCTGACGCGGGAGGGCGGGCACAGCGCGCGGCGGATCGTGCATGTCGACGACGCGACCGGCTGGGCGGTGCAGCAGGCGCTGGAGCGGGCGGCGCGGGCGCAGCCGAACATCACGCTGCTGAGCGGCAGGCTGGCGATCGACCTGGTGACCGACCGGCATGTGGCGGCGCACGGCTTCAGCGAGCGGCGGGCGCACGGGCTTTATGCGCTGGACGTGGCGAGCGGCCGGGTGGAGACGCTGCGGGCGCGGGCGACGGTGCTGGCGACCGGCGGGGCGAGCCGGGTCTATCTCTACTCGACGAACCCCGACGGCAGCACGGGGGATGGCATGGCGATGGCGTGGCGGGCGGGATGCCGGGTGTCGAACATGGAGTTCAACCAGTTCCATCCGACCTGCCTGTTCCATCCGGTGGTGAAGAATTTCCTGATCACCGAGGCGATGCGCGGCGAGGGCGGGCATCTGCGGCTGCCGCCGAAGGCCGCGGATGCCGAGCGGGGCGTGGCGGCGGGGCGGCGGTTCATGGACCGCTATGACCCGCGCGAGGAGCTGGCGCCGCGCGACGTGGTGGCGCGCGCCATCGATGCCGAGATGAAGCGGCTGGGGCTGAGCCATGTGCTGCTGGACATGACGCATCTGCCGGCGGCGTTCGTGGAGGGGCATTTTCCGACCATCGTGAAGCGGCTGCGCGAGCTGGGGATCGACCCGGTGACGCAGCCGATTCCGGTGGTGCCGGCGGCGCATTACAGTTGCGGCGGGGTGCTGGTGGACCGGCACGGGCGGACGGATTTGCCGGGGCTGTATGCCATCGGCGAGGTAAGCCAGTCGGGCCTGCACGGGGCGAACCGGATGGCGTCCAACTCCTTGCTGGAGTGCCTGGTCTATGGCGCGAGCGCGGCCGATGACATCATCGCGCGGCTGGGCGATACGCCGGCGCCGCCGGCGGTGCGCGACTGGGACGAGAGCCGGGTGACCGACAGCGACGAGGAAGTGGTGGTGAGCCACAATTGGGCGGAGCTGCGCCGTTTCATGTGGGATTATGTGGGGATCGTGCGCACCGACAAGCGGCTGGAGCGGGCGGCGCACCGGGTGGCGTTGCTGAAATCGGAGATCGCCGCCTATTATGGTGCCTTCCGGGTGACGCCCGACCTTATCGAGCTGCGCAACCTGGTGGAGGTGAGTGACCTGATCGTGCGCTCGGCGGCGGCGCGGAAGGAATCGCGCGGGCTGCATTTCACCAGCGATTATCCGGGGCAGGTGGAGCCGGCGCGGGACACGGTATTATATCCGAATATCTGACCGCCTGCCGATAATCGGACATGATAAGTGTAAACATAGTTAATACGAATTAAATTATGCTCGACATTTGTTGAGTGTGGCGCCAAGGGGCGCACACCGGCGGTGGGGCTGGCCAGGGTCGCAGGCTGCTGTGGAAAGCGCTGGGCGATTGGTGCGAAATGTTCAAACTTCCTTGGTATCCGTGTGGCTGGACAGATTCGGCGCACGTTTCGTCGCGTTGGCTTTGACGCGGCATGTGAAACAAGGGCACGGCAGATTGCAACAATAGCGTGGTCTTTCACGCAATAATAAAAGGTCGATAATTCCATGATTTCGTTTCTGATCCGGCGCGTGGCGCCGGTGATTCCGGCTGTGCTGCTATCGGTTTCGGTGCAGGCGCAATCGATTCCCGTTTTCAACGCCAGCAGCAGTGCCGAGCTTGTCGCGCTGTTGAAGACCATCACCCAGCCGGCGGATATCGCGCTGGCGCCGGGCAATTATGGTGTGCTGAACCTGCAATCGATCAACCCGCCGGCGGATGTGCGCATCCGCTCCGCCAGCAGCTCGCGCGCGGTGTTCACCGACATGTTCGTGCGCAACAGCAGCCGGTTGCGCTTTCATGCCATCGATGTGTCGCATGCGCTGCAGCCGGGGGAAGGCCAGACCGCAGCCGCGGTGTTCGTGCGCGACAGCAGCGACATCCGGTTCACGTCGTGCAATTTCTATGGCACGCGCAACGATGATCCCAATGACGACGGGATGCATGTGCGCGTGATGAACAGTGCCCGCATCCTGTTGATGGGCAACAGTTTCAGCGAGGCACGGATCGCTTTCTTTTCGGACGGCGCGCAGGATATGCTGCTGGTTTCAAACAGTTTCTCGGTGGTTCGGGAGGCCGTGAACCTGCAGGCCGCACGCGACGTGGTGTTCGACCGCAACCTGTTCCGGGAAATCCGGCCGAACCTGGCGCTGGGGGATCACAGCGATTCGATCCAGGTCTATGCCGGGGCGGTGCCGGTGGCGAGCACGGGGCTGACCTTCACCAACAACGCCATGATCCTGAACAACTGGCAGGCCCAGGGGATTTTCATCCGCAACGAGACCGGCAACCCGGCCTATAACCACGGCAGCATCAACATCAGCAACAACCTGTATTTCGGGGCGATGCGCAACGGCATCAGCGTTGCTGATTCAAAGAGCATCACGGTGTCGAAGAACACGCTGGTAAGCAGCCCGGATTTCACCCACGAGCCGGCCATCCTGCTGCGCAACTCGACAAGCATCTCGCTGAGCCGCAACATCATGCCCTTGCTGTACCTGGAGAATGCGACGCCGACGCAGAGCGCGAACATCGACCTCGCCGACAGCATCTATCCGACGGGGGCGGAAACGGCGGCGCAGTTCACGGGGAATGTCGCGATGCTGAACCCAGCGATCAACAGTTTCCGGGTGAGGGCCGGCAGCGAGGCGGCGCTGGCGCTGGCGGGGTTTACGCCCACGAGCGAGATCGGCAGCGTGGCGGCGAGCGTGATCGAGACGCGCTATGGCGCGGCGCTGTCGCGGCTGGCGACGATGGCGCGGAACGGCGGGGAGTATGACGAGTAAGGTGATGGCTTGACGGGGATGTGACTTTGTTACATGGCAAGGTCATGTCCCCGGCCGAGCCAGAACCGCCCCTGTTGCGCTCGCCCGATGGCTGGGCGGCGCTGTTGAGCAGCCTTTGCCTGGTGCATTGCCTGGCGCTGCCGCTGGGGGCGCTGCTGCTGCCGACGCTCGCCGGGATCAACGGCGGGCACAATCATGCGACGCATTGGCTGTTGATCGCGCTGGCCGCGCCGGTGAGCGCCTGGGCGCTGTGGCGCGGGCGGGCGCGGCATGCGCGGCAGGTGCCGCTGGCGCTGGCGGTGACGGGGTTCGCGCTGATGGCGCTGGGGGCGAGCATCCACGGGCTGGCGGAGCAGTTCGCCACCGTGACCGGCGGACTGCTGGTGGCCGCCGGGCACTGGATCAACTGGAACGCGATTCGCAGACGGTTTTGAGCGCCGCTGGCGCTACGCCGCCAGCTTCGCCCGCGCGTCGGCGAGGATGGCGTCGCTGATCTTCTCGGCGATCATGATGGTGGCGGCGTTGGTGTTGCCGCTGACCAGGCGCGGCATGATCGAGGCATCGACGACGCGCAGGCCGGCGATGCCATGGACCCGCCCGGCGGGATCGACGACGGCGTCGGCATCGGTGCCCATGCGGCAGGTGCCGACCGGGTGATAGATGGTGGAGCCCGATTCGCGCGCGAATTGCAGGAAGCCGGCATCGTCCTGGCAATCGGGGCCGGGGTAGAGTTCGTGCGCGACATAGGGTTCGAGCGCCTTGGTGTTTGCCAGCTTGCGCGCCCATTTCAGCCCTTCGACGATGGTGACCCGGTCGAGTTCGGCGGAGAGGTAATTGGGCTTGATGCGCGGCTGCACGAAGGGGTCGGCGCTGCCGATGTGGATGGTGCCGCGGCTTTCCGGGCGGAGTTGGCACGGCGCGATGGTGAGGCCGGGGACCTTCTCCAGCTCCCACAGCTGCGTCGTCACGAACTTCTCGATGTCCACCGTGGCGGGCAGGATGTGATATTGCACGTCCGGCCCGGCGAGGCCGGGACGCGTGCGGATATAGGCCTGGACGTGGGCGGCCGACAGGGTGAGCAAGCCCTTGCGCTGCGTCGCATATTTGGCGGCTTCCACCATCAGGCGCCAGCCGCGGCTCATCTCGTTGACGCTGATGACGCCGGGTTTCAGGCGATATTGCACGCTGACGACATAATGATCCTGAAGGTTGGTGCCGACCGAGGGCAAGGCGTGGCGCACCGCCACGCCGGCGGCCTTCAGGATGTCGGGGTCGCCGATGCCGGAGAGTTCCAGCAGCTGTGGCGAGTTGACGGCGCCGCCGGAGAGGATGACCTCGCGGCGCGCCTTCGCCTCGATGGTGCGGCCGTCCTGGCGGTAGCGGATGCCGGTGGCGCGCTTGCCGTCGAACAGCACGGCGGCGACATGCGCTTCGGTTTCGACGCGGAGGTTCTGCCGCTTCATCGCGGGGCGGAGATAGGCCATGGCGGTGGACCAGCGGCGGCCATCCTTGATGGTGAGCTGGAAATAGCTGATGCCGTCTTGGCTCTCGCCGTTGACGTCATTGTTGAAGGGCAGGCCGAGTTCCTTGCCGCCTTCGATCACGGCGTCGGAGACGGGGTGATGGTCGCGCGGGTCGGTGACGTGCAGCGGGCCGTCGTTGCCGTGCAGCTCGTCCTTGACGCGCTCGTTATTCTCGGCGCGCCTGAAATAGGGGAGCACGTCGGCGGCGCCCCAGCCGGTGGCGCCGAGCTGCGACCAGCCGTCGAAGTCGGCCATCTGGCCGCGGACGTAGATCAGGCCGTTGATGCTGGAGGAGCCGCCGAGCACCTTGCCGCGCGGCCAGACATGGGGGCGGTTGCCGGTCTCCGGGTCCTCGTCGGTCTGGTAGAGCCAGTTGACGCTGGGGTCCTTCAGCGTCTGGGCATAGCCGACGGGGATGTGGATGAGGGGGTTCCAGTCCTTGCCGCCGGCCTCCAGCAGCAGCACGGTGGCCTTGCCGTCGGCGGTGAGCCGGTTCGCCAGCACGCAGCCGGCGCTGCCGGCACCGACGATGATGTAATCATATTCTCCGGGTGCCATCGTGTCCCTCTCCCTCGGACGCGACTGTGGCGCTTATGGTTGATCGTCTCAACCTGTTGCTTGCGGTGGGGCGAGGGCGGTAGGATGGGGGATGACCCGTTTTGCCGATATCGCGCCGATCCCGCTGACCCAGGTGGAGGAGGACCTGGCCGCGGCCGCCGCGGCGTTCGGGGACAGTTTCCGGCGGACGGGGTTCGCCGTGGTGAGCGGCCATGGCGTGCCCGACGCGGTGGTGGCGGACGCGCTGGCGGCGATGCGGGCATTTTTCGCACTGCCCGAGGATGTGAAGCGCGGCGCGCTGGTGCCCGGCCAGGGGGGCGCGCGCGGGTTCACGCCGTTCGGGGTGGAGACGGCGAAGGACGCGACGCACCATGACCTGAAGGAGTTCTGGCATGTCGGGCGGGAGCTGCCGCCGGGGCACCCGTTCGAGGCCTTCATGCCGCCGAACATCTGGCCGGCGATGGTGCCCGAATTCCGTGGCGCGGCGCTGGCGCTGTTCGACGCGCTGGACGCGGCGGGGCGGCGCATCCTGCGCGCGGTCGCGGTGCATCTGGGGCTGGCGCCGGACGCCTTCGACGATCCGTGCCGCGACGGCAACAGCGTGTTGCGGCTGCTGCACTATCCGCCGGTCAGCGAGGACGCCGGGCCGATCCGCGCCGGGGCGCATGAGGACATCAATGTCATCACGCTGCTGTTGGGGGCGGACGAGGCGGGGTTGCAGCTGCTGTCCAACGGCGAGTGGCTGGACGTGGAGGCACCGCCGGGGACGCTGGTGTGCAACATCGGCGACATGCTGCAACGCTTCACCGGCGGGCTGCTGCCCTCCACCACGCACCGGGTGGTGAACCCGGCGCCGGCGCGGCGCCACCTGCCGCGCTATTCGACGCCGTTTTTCCTGCATTACCGGCCGGATTATCTGATCCAGCCGATGCACGGGGATGCGGCACCGATCACGGCGAATGACTATCTGATGCAACGGTTACGGGAAATCAAACTGCTGTAACAATGCGGCAAGGTTGGCTGGGCAGACAGGGGCATTCCATCGGGGAGAGCCAGCATGTTCCGCCTGTTTCTTGGTTGTGTGACCGCCATCGCGCTGACCGCGCCGGCCACTGCGCAGGTGCTGGGCGGGCCGGCGACGGTGGACGAATATTGGGGCATCGGCCGCGAGCAGCTGAAGGAGCGGCTGAAGGATGTGAAGCCGGCCCGCGCGCGCAATGTCATCCTGCTGGTGGGCGACGGGATGGGGATTTCGACCATCACCGCGGCGCGGATTTTCGAGAAGCAGCAGAAGACGAAGGCCGCGGGGTTCGCCGAGTTCGGCGAGGAGAACAGCCTGAGTTTCGAGCGCTTTCCGCATCTGGCGATGGTGAAGACCTACAACACCAACGCCCAGGTGCCGGACAGCGCGGGGACGGCGAGCGCGTTCAACACCGGCATCAAGACGAAGATCGGCATGATCGGGATGCGGCAGGACCAGACGCCGGAGACTTGCGCGACGCCGGCCGAATTTCCGCGCAACATGGCGGAGATCGCCAAGGGCCAGGGCATGGCGGTGGGGGTGGTGACGACGACGCGGATCACCCATGCGACGCCGGCTGCCGTCTATGCCCATGTGCCGAGCCGCAACTGGGAGGCGCGCGACCGCAGCTGGCCGGAGATGCAGCGGTCCAACGCCTGCACCGACATCGCCAGCCAGCTGGTGGCGTTCGCGCCGGGCGGCGGACTGGATGTGGTGCTGGGGGGCGGACGGGCGCGGTTCGTGCCGATCGACGCCGGCGGCACGCGCGACGATGGCCGCGATTTGCGCGACGAGTGGAAGAAGCGCTTTCCCGCCGGCAGCTATGTCGAGGAGGCGGGGACGTTCCGGGCACTGAGCGCGAGCGGGAAAGGCCCGGTGCTGGGCTTGTTCAACGATGACCATATCAGTTACCGGGCGGATCGCGATCCGGCGGTGGAGCCGTCACTCCCCGAGATGGCGAGCTTTGCCGTGCGGCGGTTGCAGGCGACGGGCAAGCCCTTCTACCTGATGGTGGAGGCGGGACGGATCGACCATGCGCATCATGCCACCAACCCCTATCGCGCGCTGGACGAGACGGTGGAGCTGTCGGACACGGTGGCGGCGCTGCAGAAGCTGGTGGGGCCGGACACGCTGATCCTGGTGACAGCGGATCACAGCCATGTGTTCACCATCGCCGGCTATCCGGAGCGGGGAAATGACATCCTGGGCTATATCAAGCCGGTGGGGGGCGGGGAATCGCGCACCGGGTTGACGCCGGAGGGGTTTGCGCTGGATGACCGGGGCGTGCCGATGACCACGCTGGGCTATCAGAACGGGCCGTTCGAAGGCAGGATCGGGCAGACGGTGCTGAGCCGGCAGCTGCCCCCGACGGACAAGAATTATCTGGCGAACAAGCTGCACGGCCTGGACAGCGAGACGCATGGCGGGGAGGATGTGGCGCTGTTCGCAGTGGGGCCGGGGAGCGCGCTGGTGAGCGGGGTGATCGAGCAGAACACGATCTTTCACATCATGGCGCAGGCTTTGGGATGGAAATAGCGGTCAGACCGTGAAGCTTTCGCCGCAGCCGCAGCTGCCCTTGGCGTTGGGGTTGTTGAAGGTGAAGCCGGCGGTAAAGTCGTCCTCCTGCCAGTCCATCACGCTGCCGATCAGGTAGAGCAGCGACGCGCCATCGACGAACAGCGTGCCGCCGGGGGTGGGGATGGCTTCGTCGGTGGGTTTCGGCGTGGCGACATAGTCGATCGAATAGGCGAGGCCGGAGCAGCCGCGTTTCGGCGTGGAGAGGCGGACGCCGGCGGTGCCTTCGGGGGCGCGGGCCATCAGGCTGGCGATGCGGGCGTGCGCGCCGTCGGTCAGCGTGATGGGGGCCGGGCGGGCACGGGCGGGGCGGGGCAGGGTTTCGGTGGTCATAGCATTCCCAGTTCGAGGCGGGCTTCGTCGGCCATCTTGCCCGGGTCCCAAGGCGGATCCCAGACCAGGTTGACTTCGCAGGTGGCGACGCCGGGGACGGACATCACGCGCAGCTCGACCTCGCCGGGCATGGATTCGGCGACCGGGCAGTGGGGGGTCGTGAGCGTCATGTTGACGACGACATGGCCGTCGTCGATCTCGACGCCATAGATCAGGCCGAGGTCGTAGATGTTGACCGGGATTTCCGGGTCGAAGATGTCGCGCAGCGCGGCGATGATATTGTCGTAAAGCTCGCCGCCGCTTTCCGGCGCGGGTTCGGGCTTCTTTGCGAGGAAGCCTTCGAGATAGTCGCGCTCGCGGGGCTGCACCGAGCCGTTGTTGCGCGCCTCTGGCGCAACAAAACCGCGCGGCAGGGCGGGGGCTTCGTCGATGATCTCGACGTCGAAGCGGCGGGGTTCGTTCATCCGAAAATCTTCCTTACCCTTTTCATGCCCGTGACCAGTTTGTCGACGTCATCGGCATTGCTGTAGGCGCCGAAGCTGGCGCGGGCGGTGGCGGGGACGCCGAGCCAGGCCATCAGTGGCTGCGCGCAATGGTGGCCGGCGCGGATGGCGACGCCGCCTTCGTCCAATATGGTGCCGATGTCGTGTGGATGCACCCCATCGAGGCTGAAGCTGAGGATGCCGGCGCTGTCGGCGGGGCCGTGCAGGATCAGGCGGTTGTCGCCGGCGAGCGCGGCGCGGGCTTCGGCCAGCAGGCGGGTTTCGTGGGCGTGGATGCGCTCGACCCCGATGGCTTCCACCCAGTCGACCGCGGCGGCCAGCGCGACGGCGCCGACGATGTGCGGCGTGCCGGCCTCGAACCGCAGCGGTGGGGCGGCGTAGGTGACGCAGTCGAAGGCGACGCTTTCGATCATGGCACCGCCGCCCTGCCAGGGGGGCATGGCAGCGAGGAGGTCGGCGCGGGCCCAGAGGATGCCGATGCCGGTGGGACCGTAGAGCTTGTGGCCGGATAAGACATAGAAATCGGCACCGAGCGCGGCCATGTCGAGCGCGAGGCGTGGGGCGGCCTGGCAGCCATCGACGAGGAGTTTCGCGCCGGCGGCGTGGGCGGCGGCGGCGATGGTGGGTACGTCGGCGATGCCGCCGAGCACGTTCGAGACATGGGCGATGGCGACGATTTTGGTGCGCGGGGTGAGGAGGGCGATGAGGGCGGGGGTGTCGATCGCGCCATCGGGGGTGAGCGGGGCGACATCGATGTGCGCGCCGGTGCGGTCGGCGAGGAGGCGCCAGGGGACGATGTTGCTGTGGTGTTCGAGCTGGGTCAGCAGGATGCGGTCGCCGGCGGCGATGTTGGCGTTGCCCCAGCTTTGCGCGATGAGGTTGATGCCCTCGGTGGCGCCGCGGGTGAAGATGATCTCGTCCGCGCGGGCGCCGATGAAGCGGCCGACGGTCTCGCGCGCGGCCTCGTAGCGCTCGGTCATGTTGGCGCTGCGGGCATAGACGCCGCGGTGGACGGTGGCGTAATCGGGGCCATAGGCGCGGGCGATGGCGTCGATCACGGCCTGCGGTTTCTGCGCGGTGGCGGCGGTGTCGAGATAGGCCCAGTCACCGATGCCGGGGAACTGGTCTCGCACGTCCAGGGCGGCGGGGATGCGTGCGGCGAGGGGGAAGGACAGGTTCATGGCGCCCAGCCTTCGGCGAGGGCCTGGAGCGCGGTGCGGACGCCCTCTGGCCCGATGCCGGCGAGGCCGTCGGCGATGAAGGCGCTGGTGAGGAGCGCCTGCGCCTGCATGCGGGGGAGGCCGCGCGATTGCAGGTAGAAGAGGGCAGCGCGGTCGAGCTCGCCGATGGCGCAGCC
Organism: Sandaracinobacteroides saxicola; assembly: GCF_014117445.1. Classification (NCBI taxonomy): domain Bacteria; kingdom Pseudomonadati; phylum Pseudomonadota; class Alphaproteobacteria; order Sphingomonadales; family Sphingosinicellaceae; genus Sandaracinobacteroides; species Sandaracinobacteroides saxicola. The sequence continues at coordinate 2,672,665 of NZ_CP059851.1, read as the reverse complement.
GTGGGCGCATTTCACGTCATCCGCGAAGATTTCCAGTTCCGGCTTGACGTTGACGGCGGCGGTGCGCGCCAGCACCAGCCCGCGCAACGACTGTTCGGCATCGGTTTTCTGCGCCTGGGGCGCGACGGTGACGCCGCCGCTGACCGACACCTGCGCCTGGCCGCCGGCGACCAGGCGCCATTTCTGCGCCGAGGAGGTGCCGGGGACGGCGTGGGTGAGCCGGGTAAGCGCGTCGAACGCCTGCGCGCGGGTGCCGAGCATGACGCCATCGATATCGGCGTGCGCGCCTTCGCCGGCCAGCATGACATGCGCCTCGATGCGGGCGGAGGAGCCGCCGGCGACGAGGACGGTCTGGCGGAAGCGGGCATGGGCGGCGAGCGTGACAGCGACGCGCTCGCTGTTGAGTGCAGAGGTGCCGGAGATGAGGAGGATGCGTTCCAGACTGCCGCCCTCGGCAACCTCGGCATCGAGGCGGAGGTTGGACCAGGCGTCATGGTCCTGATCGATCACCTGTTCGACCAGCGTGGCGCGGGCGCCGGCGGCGACGCGGATGCGGTGGGCGACATGCGCGGCGCCGCCGGTGGCGAGGTGGGTGACCTGCACGATGCCGGCGTCACCCTGGGCGTCCCAGATGAGGCCGCCCTGGGCTTCGGCGGCGGCGATGTCGGCGAGCGGGTGGGCGGGCAGCGCGCGGTCGGGATCGCGGCCGAAACGGGCATTGTCCGCATGGTGCAGCCGGCCGCCGACGATGAGCAGCTGCGGCGTGTCGCCGGCGAGCCAGTTGAGCGCCGGCAGATCGTCGTTCGCGGGCGGCGCTTCGCCACCCAGCGTTCCCGCCAGCCGCAGGTCGGCCCAGCGCCAGCCTTCGGTCTTGCGGGAGGGGAGCGCGATCATGCGGCGTGCCGTTCATAGCCCTGCGCTTCGAGGCGGAGCGCGAGGTCGGGGCCGCCGGATTCGACGATGCGGCCGCCCATCAGGACATGGACGAAATCGGGCCGGACATAATCGAGCAGGCGCTGGTAGTGGGTGATGAGGAGCACGGCGCGCGCGGGCGAGCGGAAGCGGTTGATGCCGTCGGCGACGACGCGCAGCGCGTCGATGTCGAGGCCGCTGTCGGTTTCATCGAGCACGGCGAGTTTGGTGCCGAGCATGGCGAGCTGGACGGCCTCGTTGCGCTTCTTCTCGCCGCCGGAGAAACCGACGTTCACGGGGCGTTTCAGCATGTCCATGGAGAGGCCGAGCGCCTCGGCTTCGGTCTTGATGAGCTTCATGAACTCGGCGCCAGAGGCTTCGGCTTCGCCGCGAAGCTTGCGCTGGGCGTTGAGGGCGGTGCGCAGGAAGAGCAGGTTGGAGACGCCGGGGATTTCGACGGGATATTGGAAGCCGAGGAACAGGCCGCGCGCGGCGCGTTCGTGCGGGTCGAGGGCGAGCAGGTCCTCGCCTTCGAAGCTGACGCTGCCTTCGGTGACCTCATAGCCGGGGCGGCCGGCCAGCGTGTAGGCGAGCGTCGACTTGCCGGCGCCGTTGGGGCCCATGATGGCATGGACCTCGCCGGCGTTGACGGTGAGCGACAGGCCGGTGAGGATCGGCTTGTCGGCGACCGTGGTGTGGAGGTTGTGGATGGTGAGCATGCTTTTAACCTGATGTTCCAGCGATTATTTGTGACGTCCCCACCCCCGGCCCCTCCCTTGAATGGAAGGGGAGGTGTGTCGTAGCAACGCGTTTCCCCTCCCCTTCAGGGGAGGGGTAGGGGTGGGGCGGTGTCGCACGGGACGGCCATCGATCCGGGAGCGACTCCAGCAACAACCAGAGGCCGCGCAGCACATCGTCGAGACGGGTCAGCACATCTTCGTTGGTGACGCGGTGCACCACGAAACCGAGTGTCGCCAGTCGTTGGTCACGGCGCGCGTCTGCATCGGGATCGACGTGGGTTGCGCCGTCCACTTCGAGGATCAGCGCTTTCTGCGGACAGAGGAAATCGGCAATCGCCGTCCCGATCGCGGCCTGGCGGCGGAACTTGTAGCCGCCGAGTTGGGCGCGGGAGAGATATTTCCACAGCCGGCGTTCGGCGGCGGTGGCGTTGTTGCGGTTGTCGCGGGCGTATTTCTGGATTTCGGCACGGCGCTCGGCGGAGAGACCCCACCCCCGGCCCCTCCCCTGAAGGGGAGGGGAGATGCTAGGGGCATCACCACCGGCGATCACCCCACGCTCCCTTCAAGACTCACGCCCAGCAGTTTCTGCGCTTCGACCGCGAATTCCATCGGGAGTTGTTGCAGCACTTCCTTGCAGAAGCCGTTGACGATCAGGCTGACGGCTTCTTCCGCGTTCAGGCCGCGTTGCAGGGTGTAGAAGAGCTGGTCGTCGCTGATCTTGCTGGTGGTGGCTTCGTGCTCGATCTGTGCAGAGGGATTCTTCACTTCGATGTAAGGCACGGTGTGCGCGGCGCATTGATCGCCCAGCAGCAGCGAATCGCACTGGGTGAAGTTGCGCGCGCCCTCCGCGCCCGGCCCCACGCGGACAAGGCCGCGGTAGGCGTTGCTGCTGCGGCCGGCGCTGATGCCCTTGCTGATGATCGTGCTGCGCGTGCCGGCGCCCAGGTGGATCATCTTGGTGCCGGTGTCGGCCTGCTGGCGGTTGTTGGTGACGGCGACGGAATAGAATTCGCCGACACTGTTTTCGCCGGAGAGCACGCAGCTGGGGTATTTCCAGGTGATGGCGCTGCCGGTTTCGACCTGCGTCCAGCTGACTTTTGACCGCGCGCCGTGGCACAGCGCGCGTTTGGTGACGAAATTATAGATGCCGCCCTTGCCGTCCTTGTCGCCGGGATACCAGTTCTGCACGGTCGAATATTTGATCTCGGCGTCGGTTTCGGCGACCAGCTCGACGACCGCGGCGTGCAGCTGGTTTTCGTCCCGCATCGGCGCGGTGCAGCCTTCGAGATAGCTGACATAGCTGCCTTCATCGGCAATGATCAGCGTGCGTTCGAACTGGCCGGTGTTTTCGGCGTTGATGCGGAAGTAGGTGGACAGCTCCATCGGGCAGCGCACGCCCTTGGGCACATAGACGAAGGTGCCGTCCGAGAAGACCGCGCAGTTCAGGCATGCGAAATAATTGTCCCGCATCGGCACCACGCTGCCCAGATGCTTGCGGATCATCTCCGGATATTCGCGGATCGCCTCGCTGATCGACAGGAAGATGACGCCGGCGCGCTTCAGCTCCTCGCGGAAGGTGGTGGCGACGCTGACCGAATCGAACACGGCGTCCACCGCAACCTTGCGCGCGCCTTCGACGCCGGCGAGCACCTTCTGCTCCTCGATAGGGATGCCGAGTTTTTCATAGACGCGCAGGATTTCGGGATCGACCTCGTCCAGGCTGCCGAGTTTCGGCTTCGCCTTGGGCGCGGCATAATAATAGGCGTCCTGATAGTCGATGGGCGCGATGTCGAGCTTCGCCCAATCGGGGGGCGTCATGGTGAGCCAGTGGCGGAACGCCTTCAACCGCCAGTCCAGCATCCAGGCGGGTTCGTTCTTCTTGGCGCTGATGAAGCGGACGGTGTCTTCGGTGAGGCCCTTGGGCGCAAAATCCTGTTCGATGTCGCTGGAGAAACCCCATTTGTAGGTGGAGGTGTCCTCGACCGCGGCGGCGGCCTCGGCGTTGCGCACAGGTGTCAGAATCTCGTCCATCATGCCATTTCCAGGGTGCGGGCCGCGGCGGGCGCGCCGGCAAGCTCGGCGAGCGTCACGCGGGTGAGCGCCTGGCGCACGGCACGGTTGACGGGCGCCCAGTGCGGGCGGACGGCGCAGCTGCCGGTCAGCGCGCAATCGCCGGCATCGTGGACGCAGGCAGTAAGCGCGATGGGGCCTTCGATCGCCTCGATGATCTCGGCGAGCGTGATGCCGGCGGTGCAGCGGGCGAGCGTGGCGCCCCCGGCAGCGCCCCGGCTGGAAATGAGCAGGCCGGCACGGCTGAGCGCGCTCATCAGCTTGGCGACCGTCGGCGCGGGGATGCCGGCCTTGTCCGCGATCTGCGCGGCCGACACCATTCCCCGCTCCCGCGCGGCGACGGTCATCACCACGACGGCATAATCGGCAAGATTGGAGAGGCGAATCACGGGCGGTCCTCAATTCGGAGCGATTTGTTCCGAATTAGCGTGGCGCGCCCGGGAAATCAAGGTCGGCCGGCCCTCGTCGCCTTGATCCACGCGTTCACATTTTCCTCCAGCACGTCCATCGGCACCGCGCCGTTCAACAGCACCGCGTCGTGGAAACCGGCCATGGTGAATTTCGGGCCGAGTTCGCGCTGCGCCCGGTCGCGCAGCTCGCTGATCTTCAGGCGGCCGACCATGTAGGCGGTGGCCTGGCCGGGGAAAACGGCGTAGCGTTCGATGGCCTTCACGATGCCGCCGGGCGCGTCGGCGCTGTTGTCCTCCACATAGCGGATCGCCTTTTCGCGGCTCCAGCGCTTGTCGTGCAGGCCGGTGTCCACCACCAGGCGGATGGCGCGGTGCAGTTCCAGCTGGAGCCGGCCGAAATCGCGGTAGGGGTCGGTGTAGAAGCCCATGTCCTTGCCGAGCTTTTCGGCATAGAGGCCCCAACCCTCGCTCCAGGCGGTGAAGCCGCCGAAGCGGCGGAAGGGCGGGAGGCCGGTGAGCTTCGAGGTGACCGAGCCATCGAGATGGTGGCCGGGCACGCCCTCGTGGAAGGCGAGCGCCTCCAGCTCGATGTTGGGCATGTCGCGCATGTCGTAGAGGTTGACATAATAGACGCCGGGGCGGGAGCCGTCGGGCGCGGGGCGCTGGTAGAAGGCCTTGCCGGCGGATTTTTCGCGGAAGGGCTCGACAGCCTTTATGGTGAGCGGATCGCGCGGGGTGGCAGCGGGGCTGAAATAATCGGGCAGCTTCGCGGTCATCGCGGCCATGACCTTGCCGGTCTCGTCGAGATACATCTGCCGGCCTTCGGCGGTGTTGGGGTAAAAATTCTCCGGCCGTTCGCGCATATATTTGAAGAAGGCCTTCAGGTCGCCCTTGAAACCCACGCGGTCCTTGATCGCGGTCATCTCGCCATGGATGCGCGCCACCTGGGCCAGGCCGAGCGCATGGATCTGCGCCGCGGTCATGGTGGTGGTGGTGTAGTTGGCGAGGCGTTCGGCATAATAAGCGCGTCCTTCGGGGAAGCGCCAGGCGCCGTCGCCGGCGGGGGCGCGCTTGGCTTGCGCCTCGGCGAAGGCGATGACGCGGGTGTAGGCGGGTTTGACGATGGTGGTGAGCGCCCGCGCGGCGGCGGCGACCAGCGCGTCCTTGTCGGCCTGTGGCAGGTCGAGCTTCGCCACCTTGCCCTTGAAATCGGCGAAGAGCGCTGAATCGGCACCCCCATCGAACGGCGCGCCGGTGATGACGTTGCGGGCGTCGGCGATGACATAGGGGAAGGTCCAGCGCGGCGGGACGACGCCCTTCTTCTCGGCGGCGAGCGCGTTGGCGATCGCCCGGTCCATCACGGCGCCCATGCCGTTCAGGCGGCTGAGGTAGGCGTCGGCCTCGGCCCGGTTGGCGACGCGGTGCAGGTTGATGAGGAAGGCGGGGGCGCCGCTCTGCACGCCGTTCATCTGGTCGAACTCGAAATCATAATGGCGGAACGGCCAGGCGCGTGCGGCGCGGGTCATGCGGTATTCGAACAGGCGATAGCTGAGGCGTGATTGCGGCGACAATCGCGCCGGGTCGAACTGGCGCTTCATCGCGGCGAGCCTGTCCTGACCCAGGGCGTAGCGGGCGGTCTCCGCGGCGTCGCTGCCGTCGGTCCATTTGCCATAGTCGGCGTCGCGGATGCCGCGCTGGGTCTTCGCCTGCGGGTTGAGGGCCAGTTGCGCCTGGTCGAAGCTGTCGAAGAAGGCGGCGAGCGCCTGGTCCTGGCTGGCGGGTTGTGGCGCGGTGGCGGGGGTGGCGGCGGCTTGCGCGATGGCGGGGGCAGCAAGGAGCGCGGTGGTGAGCAGCAGGATGCGAAACATCGGGGGTCCCTTCATGATGGCGCCTTCATATCCCAATGGTGGCGGCTGGGAAGGGGCGGCTTTGCGGTTCGGGGCCGGGTGACCTATGAAACGCGCATGGGCCATCATCACGATCATGGGCATGGCGGGCACGGTCATCCGGTGGCGGGGTGGCGTTATGGCGTGGGGATCGCGCTAAACCTGCTGATCGTGGCGGTACAGCTGGGGGCGGGGTTCGCGGTCGGCTCGACGGCGCTGCTGGCGGACGCGGGGCACAATGCGTCGGATGTGGTGGGGCTGCTGCTGGCGGGCGGGGCGGCGTGGCTGGCGACGCGGCCGGGCGCGGAAAAGCGCACCTATGGCTTCGGCAAGGCCGGCGTGCTGGCGGCGCTGGTGAACTGCCTGCTGCTGCTGCTGGCGAGCGGCGCGATCCTGGCGGAGGCCGCGTCGCGCCTGTTGGGGGGACATGCGGCGACGCCGCCGGGGGGCGTGGTGATGGCGGTGGCGGCGCTGGGCATCCTGGTCAATGGCGGCTCGGCCTGGTTGCTGAGCGGCGGTCAGGCCGGCGACGTGAACCGGCGGGCGGCGGTGCTGCACCTGCTGGCGGACGCGGCGGTCTCGGCCGGCGTGGTGGTGGCGGGCGCGCTGATGCTGTGGACGGGGGCGGCGTGGATCGACCCGCTGGCGAGCGTGCTGATCGTGGGCGTGATCGTGGCGGGCAGCTGGCGGCTGCTGCGCGAGTCGCTCGACCTGGCGATGGACAGCGCGCCGGCGCACATCGATGTCGGCGAGGTGCGGGCCTGGCTGATGCAGCAGCCGGGGGTGGCGGCGGTGCATGACCTGCACATCTGGCCGATCAGCGCGACCGAGCCGGCGCTGACCGCGCATCTGGTCCGGCCGGCGGGAAGCGACGACGCCGTGCTGCATGCGCTGCAACACGGGCTGCGGGCGCGCTTCGGCATCGGCCATGCGACGTTGCAGCTGGAGACCAGCCATCTGCACGAGTGCGAGCATCTGCCCTGCTGAGGGCATGAAAAGGGCCGCTCTCCGGGGGGAGAGCGGCCTTGGTCCGGATTGAGGCCGGCGTTAGATGACTTCGATGTTGACGGCCGCCTGCTTGCCGCGGCGGTCGGTTTCCAGTTCGAAGCTGAGCTTCTGGTTGGGCGCCAGGTCCGACAGGCCGGCGCGTTCGACCGCGCTGATGTGGACGAAGGCGTCGGCGCCGCCATCATCGCGCGAGACGAAGCCGAAGCCCTTTTGCGCGTTGAAGAATTTGACCGTGCCTTCATAGCGCGTGCCGTCCGTCTGCGGCGGCGGGCGGTTGCCGAAGCCACCCCCGGCCGGCCGGGGCGGACGGTCGCCGAAGCCACCGCGGTCACCGCCGAAGCCGCCTTCGCGGGGCGGGCGCGGGGCGCGCTCGGCGACCGGCAGCGGCTCCCCGATCAGCGAGATGTCGGTTGCCGACACCCGGCCGTTGCGTTCGGTGAGCGTGAACTCGATCGGCTGGCCATCGGCGATGGCGCTGAGGCCGGCGCGCTCCACGGCGCTGATGTGCAGGAACACATCCTCGCCACCGTCTTCACGGACGACGAAGCCGAAGCCCTTTTGCGCGTTGAAGAATTTGACCTGGCCCTTGCCCTGGCCGACGACGATGCCGGGGTTCATGTCCCGCCGCGGGCCGCCGAAGCCACCCCCGCCGCCACCGAAACCGCCGCCGCCGCCAGCAGCACCGCCGCCGAAGCGGCTGCCGCCGCCACCGCCGAAGCTGCTGCCGCCACCGCCGAAGCCGCCGCCGCCGAAGCTGCGCCCGCCGCCGCCGAAGCCGCCGCGATCACCCCCAAAGCCGCCGCCGAAGCCGCCCCCGCCAAAATCGCCGCCCTCGAAATCGTCGCCGCCACGCTTCCGGTCGTTCCCACGGCCGCGGTGTCCGCGGCGCTTGTCATCGTAACTCATTCGCTGTCCGTCTCATTCATTCTACACGACCTTGCCCCGCCTGCGCGCCGCATGATCCACTGGTCAGACGCCGCCGGAGTTGTCCGGTGACGAGGGCAGGTGAATCACATTGGCCGGCACACGCCTGTGGCCGGGCAATGTCGAACCGACACTACGCCTGATTTGAGCGCATAGCCCATTTTACCGTCACGGGCGAGTCGGAATCGTCATTTTCATTCAGGGTTCATCGGCGGCGTCCGGGGCGGGCCGACGACATAGCCGTCGGCGGCGCTCCAGCGCATGCCGATGTCGGGGTAGAGGCAGACGTCCTCTCCCGGCCGGTCGGGGCCGACGGCGAGGAAAACCACGGGCGCGTCGCTGCGGTTCTGCAGGTGGTGGGCGTTGGGAACGCCCTTTGCCCAGGTGGCGATGTCGCCGGCGCGCAGCAGGGTCTCGCCACCATCCTCGACCAGCACCGCCTCGCCGGAGACGATCATCACCAGCTCGTCCTCCGCGCTGTGCCAGTGGCGCTGGCTGGCCCAGGCACCGGGTGCGAGCGTGATCAGGTTGGCGGCGAAATCGCTGAGCGCGAGCGCCACCTGCTGCCGGCTGCGCCCGGCGACGGCGCGGTCGAACGGCGGCGGGTAACCGGTGGTGGTGAGGTGCGGCAGGCTGGCGAGATCGACTTTCGGCATCGCTGGAGGTTGCGCCCGCGCGCCGGGTTGCGCAAGAGATGCCGGATGCTCGATCCGCTTCCGCTCGCCCAGGCCCTGATCCGCTGCGCCAGCGTGACGCCGGCGGACGCGGGGGCGCTGGACGTGCTGGAAGCGGCGCTGCGCGGACTGGGGTTCACGACGCAGCGGCTGCGGTTCGGCGGGCCACCCGACGGGCCGGTCGACAATCTGTTTGCAAGGGCAGGCACGGGCGCGCCGCATTTCGCCTTTGCCGGGCACAGCGACGTGGTGCCGGCAGGCGCAGGGTGGAGCGTCGATCCGTTCGCCGCGATTGTCGACCAGGGAGTGCTGATCGGGCGCGGCGCCAACGACATGAAGGGGGCGCTGGCGGCGATGGTGGCGGCGGCGGGCGCCCATGTGGCGCGGGGCGCGCCGGGGAGCCTGTCGTTCATCATCACCGGGGACGAGGAGGGGCCGGCGACGTTCGGCACCGATCCGCTGCTCGACTGGATGGTGGCGAACGGCCACCGGCCCGATCACTGCCTGGTGGGCGAGCCGACCAGCGCGCGGGTGCTGGGGGACATGGTGAAGATCGGCCGGCGGGGGTCCTTGAACTGCTGGGTGACGGTGAATGGCGCGCAGGGGCATGTCGCCTATCCGGCGCGGGCGGACAATCCGGTGACGCGGCTGGTGCGGATCGCCGACCGGCTGAAGGCGCGGGTGCTGGATGACGGCAACGACTGGTTCGATGCCAGCAACCTGGAGGTGACCGACCTTTCCGTGGGCAACCCGACCACCAACTTGATCCCGGCACAGGCCGCTTTACGGTTGAACATCCGTTTCAACAGTGAACACCGGGGTTCCGACCTGCAACGCTGGATCGAGGGCGTGGTCGCCGAGGAGGCGCCGTTGGCCGAGGTGGTGACGCGGATCAGCGGGGAGGCGTTCATCACAGAGCCGTGCGGCTTCACCGCGCTGGTGGCGGACGCGGTGGCCGCGGTGACGGGCGAAACACCGGTGCTGAGCACGACGGGGGGGACATCGGACGCGCGCTTCATCCGGCGGCTGTGCCCGGTGGTGGAGTTCGGCCTGCCGGGCGCCACGATGCACAAGGTGGACGAGAGCGTCAGTATCGCTGACCTTTCTGCTCTGGCAGCGACTTATGATCTGATTTTGCGGCGCTATTTCGCGTGAGGTTGGTGCACGGCGAGCAGGAGCTGATCGTGGCACCGGCGGTCGGCGGCAGCATCGCAGCGTGGCGCTGGCGCGGGCGGGACATCCTGCGGCCGGCGCCGGCGGGGGCGGATGATGCCTTGCAGATGGGTTGTTTTCCGATGCTGCCTTTCACCGGGCGCATCCGCGACGGGCGGTTCCGATGGGACGGCATCGACGTGGCGTTGCCGCCGAACCTGAGTGGCAGCCCCCATGCCATCCATGGCCAGGGGTGGCAGCGGGCCTGGGCGGTGGCGGACAGCGGCGAGGATCATGCGACGCTGACGCTGGCGGCCGGCGGCGATGAATGGCCGTGGATTTATGCGGCGGAGCAACGCCTTGTGCTGGGCGAGGACAGGTTGGACATCAGCCTGTCGGTGCGGAACCGCGATGCGCGGGTGATGCCGCTGGGGTTCGGGCTGCATCCCTGGTTCGTGCGGCATCCGGACACGCGGTTGCAGGCCGCTCACAGCGGCTGGTGGGAATCGGACGGCGAGATTCTGCCGACCCGTTTCATGGGTGAACCGGGGTTTGACCTGTCAACCCGGCTGAACGATGGCGCGCTGCTGGATCATGTCTTTGCCGGGCATGACGGGCGCGCGGTGCTGAGCGGCGGCGGGTTGCGGGTTGCCATGCATGCGGCGCATGGTTGGCTGGTGATCTATGCACCGGTTGACGAATCCTTCCTCTGCGTCGAGCCGGTCAGCCATCCGGCGACGGCCTTGAACCAGCCCGGCATGCCCGGCATCATCGCGCTGCCGCCGGGAGGCGAGGCGGTGACGACGCTGTCGATGCGGGTATCGGCGATGGGAGATTGAGCATGCGTTTCACCCTTGCATTGGTTGCCCTGGCGCTGTCGGTTCCGCTGGCCGCCGGGCCGCTGACGGTCATTCATGCCGGGCGGCTGCTGGATGTGCCGGGGACGGCGGCGAAGGGGCCTTCGACCATCACCGTCGAGGACGGCAGGATCGTGTCGGTGGTGGCGGGCCATGCGCCGGTGCCGGCGGGGGCGACGCTGATCGACCTGAAGGATCGCTTCGTGCTGCCCGGCCTGATCGACTGCCATGTGCATCTGGACAGCGACGCCGGCGGCGAGGCGGCGCTGATCGAGGGGGTGACGGAAGGGCCGGGCATGGCGGCGCTGCGGGCGCAGTGGAACGGCATGAAGACGCTGCGCGCCGGGTTCACGACGGTGCGCAACCTGGGCGACGGCAGCGGCGCGACGCTGGCGCTGCGCGACGCGGTGGCGCGCGGCTGGGTGATGGGGCCGCGCATCATCGACGCCGGGCGCTCCATCTCGGTCACGGCGGGGCATATGGATGCGACGCTGAGCCTGGCGGACGAGCTGCATCCGGCGATCGACCAGTCGAACCTGTGCGACGGCGCCGATGCCTGCCGCCATGCCGTGCGATTGCAGGTGCGGCGCGGCGTGGATGTGATCAAGATCGCGACCACCGGCGGGGTGAACAGCCGGATCGGTGCCGGCATCGGCCAGCAGATGTTTCCGGACGAGGCGAAGGCGATCGTGGAAGCCGCGCATCTGGCGGGGAAGAAGGTGGCTGTGCACGCGCATGGCGCCGACGGCATGAATCTGGCGCTGGCGGCGGGCGCCGATTCGATCGAGCATGGGACGATGCTGGACGATGCCTCGGTCAAGCTGTTCCTGCAGACGGGGGCCTATTATGTGCCGACGCTGTCGACCATCAACGGGTATAAGGAGCGGCTGGCGAAGGATCCGAACGCCTATCCGCCCGCCGTGCTGGAGAAGGTGAAATGGCGGCTTTCGGTGACGGGGAAAAGCCTGGCGAAGGCGGTGCCGGCCGGCGTGAAGATCGCGTTCGGCACCGACGCGGGGGTGAGCAAGCATGGCCGCAACGCCGATGAGTTCGAGCTGATGGTGCAGTTCGGGATGACGCCGGCGAGCGCGATTGCCGCGGCGACGGTGAATGCGGCCGACCTGCTCGGTCTGAAGGACCAGGTGGGGGCGCTGAAGCCGGGGATGGCGGCGGACATCATTGCCGTGGCGGGGGATCCGCTGAGCGATGTGACGGCGTTGAAGACGGTGGCGTTCGTGATGAAGGGTGGGGTGGTCGTGCGGTAGGCTGAACGGTGCCGGCGGTGCTGGCCCCCTCCGTCGGCTGCGCCGACACCTCCCCCGCATGCGGGGGAGGGGCTCGACAGCCTGTCCCATCCGCGAGCGTTTGGGGGAAGAGGCCCACCCCCGCTCGGCTTTGCCGAGTCGCCCCTCCCGTGAACGGGAGGGGTGTGGTCAGCGGACGGTGCCCAGCGGGCCGATGCGTTGGGCGGTGGCGCGGGCGGTTTTGATGTCGCCCTTGGCGAGCGGCGCGAGGATTTCGCGGGCCTGGCGTTGCAGGAGGGCTTCGAAGCCGTCTTTCGCAGTCGCCTTGTCGGCGCGCTCCAGCAGCGTGCGGGCCTTCGCGGCATTGTCGGCGTCCAGCGCGAGCAGCGTGCTGGCGTAGAAGGTGGGATGGACGGGCGACGTGGGGTCGGCGGCGATGGCGCGGTCGAAGAAGCGGACACTGTCGGCGCGTTTGGCGCCGAGCACGGTGCCGGCGATGAAGCTGCCGAGCGTGGCCACCGATTCGCCGTGCCAGCCGCCCATGGCGGCGAGCGCGACAGCGTCGTTCGGGCGTTTGGAGAGCACATGTTCGAAGGCCCGGCGCGCGGTCTTGGCACCGCCCGGCGAACGGTCGAGCTTGGCGGCGTAGCCGACGGCGATCCCGCGTTGCAGGATGGCGTCCAGATTGGCGGGGTCGCGCTTTTCGGCGGCGGCGAAATCGGCTTCGGCGGCGGCGAGCAGGGTGCGGACGCGGGCCTTGTCGGCCGTCTGATAGACGGCGACGACGGTCTGCGCCCGGCCGGCGAGAACGAGAGCGTCGGGCGTGGCTTCGGCGCGGCCGGCGGTGATGACCGCTGGCCAGTTGCCGGCGCGGAAGGCGTCCGCGGCCGGGCCGGCGAGCGCGGGCGTGGCGAGCAGCAGGGCGGCGGCGACAGCCAAGGCTTTCATGCGGGGACCTTTTCGAGGGCGGAGGCGATGAGCGCGCGGGTTTCGCCGATGCCGTAGAGCGCGATGAAGGTGCCCATGCGCGGGCCCTGCGGGCTGCCGAGCAGGGTTTCATAGAGCGCGGCGAACCAGGCGCGCAGCGGATCGAAGCCGAAGCGCTTGCCGGTCTCGTAGATTTCGAACTGGATCGCCTCGGCATCGGCCGTGGGGTTGGCGGCCAGCCACTGGTCGAGCGCGGCGAGCGCCTGCCGTTCGATCCCGGTGGGCGCGCGGCGGTGCAGGGTGGGGGCGATATGGTCGTGGTGGAAGGCGATGGCATGATCGACCATGGCCGACAGTTTCGGGTCGGCGACGGGGTCGCAATCGGGCGCGTAGCGTTTCAGATAGGCGCGCAGCATGGCCGGATCGCTGCTGCCCACAACGGCGACGAGGTGCAGCAGCAGCCCGAAGCTGACGGGGCGGTCGTTCGAGGGCGGCGCGCCGCCGTGGATGTGGAAGGCAGGGTTGCCGAGGCGTTCCTTGGCGGGCTGCGCGGGGAAGGCGGCGGCGAACTTCTCATAATCCTCGACCGCGCGCGGGATGACGCCCAGGTGCAGCTTCTTCGCCTGGCGCGGCTGCTGATACATGTAGAGCGCCAGGCTTTCGGGTTCGGCGTAGCGCAGCCAATCCTCGATGGTGAGGCCGTTGCCCTTGGTCTTGCTGATCTTCTGGCCGCCTTCATCCAGGAACAGCTCGTAGTTGAAGCCCTCGGGCGGGCGCTCCCCCAGGACACGGACGATGCGGCTGGCGAGCGTGACGCTGTCGATCAGGTCCTTGCCGGACATCTCGTAATCGATGCCGAGCGCCACCCAGCGCATCGCCCAATCGGGCTTCCATTGCAGCTTGCAGGCGCCGCCGGTGACGGGGACGGTGACGCTTTCACCGGTTTCCGGGTCGGTATAGCTGACGGTGCCCGCCGTGGCATCGTGCGCGGTGATCGGCACCTGGAGAACGCGGCCGGTGCGCGGGCAGAGCGGCAGGAAGGGGGAGTAGGTGGCGCGGCGGTCGGGGCCGAGGGTGGGGAGGATGACGTCGGTGACGGCCTGATAGTGTTCGAGGATGCGCAGGAGTGTCGCGTCGAAGCGGCCGGAGCGGTAGCAGTCGGTCGAGCTGAGGAACTCGTAATCGAAGCCGAAGCCGTCAAGGAAGGCCATCAGCCGGGCATTGTTGTGCGCGCCGAAGCTGGCGTGGGTGCCGAAGGGGTCGGGCACCGAGGTCAGCGGCTGGCCGAGCGCGGCGGTCAGCATGTCCTGATTGGGGAGATGCGGCGGCACCTTGCGCATGCCGTCCATGTCGTCCGAAAAGGCGATCAGCCGGGTGGGGATGCCGGGGCAGAGCAGGGTGAAGGCGTTGCGCACCATGGTGGTGCGGACGACCTCTCCGAAGGTGCCGATGTGCGGCAGGCCGCTGGGGCCATAGCCAGTTTCGAAGACCACGCCGGCGGCGGGGAAGCCCTGCGGGTAGCGGGCGATCAGCTTGCGCGCTTCCTCGAACGGCCAGGCCTTGCTGATGCCGGCCTCGGTGCGAAGCGCGGCCATTTCATCGGCGGAGAAGCTGCTGTAACCGGTCTGCATGAGCGCCCCTTTGCCATACCCCGCGCTGGTGGCAAGCCATGCCGGCATCTGGCTGGCAGGGCCGGACGGCCGGGTGGGCCAGGCCGACCGGCGGGAGGCGATGGCGCGGGCCGCCGATACCCCGCACCTGTTGCTGAACGCGCCGGTGACGGCGGCGCGGTTGGGCTATCCGGCGCTGTCCGGGCTGGATGTGCTGGAGCTGTTCGCTTTCGTGGCACCGGCGCGGTTCGTGGTGCCCTCCGCAGCGGGGCTGGCGGGGTGGCTGGGGCTGGCGATGCCGGCGGATGGCGCGGCAGAGGCGCTGTTCCTGCGGCAGGCGGCCGGCGCGCTGCTGGCGCGGGTGGCGCCGCCGGATTGGGCGGCGCGCGCGGGAGCGTGGAACAGCGCGCAGTCGCTGGCGCGGCTGGGCTGGGGCTGGGCACCGCTGCTGCTGGAGCGGATCGCAAGGCCGGAGGCGCGGGAGCCGGGGCTGTTCGAGAGCCTTCGCAAGTGGGAGGAGACGGCGCCCAGGCCGAAACCCCGCCCGGTGGTGCAGGGCGTGGGCGACGTGGATGCGGCGCTCGACGCGCTGCGGGGGGAGCGGCGGGAGGTGCGCGAAGGCCAGCGGGGCTATGCGCGGGCGGTGGCGCATGCGTTCGCGCCGCGGCTGTCCGCCGACGGCCCGAACATGGTGGTGGCGGAAGCGGGGACGGGCATCGGCAAGACGCTGGGCTATCTGGCGCCGGCGGCGGACTATGCGGCGAAGAGCGGCGGCGCGGTGTGGCTTTCGACCTTCACGCGGGCGTTGCAGCGGCAGCTGGATGCCGAGACGGTGGCGCTGTTTCCGGACGCCGGCGAACGGGCACAGCGGGTGGTGGTGAGAAAAGGCCGCGAGAATTACCTCTGCCTGCTGAACCTGGAGGATGCGATGCAGGGCGCCTTCACCGGGCGCGCGGGGGTGTTCGCGCATCTGGTGGCGCGGTTCGCGCGATACTCCCGCGATGGCGACATGGTGGGCGGCGACCTGCCGGGGTGGCTGCCGGGCCTGTTCAGCCGGGGGGCGGGGCCGGCGCTGACCGACCGGCGGGGGGAGTGCGTCTATGCCGCCTGCCCGCACTACCGATCCTGTTTCATCGAGCGGGCGGTGCGGGCGAGCGCCGGCGCCGACCTGGTGATCGCCAACCATGCGCTGGTGATGGCGAACGCCGTGCGCGGGCGGGCCGAGGGGCAGGGGCTGGAGCGGCTGGTGTTCGACGAGGGGCATCATCTGGCGGATGCGGCGGACGGGGCGTTCGCGCTGGCGCTGACGGGGGCGGAGGCGATCGAGCTGCGGCGCTGGCTGCTGGGGCCGGAACGCAATGCCCGCGGCCGGCGGCGGGGGTTGGCGGCGCGGCTGCTGGACGTGAGCAGCTATGACGAGGCGGGGGCGGCGGCGCTGGAGGCGGTGGCGGGCGCGGCGCGGGCCCTGCCCGGCGATGGCTGGCTGGGGCGGCTGGGGGAGGGGGTTCCCGACGGCCCGGTGGAGGCGCTGCTGGCGGCGGTGCGGGATGTCGTGCTGACGCGGGCCGAGGGGGTGGAGAGCGGCTTCACCCTGGAGACGGAGATCGCCGATCCGCCCGGCGCGCTGGTGGAGGCGGCGCAGGCCGCGGCGGGGGCGCTGGAGCGGTTGGGGCAGGCGTGCGCGCGGCTGCGGGCGCGGTTGCTCAGCGTGCTGGACGAGCCGCCGGACTGGCTGGATGCGGCGGCGTTCGCGCGGGTGACGTCGGCGAGCGACGGGCTGTTGCTGCGGCAGCAGTTGCTCGCGGCGTGGGGGGCGCTGCTGGCGCGGATCGGCGGGGCGGGCAATCCGGCGTTCGTCGACTGGTTCGAGCTGGTGCGGCACGAGGGGCGGGAACTGGACACCGGCGTGCGGCGGCACTGGCTGGACCCGACCAAGCCGCTGGCCGACGCGGTGCTGGCGCCGGCGCATGGCGTGGTGGTAACCAGCGCGACGCTGGGCGAGCAGGGGGTGGGGGAGGCGCATCTGGCGGTGGTGCCGCGGCATTTCCAGGTGGCGAGCCCGTTCGACTATGCACGCCAGGCCAGGGTGCTGATCGTGACCGACGTGAAGCGTGGCGATGTGGCGGCGCTGGCCAATGCCTATGCCAGGCTGATCGCGGCGAGCGGTGGCGGCACGCTGGGGCTGTTCACGGCGATTTCGCGGCTGCGCAGCGTCCATGCGCGGCTGGCGGACACGCTGGCGCGGCAGGGCCTGCCGCTGTTCGCGCAGCATGTCGATCCGGTGGACGCAGGCACGCTGGTGGACCTGTTCCGCGCCGACCCGCGCGCCAGCCTGTTCGGGACGGATGCGCTGCGCGACGGCGTGGACGTGCCGGGCGAGAGCCTGCGGCAGGTGGTGCTGGAAGGACTGCCGTGGAGCCGGCCGACGGTGCTGCATGCGGCGCGGCGGGCGGCGAATGGCGGTGCCGCGTACGAGGACGCGCTGGTGCGGCGGCGGCTGGCGCAGGCGTTCGGGCGCCTCATCCGGCGGGCGGATGACCGGGGGGTGTTCGTGCTGCTGGGGCCGGCGGTGCCGAGCCGGCTGCTGAACGCCTTTCCACCCGAGGTGGGAATCGAGCGGGTGACCCTGGGGGAGGCTGTGGAAAGTGTGAGCGGGTTCATCGGCGCCGGTTGCGCCGGCGATGGCGCACCCGTAAGCATGATCGGGGGGAGCAGGGAGGCATGATGCGCACGCTGAGCTTGTTGCGGCACGCGAAATCCAGCTGGGACGATCCGGTGGAGACCGATTTCGACCGGCCGCTGAACGGCCGGGGGCGGCGCGCGGCGGTGCGCATGGGGCGCTATCTGCGTGACGAGGGCCTGGCGTTCGACCGCATCATCGCCTCGCCGGCGCTGCGCATCCGGCAGACCATCGAGGGGTTGGAGGAGGGCCTGGGCGGCAGGCTTCAGGTGACGTTCGACCGGCGCATCTACATGGCCAGCGCGGTGACGCTGTTCGACCTGGTGCAGGCGGAAAGCGATGCCACCGGGCGCCTGCTGCTGGTGGGGCACAACCCCGGGCTGGAGGATCTGGCGCTGATCGCGACACCGGAGGATGATGCGCCATTGCGGGCGGAGGCCTACAAGAAATATCCGACCGCGACGCTGGCGGAGATTGTCTTTGAGGGCGCGCGCTGGGCAGAGGCGGCCGAGGGCAAGGGGCGGTTGACGCGGTTCGTGCGGCCGCGCGATCTGGACCCGTCGCTGGGACCGGACGATTGAGAAATTGTTTGATAAATCGCCCATGCCGGGCTGCAAACGCCGATTTTTTGCGCTCCGGTGCTCACGTGCGATAAGCACGCTGCGCTCCGGTGCTCGAAAATCAACGTTTTCGCCGTCGGCATGGGCGATTTATCGAACAATTTCTGGGGAGGGTGGCATGAGGGCATTGTTGATGGCCGCGCTGCTGGCCGGCGGCGCGCAGGCGGCGGAGCCGGCGAAGACGGCGACCGGCGTGAAGGCAGCGGGGGTGGAAGCGCCGAAGGAACGCATTCCGACCGACGTCCGCCGGCTGACCATCCTGGTGCGCGATATCGACAACAGCCTGAAGCTGTACCGCGACGTGTTCGGCCTGCAGGTGAATTATGACGCGAAGATCAGCGTCAGCGGCGTGGCGCTGCCGGCCGGCGTGCCGGGCAACAAGACGCGGCTGGTGCTGTTGAATGGCAATGATCCCTTCATCGGCTGGATCGGGCTGATGCAATATACCGATCCGCCGTTGCCGGGCAGCGACCAGCCCTATCCCCGCCGGCTGGGACCGGGCGGGCATGTGCTGATCCTGAATGTGGACGACGCGAAGAAGCGCTGCGCCATGGCCGCCACGGTGCCGGGCGTGAGCTTCACCGGGGAGGCGCGGTTGCAGGTCTATGAGGGGCGCAACGGCGCGCCGCCGATCCGGGTGATGGGCTGCAACATCTTCGATCCGGACGGCACGGCGATCGAGATCAACCAGATCCTGAGGGATTAGGAACCTTCGCCATCGAATGCCGCCT
The DNA here is from genome assembly GCF_014117445.1 of Sandaracinobacteroides saxicola. NCBI lineage: Bacteria > Pseudomonadati > Pseudomonadota > Alphaproteobacteria > Sphingomonadales > Sphingosinicellaceae > Sandaracinobacteroides > Sandaracinobacteroides saxicola. The sequence goes on along the minus strand of NZ_CP059851.1, from coordinate 2,654,220 downwards.
GCATGGCGGCGAGGTCGAGTTTCTTCATGCTCCAGACCGCCACCATCATGCGGCCGACCTGTTCGGGCGTGCCGGTGGAGATGCGCGCTTCGAGGAAGCTCGGCACGATCTGCCAGGGGACCCCCCAGCGGTCGGTGACCCAGCCGCACTCCAGCTCCTTGCCGCCGTCGGCGCCGAGCGCCGTCCAGAGCCGGTCGATCTCGGCCTGGGTGTCGCAGGCGACCGAGAGCGACATGGCGTTGCTGTGCGGGAAGCCGGGACCGCCGTTCAGCGCCTGCATGCGCTGCCCGGCGAGGGTGAAGCTGACGAACAGTGGCTTGCCGTCCTGCCCCGGCAGCACGGCGTCCACCGATGACTCCGGAAACAGCGAGACGTAGAAGTCGGCGGCTTCGCGCGCGGCGCCGTCATACCAGAGGCAGGGGGCGATGCGGGTGAGTGCGGTCATGCCCGTTCCTCGACGATGGTGCGAAAGCCACCCATGATCAGGCGTTTGCCATCGAACGGCATGGGGTTTTCGTCGCCGGTGATGCGCGGGTCGGCCATGAACTTGGCGTTGCCGGCATCGCGGACCTCGCGGGAGGGCCAGACGATCCAGGAAAAGACGATCTTTTCGCCCGCCTCCGCCTTGACCGCGGTGCGGAAGTCGGTGTGGGTGCCGTCCTTGATGTCGTCTTCCCAGGTTTCGACGACGTGCAGCGCGCCATGTTCGACCAGGATGGAGGCCATCATGGCGGCGAGCCGGCGGTAGGCATCCTCCTGCGCGGCGGGGACGGGGATCACGAAACCGTCGATGTAGCTCATTGCATTGCTCCTTCCTTGAATGCGGCGAAATTGCTGTTGATCTCGTCATGGCCGAGCTGGTGGCCGTGCAAATTGTGCGCGAAGGCCCAGCTGTGGCCGAAGGGGTCGTGCACCACGGCATAGCGGTCGCCCCAGAACATGTCGGCGGGCGGCATGGCCGGGGTGGCGCCCGCGGCGACGGCACGGTCGAACCAGCGGTCGGCGTTGTCGACGGTAAGATGGATGGTGACGGCCGAGTGCCCCGGTTGCGGCGGCGGTGGGGACATGCCGGGGAAATGGTCGTTGAGCATGACGGCGGCGCCGTTGATCGTCAGCCCGGCGTTCATCACCAGCCCTTCCCCATTGTCCAGGCGCGACATGAGCTCGGCGCCGAGCGCGCGGGCGTAGAAATCGATGGCGTCGCCGCCACGGTTGACGACAAGGTGGGGGACGATGGGGGGCAGGCGGAAGGGGGTGTCCATCATTCGGTCCTTTCGTGTGGGCAACAACGGGAGAATGCGTTTCAGGTGCCCGATGCCGCCGTGCGCGGGCGACGGATCGTTGGCGGCCTTCGACAGGGTGAGGCCGTCCTTGCAACACCGCCTGCACGGGTGCGGCGAGCGGGGCGGGCGCGACAGGGGGTGAGGGCAGTGCGACTCGACATGAGTAAAGCATACCGACCGGTTGGTATGTCGTCAAGGCCGGTTGCGCCTCGACAGCTGCCCGGGTGGGCCGCTATCGGTCGTGGCATGCCCGCCGCGCTCCGCCTGACGCTGTCAACCGATGCGCTGGTGGCGAATTACCGATGGTTTGCAGAAGCCGCGGGCGTGCCGGTGACGGCGGCGGTGAAGGCCGATGGCTATGGGTTGGGCGCGCGCGACGTGGTGGCGCGGCTGGCGGCGGCGGGAGCCCGGGCGTTCGCGGTGAGCAGCTGGGCGGAGGCGGCAGCGCTGGGGGTGCTGCCGGAAGGCTGCACGCTGCTGGTGCTGCACGGGTTTTCGCGGTGTGACGCGGCCGACGCCGCGGCGATGCCCTGGGCGCGGCCGGTGCTGAACACGCCCGCGCAGTGCGCGGCGTGGCGGGCGGCGTTTCCGGCGCGGGCGTGTGATGTCATGGTGGAGACCGGCATGAACCGGCTGGGGCTGGGCGACCTGGCGGCCATGGAAGGCCTGGCGGTGGACACGGTGCACAGCCACCTTGCCTGCGCCGACGAGCCGGGGCACCCGCTGACGGCGCGGCAGCTGCAGGCATTCCGCGCGCTGGCGACGGCGACGCCGGACGCGCGGCACATGCTGGCCAACAGCGCCGGCGTGTGCATCGGGCGCGACTATGCCTTCGACGGCGTGCGGCCGGGACTGGGGCTTTATGGCGGCATTCCGCGCGCCGAGGCGGTGGGCGGTATAGCGCCGGTGGTGGCACTGTCGGCGCGGGTGATCCAGCTGTCGGCGGTGCGCGATGGCGACACGGTCGGCTATGGCGCGACCTGGGTGGCGGTGGGCAGCCGCCAGGTGGCGACTTTGAACGTGGGCTATGCCGATGGCCTGCCGCGTGGGGTGGCGGCGCGGTTGCGCTGGCGCGCGGGCGACCGCTGGTGCCCGACGGTGGGGCGCATTTCCATGGACATGACGGCGGTGGACGTGACCGGCGCCGGGGTGGCGGAGGGGGACTGGCTGACCGCCGATTTCGACCTGGCGACGCTGGCTGCGGACGGGCCGGTATCGCAATATGAGTTGCTGACGGGGTTGGGCCATCGCTATGAGCGGCGCTGGACATGAAGTTTGTTGCGTCGTTCCTGATTTCGCTGGGTGGCTTCGTCATCGGGGCGTTCGCGTTGATCGGCCGGCTGGCGCGCTTTGCCGGCCTGGCGCTGGCGCGGGCGGTGCAGCCGCCCTTCTATCCGGCGCGCCTCGTTGAGCAGATGGGCCTGATCGGCTGGTTCAGCCTGCCGGTGGTCGGGTTGACGGCGCTGTTCACCGGCGCCGCGCTGGCGCAGCAGATTCTCGTCGGCGGCAGCCGCTTCAACGCCTCCTCCACCGTGCCGGCGGTGACGGTGATCGCCATCGTGCGCGAGCTCGGCCCGGTGCTGGCGGGGTTGATGGTGGCCGGGCGGGTGTCGAGCGCGATGGCGGCCGAACTGGGCACGATGCGGGTGACCGAGCAGATCGACGCGCTCTATACCCTGCGCACTGATCCGTTCCGTTACCTGATCGCGCCGCGGCTGGTGGCGGCGACGCTGATGCTGCCGTTCCTGGTGCTGGTCGCCAACATCATCGGCGTGCTGGGCGGCTGGCTGCTGGCGACGACGCGGCTGGGGTTCAACAGCGCCACCTATCTGATCACCACGTCGCGGTTTCTGGAGACGGAGGATGTCGTCTCCTCGATGATCAAGGCGGCGGTGTTCGGCTTCATCATCGCCTTGGCCGGCTGCTACAATGGGTTCGTTTCCAGCGGCGGCGCGGCGGGCGTGGGGCGGGCGGTGACGAATGCGGTGGTGACGGCGTTCATCCTGATCCTGCTGTCCAACCTGGTGATCACCATCCTGGTGTTCGGCACATGACGCTGAGCTTGCGCGATGTGGCAAAGGCGTTCGGGCCGAAGCGCGTCCTCGACGGGGTGACGCTGAGCGTCGGCAAGGGCGAATCGCTGGTGGTGATCGGCGGCTCGGGCACGGGGAAGTCGGTGATGCTGAAGTGCATCCTGGGGCTGCTGTGGCCGGATGCCGGCTCGATCATGCTCGATGGTCAGGAGCTGGTGGGGCTGAAGGGCAGCGCGCTGGCGGCGGCCCGCGCCCGGTTCGGCATGCTGTTCCAGGGCGGCGCGCTGTTCGACAGCCTGGCCGTCTGGCGCAACGTCACCTTCGCGCTGACGGCCGGGCGGAATGTGCGGGCGGAGGAGCTGCGTGCGATTGCCATCGACAATCTGGCGCGGGTGGGGCTGGGGCCGGAGGTGGCCGAGCTGAAGCCGGCGGCGCTGTCGGGCGGCATGCAGAAACGGGTGGCGCTGGCGCGGGCGATCGCGGCGCGGCCGGACATCATCTTCTTCGACGAGCCGACGACGGGGCTGGACCCGATCATGGCGGATGTGATCAACGCGCTGATCCGCGACCAGGTGAAGGCGCTGGGGGTCACCGCGCTGACCATCACGCATGACATGGCGAGCGTGCGCAAGATCGCCGACCGGGTGGCGATGCTGCATCAGGGGCGGATCATCTGGGAAGGGCCGGTCGAGGCCCTCGACAACAGCGGCAACGAGTTTGTAGACCAGTTCGTGAAGGGGCGGGCGGACGGGCCGATCCGGATGGCGGGAGCAGGCGGCGGGTGAGCGGCGTGGACCTGGCAAGCCTGTTGCAGCGGGTCGGCGCGGGAGACCGCGCGGCGCTGCGCATGGTTTATGACAGTTCGTCGATGAAGCTGTTCGCGGTCGCGATGCGTATCCTGTCCGACCGACAGGAAGCGGAAGATGTGTTGCAGGACGTGTTTCTTACCATCTGGCGCAAGGCCGCGGAATATGACGCGGGCCGGGCAAGCCCGATGACCTGGATGACCACCATCACGCGCAACCGCGCGATCGACCGGGTGCGCGCCCGGGGGACGCGGGCGGCGGTGCCGGTGGAGGAGGCACATGAGCTGGCCGACGAGCGGCCCACGCCCGAGGCCAGCGCGATGGCGAGCGAGGCGGCGACCCGCCTGCACGCGGCGCTGGCGGGGCTGGACCCGCGGCACCAGGCGGTGATCCGCGCGGCCTATGTCGGAGGCCTGACCTATGAGGCGCTGGCGGAGCGGGAGGGCATCCCCGTGGGCACGCTGAAGACCTGGGTGCGGCGGGCGCTCATCAGGCTGCGCGGGGAGATGGTGGCGTGAGCGACCAGCCCATCTCGACCGACGAGGCGCTGGCGATGGACTGGGCGCTGGGCGCGCTGGAGCGGGACGCCATGCGTTCGGTCGAGGCGCGGATGCTGTCCGACCCGGCGTTCCGGGCGTTGTGCGAGGACTGGGCCGAGCGGCTGGCGCCGCTGGGCGACGGCATCGCACCGGTGGCGCCGCCGGCGGTGCTGTGGGATCGGATCGAGGCGGCGCTGGAGGCCCCGGCCGTGGTGGTGCCGGCGCGGGCCGGGTGGTGGCAGAGCCTGGGCCTCTGGCGTGGCCTCAGCTTTGCCAGCAGCGCCGTGGCGGCGGTGGCGGTGGCGCTGCTGCTGGTGCCGCGGCCGCCGCAGGTGGTGGAGCGTCTGGTGACGCGCGATGGCGTGGTGATGGCGGCGACGCTGGCGGGCGAGGGCAAGGCGCCGCTGGTGACGGCGGCGGTGGATACCGCGCGGTCGGCGCTGGTGCTGGCGCCGGTGGGGACGGAGAAGCTCGATGGCCGGCAGCCGGAGTTGTGGCTCATCCCGGCCGACGGGCGCCCGCGGTCGCTGGGGCTGATCAGCCTGGGCGGGCAGCAGCAGGTGAAGGTGCCGGCGACCGTGCTGAAGCTGGTGGCGGCGGGCGCGGTGCTGGCGGTGAGCCTGGAGCCCAGGGGCGGATCGCCGACCGGGCTGCCGACCGGGCCGGTGGTGGCGACGGGCAAGCTGGTCGCCGTCTGACCTGCGACACTGGCGCCGATGAAACTGTGACAGGGTGTGGCGCGTAAGACGGGATGTGGAAGGCAGTGGCTTTCCATGAGACAATCAAAGGAGTTCCCATGCGTATGAATGCGAAAATGCTGCGCGGTGCCGTGGCTGCGCTGATGCTGGCGGGTGTCAGCACGGTTGGTATGAGCGCGGTGGACGCGAAGACGGTGATGGTGGGTGGGGCCGCCATGTATCCGACGAAGAACATCGTCGAGAATGCCGTCAATTCGAAGGATCACACGACGCTGGTGGCGGCGGTGAAGGCCGCCGGGCTGGTGGACACGCTGTCCGGCCCCGGTCCGTTCACGGTGTTCGCGCCGACCAACGCGGCGTTCGCCAAGCTGCCCGCCGGCACGGTGGAAACGCTGGTGAAGCCCGAGAACAAGGGCACGCTGACCGGCATCCTGACCTATCATGTGGTGGCCGGCAAGATGAGCGCGGCCGACGTGATGAAGGCGATCAAAGCGGGCGGCGGCAAGGCCGAGCTGACCACGGTCAATGGTGGCAAGCTGACCGCGACGATGGCCGGCAACAAGGTGATGCTGACCGACGCGAAGGGCGGCACCTCGATGGTGACGATCGCCAATGTGAACCAGTCCAACGGCGTGATTCACGTGGTTGACACGGTGTTAATGCCCTAGCGCAGTGCGGCTGCAAATAGCGGAGCTATTTGCAGACTCGCACAAGCTTGGCCGGCACGCGATTGTGCGGGGGAGATCCCCGCACAATCGTCGTGTCCGACAGCGCGGCTTTGCCGCGCTTTTTTGTTCTTCCTTCTTCCTTCTTTCCACTCCGCTCACGGCCCGCGCTCGCGCGGCTTTGCCGCGCAGGGGCAACGGTATGGCCGGGGGCCTGCCGCCCGCCAGGGCGCTATCCCGCCAGCCGGTAGCGGTTTTCGGGCAGCCCCGGCGCCGGCGCGTCCAAGGCGAACAGCGATCCCGCCAGCCGCTCATGCCCGTCGAGATAGACGGACGCGCTGGTGATGTAGAGCGTCCGCAGGTCGGGGCCGCCGAAGGCGCAGGTGGTGGGGTTGCTGACCGGCAGTTCGACGATGCGGTCGATCGAACCGTCGGGCGCGACGCGCACCAGGCACTTGCCGCCGAAGCGGGTGTTCCACAGACAGCCCTCGGCATCGATGGCCGAGCCATCGGGCCGGCCGCGGTCGAAGCCGGCGAAAAACGGCGTTTCGTTGGAGATCGACCGCGTCGCGGCGTCATAGTCATGGCGCCAGATGACGTTCGGCACCGTGTCGCCGAAATAGAGGTGCCGCCGGTCGGGCGAGAAACACATGGTGTTGGAAATGACGATGCCGTCCTTGAACATCCGCGGCGCTTGGCCGTCGATGAGGCGGAACAGCTGCCCGCGCGCGCCCTCCAGCTCGACATGCCCGCCGTCGGGGCCGACATTGTTGCTCATCGAGCCGATCCAGAACTCGCCGCCCGGACCGGCGCGCCCCTCGTTCAGCCGCGCCGCCGGCCAGCGCTCGAGCGCGAAGCCGTGGGGCGTGCGGACATCGCCCCACGGCTGCCACAGCAGCAGCCTGGAGCCGATGCCGAGCAGCAGCGTGCCGGGGCGGTCGGTGAGGGAGAGCGCGACGCAGGGTTCATCGAAGAACCAGCTTTCGACCGCGCCGGTCGCGACGGTCAGGCGGTGCACGAGGAAGCGGTTGACATCGGTCCAGTAAAGCGCCTGTTCCGCCGCGCACCAGGTCGCGCCCTCGCCGCACAGATTGCCGACCGGGGCAACGCAGCGCAGGTTGAGATCATCCATCACCGTCTCCTGTCAGCGTGTCGTGGCCGATGTCACCGGGCAATGCGGGCATCGCCCGCCGCCGCCGGCCGGGCGCCGGGGCCGGCATCCTGTGCGTAGATCGTGCCGCTGATGAACCCGATGGCCTGCTCGATGCGCGCCCAGGTCTCAGGGGCCTTCAGGTCGAGGCCGGCGAATTCGCCGGCGGTCCGGGCGCGAAGCACGAGGTGGTGGACGGCGGCGATGAGGATGGCATTGACCGCGGGCGCGTCGATGCCGGGCGGCGGCTCGCCCGCCGCCGCCCTGACATTCCCGAACCACTCCCTGATGGCCTGGTTCTTGGCTTCGCCCAGCCGCGCGACCGCGTCGCCGCGCTCGACCAGTTCCCACGACAGCGCGGCCTGGACCATCTCGCTGGCCCTGAGTGCGGCGAGGTGCTGCACGATTTGCGCGCCGATCACCTCACCATAGCCTGATCCACCGATCGCGGCGGTCGCTGGATCACCCAGCCAGAGGCGTAGGTCCTGCCCCAGCCGTTCCAGCAGCCCGTCGAGACCGCCGAAATAGCGGTAGATCAACTGTTTGTCGACGCCCGCCTCCCGCGCGACGGTATTGACGCCCAGCGCACCGAAGCCGTCGCGGGCGACGATGGCCATGGCGCCCGCAAGGATGCGCGCCTCCGTACCGTCCCGATCGCGGGTGCGGGGCGTGGGCGCGATGGGCGTGTCGGTCATCGTCGGCGCTGTTCCGGTCATCGTGTCACCCATCAGTGACAGCTGCGCCGGACGAATGCAACCAGGCCTGGCCGCTGTCGTCGCGGGAGGCCGCCTCTTGGTGGGCCGGTGCCGGGCTTGCCGCCAGTCCAGGCGCCGGGAATGCCGCGCTGGCGGCGATGACCAGCGACAGCATGGCCGCCCCGATCAGCCCCCGCGCGCGGGCGCTCGCACCAAAGGGCTGGTTTGCCGGAGGGCGCTTGCGTGGCGCCCGCCTGCCGGTGCGGATCAGCATGGCGGACCCGCCGGGGTCATCGTCGCGCCTGCGGTCGCCGGCGGCGCAAAGCCGCCGTCGCGGCCGGACCGCCGGCCGGAACGCCGAAGCACGGCCCAGCCCGAGCCGAGCAGCCAGGCTGTCAGCAGCAGGAAGCCACCGACCGTGGCAAGGCTGAACAGGGCGCCATCGCCGCCAAGCGCGATCGCCAGCCCTTCGCCGGTACCCAGGATGATCAGGATGGCCGAACCGAGGCCGGTCGCCCGAAGCCGGCCGTTCTGGCCCACCGCGACACCGATCACCCAGGCGGCGGTGAAGAGCTGGCCGAGATGCTCGCCGACCGCGACCCCGGACAGGGCGTTGAGGCTGAGGAAGGCTGCCTCGATCGCCGCCCTGCCGGCCGATGTCGTCATCGGGTCCGCATGGGCGGCCGCCATGGCGGGCACCACGAACACCCAGCGGGACAGGCCGATGGCCTGCAGCAGTCCGGCCAGCAGGCCCAGCGTTCCCACCATCATCGCGGCGGGCCGCTGGCGCTGCGACACGGCCTGGAGCCCCGCCACCGCGCACAACAGCAGCGCCGACAGCATGAAGCCATACCAGGTCAGCACCAGCGCCGGCCCGCCCGCCGCCACCCGGCCAAGGATGTCGGCCGCGGGCAGGCGCAGCACGCCAGGATAATCGAACGACACGGCGAGGACCGAGTAGGGGATGTTGAACAGCAGCCCCAGCGCCAGCATCGCGCCCCCCGTGGCGGCGCGCGCGCTCATGCCAGCCTCCCGATGCGTTCATTGTGCCAGTGGCGTGACAGCTGCCGTTCCACGCCCAGCCCCCGTGCCAGCGCCGACAGGCCGCCGACGATGGCGCGCTGCAGCCCGACGGGAACGCCCGGCACCACCAGATCGGCATAGCCGAGCAGCAGCGCCAGGTGCAGCGGGTTGCGCGGCATGCCGCCGGCATTGCAGCGGCCTTCGCCCGCCAGCGCGAACATCGACAGCAGAAAGCGCTCGAACTCGACCCCCCGGGTCGTCGTCGAGAGGAAGCTGGTCCATTCGTCGCTGTCATTGCGGAAGGCGTGCCATGTCCCCGCCGGCACGGTGACACGGTCACCGGCGTTCAGGGTGCGGAAGCGGCCCTTGCCGCCGATTTCCATCACCAGCGTGCCCGCCCGCACCTCGAATGTCTCTTCCATGGTGGGATGGGCGTGCAGCGGGCTGCCGACGGCGCCGGGCGGCAAATCGGTCTGGAAGAGGAGCGGGCGGCCGTCCCGCCAGACGGATTGCACCAGCGTCAGGCGGTCGCCGGTGACGGGGTTGATCAGGGTTTCGCGGGGCGGCGTGCGCTGGCCGGGCAGCGCGCGGCGGTGGGGAGGGTGGGCGGTCATCGGGGTTCTCCTTTGCCTTGCCGGCACAAGCCGCTTGCTTGTCACCGACAAGTGACTTATATGTCACCGATGAGTGACAAAGCAAGGGGAATTTGCATGCGCAAGATGGAATCAACGGGGCGGCGTTTCGCCCGCGGCATCGCGGCCATCCTGTTGCCGACGCTGGTGGCGGCCTGCGTCCGCTATGACGGCGGGCCGGTTGCGCTCTCATCCTTTGCCCTTCCGGCACCGGCTGACGTGGTGGACGATGCGCGGGTGGCCCTTGGCCGGAAGCTGTTTTTCGATGTCCGGCTTTCGGGCGCGAACACGATGTCCTGCGCCTCGTGCCACCAGCCGGATCGGGGGTTCGAGGATGGCCGGCCGGTCGCTGTGGGCAGCGGCGGACGCGCGGGCAAGCGGGCGACGCCGACCCTCCTTGGTATCGGTGCCTCGCCTCGCCTGATGTGGGATGGACGGGTGGCGTCGCTGGAAGCGCAGGCGTTGATGCCCATCGCCAATCCGCTCGAGATGGATCAGGACCTGGAGGCGCTGTTGACGGAACTTGCAGCCGATCCCGGCATGCGGGGCGCTTTTGCCAGTGCCTTCCCGGCGCAACCCAAGGTCAGCAGGCGGTCGATCGCGCTGGCGCTCGCGGCCTACCAGCGCACCATCGCGCCCCGGCCCACGCGGTTCGACAGTTTCGTCGCCGGCAAGGGTTCGGCCTTGTCAGGCGCCGAGCAGCGAGGCTTCGCGCTGTTCACCGGCAAGGCGGGTTGCGTGCGCTGCCATTCCGGGCCGCTGCTGACCGACGGGCGCCTTCACGACATCGGCCTGCCTGACACGGGCCAGGGGCTTCGCTTCAAGACGCCGACTCTGCGCGGCATCGCCGGTCGCGCGCCCTACATGCACGACGGCTCGCTGCCGACCCTGGCAGCCGCGATCGCGCACTATGCCGATCACCCGGCGCGGCGTCGGGGCGTGCCGGCGGCCACGCCACTGCACCCGGGCGAACGGGCGGACCTGCTGGCGTTCCTGCGGGCGCTGTGAACGGGCAGCCGAGGATCAGAATCACATGGCCCGGAATGGCAGATAGGCTTCCAGCGCTTCCGCTTCGCCGAGCACCGCGGGGCGTTCGCGGGTCAGGAAATCCGCGACCGCGGCGCGAAACCGCAGATCACTGATGAAATGCGCGGACGTGGTCGCCACCGGGCGGTAGCCGCGCGCCAGTTTGTGCTGCCCCTGGGCGCCGGCTTCCACCCGCGCCAGGCCCCTCTGGGCGGCGAAATCGATGGCCTGGTGATAGCAGACCTCGAAATGCAGGAAGGGGATGTCCTCGCTGCAGCCCCAGTTTCGCCCGTAAAGCGCGTCTTCACCAATGAAATTGAGCGCGCCGGCGACCCAGCGCCCGGCCTTGCGTGCCATCACCAGCAGCACCCGGTCGGCCATCCGCTCGCTCAGCAGCGAAAAGAAGTTGCGGGTCAGATAGGGCCGCCCCCATTTGCGGCTGCCGGTGTCCTGGTAGAAGGCCCAGAAGGCGTCCCAGGCCGCCTCGGTCAGGTCGGCGCCGGTCAGCCAGTCGATCCCGTCCACCGCCGCCAGCGCCTCGGCGCGCTCGCGCTTCAGCACCTTGCGCTTGCGCGATGCGAGCGCCGCCAGGAAATCATCGAAGCCGGCGAAACCCTCGTTGAACCAGTGATATTGCACGTCATGCCGCGGCATCCACCCCGCCGCCTCGAACCGCGCCCGGTCGTCGGGCGTCAGGAAGGTGGCATGGGCGCCGGAAAAGCCGTTCTGCCGCACCAGGGCTTCGCTCGCCGCGATCAGCACCGGCGCCAGCGCGGGATCGCCCAGCAGGCGCGGGCCGGTGGCCGGTGTGAAGGGCGAACTGTGCTGCAATTTGGGGTAATAGCTCTGCCCGGCCCGCGCCCAGGCGTCCGCCCAGCTGTGATCGAACACATATTCGCCCTGGCTGTGCGATTTCAGGTAGCCGGGCAGGATCGCCGCCGGCCGGCCGGCGGCGCCGTCCACCACCAGATGCACGGGCTGCCAGCCGGCGCGCGCCGAGACGCTGCCCGAATCCTCCAGCGCGGTGACGAAGGCGTGGGCGGCGAACGGGTTGGCCCTGCCGGCGCAGGCATCCCAGTCCGCCGCGGCGATGTCGCCGGCGCGGTGCAGGATGCGGGCGATGATTTCCCCTTCGCTCACCGCACCGCGATGATGGCGTCGACCTCCACCGGCACCCCCAGCGGCAGCACCGCCACGCCGACGGCGCTGCGGGCATGTTTGCCGGCATCGCCGAACAGCGCCACCATCAGGTCGGACGCGCCGTTCGCCACCTTCGGCTGGTCGGTGAAGTCCGGGGTGCTGGAGACGAACACGCCGAGCTTGATGATGCGTTCCACCCGGCCGAAGCCGCCCAGCGCCGCCTGCACCTGCGCGACCACGCCCAGCGCGCAGCGCCGCGCCGCTTCCTGGCCCTGCTCGATGCTGGTGTCCTCCCCCAGCCGGCCTTTGATCAGCGCGCCGCCGGCGTCGAACGGGATCTGCCCGGAGACGTGCAGCAGCCCGTCCTGCAGCACCGTCGAGACATAGTTCGCCGCCGGCGCGCTCGCTGCCGGCAGGGTCAGGCCGAGTTCGGCCAGTTTCGCATCCACACTCATGCCACCACTCCCTTGTGAAACCAGTCCTCGATCCAGCCGCGCGCCGCGCCCCAGTCATCGATCCGGGCATGCGCGTCCGGCGCCGCCGGGATGATCGCCTGCACCACCGGCTCGCCGACCAGATGCAGGCGGCCGACATGCGGCGCATGCCTTGCCACGCTGCCATGGTGCGGCGGCAGGTCATCGACGAACACCGCCGGCCGCCCTTCCGCCAGCGCCGCCACGGCGCGGCCCTTCGGCACGCCCTCGCCATTGGGATGCACGGGAAAGTTCAGCCCCTCGCGGGCGAGCACCGCCAGCCGCGTCTCGCGATGCCGCGGTTCGATGTTGGTCAGGATGACGATGTCCGCGCGCGCCGCCAGTCCGTTCACCGCCTCGGCCACCCCGGGCAGCAGCGTCTGGGTCGGCTGCGCCTCATCGAAAAAACCGTCGAGCAACGGCGCGAACTCGCTCGCCTCCAGCGGCACGCCGTTGCGGCGCAAATTGCCGAGCAGGGCGAAGCTGTCCATGCGCAGTTCGAGCCCGTGGCGGCCATCGAGCCACGCCTGGAAGGGGGCGATGAAGTGCATCAGCACGCCGTCGCAGTCGAGGATCAGCAGCGGCTTCATCGGGCGAGGGCTTCGGGTTTGACGTCGAGGGCCCTGGCGATGGCCAGCAGGTCGGGTTCATGGCCGTTGAGGAAGCTGGCGACGGCGTTGGCGACATCGGGTTCACCGGCGCGGGCGCGCAGCGTGGCGGGATCATAGCCGGTGAGGTCGAGGAAACGGCCGCGCATCGTCTCGTCGCTGAGGATTTCGGTGAGGGCGCGAAGCGCGAGGATGGGGTCCATGGCGGGGTGTGTAGTGCATCGCGCCAAAAAGTGGGAACCGGTTTTTGGTAAAAAGCGATGCGCCGTTAAAGAGCTCGACGGGACGGGCGCGGGCAAAGCCCGCGACTCCGTTGAGGGACAGGAAAAGGCAGAAAAAAAGCGCGTCAAAGCCGCGCTGTCGGACGAGTCGATTTTTGCAACGGTGTCGCAAAAAATCGCTCGCCGGCCAAGCCTGCGGCGAGTCTGCACCCTTCGGACGATTGCTGCGCAATCCTCCTCCAGTGTGCAGCCGCCTTCGGCTACTTAATCTTCGCTTCCTTGAAATCCACATGCTTGCGCAGCACCGGATCATATTTGCGGAACGTCAGCTTGTCGGTCTGCGTGCGCGGGTTTTTCTTGGTGACATAGAAATATCCGCTGCCCTCGCTGCTCACGAGCCGGATTTTCACGGTGGTCGGCTTGGCCATCTTGTCCTCGGAATCTGAATCGCCCGCGCGGACGCGGTTTGAAGAGCGCGGCGCATAGGCAAAAGCCTCGCTGCCGTCAAGCCTGCTGCGTGGCCACCCCGCGCTGCGCCGCCACCCATCGCCCGGCTGCCGCCACCGCCTCGGTCGCCGCCGGCACCAGGCCGGTCATCGAGAAGAAGCCGTGCACCATGCCCGCCGCGGCGCGGTGCTCCACCGCCACGCCGGCGCCTTCCAGCCGATGGGCATAGGCATCGCCTTCGTCCCGCAGCACATCATATTCCGCCGTGACCACATAGGCCGGCGGCAGGCCGCGCAGGTCGGGCTCGCGCAGCGGCGCCGTCAGCGGGCATGCGGCGCTGTCCCCCAGCCAATGGTCCCAGAACCACTGCATGTCGGCGGCGGAAAGGCCATAGTCGGCGTTTTCGGCATAGCTGGGAAGGTCGCCGACGGTGTCGCACACCGGATAGATCAGCAATTGCGACGCGAGTTTCGGCCCTTCGTGGCGGGCGCGAATCGCCGCCAGCGCCGCCAGGTTGCCGCCCGCGCTGTCGCCGCCCACGCTGATGCGCGCCGGGTCACCGCCATGTTCGGCGATGGTGGCGGCCGTCCAGTGCAGCGCCGCCATGGCATCCTCCTGTTGCGCCGGGGCGCGCGCCTCCGGCGCCAGCCGGTAATCCACCGCCACCACCAGCAGGCCGGCCTTGGCGAGCGCGCGACACAGATTGTCATGGCTTTCCAGATTTCCCACCACCCAGCCGCCGCCGTGCAGGAAGACCAGCACCGGCAGGTCGCCGAGCACCGCCTCGTCTCGATAGAGGCGCAGCGGCAGGGCGCCGCCGGGGCCGTCGATGGTGAGATCGGTCGCGGTCACATCCTTGGGCGCCAGATCCCGGAGGATGGCGACGCGCGCGGTCATGCGGCCGCGCGCGTCCTGCGGCGTGCCGGCGGTGACCGGGGGCAGGCCCTTCCCCATTTCCAGCAACTGGGCGACCATCGGATCGAGCGGCATGGCGGTTTCCTCAGCTGGCAATGTCGCGCATGCGTTTCAGATAGCGCGCCATCAGGTCGATTTCGAGGTTGACCGGCTGGCCGATGGCGGGCGTCTGCCGCAGCGTCGTCCATTGCGCGGTATGGGGAATGATGTTCAGCGTGAAGCGCGTGCCATTGGCATCGTCCGCCACGCTGTTGACCGTCAGCGAAATGCCGTCGAGCGTGATCGAGCCCTTCGCCGCGATGAAGGGCGCGAGATCGGCGGGCACCGCGACCTCCAGCCCCATCGAGCCGCCTTCGTGCCAGACCCGGCTGACCTGGCCGACGCCATCGACATGGCCGGTGACGATGTGGCCGCCCAGCTCGTCCCCCAGCCGCAGCGCCCGTTCCAGGTTCAATGCGCGGCCTTCCTCCCACATGCCCGGCGCGGTGCGGCGCACGCTTTCCCCCGAGACATCGACGGCGAAGCGCTGGCCCTGTTTCGCAACGACGGTCAGACAGACGCCCGAACAGGCGATGGAGGCGCCGAGATCGACGGTGTCGAGGTCGAAGGCGGTCTGCACCCACAGCCGCAGGTCGGCATCGGCGGCGCGGCTGGCGGAAGCGATCCGGCCGACGTCGGTGATGATTCCGGTGAACATGGCCGCAGACCTATCGGTTGCGGCGATATTCCTCAAGGCTGTCACTTCCCAGCGGGCGTCGGTCGGTGAGGCGCCAGCGACCATGCGCGGCGGCGAGGTCGGGCAGCGCCAGGCCGGCGAGGCTGCGCCCGTCGCCGATCAGGATCGGGGCGCAATAGAGCAGCAGCCGGTCGACGCGATCGGCGGCGAGCAGCGCGCCCGCGGTCGCCCCGCCGCCCTCCACCAGCACCCGTTGCCAGCCATGGTCGTCGAGCTCGGCGAGCGAGGAGAGGGTGAGGATGCCATCGATGGCGGTCGAGCCGAGCACGGCGCGGGCGGGTTGGCGGCCGCTCCAGCCCGGCAGGCGGACATCGAGCGCGGGCGCGTCGGTGGCCCAGGTGCCGTGCCCGACGATGATGGCATCGGCGGCGGCGCGTTCCAGATGGCTGTGGGCGCGGGCGACCTCGCCGGTGATCCAGCGGCTGCGGCCATCGGGGAGCGCCAGCCGGCCGTCGAGCGACAGCGCCAGTTTCAGCGTGACCTCCGGGCCCTGGCCGGCCATCCGGCGGATGAAGCCGGCCAGTTCGGTGCGCGCCGCTTGTTCGCCCACCCCCTCCGCCACGTCGATGCCCGCCGCCCGCAACCGGGCGATGCCCTGCCCGGCGGTGCGCGGGTCGGGGTCGGTCATCGCCACCACCACGCGGGCGAGGCCCGCGGCGATCAGGCCGTCGGCGCAGGCCGGCCCGCGCGGCGAGGCGTGGGCGCAGGGTTCGAGCGTGACATGGGCCGTTGCCCCGCGCGCGGCGGCACCGGCCTGCGCCAGGGCCATCGCCTCGGCATGCGGCCGGCCGCCGGGCTGCGTCCAGCCGCGACCGATGACATGGCCGCCGGCGGTGACGATGCAGCCGACGTTCGGGTTGGGGGCGCTGCTGCCGCGACCGCGGGTGGCGAGCGCGAGCGCGGCCGCCATCCAGCGCGCGTCGGTCATTTGCCTGCCGCGGCCGGGGCCTTCGCGGCGTCCGCGGCCGCCTGTTCGGCGGCGGCTTTCCGCGCGGCCTCGGCCGCGGCGATCTCCGCGCGCAGTTTCGCCACCATCGCCTCGCGCTCCCGCACCGCATCCTCGGCGGTGCGGTCGGCGCTCCAGCTTTCGAAGAAGATGGTGGGGCGCTGCTCCCCCAGCCCGCGGCTGCCGATGTTGACGAAGCTGCTGATCAGCGTGACCGCGACGCCCAGGGCCAGCACCGCGAACAGCTTGCTGGACAGCGGCACGGCGCGCCAGCGGGCGATGAGGCCGGGTTTCGGCGCATTGTTCCGTGACCAGCTGAACCCCTGCGCGGAATCGAGCGCGCGGGCGATGAAGAAGGCGTTGCGCTCCTCCTCCTCCTTTTTCAGCGCCTCCCGCCGGTTCTTGAACGGCTTGGGCAGCACCTCGGGCTTCGGCGTCTTGAACATGGCTAAGGTCCTGCGGGCGCGCGATACGCCGCGCGCATCATGCTCACACCCGCATCGGCATCAGCACGTACAGCGCCTCGCTGTCGGTGCGTTCGCGGATCAGCGTGGGGGCGGCGGCATCGGCCAGGTGCACCTCGATGCTGTCGCCCTCCACCTGGGTCAGGATGTCGAGCAGGTAGCGGCTGTTGAAGCCGACATCGAACGGCTGCGCGGCATAGTCCGCGGCCAGGTCCTCGGCGGCGGTGCCGTTTTCCGGGCTGGTGACGGACAGCGTCACCTTGTCCCGATCGAGGCTGATCTTCACGGCGCGCGTCTTCTCGCTGGCGATGGCGGTGACGCGGTCGACGCCTTCGGCCAGTGTCGCCGGATCGATCTTCAGCAGTCGGTCGTTGTTGGTGGGGATGACGCGGCTGTAATCCGGGAAGGTGCCGTCGATCAGCTTGCTGGTGAGCAGCGCGTTGCCGATCTGGAAACGGATTTTGGAGGGCGACAGGCTGATTTCGACCGGGCCGTCGGCCTCGTCCAGCAGCTTCCTGATCTCGCTGACGCATTTGCGCGGCACGATCACGCCGGGCATGTCGGCGGCCCCATCGGGCAGCGCCAGTTCCACCCGCGCGAGGCGGTGGCCGTCGGTGGCAACGGCGCGCATCCGGCCGGCTTCGGTGACATGCATGTAGATGCCGTTCAGGTAATAGCGCGTTTCCTCGGTGCTGATGGCGAAGCGGGTGCGGTCGATCAGGTTGCGCAGCGTTTCGGCGGGCAGGGTGAAGGC
Source organism: Sandaracinobacteroides saxicola (assembly GCF_014117445.1). NCBI lineage: Bacteria > Pseudomonadati > Pseudomonadota > Alphaproteobacteria > Sphingomonadales > Sphingosinicellaceae > Sandaracinobacteroides > Sandaracinobacteroides saxicola. The sequence goes on along the minus strand of NZ_CP059851.1, from coordinate 2,636,966 downwards.
AACCGGCAGGTCGGTCTCGCCGATCACCGGGAAATCCTCGCGCGGCAGGGTCGCCAGGCTGAAACGGGCGCGGCCGGCCACCACCGTCATGCGGTTGTTGGCGACGGTCAGTTCCACCTGCGCGCCATCGGGCAGCTTTCGCACGATGTCGAACAGCGTGTGCGCGCTGACGGTGGTGGCGCCGGGGGTTTCCACCTGCGCCTCGACGACCTCCACCACCTGAAGGTCGAGGTCGGTCGCCATCAGGCGCAACCCGCCCTCGCCGGCGTTCAGCAGCACGTTGGACAGGATCGGGATAGTATTGCGCCGCTCGACCACCGACTGCACATGGCCCAGCCCCTTGAGCAAGGTGGCGCGTTCGACGACAACCTTCATTCAGCGTCCCTTATCCCTGATACCCTGTTGGCCGACCAATATAGCGAGCGGGGGCGATTGGGGAAGGCTTATTACGGGCCGCGTCAAAGACCCAGGGCGCCGGGGTTCAGGATGTTGTGCGGATCGAGCGCGGCCTTGACGGCGCGCAGCAGCGCCACCGAGGCGGGGTTGCGGCCTTTCAGATAGGGGTAGAATTTGCCGACCTGAAGGTGTGCGGCGCCATGCGCGTGCATCAGCTCGGCGACGTCGGTTTTCATGCGCTTCACTTCCGCCGCAGCATCGGGCGCGGCGGCGTAGCGGGGCAGGGCGGCGAGATGGTCCGCGGGGACAACGCGCGCGTGATAGGCGTGCTGCGCGTCCGGCCAGTAAAATGTCGGTTCATAGACGAAACCGCTGCTGCCGACGGCCATGAACATGGCGCCGGTGAAGATGCCGTGCGCATCCATCACGGCGCGGTTGGCCTGCCAATAGGCCATCAGCGCGTGATGGAAGCCAGTGACGGCGCTGTGGCTGAACAGGCCGTGCATCGGCACCCAGCGCTCGCCCTTCGGCCCCAGCGTGTTGGTGAGCGGCGCGAACGGCATGCCACGGACGACGGTGGGGACGGTGTTGGCGATTTCGTCCCCATGCGCGCCGGCGAGCGCCTTCAGGCGGGCGATGCGGGCCTTTGCCTCGGCGCTGTCGACGCCTTCGGCAATGTAGTGCGCGACGTAATTGGCGGCCTTCAGCTCGCGGTCGCCGGCGATCGCCATTTTCGCCAGATTCTTCATGCCGGCGACAACGCCGCCCGAGGATTTCATCACCGATTTGGCGATCTCGACCTTGGCGTCGACACCCTCCTGCCGGCCGATCTGGCCCTGTTGCAGGGCGGCGTCGAGGCCGAAATTCTCGTCGTCGAGATTTTCGATGGCGATCGCGCGCATGGCGGCGTGCAGCGCCTCGAAGCTGTCGAAGCTGAAGCTGGCGGTTTCGAAGGCGGTGCGGGCGCGGATCATCTTCAGCGTGATGCGGGCCTTCACGCCCAGCGCGCCGCAGTCGCCGGTGAACAGGCCGGCCAGGTCGGGGCCGAAATGGCGGAAGAAGGGATCGGCGACGGCGTTGCCGGCGCTGCCGGTGGCCAGAAGCTCGCCGGTACCGGTGACGATCTCGACACAGAGCAGCGATTCCGCGCTGACGCCATAGGCCCCGGTGCCGTGGCTGATGGCGTTCTGGCTGATGCTGCCGCCGACGGTCGCCGCCATGCCGCTGAACGGCCCCCAGAAGGGCGTGCGCCAGCCCTTGGCGGCCAGCGCCTCGTGCAGGTCCTTCCAGGTGCAGCCGGCCTCGACGGTCACGGTCGCATCGGTCTCGTCGATCTCGACGATGTTGTTCAGCCGTTCGGTGCTCAGCGTGATGCCGCGCGGCGCGGCATGGGTGTAGCCATCGGTATAGCTGGCGCCGCCGCCGCGCACCGTCAGCGGCGTGCGGGTTTCGGCGCAGGCGCGGACGATGGCCTGGAGCTGTTCGACGTTGCCGGGCAGCACCACGGCGGAGGGGATTTTGCCGGCGCGATAGACGTCGGTGCCATAGAAGCGGCGGTCGTCCTCGGCGGTGAGCACAGCATCGGCGCCGAGCAGGGCGGTCAGTGTGGTGACGATGTCGATCGGTGTGTCGGCAGCGGTGTCGGCGAAGGCGGTGGCCATGGTCGGTTCCTTAATCCATGCGCCCGGCGGCGATGTCGGTGAGGACGGCGCCATAGCGGGCATCGTCGTCCTGGGCGGCGAGTTCGGCGGCTTCCTTGCGGGGGAGGTAATAGAGGCGGGCGAGCAGCTCCTGCCGACGCTTTTCGCGGGCTTCCAGCGTCGCCTGGTCGGGGACGAAGGCTTCGATGGCTTCCGCCAGTCCGCCGTCGCGGGCGACCCGTTCGACGGTGTCCAGCCGGTCGCGCATCGCGCTCAGCTCGGTGGCGAGCACGAGGATCATGCTCATCATCGTATCCATGCCCTCGGTCGGGTAGAAGGCCGGGCGCTTGCCCTTGGCGAAACGGTCAAGGCTCATGCGGCGGCCCTCAGTTCCACGGCGCTCTTTTGCGCGATCAGCACTTCCCAGCCGCCACCCGGCGCATATTCGCCGGCGGTGAACTCCCGGTCGGCGACGGCTTCGGAGGCTTCGGCGCTGTAACCCTCGGCCGCGGCGGCGAACTCCATCACCGCCATCGGCGCGGTGTCGAAGCGCACGCCGTCGGCGGGGAAGCCGGCGGCGGTGGCGAGGCCGACCTGGTCGAGTTCGCGCATGGCGCCCCAGAAGGGCTCGTTGTTGTAGTAGGTCTCGTTGTCGAGGATGAACTGGGTGAAGGGGTCCATCAGGTTGAAGGGCGGCAGGTCGGCGTGGATCATGTAGCCGCCGGGGCTAAGCAGCCGGTGGCATTCGCGGATGATCGCCGGCATTGCCTTGCCGCTGGTCTCGTGCAGCAGGATGTGGCTGACGATCAGGTCGAAATGGCCGTCCGGAAAGCCGGTGTTCGCGGCGTCGCGTTGCAGGAAGCCGACGTCGTGGCCCAGCGCCTTCGCCCGGGCATGGGCATAGCGCAGTTGCGGCGCGGCGACGTCGATGCCGATCACCTCGGCGTCCGGAAACATCTCCTTGTAGGGGACGGTCGAGTGGCCGCAGGTGCAGCCCATGTCGAGGATGCGGGTGGGCGTGAAGCCGTTCAGGCGGCGCTTGATGTAATTGGCGACGCTGCGGCCCATGTCGTCGTTGTTCGGCCCCATGAAGCCCATGGCGTAGAGATAGACGCCGCGGTCGTAGAGCGCGCCGGCGGCGATGCCCCCGCCGGCACTGCTGCTTCCGCCGGCGTAGCCGCCGGGCATGCAGTGGATGTCCAGCGCGGAGACATAGCGCGGCACGGCGAAATCATCGCGGGTTTCCAGCGGCGCGGTGGAGGCGGCGGAGAGGCGGGCGGCGGCGGCCTCCAGCGCGGGGAGGTCGCGGTCGAGCGTGTCGAGCACCGTGTCCCACAGCAGTTCCTGCGCGATGCGGTTGGCGGCGGCATAATGCTGGAAATAGGCATCGGCGACCATCCCCTTGCGGATGTCGTGGCGGTCGGCGGGGGCGCGGCCCTCGGCTTTGGCGAAGCGCGGCGCGACGCGCTTTTCGAATACCGGTCCCAGGCCGGGGAGCAGCCCCTGTTGGATGAAGCCCTTCATGGCTTTGGCGAATTCCTGCCGGGCGCGCTCGTCATGCGTGCCGATCGGCAGCACGGCGTGCGGCGCCTGCTGGAAGGTGTTGAGCATCGACATGGCCATCGCGGGTCTCCTTAGCGGCTCAGCTGACCGGGAATATGGGAGTCATGGTTGGCAAGATACCAGGCTGCGATTTCTGAGCGGGTGGGCCACCAGACGCCGGGCAGCGATTGCGCGTGCTGGATGAATTCGCGCAGGGCGCGGATGCGGTGGGCGCGGCCGGAGACATGGGGGTGCAGGCCGACGTTCATGAGGCGGCCGGTAGTGGCGCCTTCCTCGTACAGCACGTCCAGTTCCTCGATGAGGGCGTCGCGGAACTGGTCGGTGGTGTAATTCTTCCGGGTGATGAAGGTGAAGTCGTTGATCTCGTTGGAGTAGGGGATGCTGACGATCGGGCCGGAGGGGGTGCGGATCAGGTAGGGCTGGTCGTCGTTCATGATGTCACAGTAGAAGGTGCAGCCCTGTTCGGCGAGGATGTCGGCGGTCTGCAGCGTGGAGCGGAGCGAGGAGGAGAGCCAGCCCTGGGCGGGGCGGCCGACCTCCTCTGCATATTTATGCAGCGTGCGCAGGACGATCTCGCGCTCCTTGGCCGGGTCCTTGGCATAGTCGGTCAGCAGCTCGCCCTGTTCCCAATTATGGGCGAGCAATTCCCAGCCGCGGTCGAGGCAGGCCTGCACCATGGCGCGCCGCCGGTCGAAGGTGACGGCGTTGGTGGTGCAGCTGGCCTTCACCCCCAACTGGTCGAAGAGGTCATAGAGCCGCCAGATGCCGACGCGCTGGCCATATTCGCGCCAGCTGTAGTTGGGGAAATCGGGGGTGTGGCCGGGGAGCACATCGGGCAGGATCGGCGGGCCGCCGGCGTAGTAGGCGCGGTCGGTGTCCTTGGTGAGGTCCCAGGTTTCCAGGTTGAAGGTGAGGATGAGCGCGACGCGGGCGCCGTTCGGCCAGCGGAGCGGCTGGCGTTCGGGGAGCGGGATGTAAGCGTAGTCCATGGGTCAGTAGTCCAGAAGGAGGCTGCCATAGCCGTCCACCTTGTCCATGATGCCGTTCTGGCGCAGGGCATACCAGTAGGTTGCGGTGTTGATGGCGATGACGGGTTTTTCCAGCCAGAATTCGGCGATGCCGGCGACGCGGGCGAAGGCGAGGTTGGTGCCGCATTGCACGATGGCCTCGACCTGGGGGTCGTCCACCTCCTGGATGGCGCGTTTCAGGGTGGTCTCGCTTTCGTGGGCGATCATCATGGGTGACGGGCTTTTCAGGCCTTTCAGTGCCATGACCTCATAGCCGCTGTCCTCGAAGAATTTGCGCACCTGGGCGTCGCCCACCGGCATGTAGGGGGTAATCACCGATATGCGTTTGACGTCACCGAAACAGCGAAAGGCGGCGTCGCAGGCATGGCTGCCCATGGCGACGCCGACGCCGGTGCGCTGCGTCAGGCTGGCGTGCATCTTTTCGGCGCCGTCCGCCCCGTCCCAGAAGGTTTCGGCGGACATGCCCATGATGAGATAATCGGGCTGCATCGACATCGCGACATCGACTGCAGAGGCGGTGGCGTTGCGGATGTTGTTCAGCATGACCATGAAGCTGGCGTCGTCGGTGACGCGCGTGTCGGGGATGCTGATGCGGCTGAAATGGTTGGTGACGCCGCGCGGGCGCATCGAATCATATTCCGGCTGCACGCTGGTGTTGGTGCTGGGCGCGACGACCGCGAACTTGCGCCGCCAGCCGAGGGAATCGGGCATCAGGGGTCTCCTGCGCGGCCCTTGCCGCAGTGTCGCGGCAAGGGCGCGGGGCCGCCGGAGACTGTCCGGCGTGCGGTCAGAAAACGGCTACATCCGGTAACGCAGATTTACCATCCAGGTGCGCGGCATGTTGGGGGTGAGGGCGATGGACTGGGCGGCGCTGCCGAAATCCTTGGCGTTGGCGAGGTTCTTCGCGGAAACGGACAATTCCCACCGGTCGTCGGGCGTGGCGAGGCCGGCATAGGCGTCGATGCGGTGATAGCCTTTCAGCTTCACCGTGTTGTTGACGTTGCCGAAATAGTCGTCGAACCATTTCCAGTCGCCGCCCAGTTTCAGGCGCACGCTGCCCAGTTGCGCTTCGCTGTCATAGGCGAAGCCCAGTTGCGTCGACCATTCGCTGATGAGCGGCAGGCGTTTTGCGTTGTTCAGCGCGGCTTCGCTGGTGGGCGACAGGCGGCGGTATTTGTCGTCCATGTAGCCGATGTTGGCGAACAGCCGCAGGCCGTCGGTGGGGAGCGCGGTCAGTTCCAGTTCGGCGCCTTGCACGCGCGCGTCGCCGACATTCTGCACGGCGAAGCTGAACGGGGCGATGTTGGCGGTCTGTTGCAGGTCGCGCAGTTCGTTGCGGAACAGCGCCAGGTTGGCGCGCAGGCGATTGTCCCATCCGGTCAGCTTGGCGCCAACCTCATAGGCCCAGATGGTCTGCGGCTGGTAGGCGGCGTTGAGCACGGCGGGGTTGGCGACGGCGAGGCCATTGTAGCCGCCGGCCTTGAAGCCGCGGCTGACGCTGGCGTAGAGGAAGAGGTCTTCGCTGGCCTTGAAATCGAGGCCGAATTTCGGTGTCCAGGCGTCGAAATCATCCGTGCGCGCGACATTGACCAGGCGGGCCGGCGGCGCGAAGCCGGACTGGATGCTGCCCGCCAGCCTTTTGTCGTCGCGGGTGTAGCGAAGCCCGGCGGTGGCGCTGAGCGCGTCGGTAAAGGCGTAGGTCGCTTCCGCGAAGGCGGCGTAGCTTTTGGCGGTGGTGTCGAGCGAGGTCGGGAGCAGCGGGAAGCCGAACTTGTCGTTGAAGACCTGGGTGCTGTTTTCCCAGAAATAATAGGCGCCGACGATCCATTTGAGGCCGCCGCTGCTGCCCAGCGCCTGCAATTCCTGGCTGAACTGTTTGCTGCGGGCGTCGGCCGCGCGTTCGAAGCCGGCGGCGAAGCCCGTGGGCGTGCGGGTGCCGCCGGACAGGTCCCACTGGAAGAAGTCGTCGACCTTCACATAGCCGGTGATCGAACGCAGCGTGACCTCGCCCAGGTCGGCGGACAGGTTGAGCGTGGCATACCATTGGTCGTTGCGGCCGAGCGGCACGGTGGGGGACTGGTTGCACAGCACGCAGCCGGCGCTGGGGATCGCCTCCTCGCTGTTGAAGGGGGCGACGCGGCCGGCGGGGTAGGTGACGGGGATGGCGCTGTAGCCGTCGTTGCGGTCGCGGCTGTAGCCGACGGTGACAAAGGCGTTCAGCCGCTCGTTGCCGAACAGGTTGAGCGTGCCCTTGAGCGCCAGCGTTTCCTCGGCACCGACCTTGCGGCCAAGCGCGATGTTGCTGATGTAGCCATCGGCGCGGTCGCGGTAGAGCGCCGCGAAGGAAAGGCCGACGCCGTCCGCCACGGGCCCGCCGACGCTGACACTGCCCTTGAACTCGTTATAGGCGCCATAGCCGAGGCTGGCGTTGACCCACAGGTCGTTGCGGGGCTTGCGGCTGATCACCTTGATCGCGCCCGAGAAGGCGTTGCGGCCGTAGAGCGTGCCTTGCGGACCGCGCAGCACCTCGACACGCTCGATGTCCGACAGCTCGATGTTGGAGCCGGAGATGCGGCCGCGATAGACATCGTCGACATAGATGGCGACCGCGGGTTCGGAGGTGACGATGGCGCCGGCCTGTTCGGTGCCGCCGCGCAGGCCCACCTGGAAGCTGGAGGGGCTGGCGGTCAAGGGCAGCATCTGCAGGTTGGGGACGGACTTGGCGAGGTCCTGCGTGCGGTTGACCTGCGCCGAGGCGAGGTCGGTGGCGGTGAGCGCGGTGACGGCGATGGGCGTGGTCTGGAGGTTGCTTTCGCGGCGCTGCGCGGTGACGACGATGTCTTCGAGGCCGTCGGCCACCGGGGCAACGGTTTGGGCGGCGGTTTGGGCCGTGACGGCCGTGGCGGCGGTGGCGGTGAAGGCGACGGTGGCAAGGAGCAGGCGGCGCATGGTTGAGTCTCCCCGGGGGCTGAGCTGCGACAAATTGTGCATGAGGGGGCGGGAGGGTGGGGGTGCTGCGGCTGCGAACATTCGTCAGTCGGATAAAATGGGCGGGAAGGCGAGAGACTTGACCGCCCGGCGGTCAAAAACCCCGCCTGCGTGCCGCGGTCGCCTGCCGTGCCCGATAGGGCGGGCAAAGCAAGGCGAGTCCAGATGTTCGATTATGATGTCATTGTCGCGGGGGCCGGCCCGGTGGGCACGGTTGCGGCCTATGCCCTGGCGCAGGCGGGCATCCGGGTGGCGGTGCTGGAGGCCGGCGCCGATTGCGCCGAGGACCTGCGCGCCTCTACCTTCCACCCCAGCAGCCTGGAGATGCTGGCGGAGCTGGGTGTGCTGGACGAGCTGCTGCCGCAGGGGCTGAAGGCGCCGGTCTATCAATATCGCATCCGCCAGACCAACGAGGTGCTGGGGTTCGACCTGACCGAGCTGTCCGATGTGACGCCCTATCCGTTTCGCCTGCAGGCCGAGCAGTTCAAGCTGGCGCGGCTGCTGGCAGGGAAGCTGGCGGCGCACCCGCAGGGCGCCATGCGGTTCAACAGCCGGGTGGTGCATTTCATGCAGGATGATGCCGGCGTGAGCGTGGCGGTGGAGACGCCGACCGCCATCGAGCATTACCGCACCCGCTATCTGATCGCCTGCGATGGCGCCAACAGCATCATCCGCAAATGGCTGGGCGTGGGGTTCGAGGGCTTTACCTATCCGGAGAAATTCCTCTGCCTGTCCACCACCTGGCCGTTGCAGGATCATTTCGAGGATCTGGCGCCGGTGAACTATGTCGCCGATCCCGACGAGTGGCGCGTGCTGCTGCGGGTGCCGACGATGTGGCGGGTGCTGGTGCCGGCGCATGAGGCGGCGACCGATGCCGAGCTGCGCGGTGATGCCAAGAAGCGCGAGGTGTTCGAGCGGCTGATCGGCGAGGGTGATGCCGTGGAGACCTGCCACCGCACCATCTATCGCGTGCACCAGCGGGTGGCGACCCGGTACGACCATGGGCGCGTGCTGCTGATCGGCGATGCCGCGCACCTGAACAATCCGCTGGGCGGGCTGGGGATGAACAGCGGCATCCATGACGCCATCAACCTGGTGGAGAAGCTGAAGCCGATCCTGCTGGAGGGGGCCGAGGCGGCGCCGCTGCTGGCACGCTTCGACCGGCAGCGGCGCAGCGTGATGCACGGCTTTGTGCAGGCGCAGACCATCCGCAACAAGGCGATGATGGAATCGAAGGAAACGCAGAACGACTATTATGAGGAGATGCGCGGCCATTGCTATGACCCGGACAAGCGGCGCGCCTATCTGATGAAGCAGAGCATGTTCACCTCGCTGGCCGAGGCGGAGGCGGTGGCTTGAGCGACGCGCGCGGCTGGCGGGGGAAGTTCGGCTGCCTGGCGCCGAGCACCAACACGATCGTGCAGCCGGATTATGACGACCTGCGGGTGCCGGGCGTGACGGCGCATTACAGCCGCATCCTGGTGCGGAACATGGCGGTGGGCAGCAACGAGGGGTTCGCGGCGCTGACCGATGCCATCAGCGCCAGTGTCGATGCGGCGCTGGACAGCGTGCTGACCTCAGAACCCGACCGGATCGTCATGGGGATGTCGGCGATCAGCTTTTATGGCGGGGTCGCCGGCGCGGAGGCGTTCGCGGCGCGCATCGGGGCGCTGGCGCGCCTGCCGGTGAACACGGGCGCGCTGGCGACGGCGGCGGCGCTGCGGCGGTTCGGGGTGCGGCGGGTGGCCTTCTTCAGCCCCTATTTCCCGAACGCCAATGCCGAGGTGCGGCGATTTTATGCGGAGTGCGGCTTCGAGGTGGTGGCGGACGAATGCCTGCGCTGCGAAAGCCCGGTCGCCATCGCCCATGTGCCGGTGGCACGCTGCCGGGAGGTGGTGCTGCGGCTGGACGGACATGCGCCCGATGCCATCGTGCAGGTGGGGACGAACCTGTCGATGCTGGACTTTGCCGCCTCGGCTGAGGCGGTGCTGGGCAAGCCGGTGATCGCGATCAATGCCGCGACCTGGTGGCAGGCGCTGCGCGAGCATGGCGTGGACGACCGCATCGTGGGCAAGGGCAGGCTGCTCGGTGACCACTGATCGCCGCGTGCGGGCGATCGTGCTGTCGGCGGCGCTGATGCTGTTGCTGAACAATGCGTTGACCTATGGCGGGCTGTTCGTGTTCGATCCGGTGTTGCTGGCCGACCTTGGGGTGACGCCCACCGCGCTGAAGTTCCGCGAGACGGTGATGTATCTGGCGGTGGCGGCGCTGGCGCCGTTCGGCGGCGCGATCATCGATCGATGGGGCGTGCGTGCGCCGATCGTGGCAGGGCTGGTTCTGATCGCCGGCGGGCTGGCGGTCTATGGGCAGGCGCAGGCGCTGTGGCAGCTCTATGCCATTCATGCGCTGTTCGGGGTGGGGCTGATCCTGTCCGGGTTGATCGCGGTGGTGGTGCTGGTGTCGACGCTGACCGACCGCCACCGGGGGCTGGCGCTGGGGGTGGTGCTGGCGGCGTCCAGCCTGGGCAATGCGCTGCTGCCGCCGCTGACCGCGGCGATGCTGGAGAGCCTCGGGTGGCGGGCGAGCTTTCCCTGGCTGGCGCTGATGGTGGCGGCGGTGATCCCATTGATGTGGTTCGTGGTGGGCGGTCATGCGCCGGCGCCGCGCGCGGCGGCGCCGGTGGCCGATGGGGCGACGGCGGCGCTGTCCGCGGCGCTGAGGACGCGGCGCTTCTGGCAGCTGGGGGTGGCGGCGGGGCTGACGCTGTTCGCGCTGACCGCGGTGACGAGCAACCTGGTGCTGTTCGGCACGCGGGAGCTGGGGCAGAGCGTGGCGCAGGCGGCCGGCGGGCTGGGGCTGTTCTTCACCGCGGCGATGGTGGCGCAACTGCTGGGCGGCGCGATCGCCGACCGGGTGGGGGCGCAGCGGGTGCAGGTGGTGGCGATCCTGCTGTTCGCGGCGGGGTTGCTGTGGCTGGGGCGGGGGGATGCGGCATGGGTGATGCCGGCGCTGCTGCTGGCCGGCGTGGGGTGGGGGGCGAACTATGCCTCCTTGCAGCTGCTCAGCTCCTCCACCTTCGCCGGGCCGGCGGTGGCGTGCATCCTGATGGCGCTGCTGGTGCTGGAGACGCTGGCGGGCGCGGCGGGGCCGGTGGTGGCGACGCGCTGGGCGGAGGTGACGGGGCATTTCGCCGGCGCCTTCACGCTGACTGGCGGGTTGCTGCTGCTGGCGGCGGCGTTGATCGCGACTTTGCCGCGCGTGCCGGCGAAGATATCCCCGATATCCCCGTTATCCACAGGGTGAAAGCGTCATATTCCGCTTGGACGACTCGGGCTAAGGTGAGAGCATCCGGTTGTAGCCAAGAGTGGAACGGAGCCGGAAACGGCGAAGGAAAACAGGCGGTTATGGCCGAATGAAGGACCGGCAAAGGGCGCAAGCCCGGCGCTGGAAGGGCAGGAGGCGGGGGCCGGAATGGCGCCGGTTGCGAAGCGGACCAGGGCAGGTGGAAACGCCGGCTGAGGGACGCGGCAACGGGAGGTCTGGATCGGCTCCGGCGGGAACCGGATGGGCTGGAAACAGCATTGATGGGAAACGCGAAACGTGCCGTAGCGCGAGCGTCAGGCGACAAGGCTGGCCGGAAGGCAAGTGCCGGTTGCATCGAGGCCCGAAGGCGCGACACAGTGGCGGCCGGTGGCGACACCGGCCGCCATTATTCGTTGCCCACGCCACTGCATATTATGCTGCATGTTATGCAGCGGGCATCGCGGGCGTCGTGCTGCGGCGCAGCAAAGCGGCTGGCATATTCACGCCGGCGCGATAAGCTGCGGCCATGGCCCCGATTCCGCAAAATCTTCCGCAGAACCCCGACGTCCGCTTCCTGGGCCGCATCCTGGGCGATGTCATCCGCGAGGCGGAGGGCGAGGCGCTGTTCCGGCGGATCGAATATATCCGTGCCGCCTCGGTGGACCGGGCGCGCGGCGCGGCGGAGATCGACAGCGGGCTGGATGCGCTGAGCCTGGACGACACGCTGACCTTCGTGCGCAGCTTCATGCTGTTCTCCATGCTGGCGAACCTGGCGGAGGACCGGCAGGGGGTGGCGGCGGAAGCGGGCGCGACGCTGGCGGAGGCGCTGGCGACGCTGGGGCCGGGGCAGCGGGAGGCGGCGCGGGCATTGCTGGCGCGGGCGCTGGTGGCGCCGGTGCTGACCGCGCATCCGACCGAGGTTCGGCGCAAGTCGATGATCGACCATCGCAACGGCATCGCCGCGCTGATGAGGGCGCGCGACCGGGGCGAGGCGGAGACGCGCGAGGGCGAACCGCTGGAGGCGGCGATTCACGGCCAAGTGGCGCTGCTGTGGCGGACGCGGGCGCTGCGGCGCGAGCGGCTGGTGGTGGCGGACGAGATCGACACCGCGCTCGCCTGGCTGCGCGATGTGTTCGTGCCGGTGCTGCCGGCGCTCTATGCCCGCTGGGAACGGGCGCTGGGGGCGCGTCCGGCGGGGTTCGTGGCGCCGGGGAGCTGGATCGGGGGCGACCGCGATGGCAACCCCTTTGTGACCGCGGCCGAGCTGGCGCTGGCGACCCGGCGCAACGGGGCAGCAATCCTGACCCACTATCTGGAGCGGGTGCATGCGCTGGGGGCGGAGCTGACGCTGTCGTCGGAGCTGGCGGCGGTATCGCCGGGGCTGGCGGCGCTGGCCGACGCGAGCGGTGACACGAGCGCGGCGCGGGCGGACGAGCCGTGGCGGCGGGCGCTGACGCATATATATGCACGGCTGGCCGCGACGCTGGCGGCACGGACAGGGGTGATGCCGCCGCGGGCGGCGACGCATGGGGCGACCATATATGCAACGCCGGGGGAGCTGGCGGCGGATCTGGCGGTGATCGCGGCGTCGCTGGCGGTGCCAAACGCCGCGGTCGACGGGCTGGTGCGGGCGGTGGAGCTGTTCGGTTTCCATCTGGCGACGCTGGACCTGCGGCAGAATGCCGACGTGCATGAGCGGGTGGTGGCGGAACTGCTGGCGGTGGCGGGCGTGATGGCGGATTACCGCGCGCTGGGCGAAGATGCGCGGGTGGCGCTGCTGCGGGGCGAGCTGGCCTCGATGCGGCCGCTGGCGAACCCGCATTGGGACTATTCGGCGGAGACGGCGAGCGAGCTGGCGATCGCGGGCGGGGCCGCGGCGGCGCGGGCGGCGTTCGGGGCGGAGACGATCCGGGCGTGGATCGTCAGCAAGGCGGCGAGCGTCAGCGACCTGCTGGAGGTGCTGATCCTGTTGAAGGAGGCCGGGCTGTGGCGGGGTGGCGCGGCGCCCGAGTGCGCGATCATGCCGGTGCCGCTGTTCGAGACCATCGAGGATTTGCAGGCGGCGCCGGGGGTGATGCGGGCCTTTTTCGCGCTGCCCGAGATGGCGGCCTGTGCGCGGGCGCGCGGCTATCAGGAGGTGATGGTCGGCTATAGCGACAGCAACAAGGATGGCGGCTACCTGACCTCGGTATGGAGCCTGCACCAGGCGGGGCTGGCGCTGGCGCCGGTGTTTGCCGACGCTGGCGTGACGATGCAGCTGTTCCATGGCCGCGGCGGCGCGGTGGGGCGGGGCGGGGGCAGCAGCTTTGCCGCCATCCGCGCCCAGCCGCCGGGGACGGTGCAGGGGCGCATCCGCATCACCGAGCAGGGGGAGGTGATCGCCGCCAAATATGGCACGCGGGAGAGCGCTGCGGCGAACCTGGAGGCGATGGCGGCGGCGACGCTGCTGGCGAGCGTGGAGGGCGATCCGCTGTCGGCGGCGGATCGCGCGCGGTTCACGGCGGCGATGGAGCGGCTGTCCGCCGATGCCTTCGCGGCCTATCGCGCCCTGGTGTATGGGACCGGGGGGTTCCGGGTGTTTTTCCGCGGGATGACGCCGATCCGCGAGATCGCCGAGCTGCGCATCGGCAGCCGACCGGCGAGCCGCACCAAGAGCGACGCGATCGAGGATTTGCGCGCGATCCCCTGGGTGTTCAGCTGGGCGCAGGCGCGGGTGATGCTGCCCGGCTGGTTCGGCACGGGGGCGGCGTTTGCGGCCTTTCCGGACCATGGCCTGCTGCGGGAGATGCATGCGGCCTGGCCCTTCTTTCGCACCACGCTCGCCAACATGGAAATGGTGCTGGCGAAATCGGACATGGGGATCGCGGCGCGCTATGCCGGGCTGGTGGACGACCGGGCGCTGGCCGACGCCATCTTTCCGCGCATCCGGGAGAGCTGGCAGCGGGCGCATGACGGGCTGCTGGCGATCAGCGGCCAGGCGCGGTTGCTGGCGGACAATCCGGCGCTGGATGCCAGCATAAGGTTGCGGCTGCCCTATATCGAGCCGCTGAACCTGTTGCAGATCGAGCTACTGCGGCGGTTCCGCTGCGGCGAGGCGGACGAGCGGGTGAAGGAGGGCATCCTGCTGTCGATCAATGCGATTGCGACGGCGCTCAGGAACAGCGGCTGAGGGGTCTCTGGTACTTTCAGCTTTGAGCGGTTTGGCGTACCTCGCGCGAGTTTCGCGGGCGCTTCGGACGTTTCTGGCGGGCGCGTTGGCCATGCGCCCCTCTGAGCCAAAGCTGTCAGGCGCGGCTGTACCATGTCGCCTTGCCGCTGCCGTGCTGGACAAGGTGGCGGGCCGATACCAGCAGCTGCAAATGCTTCTTCACCGTGTTGCGGTTTGCGCCCGTCAGGGCGACGACCTGGCTGTTGGTGATGCGCCCATGTGCTTTCGCCAGATCGAGAATCTGAAGTGCAAGTTCCGGCAATCGCTCTACCATCAACCGTTCGCGGGCCAGTTTCGCCTCTAGCCTTGTTTTTTGCTGGCGTAGCGACTGGAGGAAATAGACGATCCATGGCTCCCATGCGGGCGCGTCGCTGCGGATTGTCCCCTGCGTCCGGCGAAGCCCGAGATAATAGCCTTCCTTGCTGGCCTCAATCACGCTTTCGAGCGAGGAATAGGGCACATAGGCATAGCCGCTGCGCAGCAACAGCAAGGTGGTGAGCACCCGCGACAGGCGGCCATTGCCGTCCTGAAACGGATGGATTTCGAGAAAGACGACGATGAAGATGGCCGTCACAAGAAGCGGGTGAAGCTGCTTCTGATCGAGCGTCTCGTTCAGCCATTCGACCAGCTCCGCCATCAAGCGCGGCGTGTCGAACGGCGTCGCCGTCTGGAACACGATGCCGATTTCCTTGCCGTCGGCATTGAAGGCGCTGACATGGTTGGTGCTGGTCTTGTAGCTGCCGCGATGGCGCGCATCCTTGCTGCTGTGAACCAGCAGGTCGCGGTGCAGTTGCCTGATGTGGTTCTCGGTCGGCGCCATCGCGTCGAACGAGGCGAAGATGGTTTCCATGACTTCGGCGTAGCCCGCCACCTCTTGCTCGTCGCGGGTGGCGAAGTGGCGGACTTCGATGTTGGACAGCAGCCGCTCGACATCGCCGTCAGACAGCCTGCTTCCCTCGATCCGCGTCGAAGAGCCGATGCTTTCAATCGTCGCCACGCGCCGCAACGCCGAAAGACGATCAGGTGCAAGAGTCCCCAGTGCGCGCCACGCGCCTTTGAACTCGTCGATCTCGGCGATGAGCGAGAGCATTTGCGGGGTGATGACCAGTGAGGCCGTATTGATGGGCATATCCATATCTATACCCGTAAATATCCATGAGTGAAACCATAGCCGCAAATCGACCCATAAATATCCATGCGTCGTCGCGCCCGTGCGAACGGGGAGTCGCGCCGGGCAGTGCGCGACGCTATGGGTTGATGATGAAACGTCCGGGGCCGTCCTATCCGTTGGTGATGAGCCTGGCGGATTGTCACAATGTCGGGGATTTTCGGGAGCTGGCGCGGCGGCGGCTGCCGTTTCCGGTGTTCCATTACATCGATGGCGCGGCGGACGATGAGGTGACGCGGCGGCGGAATACGCAAGCCTATGACGACGTCGATCTGGTGCCCGATGTGCTGGCGGGGACCACCGAGGTCGACCTGTCGGTGGAGGTGCTGGGGCGGCGGATCGCGATGCCGCTGTTCGCCAGCCCGACGGCATTGCAGCGGCTGTTCCACTGGCGGGGCGAGCGCGCGGTGGCGGCCGCGGCGGCGAGATATGGGACGTTCTTTGGCATTTCCAGCCTGGCGACGGTGGGGCTGGAAGAGATCGGTGCGGCGAGCGACGGTCCGAAGCTGTTCCAATTCTATTATCACCGCGACAAGGGGTTGAACGCGGCGCTGATCGAACGGGCGAAGGCGGCACGCTTCGATGCGCTGGCGCTGACGGTGGATACGATCGTCAGTGGCAATCGGGAGCGGTGCAAGCGGACGGGGTTCACCAGCCCGCCGAAGCTGACGCCCGCCAGCGCGGTGAGTTTCGCGCTGCACCCGCGCTGGACGCTGAACTACCTGTTCCGCGAGCGGTTCGCGCTGCCCAACCTGGAAAGCCATTTGGTGGAAGGGTCGAAAACCTCGGTGTCGGTGCAGGATTATTTCAACACCATGCTCGACCCCACGATGTCCTGGGCGGATGCCGAGGCGATCCGCGCGGCTTGGGGCGGGCCTTTCTGTTTGAAGGGCGTGATGAGCGTGGCGGACGCGCGACGGGCGGTGGAGATCGGGGCGTCGGCGATCATGGTGAGCAACCATGGCGGCCGACAGCTCGACGGCGCGCGGGCGCCGTTCGACCAGTTGGCCGAGATCGTCGATGCCGTGGGTGACCGGGTGGAGGTTATCTGCGACGGCGGAGTGACGCGGGGCACGCATGTGCTGAAGGCGCTGAGCGTGGGGGCGCGGGCGGTGTCGGGCGGGCGGCTCTACCTCTACGCGCTGGCGGCCGGCGGGCAGGCGGGGGTGGAGCGGGCGCTGGGGACGCTACGCGACGAGATCGAGCGCGGGATGCGGTTGCTGGGGAAGGCGCGGGTGAGCGAGCTGTCGCGGGGGAATTTGCGGAGGCGGCAGGGGGGTGCTTCGCGGTGAGTGTCGAATGGGCTTCTCTGAGTTCCCGAAGGAAGTGCAACACCTCAGACAGATGGTGTCATGTCGAGATACATTCAGCTTTCGCTTGAGTAGCGCTGTTCGATTGCCCGGCTTTGCGAAGCCGGGCAATCGATTCGGCAAATCGCTGCAGCTCTGGATCGCCAGCCGTCGCCGGTCGCTCGTGAGTTAAAACGTAATAGCCGAATCAAACCCTTAACAGAACACCGTCCACAACATCACCGTAATTCCCACCGTAATTTCAGCCTCTGGAAAACCTAGGACAGTTCACCGCTCCGATGTTATTATCGTCCCCGATGTATTTCGCTAGCCGGCGCGATCAGGGAGGCTATTATGGACGATGTCGAGCGCGACAAGTTCCTCAAGGATGAGTACATGAAGCTACAGGACCAATACGAGGATTACGATCGCCGTTCTCTGACGATCAAGGGATGGATTTCGGCGGGCGCGGCGGGAGCCATCGCGCTAGGATTTCAGAAGGGAGAATCGCCGGTGATCCTGCTCGTCGTGGCCGGGTTTGCACTTTGCTTTTGGTATCTCGAGGCCAGTTGGAAGATTTTTCAGTATGCGCTCCGCCTTCGCATCCAAGAGCTGGAGAGGCATTTCCGCGGGGAGATCATCGTCGTCCATCCTTTGCAGATATACGCCAAATGGTTTGAGCGGTACGCTCGCATCAATGGCACGAGACAACTGATCGGTGCCGCCATGCAAGGTTTCGTTATGCTCCCCTACGCGCTTATAATTGTGAGCTGCCTAGCGCTTTATACGTATGCAATACTGCGTGACTAAGAATTATTGGCAAACGATTATTAATCAGACTGATATGTTATTCAAGGCTGCTTTTTTTGGAGATGGGCGATGTTTTGTTGGGGTCTTACGGATAAGCATTGGGCGGTTACGGTGATGACGCCTGCTCATCCCACTCGGATCCCGACCATTCACCGGATCATCCCCCACATAGGCATACATATTCATGCCATCGTCGTAGCCGATGGGATTGGTCTGCATGAACCTTCCGAACATGCGGGATTAGAAGCGGGCCTTGTCGCAGGCCTGTTGATCTAATGGACTTTGCTCGAATTTTCACGGTAGTTCCATTGCAATGATAAATTCATGGTCAAAGTTATTTCTCCATTTTTTTACCACTGTTTATAGATCTATATTTTCTTTCAATTCTAAGGGCTAAATTTGCTGTAACAATTAAAATAATAATCGAGATGAATATGACAATCCAAATATTATTGATGTACTCAACGGCTATGATGAAAAAAATCATCGCCGGCGCGATAATGATGCCTATGAGGCTTTTGGCTTCAATGCCATCTGATAATTTAACCATTAATCAATCTCCATCAAGCGGGTTTCCCATCCTGTGATAGAGTCTTGCTGCCACTGTTCTGAACGTAACGCGGAATCGGGTGGAAAGGGAAGAGGCCGAGACTGCGAAAGTGATGGCAATATCAGGCGTTCCAGCCTGCAGGTTTGCACTGCTAGCTCTGCCATCGGAAATATTGACAGACTCCCGCGTGGGGAAGGGGGCGTCGGGTGTTGCCACGGGGAGCGTGCCGCTCGCCCCTGGCACGCCCCGCCCCCGGCCCTCTCGTGAGCGGAAGGCAACAGAAGGTCAACGCGATTTGCGTGCTTTGCGGCACCCCCCCACCCTGACGCTGACGCTGCGCGTCGTCTTCGACTCCCCCACTCTACGCTTCGCGTGGGGGGAGGGGATTTTCGTGCGGTGCGGCAGCACCCCACTCCATCGCTGATGCTTCGCGTCGTCTTTGAGTCCGCCAGGTTGGGTTTGCTGCGATTGCGTGGGGGGGTAAAACGCGCGTTGTGCACACCCACCCCCGCCGCGCTGTCGCGCGAGCCGCCGCTGACGCTGTGCGTCGTCTTCGACTCCCGCTCTCCGCTTCGCCGGGCAGGAGGGGTGTGGCGGGTCAATTCACCCGTTTCGCCTGCCAGCCGCCGCCGGTGATCGTGTCGCCGGTGAGCTGGCCTTCGAGGATGCGGCCGTCGGTGCGGGTGAGGGTGATGGCGGTGCCGGTCATCTTGCCGTCGCGGAAGGCGCCGTCGCTGGTGAGCATCTGATATTGTTGCGACAGGCGGGCGGTGAAGCGGTCACCGCCGATCTCGAACGCCCAGCGACCTTCAGCTTTCGCGGGGACGACCCAGTAATAGCCGGTGGCGTCATCGGTGCGGATGGTGCGGTCCGGCTGCCATTCGCCCATGTTGAAGGCGTGGCTGACGATGCGGGTGCCGGGCTTCATGGCCAGCAGGATGGGTTTGAGTTTCAGGTTGAGGTTGGGGAGCAGGTAGAGCGTGACGACGGTGGCGCGGGTGAAGTCGCTCTTGAAGATGTCGCCTTGGGCGAAGGTGACGCGGTTGGCGACGCCGGCGCGGGCGGCGGCGCGGCGGGCGAGCGCGACGAGGTCCGGGTTGTATTCGATGCCGTGGGCGCGGGCGCCGAACTGCTTGCCGGCGGCGATGGCGATCTTGCCGTCGCCGCTGCCGAGATCGACGACATAGTCATCCTTGGTGACGGCGGCGACGGTGAGCATGGCGGTGACGAGGCCGTCGGGCGTGGGGACCCAGATGACGTCTTTGCCGGGCTGGCCGACCGAGGGCTGGTATTGCTCGTCTCCGCCAGGGGGGGCGGCGGGGGATTGCGCAAGGCTGAGGTTGGGGAGGCTGACCGGCGGGGGCGCGGGATCGAAGGGGGCCTGGATGACGGTTTGGGCGGCGACCGCCGTGGCGGCCGTGGTGAGGAGGGCGGCGAGCAGAAGCGGGCGCATGGGCGATGCCTTGATCAGCGGGGACGGTAGGTAACGCGGCTGAGCGCCCGGGGTTGCGGGTCGGCGCTGCCCTGTTCGACGAGGCCGGTCAGCAGTTCATCGTTGAGGTCGCCGGGTTCGGCGAGCAGGTCGGCGACGGCGACGCGGGCGCCGCGGGTGCGGGCGGAGAGCACGTCGAAACCGGCGTTGAGGAGCGATTCGACATTGCTGTCCCGCGCGCGGCGGGCGGGGGCGCCGAGGACGACGGCGACCAGGCGCCGGCCATCGCGGACGGCCGACGCGGCGAGCGTGAAGCCGGCGGCGTTGGTGAAGCCGGTCTTGATGCCATCGACGCCGGGCATGGTGCGCAGAAGATGGTTGTGGTTCTGCATGATGGTGGGGCCGTAGGTGAAGGACGGCTGCTGGAAATAGCCATAATATTGCGGGAAGCTGCGGATCATGGCGCGGCTGAGGGTGGCGATGTCGCGCGCGGTGGTGAGCTGGCGGGCATCGGGCAGGCCGGAGGCGTTGTAGAAGCTGGTGTTGGCCATGCCGAGCTGGCGGGCGCGCAGCGTCATCAGCTCGGCAAAGGCGGATTCGGAGCCGGCGAGGCGTTCGGCAAGCGCGACCGCCATGTCGTTGGCGCTTTTGCAGGCGATGGCGCGGATCGCCTCGTCCACGCTGATGGTGGTGCCAGGGCGGAGGCCGAGGCGGGAGGGGCGCTGGTTGGCGGCGAAGCGGCTGACGGTGAGGCGGTCATCGAGGCGGAGGCGGCCGGCGGCGAGCTGTTCGAAGGCGAGGTAGAGGGTCATCACCTTGGTGATGGAGGCGGGATAGCGGGGTTCGTCCGCCATGCGGGAGTAGAGGAGTTCGCCGGATTTCGCGTCGATGAGGGCGGCGGCATATTTGGGCTGGCCGACCAGGCTGGCGGCGGCGGCGGGCGCGGCGAGGGATGCGGCGGCCAGCGCGGCTAGACTCAGAAGTGAACGCCTTACCCTAGAGTCTTGAATCGGCATTGAATCCCCCGATCACGACACACGCGGCCTTTTAACCCGTGGTCGAGTCGTGTGGCAAGAGTCCGTGTGCAATATTTTGCGGTGCTTGCAGCGTGGCGATGGGCATGCGAAGGGCGCGCGCTTTCCAGACACGACAGGACGACCCATGGCTGCGACCAACGAACGGCGCACCTTTGCCATCATTTCGCACCCCGACGCGGGCAAGACGACGCTGACCGAGAAGCTGCTGCTGGCCGGCGGGGCGATCCACATCGCCGGCGAGGTGCGGGCGCGCGGCGACCGGCGGCGGGCGGCGAGCGACTGGATGAAGATCGAGCAGCAGCGCGGCATCAGCGTGACGTCGAGCGTGATGACCTTCGAGCGCGACGACATCACCTTCAACCTGCTGGACACGCCGGGGCACGAGGATTTCAGCGAGGACACCTATCGCACGCTGACCGCGGTGGATTCGGCGGTGATGGTGATCGACGCGGCGAAGGGCATCGAGGCGCAGACGAGGAAGCTGTTCGAGGTGTGCCGGCTGCGCGACGTGCCGATCATCACCTTCGTGAACAAGGTGGACCGGGAGGGGCGCGACGCCTTTGCCCTGATGGACGAGGTGGCGGACACGCTGGCGCTGGACGTGACGCCGCTGACCTGGCCGGTGGGGATGGGGGGCACGCTGAAAGGGGTGTGGGATTTCGCGAGCCACAGCCTGCTGCTGCCCGGCGGCGGGGTGCGGCGGTTCGCGGGGCTGGCGGATCCGGCGCTGGATGCGGCGATCGGGGCGGACGAGGCGGCGGCGTTCCGGGAGGAGGCGGCGCTGGCGCTGGGGGGCTATGGCGCGCTGGACGCGGAGAGTTACCGCGCGGGGAACCAGACGCCGGTGCTGTTCGGCTCGGCGTTGCGCGACCTGACGGTGGAGCAGCTGCTGGCGGCGCTGGCGTTGCTGGCGCCGGGGCCGCGGGCGCAGCCGGCGCTGCCGGCGGCGGTGATGCCGGACGAGCCGGAAGTGGCGGGGTTCGTGTTCAAGGTGCAGGCGAACATGAACCCGCAGCATCGCGACCGGATCGCCTTCATGCGGCTGTGTTCGGGACGGTTCCGGCGGGGCATGAAGCTGAAGCAGGTGTCCACCGGCAAGATGATCGCGGTGCACAGCCCGATCCTGTTCATGGCGCGCGACCGCAACCTGGCGGAGGAGGCGTTTCCGGGCGACATCATCGGCATCCCGAACCATGGCGTGCTGCGGGTGGGGGATACGCTGACCGAGGGGCGGATGCTGAACTTCACGGGCATCCCCAATTTCGCGCCGGAAATCCTGCGGCGGGTGCGGTTGTTGGACCCGACGCGGTCGAAGCAGCTGCGGGGTGCCCTGACCGACATGGCGGAGGAGGGGGTGACGCAGCTGTTCCGGCCGATGATCGGCAGCGCCTGGATCGTCGGCGTGGTGGGGGCCTTGCAGCTGGACGTGCTGATCGCGCGGCTGGAGGCCGAGTATAATGTGGCGGCCGAGTTCGAGCCGAGCCCGTTCGAGACGGCGCGCTGGATTTCGGCGGATGATCCGGCGGTGTTGAAGGCGTTCGTGGAGGCGAACCGCAGCGCCTGCGCCGAGGATCGCGACGGCGCGCCGGTGTATCTGGCGCGCGACGGCTGGGAGCTGAAGTACACCGCCGACCGCAACCCGGGGCTGCGGTTCAGCGCGACTCGGGAGCGCGCCTGAGGCGCGACGCGGTAGCGCGCCTGAGGCGCGATGCGGGAGCGGGCGACGGGCTGGTCAGAAACGGACGGTGGCCTCCAGCCCGTAGAGGCGGGGGAGGCCGCGGATGAAGGTGGGGGTGCCGAAGGCGCCGCCGGTGTTGCCGGCGTCGAGCAGATATTCCTTGTCCGTCAGGTTGTTGGCGAAGGCGGTCAGCTGCCAGCGGCCGTCGCTGGCCTGCACGCCGGCGCGCAGGTTGACGAGGGTGACGGGCCCCTGGGCGATATTGGGGCGGTTGGGCAGTTCGAAGAACAGGCTGCTGCGGTGGGTGACGGTGGGGGTGGCGACAAAGTCGATCGTCTCGGTCAGGCCCAGCGTGAGCGTGGCGCCGGCGGCGGCCTGCCATTTGGGTTGCAGGCGGAAGCGCTGGCCGGCGAAAATGCCGTTCTGCGGGATATTGTCGATCTTGGCATCGATATAGCCGACATTGCCGAACAGCAGCAGCTGCGGGATGGGGCGGGCGTTCAGCTCCGCCTCCACGCCGGTGTTTTTCGCGCTGCCGGCGTTGCGGGTGACGACGCGGCCGCCCTCGGAAATCTGCACCTGGAAATTGTCGTAGGTCTGGTGGAAGATGCCGAGCGAGCCGCTGATCGCGCCGAAGCCGGCCTTCACCCCGCCTTCATAGTTCCAGACGGTTTCCGCCGGGATGTTGGTGCGGGCGGGCACGGGACCGGGGGCGCTGGCGAGCTGCACGATGGGGCTGCGGCGGCCCTTGCTGATGGTGGCGTAGAAGTTGATGCGGTCGGTGGCGCGGAACAGCGCGTTGAAGCGCGGCAGGAAGGCGTCGCTGGTGTCGCGCGCGGTGAAGGTGGCGCCGCCGGTATCGACGATGGGGAGCAGCGGCGCGCGGGTGATGACACTGTTCGGCTGGCGGGCGAAATAGCCGCTGGTGCGACGTTCCCACAGCAGGCGGGCGCCGGCGGTGAGTTCGAGCCGCGGGGTGGGGAGGACGGTGATGTCGGCGAAGATCCCGCCTGTCGTGATGTCGCCCTCATTCCTGAATTCGGATGAATAGGGGAGGACGGTGGCGGCACCGCGCGTGAGGAGGGCGGTGGCGGCGTTGGCGCGCACGGTGCCGCCGGCGTCGACGCAGGGCAGTCCGGGGATGAGGCGGGCGGCGCACTGGAGGTAGGTGCCTTCCTCGGTGCTGAAGGGCACGCGCTGGCTGCCGGTTTCGTGGAAGATGTTGGCGCCGACGAAGCCGCGGATGCGGTCGCCGTCATAGTTGACGCGGGTTTCGTGGCTGAGCTGGCGGCCGCGCGCGTCCTCGGCGAATTCCAGGAACCAGGCGGGGGAGCCGTCGGCATCGAACACTTCGAGGCTGTCGAAGCGGCGCCAGCCGGTGATGCTGGTGACGCTGAAGGGCGAGGCGTCGGGTTTCCAGCGCAGCGTCAGGTTCACGTCCCAGACGTTGCGGTTGAGGCCGAGCGCCGGGGCGCCGAGGACCTGCGCGCTGAAGGGCGAGCCGCCGAGCTCCGCCGGGGCATAGGGGCTGGTGTTGCCGCCGGTGGGGGGCAGGTTGCCCGATTTGAAGGCGGTGCCGGGGGCTTTTTGGCCATCATAGGTGACGATCAGGTCGGCGCGCAGGCTGTCGCTGAACTGCGCAAACAGCGAACCGCGGACGCCGATCTGGTCCTGGCCGTTCAGATCCTCGCTCTTGGGGCCGGCGGGGCGGTTGCTGCCCGGCAGACCGGAGAGGTTGGGCACGACGCCGTCGCGTTTCTTCACGGCGAAGGCGAGGCGCGCGCCCCATTGCTCGCCGGCGCTGTTGAGCATGCCGGACAGGCGGAACTGTTCGAAATTGCCATAGGCGGCGGACAGGTTGCCGCTGGTCCCCGGGCTTGGGCGGGCGCTGATCACGCTGACCGCGCCGATGGCCGACGCGGTGCCGAACAGCGTCGCCTGCGGGCCTTTCACGACCTCGACGCGTTCGAGGTCGAACAGGTCGAAATAGCTGCCGCGCGAGCGGCTGACATCGACACCGTTGTAATAGACGGTGACGCGGGCGGCCTCCTGCGCGCTGCCGCTGTCGGACGTGATGCCACGGATGACAAAGCCGGGGTTGTTGGGCGACTGTTCCTGGATGTTCAGGCCGGGGACGAAGGCGGAAAGCTGGTCGAACTGGCCGATGCCGAGGCGTTGCAGGGTTTCGCCGCTGTAGGCGGTGATGGTGACGGGCACGTCGATCAGCTTCTGGGCGCTTTTCTGCGCGGTGACGATGATTTCGCCCACCTCCTCCTCCGCCGCTGTCGTGGCGGCGGGTGTCTGGCTGAACGTGGGCGTGGCGAGCAAAGTCGCGGCGAGAAGCAGATATTTCATGGCAGCAACTTTCATGAGGTTGCACGCCCTTGCCCGGGCTGTGTTGCAGTGCAGCGAAGGTCTTGTGACGCGCCGATGACGCCGGAACGCGTCGCGGGCCGACGGCATCGGACCGGAACCGGGGTCGGCTGCCGCGGGGTGTGCGCGATGCGCTCTCTGGCGTATCGCCGCGAGGGTGGTTAATAGGGGGGTTGTGACAGGAACTTTCCTCCGTTGAGCGAGCCGTGGTTGCAGGAGGCGGAGGCTGAGGACGACGCGCCGCGCCGGCGGAGTGCCTGGTTCTGGGTGCGGATCGGGCTGGCGGCCGGCGTGCTGGTCTTTCTGGCGGCCTTCGCCTGGCTGTTCTTTACCGCGCCACTGAGCGCCGCGCTGGAGCCGCGCAAGGACAATGCGCTGGTGATCCTGACGGCGGAAGGCCGGCCGATCGCGCGGCAGGGGAGCTACCAGGAGGCGCCGGTGGTCGCCTCGAAGCTGCCGGCGCATGTGCGCCAGGCGTTCATGGCGATCGAGGACCGGCGATTTTATGACCATCTGGGGGTCGATCCGCTGGGGCTGGCGCGGGCGCTGTTCACCAATGTGAAGGCGGGCGACGTGCGCCAGGGCGGCAGCACGATCACGCAGCAGCTGGCGAAGAACAGCTTCCTGACCATGGACCGGAGCTACAAGCGCAAGGTGCAGGAGGTGCTGATCGCCTTCTGGCTGGAGAGCTGGCTGAGCAAGGACGAGATTTTCAGCCGCTACCTGTCGAGCGTCTATTTCGGTGATGGCGCCTATGGGCTGGCGGCGGCGGCGCGGACCTTTTTCGACACCACGCCGGAACGGCTGACGGTGGGGCAGGCGGCGATGCTGGCGGGGCTGGTGAAGGCGCCGAGCCGGCTGGACCCGAGCCGCAACATCGAGGGCGCGACGGCGCGCGCCCGGGTGGTGGTGGCGGCGATGGTGGACGCGGGCTTCCTGACGCCGGCCCAGGCGGCGACGGTGCGCTATCCGCGCTATACGCCGGGGCGGGAGGAGCTGCCGGGGGGCAGTTACTTCGCGGACTGGGTGCTGCCGCAGGCGCGGGCGGCGAACGAGGAGCAGTTCGGCGAGGTTAAGGTGACCTCCACGCTGGACAGCGTGTTGCAGAAATATGCCGAGGATGCGGTGGAGCGCATCCTGAAGGGTGACGGCAGCTGGCAGGGGGCGAGCGAGGCGGCGCTGGTGGCGATGCGGATGAACGGGGAGGTGGTGGCGCTGGTGGGGGGGCGCGACTATGCGCGCAACCAGTATAACCGGGCGACGCAGGCGAAGCGGCAGCCGGGGAGCAGCTTCAAGCTGTTCGTCTATCTGGCGGCGCTGGAGCGGGGCTTCACGCTGGACAGCCAGGTGGATGACAGCCCGACGATCATGATCGGCGACTGGGCGCCGAAGAATGACGAGGAGAAATATCGCGGCCTCATCAACCTGCGCACGGCGTTCGCGGCGAGCAGCAACATCGCGGCGATCCGGTTGCAGCAGGCGGTGGGGAGTGAGGCGGTGATCGCCGAGGCGCGCAAGCTGGGGGTGAAAAGCTATTTGAACCCCTGGCCCAGCCTGGCCCTGGGGACCAGCCCGATGACGCTGATGGAGCTGACGAGCGCCTATGCCGCCGTGGCGTCGGGCCGCTACCCGGTGGTGGCGACGGGGCTGGCGGGGCAGCGGGCGGTGGACAACCGGCCGTTGCCGGCGTGGCCGGCGCGGGAATCGATGCTGCAACTGCTGGAGACGGTGATCCGCAACGGCACCGGCTCGACCGCGAAGCTGCCGATCCGCGCCTACGGCAAGACCGGCACGACGCAGAACCACCGCGACGCGCTGTTCGTGGGGTTCGCCGGCGACCTGGTGGTGGGCGTGTGGGTGGGGAATGACGACAACCAGCCGATGAAGGGGGTCAGCGGCCGCGGCCTGCCGGCGCTGATCTGGCGCGATTTCATGCGGGCGGCGCTGGTGAAGACCGGGGCGATGGCGCAGGGCGTGCGGGTGGAGGCGCCGCCGATCGCGGACGAGGCGGCGCTGGACGCCGCGGGCGACGCGGCGTTGCAGGCAATGGAGGACATGGCGGTGCCGGAGGCGCCGGTGGTGCCGGACCTGTCCGAACCCGAGCCGCCGCAGTGACCGAACATCCGACGCCGGCGTGGCGGGTGGAACCGGGGTTGCTGGACTATGCCGCCGGCGTGGCTGCGATGGAGGCGCGGGCCGAGGCGGTAGCGCGCGGGGAGGCGCGCGAGCTGATCTGGCTGGTGGAGCATGCCAGCGTCTATACCGCGGGCACCAGCGCGGACCCGGCGGAGCATGTCGGGCGGCCGGACATTCCCTTGGTGCGGACCGGGCGGGGCGGGCGCCATACCTGGCACGGGCCGGGGCAGCGGGTGGTGTATCCGGTGCTGAACCTGGGCGCGCGGCGGCGGGATGTGCGCGGCTATGTCGCGGCGTTGGAAGGGTGGGCGGTGGGCGCGCTGGCGCGGCTGGGGGTGGCGGCCTTCACCATCGCTGGCGACACCGGCATCTGGGTGCGGGAGGGGGGCACGGTGGCGAAGATCGGCGCGATCGGGGTGCGCATCCGGCGCTGGGTGGCGTTCCACGGCATGGCGTTGAATGTCTCGCCCGATCTGGCGGCTTATTCGGGCATCGTGCCGTGCGGCATCGCCGACCGGGGGGTGACCAGCCTGGCGGCGCTGGGGGTGGCGGCGGACATGGCGGCGCTGGATGCGGCGCTGGCGGCGGGGAGGGAGGCGTTTCTGCACTCGATTTCCGACGCTGGAGAAATGATGTATCAAGATGCTTGAGGCGATGAAACTTTGTCGCTAAAGGGGGCGACGGTTCGGGGTCAGGGCTGAGCCAGATCCTTTCCGAGAACCTTCCACGTGGATAAGAAATAAACAGGAGTCAGAGAATGGGTGAACTGCTTCAAAAGGTGAAGGCCGCTTCGATCGTTGCCGGCGTTGCGCTGCTCGTCGTCGCCTGCGGCGAAAAGAAGGAAGCCGCTGCGGAAGCGCCGGCCGCCACCGAAGCCGCTCCGGCGACCGACATGGCCGCTGCTCCGGCTGCTGATGCCGCTGCCGCTCCGGCGACGGACGCCATGGCCGCTCCGGCTGCTGACGCCGCTGCCGCTCCGGCCGCTGATGCCGCTGCTGCTCCGGCCGCGCCGGCCGAAGCGCCTGCCGCCAAGTAATTCGGCTTTACCGCTGGATTGGGAAGGGTCGCCGTTCGGCGGCCCTTCTTTTTTGTGGCTGCATGGTATGGTGCTTGCCTTGATGGGCGGTCCGTTGGCCACGGGCGATGAAGCGGCTTGCAAAATGCGCGCAAAGCGGGTTTGTCAGCGCCATCATTGACCAGAAGAATGAGGGAGTGAAGCATGAGCCTGGCAGACATCACCGCGGGAATGGCCGAGAAGGTCGCAGCGAACGGCGGCATCGCCGGCAAGGTTGTGACGTTCGATTTCGGTGACGATGGCGCGGTGCGGATCGACGGCAAGGCCAGCCCGGCGACGGTGAGCAACGACAATGGCGACACCGATTGCCGCGTGAAGGTGAGCATGGCGGATTTCGTCGACATCGCCTCTGGCAAGCAGAATGCGCAGATGGCGTTCATGATGGGCAAGCTGAAGGTGGAAGGCGACATGGGGATCGCGCTGCAGCTGGGCAAGATTCTGGGTTGAGGTGGATGCGGGCCGGGTCAGCGAACCGGCCCGCCTTCTCCGTGGCAGGACGCGTGCTTTGTCCTTGAAATATCTGTTCCGATGCATGCCGGTGGGGGTGTTCCTCGCCGCGGGTGCACCGCTGTGGGCGACGATGATCCCGACGGAGGTGAAGCTGGTGAACCCGACCTCCGCGGAATCGCAGGCCAATGCGGTATGGTCGATGCGCGCCGCGCTGAACGTTGCGGCGTTGCAGTGCCAGAAGTCGCCGTTCCTGGCGACGGTGCGCAACTACAATGATTTCCTGCGCCATCATTCGGATGAACTGGTGGGCGCGATGCGCGGCATGCAGGGATATTACCGCCGGGTGAAAGGCGCGAAGACGGCGCAGCGCGAGTTCGACAGCTATACCACGCGCACCTATCAGAGCTATGCCAGTTTCGATGCGCAACGGGCGTTCTGCGAGACGGCGGCGCTGGTGGGGCGGGAGGCACTGCGGGTGCGCAAGGGCCGGCTGGGGGCGGCGGCGCTGGCGGCGGTGCCGGACATCCGCAAGAGCCTGGCGGATTTCAGCGGCAACGAGCGCGGGTTCGCGGTGGACCGCAACTGGGTGACGGTGCCGCAGATCGGCGATCCGTGCATCGACGAACGTGGACGACCGATCCGGCGCTGCCGGTAACGCGAACAGGGGCGAAGCCCGACGGGGGAGAGAGACATGGCCGGGCAGGGGGAGATGAGCGAAGCCGACCAGGCGGCGGCGCGCGAGCAGGTGGGCGGGCGCTATGCCTGGTATGTGCTGTCGGTGCTCGTGCTCGTTTACATGTTCAACTTCATCGACCGGCAGATCATCTCGATCCTGGCGGAGGACATCAAGCGCGACCTGGGGGTCAGCGATGTCGAGATGGGGTTCCTCTATGGCACGGCGTTCGCGGTCTTTTACGCCCTGTTCGGCATTCCGCTGGGCCGGCTGGCGGACAATTGGGTGCGCACGCGGCTGCTGGCGCTGGGCCTGACGCTGTGGAGCGGGATGACGGCGCTGAGCGGATTTGCCACCAGTTTCACGGGCCTCGCGGCGGCGCGGGTGGGGGTGGGGATCGGCGAGGCGTCGGCCAGCCCGGCGGCATTCAGCATGCTGAGCGACTGGTTCCCGAAGGAGAAACGGGCAACCGCGCTCGCCATCTATTCGTCGGGCCTTTACATCGGTGGCGGGGTGAGCCTGTTCATCGGCGCGGTGGTGAAGCAGCAGTGGAACGAGGCGTTTCCCGGCGGCGGCCCGATGGGGCTGGTGGGGTGGCAGGCGGCGTTCCTGGCGGTGGGCATTCCGGGGTTGCTGCTGGCGCTGTGGGTCTCCACCCTGCGCGAGCCGGTGCGCGGGCTGGCGGACGGGATGGTGACGCCGCCTGCGACGAATGTGTGGGGCAAGTTCTGGGAGGATCTGACCAGCGTGCTGCCGCCGCTGACGCTGCTGCATGCGGCGAAATATGGCCGGCGGGCGCTGATGGTGAATGTGGCGGCGCTGCTGGGCTGGACCTTGTTCGCGGTGCTGATGGCGCGGGTTTCCGGCAATACCTTCGGCGACAAGCTGCAATGGGGCGCGCTGTGCACGGGTGCCTATGCCGTGACGACCTGGGCGCAGGGGTTGCGGGAGCGTGACCCCGCCACCTTCGCGCTGATCTGGGGGACGCCGAGTTTCCTGTTTCTGGTGGTGGGATTCGGCACGACGGCGTTCGTCGGTTACTCGCTGGGCTTCTGGGCGGCGCCCTATGCCATCCGCGAGCTGGGGGCGACGCCGGCGGTGGCGGGGTTGATCCTGGGCGGCAGCGGCGCCGCCGGCGGGTTCCTGGGCGTGGTGATGGGCGGGCGATTGTCCGACTGGGCGAAGGGCCGGCATCCGGCGGGGCGGATCGCGGTGGCGAGCCTGGCGATCGTGGTGCCGGCGCCGTTCGTGCTGCTGATGTTCACCACCGACAGTGCAACGATGTTTTACCTGTACAACATCGTGCCGGCGGTGGTGGGCAGCATGTATGTGGGGATCGCCGCGGCGACCAGCCAGGACCTGGTGCTGCCGCGGATGCGGGGCGCGGCGACGGCGACCTATTTCATCGGCACGACGCTGATCGGGCTGGGGCTGGGGCCCTATTTCACCGGCAAGGTGAGCGCGGTGACGGGCAGCCTGGCAACGGGCGTGATGGCGCTGTTCCTGGTGGCGCCGCTGAGCCTGTTCTGCATCTGGCAATTGTGGCGGCGGCTGCCGGCGGCGGAGGCGAGCCGGGTGGCACGGGCGCAGGCAGCGGGAGAGGTGATGTGAAGGTCGAGCAGCTTTTTTCGGTCGCGGGGAAGATGGTGGTGATCACCGGGGGCAGCCGGGGGATCGGGGAGATGATCGCGCGGGCCTATGTCGAGAATGGCGCGCGGGTGATCCTGACCAGCCGAAAGGCGAGCGACGTGGAGGGGCTGGCGGCGGCGCTGGGGGAGGCCGCGGTGGCGATCCCGGCGGACCTGAGCCAAATGGCGGAGATCGACCGGTTCGCGGCGGAAGTGGCGAGGCACACCGACCGGGTGCATGTGCTGTTCAACAATGCCGGCGCCAGCTGGGGCGCGCCGTTCGACGATTTCCCGGAGGTCGGCTGGGACAAGGTGATGGACATCAACGTGAAGTCCGTCTTCTTCCTGACGCAGCGGCTGATGCCGTTGCTGGAGGCCGGGGCAACGCCTGAGGATCATGCGCGGGTGATCAACATCGGCAGCATCGACGGCCAGCATGTCAGCCCGATCGAGACCTACAGCTATGCCGCGTCCAAGGCGGGCGTGCTGCACATGACGCGGATGATGGCGAAGAACCTGGCGAAGCGGCATGTCGCGGTGAACGCGATCGCGCCGGGTTATTTCCCGTCGAAGATGACCGCGGGGATCGCCGACGCGATCGACCGCGACATGCTGGGTGTGACGCCGATGGCGCGGTGGGGCAATGCCGATGATATGGCTGGCGTGGCGCTGTTCCTGGGCAGCCGGGCGAGCGCCTATCTGTGCGGCAGTGTCATCACCGTCGACGGGGGTTATGCCACCACGGTCTGACGCTTGCGCAGACCGATGAGCAGCGCGCCGAGCGCCATGGCGCCGACGGCGAAGGTGGTCATCGGGCGGGTGCGCATCGCCGTATAGCTGCTGCGGCGGATGCGCTTTTCCTCGTGCTTGCCAAAGAGGCGCGCGTCGGACTGGCCGTGGTGGAGGTTGTCCGGCGGCGGCGGGGCCGCTTCGCCGGTCATCGTGTCGGCCATGACCTTCGCGCTGAACAGGTCGGCAAGCCTCGGCGACAGCCGGCCCATGGCGACCGATGCCGGGGCGGCACCGCCGACATAGGCGTCGCGCACGCGGGTCTGCGCGGCGTGGAGGATGGTGCGGGCGACATCGTGCGGGGAATAGATGGGCGCGGGCAGGGTGGCGCGGCGGCCGGTGATGTTTTTGGCGTGGTCGGGGAAGGGCGTGCCGATGGCTGCGGGCTTGATGAGGGTGACGCCGACCGGCGCCTGGTCATGCTCCAGCTCCTGGCGCAGCGCGTCGGTGAAGCCCTTCACCGCGAATTTCGAGGCGACATAATAGCCCTGCACGGGCACGGCCATGTCGGCGAGTTGCGAGCCGAGGTTGATGAGGGTGCCGCCCGAGGCCTTGAGGTGGGGCAGGGCGGCGAGGCTGCCGTTGATGACGCCGAACAGGTTGGTGTCGAACAGGCGGCGCAGGTCGGCTTCGCTGATCCGGTCCATCGCGCCATAGATCGAAACGCCGGCATTGTTCACCCAGGTGTCGATGCGACCGAAGGCGGCAAAAGTGTCTTCGGCAAGCGCTTCGAGGGCGGCGCGGTCGGCGACGTCGCCGCTGCGGACAAGGACAATGCCGCCGGCGGCGCGGATCTGTTGGGCGACTTCATCGAGCGCGGTGGTGGTGCGGGCGAACAGGGCAACCCTGGCCCCCTGTTGGGCGGCGGCCAGTGCAGTGGCCATGCCGATGCCGCTGGAGGCGCCGGTGATGACGATCGCCTGATCGCGAAGGGGTTTCGGCTGGGGAATGCTGGACATGGGGTTGCTCCGTTGCTGGAGCCTATGGAAGGCGCGGGGGGCCTTGCGGTTCCTCTGGTGCGCGCGAATGAGCGATATTTGGGCATTTGCTTGTGAAACAGGCAGGTGACGGGGCGATCCGCGGTGATTTGCCTTGACGCCGGGGTTGGCACGGCATTTGCTGCGGTTGGGGGCAGGGTAGCGCCGCCTTGGCGGCGAGAGAGGGATTGGCCGTGAAAAAAATCGAAGCGATCATCAAGCCGTTCAAGCTGGACGAGGTGAAGGAAGCGCTGCACGATGTCGGCGTGTCCGGCATCACCGTGACCGAGGCGAAGGGCTTCGGCCGGCAGAAGGGGCATACCGAACTGTATCGCGGCGCCGAATATATCGTCGATTTCCTGCCGAAGGTGCGGCTGGAGGTGGTGGTGGATGACGGCCAGGTGGAGCGGGTGCTGGAGGCGATCGCCACGGCGGCGCGGACGGGCCGCATCGGCGACGGCAAGATTTTCGTGATCCCGGTGGAGACGGCGATGCGCATCCGCACCGGGGAGCGCGACGCGGACGCAATCTGATTTCATTCATAAAACAACGAGAGGAACCGAGACCCATGGCAACGAAACCGAGCGACGTGCTGAAGCTGATGAAAGAGAAGGAGATCGAATGGGTTGACCTTCGCTTCACCGATCCGCGCGGCAAGTGGCAGCATCTGACCATGGCGACGCGGGTTGTCGACGAGGACAATCTGACCGAGGGTTTCATGTTCGACGGCTCCTCGATCGCCGGCTGGAAGGCGATCAACGAGAGCGACATGATCCTGAAGCCCGACCTCAATGCGCATTATGTTGACCCGTTCAGCGCGACGCCGATGCTGATCCTGTTCTGCGACATCGTCGAACCATCGACCGGGGAGCTTTATTCGCGCGATCCGCGTTCCACGGCGAAGCGGGCGGAGGCCTATCTGAAGGCGAGCGGGATCGGCGACACCGCCTATGTGGGGCCGGAGGCGGAGTTCTTCGTGTTCGACGATGTGCGGTTCGGCCAGAGCTATGCCGGCGGCCATTACAGCCTGGACGACATCGAGCTGCCGACCAATACCGGCACCAAATATGAGGAAGGCAATCTGGGGCACCGGCCGCGCGCCAAGGGCGGCTATTTCCCGGTGGCGCCGGTGGACAGCGCGCAGGACCTGCGGGCGGAGATGGTTTCGACCATGCTGGAGATGGGCCTGCCGTGCGACAAGCATCACCATGAGGTGGCGGCGGCGCAGCATGAGCTGGGGCTGGAGTTCGGCACGCTGGTGCAGACCGCCGACCGCATGCAGATCTACAAATATGTCGTGCACATGGTGGCGCAGGCCTATGGCAAGACCGCGACCTTCATGCCGAAGCCGATCAAGGAGGACAATGGCAGCGGCATGCACACGCACCTGTCCATCTGGGACGGGAAGAAGCCGCTGTTCGCCGGCGAGGGCTATGCCGGGCTTTCGGAGATGGCGCTGTTCTTCATCGGCGGCATCATCAAGCATGCCAAGGCGCTGAACGCCTTCACCAACCCGAGCACCAACAGCTACAAGCGGCTGGTGCCCGGCTATGAGGCGCCGGTGTTGCTGGCCTATTCCAGCCGCAACCGCTCGGCGAGCTGCCGCATCCCCTATGGCACGGGTTCGAAGAGCCGGCGGGTGGAGGTACGCTTCCCGGATGCGACGGCGAACCCCTATCTGGCGTACAGCGCATTGCTGATGGCGGGGCTGGACGGGATCGAGAACAAGATCCATCCGGGCGCGGCGATGGACAAGAACCTGTACGACCTGCCGCCGCGGGAGCTGAAGAAGGTGCCGACGGTGTGCGGATCGCTGCGCGAGGCGCTGGCGGCGCTGGACAAGGGACGTGCCGTGTTCACCAAGGGCGGTGTGTTCACCGATGACCAGATCGACAGCTATATCGAACTGAAGATGGAAGAGGTGGCGCGGTGGGAGATGACGCCGAGCCCGGTGGAGTTTGATATGTATTACAGTGCGTAGCGGCTGTGGCCTGGAAGAAAATTGCGAAGCGATTTTCTGAAGGGCGCAGACTCGCGAAGCACTTGGCCGGCGAGCGATTTTCAGGGTTGGCCCCTGAAAATCGACTCGTCCGACAGCGCGGCTTTGCCGCGCTTTTTCTTTTTTCCTTTCCTTCTTTTCGCTTTCTCCCCGCCCGCGCCGCTGCCCGTTTCGCGCGGCTTGGCCGCGCAGGGTCTGTAGGATTATGGAAGGTTCGTCGAAAAAAGTGACATTCTGAATCAAGGGGTTGGCGGAAATGGCTGGTTTTTGCGCCACGTGGGGTGGTGGCGGGACGATGGATGCTGAACCAAGTTCAGCATGACGGCGAGTGTGTGGGACGATGGGGTGTTGGCGCGGGCATTGTTGCTCGCCGGAGGCTCCTGCCCACCGCGCATATCTGGCTGGGTCTCGTGCCCACCCCTTTATTCTGGGGCAGGCGCGTGGCGGTGCGCGCGCAACCGACACTGTTAACTTCATCCGCCCCTTGCTCGCGTCGCGCCCCCCGGCTACGTTCGCCAGCAAGAATCAAGCCAAGTGAGGGCGGGCGGACGGTGAGCGGGGTCGAGATCATGGAGCGGGACGAAGCGCCGGCGGTGACTCGCGGCTTGGCCGTTGTTTCGATTGGCAAAAAATATGACAGCCGGGTGGTGTTGCGCGATGTCTCGCTGTCGGTGAACCGCGGCGAGGTGGTGGGGCTGCTGGGGCCGAACGGGGCGGGGAAGACCACCTGTTTCTATTCGATCATGGGGCTGGCGGCGCCGGACCAGGGGCGCATCCTGCTGGACGGGGTGGATATCACGACGCTGCCGATGTACCGGCGGGCGGCGCTGGGGCTGGGCTATCTGCCGCAGGAAACCTCGATTTTCCGCGGGCTGAACGTGGCGGACAATATCAGCGCGGTGCTGGAGGTGGCGGAGCCGGACGCGGCGG
The DNA here is from genome assembly GCF_014117445.1 of Sandaracinobacteroides saxicola. Taxonomy (NCBI): domain Bacteria; kingdom Pseudomonadati; phylum Pseudomonadota; class Alphaproteobacteria; order Sphingomonadales; family Sphingosinicellaceae; genus Sandaracinobacteroides; species Sandaracinobacteroides saxicola. Next base: position 2,601,846 of record NZ_CP059851.1, on the reverse strand, counting down.
CGCGGTCCGCGCGGCTGGAGGAGCTGCTGGGCGAGTTCAACATCGCGCGGCTGCGGGACGCGCCGGCGATGGCGCTGTCCGGCGGGGAGCGGCGGCGGGTGGAAATCGCGCGGGCGCTGGCGGCCAGCCCCTCGATCATGCTGCTGGACGAACCGTTCGCGGGCATCGATCCGATCAGCATCAGCGACATCCGCACGCTGGTGCGGCAGCTGCGCGACCGCGACATCGGCGTGCTGATCACCGACCATAATGTGCGCGAGACGCTGGAGATCGTCGATCGCGCCTGCATCATCTATGACGGGCGGGTGCTGTTCGAGGGGACGCCCGAGGCGCTGGTGCAGGACGAGACGGTGCGCCGCGTCTATCTGGGCGAAGGCTTCACGCTGTAGCTTATGGCGCTGGGACCTCGCCTTGACCTGCGGCAGACGCAGCAGCTGGTCATCACCCCGCAGTTGCAGGCCGCCATCCGCCTGCTGACGCTGTCCAACATGGAGCTGTCGGCGCATATCGAGGAGGAGCTGGAGAAGAATCCGCTGCTGGAGCTGGCGGAGGAGCCGTCGGAACCGGTCGAGGTGTCGGTGACGCCCGATGCGTCGGAGATCGAGCTGACCGACCAGCTGGTGGCGCAGAGCGAGGCGCAGGCGGCGGGCAGCCTGGACGTGGACCTGGTGGAGGAGCGGTTCCACCATGACTGCGCCGGGGACAGCGGTGGCGGGGAGGCGGGCGAGGAGGTGGATTTCGACAGTTTCGCCGCCGAGCCGGCGACGCTGGCGGAGGTGTTGCAGCAGCAGGCGGGCGCGGTGCTGAGCGGGGCGCCGCTGATGATCGCCACGCATCTGATCGACCTGATCGACGACAGCGGCTATCTGACCGGCACGCTGGAGGAGGTTGCCGAGCGGCTGGGGGTGGCGGTCGCCGAGGTGGCAGCGGTGCTGAAGGTGATCCAGGGGTTCGAGCCGACGGGGGTGGGCGCGCGCAACCTGGCGGAGTGCCTGGCGATCCAGGCGCGGGAGGCGGATCGCTATGACCCGTGCATGGCGGCGCTGATCGACAATCTGGAGCTGGTGGCGCGGGGCGACCTGGCCTCGCTGCGGCGGCTGTGCCGGGTGGATGCGGAGGATCTGGCGGACATGCTGCGCGAGCTGCGGGGCTATAACCCGCGGCCGGGGATGCTCTATGGCGGCGGGCGCATCGCCTCGGTGGTGCCGGACGTGTTCATCGCGCGGACGGCGAAGGGCTGGCAGGTGGAGCTGAACAACGGCACGCTGCCGCGGCTGATCGTCAACCGCAGCTATGCCGCCGAGCTGGTGAGCCGGGGGGGGAAGGCGGAGCGGGCGTTCGTGGAGGAATGTTCGGCGCAGGCCGGGTGGCTGATGCGGGCGCTGGACCAGCGGGCGCAGACCATCCTGAAAGTGGCGACCGAACTGGTGCGGCAGCAGGAGGGGTTTTTCGAGCGCGGGGTGGCGCACATGAAGCCGCTGACGCTGCGGATGATCGCCGATGCGATCGAGATGCACGAATCGACGGTGAGCCGGGTGACCAGCAACAAATATCTGAGCTGCGCGCGCGGGCTGTTCGAGATGAAATATTTCTTCACCAACGCGGTGCCGAGCGAGGGCGGCGAGGCGAGCGCGGAAGCGGTGCGGGCGCGGGTGCGCGACATCATCGCGGGCGAGGATCCGATGCGGCCGCTGTCCGACGACAAGCTGGTGGAGTTGCTGCGCGGCGAGGGGTTCGACCTGGCGCGGCGGACGGTGACGAAATATCGCGAGGCGCTGGGAATCGCGACCAGTTTCGACCGGCGGCGGCGGGCGCTGGTGAAAGCTGCTTAGGCGCAACCATAGCAGCGAAATCAGACCCGCCGCAGGCGGCAAGCCCGACCGGGCGCCGGCGCGAGTGCGCCGCCTTTCTCCGGCGCCAGCCGGTCAAGAAATCAGGCTCTCCCGGCGCTGGCGGAGAGGTGGCGGAGGTCGATGCCGGTGAGGCCCCAGGCTTCGGTCCAGCGGCGTTCGGCGCGGCAGTTCCACAGCAGCGTGTCCTCTCCCGGGTGGACATGCCAGCCGTGCTGGCCGAGTTCGTCCTCCAGCTGGCCCGGGCCCCAGCCGGCATAGCCGAGGGCGACCAGCCATTTCGCCGGACCTTCGCCGCCGGCAATGGCCTTCAGCACATCGAGCGTGCCGGTCAGGGCCCAGCGGTTGCCGACGAAGCGGGTGTCCTGCCCGGCATAGTCGGTGGAATGGAGCACGAAGCCGCGGCCGGGTTCGACCGGCCCGCCGACGAGGACGCGGACTTCGGGGGTGCCGCCGGGGTCGATCTCCAGCTGGCGCATCAGTTCGGGCACGGTCAATTCGCGGTTTGCCTGGTGCAGGCAGAGGCCGAGCGCGCCGGCGGGATCGTGCACGCACATGGCGATGACGCTGCCGGCGAAGCGGGGATCGCCCATCCCGGGCATGGCGAGGAGGAACTGGCCGGAAAGATAGGGGGGTGCCGCATCCATCGCCCTGTCATAGCGTTAGGATAGACGCTGCGGAAGGCGCGCGGTAACAGGCGCGCAAAGGAGAGTGAGCGATGACGATCAAGGTGGGTGATACGCTTCCCGAGGCGGTGCTGATGAAGATGACGGCCGATGGCCCGGCGCCGGTGAGCACCAAAGAACTGTTCGCCAGGCGCACCGTGGCGCTGTTCGCGGTGCCGGGCGCCTTCACGCCGACCTGTTCGGCGAAGCATCTGCCGGGGTTCATCGAAAAGGCCGACGAGCTGCGGGCCAAGGGCGTCGACGAGATCGCCTGCATCAGCGTGAACGACGTGTTCGTGATGGGCGCCTGGGGCAAGAGCGCGGGGACGGACGACAAGGTGACGATGCTGGCCGACGGCAATGGCGATTTCGCCGAAGCGCTGGGGCTGACCATGGATGGCAGCCGGTTCGGCATGGGCAAGCGCGCACAGCGCTTCAGCATCCTGGTGAAGGATGGCGTGGCGGCCGAGGTGAATGTCGAGGAGCCGGGCGCGTTCCGCGTGTCCAGCGCCGAACATCTGCTGGGACAATTGACCGCGGCATGATGTGGGAACTGGAATCGGCGTTGCGGCTGCTGGTCGCGACGCTGGTGGGCGCGGCGGTCGGGCTGAACCGGGACCTGCACGGCAAGCCGACCGGGGTGCGCACCCTGGGCCTGGTGGGGTTGGCGTCGGCGCTGCTGACGCTGATGGTGATCGATGCCGGCGGCGGGCATGATGCGATCAGCCGCGTGGTGCAGGGCGTTGTCACCGGCATCGGCTTTCTGGGGGCTGGCGTGATCCTGCGCGATCCCGCCGGCCAGCATGTTCATGGGTTGACGACGGCGGCGGCGATCTGGCTGACGGCGGCGTTGGGAATGGCGGTGGGCTATGGCCTGTGGTGGACGGTGGCAAGCGCCGTGGTTCTGACCTTTGCCGTCCTGCTGTTTGGTGGGCGACTGGAAAAGCGGCTGCGCGCCGCGTTGAAACGGGAGACTGGCGATGAAGATTGAAGACCTTGTCTATCATGATGGCGACCAGACCTGCATCGGACATCTGGCGGTGCCCGATGGCGACGGCCCGTTTCCGGGCGTGGTGGTGGTGCATGAGGCCTGGGGGTTGGGCGCGCATGCGATGGAGCGGGCGGAGAAGCTGGCGGCGCTGGGCTATGTCGCGCTGGCGGCGGATATCTTCGGCGACAGGAAAATCCCCGCCAATCCGCCGGAAGCCTTTGCCATCATCGGGGATTTTCGGGCCAACCCCGATCGGCTGCGGGCGCGGGCGGGGGCGGCGGTGGACGCGCTGAAAGCGCATCCGGCGTGCGATGGGCGGATCGGCGCCATCGGTTTCTGCTTTGGCGGATCGACCGTGCTGGAACTGGCGCGGTCGGGCCGCGCGGATGTGCTGGGTGTGGTGAGCTTCCACGGCGCGCTGGGGTCACCGGGGCCGTCGACGTCGGGGGGTGTGACGGCGAAGATCCTGGTATGCCATGGCGCCGACGATCCGCTGGTGCCGGCGGACGAGCTGAGCGGCTTTCTGGCGGAAATGCGGGAGGCGAAAGCGGATTGCCAGACCATCGCCTATACCGGGGCGATGCACAGCTTCACCAACAGGGAAGCGGACGGCAGCCTGATGCCGGGCATCATCTATCATGCGCCGACGGATGCGCGCAGCTGGGCGGCGATGAAGGCGTTCTTCGCCGACGAGGTCTTCGGCTGAGCGGAGACGGGACAATCAGGCCGATGGGGCTGCAACCCCGTCGGCCTGACCGTTGGAACGGTTTCGATCAGTTGCCGCGGGGCTGGCCGATGTTACCGGCATCGACGGCGCGGCCGAACTGCTGCTGCGCCAGCCGGGCTTCGGCGTCCCATTCCGACTTCAGCTTGCAGATGCGCTTGGTGCCCAGGCGGGTGCCGGTGGTTTCGGTGCGCTTGCAGATGGTCGGGTCCTTGGCGGCAGGCGCCGCCTGGGTGGTGGTGGCCGACTGCGCTGCGGTGGCTGTTGTCGCGGACTGCGCCGACACCGCAGCCGCCATGAGCAGAAACGCCGAACCCATCAATGCCTTGATCACGCAAGCCTCCATCTGATGCCGCGCCGCCCATAGGGCAAAAGCCTATTTCACGCGAGTCCAAATCTGTGCCTTGCAGGCGATATTGCCGAGAATGCAGCCCTTGACTTCGATGGTGCGCGGGCTGGTGAGTTCCACCGTGCCGCTGACGGTGCGGTTGATGTCGGGAACGAAGACCTTGCCGCTCCAGCTGGTGGGGCCGGTGCGCTGGAAGCCGGAGAGCAGGTTCATGCCGATGAGGTTCGGGGTGCCACCCTTGGCGGCATCGGCCTTTGCCTTTTCATTGGCATAGACCACCACGCCGCAGATGTCCTTGCCGCAGGGCTTCGATTGCATCTGCACCGATTTCGACGGGTTGGCCCAGGTGCCGAACCAGTTTGCCGGCTTTTGCGCGGTGGCGGGTGTGGCGACGATGAGGGTCGCCAGGATGAGGGTTCGCATGTCGGCTCCGCAGATTGATGATCAGTATTGAACCCCTTTGGTATAGCCGCCGTCAATGACCAGATTTGTCGCGTTGACGAAGCTGGCGGCGGGGCTGGCGAGGTAGGCGACCGCGTCGGCGACATCTTCGGGCGTGCCATAGCGGCCGGCGGGGATCGCCTTGGGCGTGGCGGCGAACACCTCGGGCATGTTGGCCTCGACCCAGCCCCAGACGCCTTCCTTTTCATAGATCGGGCCGGGGGAGACGGTGTTGAAGCGGATCCTGTCGGCCTGCCAGGCATGGCTGAGCTGGTTGAAATAGCAGATGGTGGCGGCCTTCATGCTGTTGAAGCTCTGGTGGCCGCCGAATTCCTCGATCGCGGCGATGCTGGCGATGTTGACGACCGACGGGTGGGCGCTGGCCTTCAGGAAGGGGTGGGCGGCCTCCACCGCGCGGTAGGTGCCGATGACGTCGACCTCGAAATTCTTCCGGAAGCCGGCTTCGTCGAACATCATGCCGCTGGCGCTGACGCAGGTGACGAGAATGTCGAGACCGCCCAGCGCGGCGGCGGCGGCTTCGACCGCGGCCTTGAAGCTGGCGGCATCGCCGGCGGCGTCGGCGACGAAGCCGTGGACGGTGACACCGCTGTTCGCCAGCTCGCCGGCCAGCTTGTCGACGCCGTCCTGCCCGCGGGCGCAGAAGGCGACATGGGCGCCTTCGGCGGCGAAGCGGCGGACGGTGGCGCGGCCGATGCCCTTCGTGCCGCCGATGACGAGGGTTTTCAGGCCTTTGAGTTTCAGGTCCATGGGTCGTCTCCGTTAAGGGATGGGGTGGGAGGCTTCGAGGGCGTCGGCCAGCGCGGTGAGGAAGTCGCCGGCGGGGGCACCGTCGATGGCGCGGTGATCGACGGTGAGGCTGAGGCCCATCACCGGGCGGATGGCGAGCGCGCCATCGACCACGGCGGGTTCGGGCGCGATCCGGCCGAGGCCGACGATGCAGGTCATCGGGCGGTTCAGGATGGGCGTGAAATGGCGGACGCGGGTGAGGCCGAGGTTGCTGATGTTGATGGTGCCGCCGGACATTTCGCGGACGGTCAGCTTGTTGATGGCTGCGCGTTCCACCAGGCTGGCGCGTTCGGCGGCGATGGTGGGCAGGTCCTTGTTGGCGCAGTCGAAGACGGCGGGGGCGACGAGCGCGCCGGGGAGCGCGATGGCGACACCGACGTTGATCTCGGCCTGCGGGGTGATGACGCCGTCGGCCTCGAGCGCGTTGAACAGCGGGAAGGCGGGGAGGATCCGGCCCAGCGTGGCGATGACGAGGTCTTCATAGCCGATGCGGATGTCCGCGGCCTTCCAGGCGGCGCGGGCCGCGGTGAGGGCGCTGGCGTCGACGTCGGTGAAGAAGCTGAGCTGCGCGGTCGATTGCACCGATTCGTGCATCTTTTTGGCGATCATGCCGCGGATGCCGGTGAGTTTGAGGGGCTGGGTCATCTGGCGCGGGGCGGGTGGGCCCCCTCCGTCATCGCTTTGCGATGACACCTCCCCCGCGAGCGGGGGAGGGGCTTGCGGCGCATTTGGCCCAGATGGCTATTCGATGGTGGCAACGACGTCGCCCTTGTTCACGACGATTTCCGGTTCGACACGGATGCGGAGTGTGCCGGTCGCCGGGGATTCGAGTTCGAGGGTGACTTTTTCGACGAGGATTTCGGCGATGAGTTCGCCTTCCTTGACCTGGGCACCGTCCGGGTAGAGCCACATCACGATCGAGCCGGTCTTGTCATCCTCGTCCCACAGGTCGAGCGGGACACGCACGTCGGTCATCGGGGTTTCCTTACATCAGGCTGCGGGCGGCGTCGGCGATGCGGCCGGCGGTCGGCAGGATCGCTTCCTCCATGACGCGCGAATAGGGGATGGGGATGTCGGGCATGCAGACGCGGCGCGGCGATTTCTTGAGCACGGTCGCATCCATTTCGACGATCGAGGCGATGACCTCGCCGCTGACGCCGTAGGAGAGATAGTCCTCGTCCACGACGACCAGCCGGCCGGTTTTGCTGACGGCCGAGAGCAGGCCTTCCCGGTCCAGCGGAACGAGGCTGCGCAGATCCACCACCTGGGCGCTGATGCCGTCCTTCGCCAGCTCCTCGGCGGCTTTCAGGCTTTCGTGGACGCCCATGCCGAGGCTGACGAGGCTGACGTCGCTGCCGTCGCGGGGGATGGCGACCTTGCCGAAGGGGACCGTATAATCATCGACCGGCACTTCGTTCATCGTGGTCTTGATGGGGGTGCCCATCCAGCCGACGCCGGCGGTGCCCTTGTGGGTGAGGAAGATGACGAAATTCTCGTCGCGCAGCGCGCTGTGCAGCATGCCCTTCGCGTCATAGGCGTTGGAGGGATAGACCACTTTGGCGCCGGGGATATGGGCGACGGTGGCGTGCAGGCATTGCGAATGCTGCGCGGCGTTGTTGTAGCCGCCGCCGGTGCCGATCAGCAGCGTCATCGGCACCTTCACATTGCCGCCGGACATATAGTGGGTTTTCGACGCGGTGTTGAGGAGGACGTTGTAGCAGACGCCGATGAAGTCGATATAGGCGAGGTCGATGACCGGGTGCATGCCGGCCATCGCGGCGCCGGCGGCCATGCCGATGAAGCCGGTTTCGCTGATCGGCGTGTTGATGACGCGTTCGGGGCCATATTTGGCACCGAAGCCGTCCATGGTGCCGAAGATGCCGCCGAAATTATAGACGTCCTCGCCCAGGCAGAAGATCTCGTCGCGGCGCTCCATCTCCCAGTCGAGCGCTTCGCGGCCGGCGCGGGACATCGTAAGGATGCGGTTGCTCATGCTCTGGGCTCCTTACGCGAACACATGGTTGTAGGCGTCTTGCGGCGCGGGGTAGGGGGCGTCTTTCGCAAACTGCATCGCGGCGTCGACTTCGGCTTTCGCCTCGGCCTCGATGGCGGCGGCGCTGTCCTCGGTCAGCACGCCTTCGGCGATCAGCTTGGCCCGGTAGAGGGGGAGCGGATCCACCTGCGCCTTTTCCGGCGGGATATAGCCCTGCTGGTCGCCCATGAAGTGGCCGACCAGGCGGGCGGTCTTCAGCTCGAGGATGGTGCCCCCTTCGCCGGCGCGGGCGCGGGCGACGGCGCGGGCGGCGGCATGGTAGATGTCGTCGGCGTCGTTGCTTTCGACATATTCGCCGGCCATGCCATAGGCGCTAGCGCGGTCGCTGTTGCGCGCGATCGCGGTCGATTCCGCCTTGCTGGTGGAGACGCCCCACTCGTTATCCTGGACGACGACGATGAAGGGCAGTTTCATGACGCCGACGATGTTGAGCGTCTCGTGGAAGGCGCCCTGGTTGGCGGCGCCTTCACCGATGAACGCGACCGCGATGCCGGGCTTTTTCTGCAGGCGGCGGGCGAGCGCCATGCCGGCGGCCGGCGCCATCCCCTCGGCGATGATGCCGCTGGAGGCGAAGTTCACCTTCGGATCGTAGATGTGCATGTGGCCGCCCTTGCCGTGGCTGAGGCCGGGTTCCTTGCCCAGCAGCTCGGCGCACATGCGGGGGAAATCGACGCCGCGGGCGACGGCGACATGATGCGGGCGGTGGTCGGCGGTGATCATATCGTCCGCCGACAGCGCGGCGCAGACGCCGGCGCCGACGGGTTCGGCGCCGTTCGAGCAATGGAGTTCACCGGGCAGCGGCCCCTTGCCGAAAGCGAAGATGGGGGTTTTGCCGACCCAGTAGAGCGCGATCATCGAATCATCGAAATGCCGGCTTTTCACCATGGTGCGGTAGAAACCGCGCCGCATGTCGGGCGTCAGGCTCATCGGTGCGTCTCCCCAGGCTGCTGTGTTCGGCCTTAGCGGAGCGACCGCGCTGCGACCGCCTGTCGCTTGTGGGAGCGGACGGGTTTGACAGGCAGCGTCGAGCGGCTAAGCGACATCGCCGTGGCGGCAGACGATATCCTTGATCTGGTGGTGATCGGCGGCGGCATCAATGGCGCGGGCATCGTGCGGGATGCGGCGGGGCGGGGCCTGCGCTGCGCCCTGGTGGAGGCGGGCGATCTGGGGGTCGCGACGAGCAGCGCCAGCACCAAGCTGATCCATGGCGGGCTGCGCTATCTGGAATTCTATGCCTTCCGGCTGGTGGCGAAGGCGCTGGCGGAGCGGGAAGTGATCCTGAGCATCGCGCCACATTTGTCCTGGCCGCTGGCCTTCATCCTGCCGCATGAACCGCATCTGCGGCCGCGCTGGCTGCTGCGGGCCGGATTGCTGCTGTACGACAATCTGGCGCGGCGGCGACAGGTGCCGGGCAGCGAGGCCTTCGACCTGCGCAAGGACGCCGCCGGGCCGGCGTTCCGGCGCGAGCTGAGCCACGCATTCCGATACTGGGACGGTTGGGTCGATGATGCCCGGCTGGTGGTGGCGAATGTGCGCGATGCCGCGGCGCGGGGGTGCGCGGTGCATGTGCGCGATGCGGTGGTGAGCGCGCGGCGGCATGAGGAGCGGTGGGAACTGACCCTGGCGAGCGGCCGACAACTGGCGGCGCGGGCATTGGTGAATGCGGCGGGCCCCTGGGCGCATGAGGTGGGCGCGCGGGTGATGGGGCTGAATGATGCGCCGGCGCTGAGCCTGGTGCAGGGCGCGCACATCGTGACGCGGCGGGTGAACCGCAGCGACAATGCCTGGATGCTGCAACAGCCGGATGGGCGGATCGTGTTCGTCATTCCCTATGAGGGGGATTTCAGCCTGATCGGCACAACGGAGACGCCCGTCGGCGACCCGGCGGCGCGGGCGATCCAGCCGGCGGAGGAGCAGTATCTGCTGGATGCGGTGAACAGGTCGCTGGCGAAACCGCTGGGGCATGGCGACATCGTGCACCGCTTCGCCGGCGTGCGGCCGCTGGTGCTGGAGGCGGGGAAAGGCGCGCGGGAGACGACGCGGGACTGGCATCTGGTGCCGCATGAAGGTTCGGCGATGACGGTGGTGGGGGGGAAGATCACCACCTATCGACTTCTCGCCGAGGCGGTTCTGAAGACGCTCTATCCGAAGACCAAGCCCTGGACGGCGACGGCGCCGCTGCCGGGGGGCGACGTGCCGGTGGCGTCGGGGGAGACGGCGCAGGCGGCGTTCGCGCGCTGGCTGGCGGATGTGGTGGCGGCGCATCCGGACTATGACCCGGCGATCATCCGCCGGCTGGCGCGGCTCTATGGGACGGAGACCGAGGGGCTGCTGGCGGGTGGGCTGGGCGAGCCGATGGGGGGCATGTTCGAGGCGGAGCTGGCGCACATGCGGGAGCGCGAATGGGCGCGCACGGCGGACGACATGCTGTGGCGGCGCAGCAAGATGGGGCTGCACCTGGACGCGGCCGCGAAGGCGAAAGTGGCCGCCTGGGCCGGCGGCTGACGCGCACGACCTGCTGTCACAGACCGGGTGCCTGCCGCGTCTATGGCGGTGAAGGAGGGGGTGATGACGCTGATCGCACGAACCGTCGCCGCGTTGCTGGCGCTTTTCTGCCTGGGGGTGGGCGGCTATCAGTTGGCGGCGCCGCTGCATTTCTGGTTCAACACGCCGGGGGTTGTCGGGACGGGCGGCTTCAACGCGCATTTCATCCGCGACATCGGCATCATCTATGTGATTTCCGGCGGGCTGTTTCTGGTGGGGCTGTTCAGCGCGGCGCAGCGTCCGCTGGCCTTCGGCACCGCGACCGCCTGGCTGGCGGGGCATGCGTTGTTTCACGGGGCCGAGGTGGCCGTGGGCATCTGCGGCGTGGAAGCGATCCCGCGTGATTTCCCCGGCGTGACGCTGCCGGCGCTGCTGGCCGCGGCGGTGACGCTGCACAGTCTGCGGCGGCCGGCATGATCCGGGATGCGGTTGTGGCGGCGGCTGAACGCCGGATGCGCGAGGACATGCGATGGATGCGCGAGGTCGCGGCGCTGGGCCGCGGGGCCTTTGCGCGGCTGGCGGCGTTTTTTCCGCTGGCCAGCTATCGCCGCCGCACGCCGCCGCTGCTGTTCGCGCTGGTTCGGCTGGGGGCGGTGATGGTGGAGGATTGCGGCCCCTGCACGCGGATTGCGTTGAAAATGGCCTTGGCAGAGGGTGTCCCGCCCGAGCGACTGCGCGCTGCGCTCGACGGCAAACTGGTGGGTGACGAGGAGCTTGTCCATGCGTTCGGCCGGGCGGTGTCGGCGTCCGACCCCGAGGCCGCGATGCTGGGCGACAGGATCGAGCGACAGTTGGGACGCGATGTCCGCACGGAGCTTGCGCTGGCGGCGGCGACGGTGCGCGTCTATCCGGCGATCAAGCGGGGCCTGGGCCTGGGCGGGCCGTGCAGCCTGGCGCGGTTCGACGACCTGTGCTGACCGACCCGCTGCTTCGCCTGCATCCGCGGCTGTTCGCGCTGGCCTATCGCATCACCGGATCGGTGGCCGATGCCGAGGACAGTGTGCAGGATGCGGCGCTGGCCTGGCTTCAGGTCGATCCGGCGGTGGTGGCCAATGCGGAGGCGTGGCTGGTGCGGACGGCGACCAATGCGGCGATCGACCGGCTGCGCGCCCGGCGGCGCCGGCCCTATCCAGGCCCCTGGTTGCCCGAGCCGGCGCCGGGCGAAACTGGCGGGGACACGCCCGAACTGGCGGCGAGCCTGCGGCTGGCCTTCATGCTGATGCTGGAGCGGCTGACACCGGCGCAGCGGGTGGCGCTGCTGCTGCATGACGTGTTCGACCTGCCGCACGATGAGGTGGCCGCGATCCTCGGCAGCTCGCCGGCGGCGGCACGGCAGCATCTGGCACGGGCGCGCCGCGCGATCGCCGATGAGCGGCCGCGTTTCGCGGTCGCGCCGGGCGAGGAGGTGGCGCTGATGCAGCGCTTCGCCGCAGCGGTCACCCGTGCCGACCCCGTCGGGCTGGTGGCGACCCTGGCGGAGGATGTGCGGCTGGTGAGCGATGGCGGGGGCAAGGCGCTGGCGGCGCGCAATGTCATTCATGGCGCGACCGCGGTGACGCGATTGCTGCTGGGACTGTCGGCGAAGAACGCGGACGCGGACGAGTGGCGCCCGATGCTGTGGAACGATGCGCCGGCGATTGCCATCGTGCGGGAGGGCGTGCTGGACTCGCTCTGGTCGGTGGACAGCGATGGCCGGCGGATCACCGCCATCTATGGCCTGCGCAATCCTGAAAAGCTGACGCGATTGAGGGTTATGCCGGCGGTGCCGTGAGTTTGCAGGTGGTGAGGGTCCTGGCGTCCTCGGGCTTGGCGCTGTCGTCCAGGAGCGATTCCATGACCGTCGCCTCGCCGTTCTTTTCCCACCAGATCAGCAGTTTGTCAGGCTCGAGCAGGTTCTCGGCGCTATATTTAGCGCCGGAGGCGGCGGGGAATTCGGTGAGCTGGCCGGTCTTGCCGCGGAAGGTGAGGGTGACGTTCGCCTGCCCGGCGGCGTTGCGGCCGTACGACGCCTGCGCCTTGGTGCCATCGGCGCAGGCGTAGAACATGTGGCGGATGCCCTCGCCCGGCGCCGCCTTGCCGCCCTTCAACGGCTCGGGCGGCGGCGCGGGCTTGTCCCCGCAGGCGGCCAGCGTGAGCAGCGCGGCGACGGGGAGCAGCGCGCGCATGTCAGGCCTTCAGCGCCGCTTCGATCGCCTTCGTCATCTCGGGCGATTCAGGCGTGGTGCGGCTGCCGAAACCGGCGATGATCCGGCCGTCCTTCCCGACGAGGAATTTGTGGAAGTTCCATTTGGGGACATTGTTTTCACTGATCTGGGTCCGGGCCCATTGGTAGAAGGGTGCGGCCTTCGCGCCGGTGACGACGGCCTTTTCCGCCATCGGGAAATTGATGCCGAACTTGGTCTCGCAGAACTCCTTGATCTTGCCGTTGTCGTCATATTCCTGGCCCATGAAATCGCCGCTGGGCACGCCGAGCACGGTGAAGCCCTTCGCGGCATATTTCGTCTGGATTTTTTGCAGGCCTTCATATTGCGGGGTGAAGCCGCAGAAGCTGGCGGTGTTGACGACCAGCATGACCTTGCCGCGATATTGCGCGAGCGGCAGCGGTTTGCCGTCGATACGGGTCATGGTGAAATCGAAGGCGGATCTGGGCGCGGTGGCCTGCGCGGTTGCCGTGCCGCTGAAGGCGCCGAGCGCGGTGGCGACGCCGATGGTGATGGCGGTGGCTGCTCCGAAGGTCAGGGCCGTCTTGCGCATGTCGATCTCCTCTGGAGACAGTCTCGATCTCACGTCGTCAGATCGGCCGCTCTGTCTTTTTGTTTTGCCGCATGGCTTTCCGATGCTGGTGATTCCACCAGATCGGAACATGCTCTCCTGCTGAAATAGGGGTTCAGGAGGCGCGCGTCGAGAGGGGCGCACTTGATGGCTTTGACAGGGTGCGGCAAAGCGGCGGCATGAAGAACCGCACCGGCCAGGACCGCAGCATCACCCGCCACTGGCGCCCCGCGACGCAGGCGGTGCGCGGTGGCACGATGCGCAGCGATGTGGGGGAGACGAGCGAGGCGCTGTTCCTGACCAGCGGGTACAGTTACGACAATGCCGAGGAGGTGGCGGCGCGGTTCCGGGGCGACCGGCCGGGCATGACCTACAGCCGCTTGCAGAACCCGACGGTCGCCATGCTGGAGGAGCGGCTGGCGCTGCTGGAGGGCGGCGAGGCGGCGCGGGCGACGGCGACCGGCATGGCGGCGATGACCGCGGCGCTGATGAGCAGCCTGTCCGCCGGCGACCATCTGGTGGCGGGGCGGGCGCTGTTCGGATCGTGCCGGGTGCTGGTGGATACGATCCTGCCGCGCTTCGGCGTGGAGACGACGACCGTGGATGCGCGCGACCCGGACGCCTTCAAGGCGGCGATCAGGCCGAACACGAAGGCGTTTTTCGTGGAGACGCCGGCCAATCCGACGCTAGACCTCTGCGACCTGAAGGCGGTGTGCGGGATGGCACGCGACCATGGCCTGCTGAGCATCGTGGACAATGCCTTTGCCTCCCCCGTGTTGCAGCGGCCGATGGAGCATGGCGCCGACGTGGTGGCATACTCGGCGACCAAGCTGCTTGATGGGCAGGGGCGGGTGCTGGCGGGTGCGGTGGTCGGCAGCCAGCAGTGGATGGATGACGTGTATCTGCCATTTGCGCGCCACACCGGGCCGAACCTGTCGCCGTTCAATGCCTGGGTGGTGCTGAAATCGCTGGAGACGCTGGAGCTGCGGGTGCGGCGGGCGGATCAAAATGCGCTTGAGGTGGCGCGCTTTCTGGAGGGGCGGGTGCGGACGCTGTATCCGGGGCTGGCGAGCCATCCGCAGCATGCGCTGGCGATGGCGCAGATGAGCGGTGGCGGAACCATATTGGCGCTGTTCCTGGAGGGAGGCCGCCGCGAGGCGCATGGGGTGCTGGATGCGCTGCGGCTGGTGGACATCAGCAACAATGTGGGGGATTCGCGCACGCTGATGACGCACCCGGCGAGCACGACGCATTACAGCGTCGCGGAGGAGGTGCGGACGGAGATGGGGATTACCGAGGGGATGTTGCGGCTGTCGGTGGGGCTGGAGGATCCGGCGGATGTGATCGAGGACCTGGACCAGGCGCTGCGGAGCGTGGGGCTGTGAGCCTGGCGGCCTTCTTCGACGCGGAGGCGACGACGCGGGGCGTGACGGTGCGGGTGAAGCCGCACTATCTGGCGGACCAGTCGGCGCCCGAGCGGGGGCATTGGGCCTGGAGTTACCATATCCGGATCGAAAATCATGGCGCGGCGCCGGTGCAGCTGCTGACGCGGCACTGGGTGATCACCGATGGCAGGGGTCGTCGGCAGGAGGTGCGGGGCGACGGCGTGGTCGGGGAGCAGCCGGTGATTCCGCCGGGCGGAGCGCATGACTATGTCAGCGGCTGCCCGCTGGAGACGCCGCAGGGGCACATGGCGGGCAGCTATGGCATGGTGGACGCGGATGGCGGGGCATTCGAGGTGGTGATCCCGGCGTTTGCGCTGGTGTCTCCGGCGGCGCGGCGGCTGGCGAACTGAGCCGGCCGTGAAGCGAACCCTGCTCCCGCTGAATGCCCTGCGCGTGTTCGATGCGGCGGCGCGGCATCTGTCTTTCACCAAGGCGGCGGATGACCTGGCGGTGACGCCGGCGGCGGTGGGGCAGCAGATCCGGGCGCTGGAGGAATTGCTGGGGGTGATCCTGTTCCGGCGGACGACGCGGGGGCTGGAGCTGACGCCGGAGGCGGAAAGCGCGCTGCCGAGCCTGCGGGAGGGGTTCAACCTGTTCGAGGAGACGGTGCGGACGTTGCAGGCGGGGCAGGGTTCGCTGGTGCTGACGATGGCGTGCACGCGCTCGGCGCGCTTCTGGCTGTTGCCGCGGCTGGCGCGCTGGCTGGACGGCCAGGAGGGGCTGAGCGTGCGGCTGAGCCTAGTGGACGGGATGGTGGATTTCACCCAGGCGAACCTGGACCTGGCGCTGATCTATGGCCCGCCGCCCGATGCGGAAGGGGTGCATGGGCGCAAGATCGCCGAGGAGGAACTGGTGACGGTGGCGGCGCCGGGGCTGGCGGCGCCGCTGCCGATCGGCTCGCCGGAGGCGGCGTGGACGCAGGAAGAAGGGTCGCCGCGGCTGATCGTGGACCATGCGGGCGCCGCGCTGGATGCGGCGCTGGCGGGTCTGGGAATGGCGCGGGTGCCGCGCACGCTGGCCGCTTCGGCCCTGGCGGACGGGCTGCTGGCGGAGCGTGGTGCGGCGATGCCGACCAGCGACGATTTCTGGCTGTGCGCGCCGGCGCCGCAGTGGCGGCAGCCGAAGGTCAGGGCGCTGGTGGGATGGTTGCTGGCCGAAGGCGGCTGAAAATAGCTCATAGCGCTATTTTCAGATTCGCCGCAGTGTCTGGCCGGCGTGCGGGGGCTTTGCCAATCATCATATCCGACAAGCTAGCTTTGCCACTTTTTATTCTTTTTCTTCTTTTCATTTTGTAACGCGCATCGCCGCTCGGGTTCGCGCCGCTTCGCCGCGCAGTACGATCGTCCGGGCATGGCGTAGATGATAAGAGCCTGTCCAACTCGCTGACGCAGATCGCCTCTCCCGCTACCTGGGCAGGGGCTTGGACGCGCAGAGGGTCATTCAATGAAGCATGTGCGGAATAGGTTCCGGGTAAAACCGGAGGTGACGGCGGATGTGGTTTGTAGGATTTTGGAAGGTTCGTTGAAAAAAGTGACATCCTGAATCAAAGGGTTGGGGATTTCAGAGGTTATGAGCAGGTTGCTCGCGGTAGCGATAGAGCCGACAATTCCAATATGGTAGTTATGGGCAAATCGATTTGGAAATAACTTAAGATACGGGACAGGCTTTGCGACCAAGCCGTTGTCTGTCCAATAAATCGGCTCTGTAGTTGAACTCCCTCCTTTCGACGAGCACGGGCATTTACGCTGGCTAGGCTCAGGACTCATTGAGGCAGCCAGAAGATGACGGTTGCGGCGATGCAGATGGCGGACATGAAGGTGTGGGCGCAGCGGTCGTAACGGGTGTGGATGCGGCGCCAGTCCTTGAGTTTTCCGAACATGTTCTCGACCTTGTGACGCTGGCGGTAGAGGGCGGTGTCATGCGGGATAGGCACTTTTCGGTTGGTCTTCGACGGGATGCAGGCGGCGATGCCACGCTCAGCCAAAGCGTGAGGGAACCAGTCGGCATCGTATCCCCGGTCGGCCAGCAACGTCTTGGCTCTGGGGAAGGCATCGATCATCAAGGCCGCCCCTTTGTAATCGCTCATCTGCCCTTCGCTGAGCAGCATGATCAACGGGCGGCCATTGCCGTCACAGACCGCGTGGAGCTTGGAGTTCAACCCGCCTTTGGTGCGTCCGATACGTCGGGGTAGAGCCCCTTTTTTAGCAGGCTCGCTGCCGTGCGATGTGCCTTGAGATGTGTGGCATCGATCATCAGCCGATCGGGCTTCCCGCCCTTGGCGGCAAGCGCGGCGAAGATGCAGTTGAACACGCCCAGGCGGCTCCAGCGAATGAACCGGTTGTAGATGGTCTTGTGCGGGCCGTAACCGGCAGGCGCATCTCGCCAGCGCAGCCCGTTCCTGATCACGAAGATGATGCCGCTGACGATCCGGCGATCATCGACCCGCGGGATGCCATGCGACAATGGAAAATACGGCTCGATCCGACGCATCTGCGCCTCGCTCAACAACCACAGATCAGACAATCGCAGCGCCTCCTCAGCGCCGCCATTGAATCAACCGAAGGCCACCTGCGCAAGCGATTTAATAGGTCCTGAGCCTAGCGGCCTCGTTGATGGCGCGAACTTGGACGGAATATGTGGCCAGATTGGGGCCGACAATCGTGACAGACGAAAGATCAGATGGTGGCCTCCAGATGGGGTGTATTTTCTTCGAGATATGATCCACAATTTCATATACCACAGAACTAAACGCCTCTAATAGGATAAACATAAATAGAGTCTAACTGTAGATAAAATTTATCACTTTGCTCATAAGATGTTTAGTATTCACTTATCAAGCGGTTTAATTTTGATATAACCTCCTCTAATTGTCTATCGAGGTCTATAAGCCATTCATGATTTGTATGTTTGGAGCGAGTCAGATTGTACCAGCCAAGGAATGCGCCAAAACTACCATAAAACGTCATAGGACGAAGTGACAACATCGCAGTCAAAATCAAGTTGTGCGATTCCCGATACGCAATTTCCACTTGGTTATCGGATCGGATGCGGCGAATGCTAACCTGAAGAGCCTGTATAAGGTGGATGACCAATTGGGTTCGACCGCTGCAATTTTGGTGCATGCTCGATCGGATAGCGCGTGCAATTGACAGCCCCGCACACAGGCTCACGATCGTACCCACGGCGAGAGCTGTGAAAGCAGCGCTGCTAAATGTTATTGTCATCGAGGAGAATGCAGCAGCGACCGACCCACCGTTCACCCTTGCAGGCGTTAGCGTTTCAACGACGCCGAATAGGACAGTCGCCAGTCCGCAAATAAGCAACAGTCCCGCCCATCGCATGACTTCAGCATCGGCGCGGCGAAGGCCGGAATCATGATCTCCGTCGAATATCATCTCGCCATCGGTGTCATCGTTGGCTGATAATGCCAGCGACCTGCGGCCCACCGTGCCGAAGGAGGCTGCAAACCCAACCGGTTGTTGCGCTATAGCCGACACACCCATTTCCTCCGCGTGGTTCAAACGGATCAACGGCTGCACAATGTCTCGCTTTAGCAGTTTCCTTGGCTGCCAGGTCGCCCAGTGCATGAATGACGGAAACTAGAAAACACGGCGCTATCCCCGTCTATAACGGGTGATGAGTGTCGCCCTGATGATCGAAAATGCCCTCCGCCATCGCGGCGCACGGCTGGTCGCGGTCAGTTTTATCATATTGACGGCTGGCTTCGCGTTTCATCCTTATCTCACCAGTGATGTGGGGACGAAGGCCGCCGTCAACGCACCGCTCACACGCCATATCGCGCCATTTGATGGAACCGTCGCGTTGCTGCCATCAGCCGGAAGTGTAAACACCAAACCTGTCAGCCTGAAACTGATGAATTTTTCAACGCATTCCGGGCAGCTGGGCGCTACAGCAGTTCAAATCGAAGAGGCTGGCGCGACAATAACATTGTTACGACGTCAACTTGCGGCGATGGCCCATGAGGATCGGCAGCTGGCTCAGCGCGAGGCAGCTGTTTTTCGCGCCGCCGCCGTTTCAGCGGAAGCCGAGGTCGCACGGATGGCCAGCGCGTCCGCCGCGTGTCAGACTCAATTGCGGCAGGCCCTCGCGCTCGCCGCCCGGATAAGGCAATTGCAAACGGCGGGATTTGCAACCGATGCACAGCAGGAACGCGCAGATGCGGAGGTTGCGCGCGCCGGCGCCGAGTGCGGTATGACCGCAAGTGACAACACCAAGGCGGCGGCCGCCTTGCGAGCCGTGCGCGAGCGCGTCCTCATCGACAGAAGCGCTAATGACCAGCCTTATTCCACGCAGCAGCGTGATCGTTTGCGAGCCGAGATGCGGCAGGCAGAGGCGAGATTGGTCGAGGCCGTCTCTCGGCGCGATGCGCTGACACGCCGGCTTTTGATCGCGCAGGATCGAGCGACCGTCCTGCTGCCCGCCAACACCGTCACCTGGGCCATCCATGCGCGTCCTGGGACGGCCGTGGTTGCCGGCGCTCCGGTCCTGGACATCGCCGACTGTCGTCGCCGCTTTGTAGACGTATCGCTTCCGGAGCGGCGTGCCGCAGCAATCGATCCGGGCGGCCGCGCACTGATCAGATTAGTGGGGACCCGCGATTGGATCGAAGGTCGGATCACCCGACTGTCCGGCGCTGCGGCACGAACGGACACCACACTGCTGGCGGCGGCACCGCTATCAGAGCCGGGCGATCGCGAAGTAATCGTCAAGGTTGCTATTTCCTCCACGGCAGAGACGAGCAATGGATCGTCTGGCTGTGATATCGGACGGCTCGCGGAAGTTCGCCTAAGCCGTTTCGATTGACGTATACCATGTCAGCAGCCGGCGGACTGGACGATTTAATGTTATGGACGCCGCTGGCATTGGTGGTGGCAAGCCTGTTTGTCTTCACCCATGTCGTGCGGTCTCGTACAGGGATCATTGGCACTGTTTGGCTGACCATGGCTATCTACCTCTATTGGCGCATCGGTACGACACTTCCGGACGGCATCGGCATGCAGCAGGCTTGGGTGTGGCTGATCCTGGGAATCGAGTTGCTGGCCTTCGCCGATGCCATCATTCTCCACATCCTGCTGTCGCGGCCACGCTGCAATAGTGTTGCTGCCACGGCGCAAGAGGAAAAATTGCGGCGGCAGCCGCAGGCCAACCTACCAAGCGTGGACGTGTTCATAACTACCTATGATGAGCAGAGAGAGGTAATCGAGAAGACAATTGTCGGAGCGCTGGCGATGGACTGGCCCGATGCGCGAATATGGGTGCTGGACGATGGCCGCCGCGCATGGCTGCGGGATTTATGTGCTGACAATGGGGCCGGCTATATCACCCGGCCTGACAATCGCGGCGCCAAGGCCGGAAACATCAATCATGCGCTTGTACATACGCACGCCAATCTGGTGATGGTGCTGGATGCCGATTTCATCCCGCAACGCAATTTCCTGTGGCGGACGGTCGGATTCTTTGAGGATCCAACAGTCGGTATCGTGCAGGTGCCCCACAGTTTTTACAATAGCGATCCACTGCAGCACAATCTTGGCCTGAGAGCGGCGTTACCGGATGATCAGCGATTTTTCTTCGAAACGATCATGCCGGGTCGGGATGGTTGGAATACGGCATTCTGTTGCGGTTCAAATTCTATCACACGGCGAAGTCTGTTTGAATCCATCGGAGGGCAACTGCCCGAAGGATCGATTACCGAAGACATGCTGCTAACGATCGCGGCCTTGCGCAAAGGCTTCGTCACGCGCTATTTGAACGAACCGCTGGCCTTCGGACTTGCGCCGGAATCGGTCAGTGCATTTTTCGTGCAACGGCAGCGCTGGGCGCAGGGCGGAATTCAAATCCTGCATCTGCGTGAAGGGCCACTTGGACACGGTTTGAGCCTGATTGCTCGCTTGGCATTTCTGCCGACGCACTATCTCACGCAAAGCCTGGCCGCACTGTTCGCGGTGTTGTCTCCCATTATCTTCCTGTGGACCGGTATCGCTCCGTTGGTAGGGGTTACGGTCGAAGCTGTCATTGCTTATCTGGTCCCAATGGTGGTCGCGGCACTTGGCGGTCTCGCGTGTCTGGCACCCGGCCGATATATTCCGCTGGCGTCCCAGGTTCTAAACCTGTTCCAGGCCTTCCGCATCCTGCCGGTTGCTTTGCTCACGCTGGTAAAACCGCGCGGCCACGACTTCAGGGTAACGCCCAAGGGCCGGGCCGCGACCTCTGGTGCCGATCTGGCGATATGCGTTGCCGGCCTGGCACTGGTGCTGTTGACTATCGGCGGCCTGCTGGTGAATTCTCGCCCAGACCATCGCATCGTTGAACAGGCCGCGCTGGTTCCCATGGTGGCAATCTGGTGCAGCCTGAACATTGCGATCCTTTTGCTTATGTGCATGCTGTGCCTGCAAGTGCCAGTGCGCCGACTGGAAGAGCGCTTGCCACTCTCCGATGGGTTCGTGCTGCAAGGCATGGACAGCGTGGCCCTTCCGCTACCGGCAAAGGCAGATGTATCACTGTCTGGACTGGGCGCGCAGTTTGCCGAACCGCACGGACTCTCCAATGGAGCCTTGGTTTGTTTGCAGTTGGATCAGGTCGGCGGGATTACCGGCCGCGTTGTCTATTCGTCGTCGCACAGGGTCGGAGTACGGTTCAACCCCATGGACGATGCGATGCGAAACCGGCTGATCGTTGCGCTTTACGCCACACGACCGCTACCCGCCACGGAGGCGGCGGGCCTGTGGGTGACGACACTGGCGATCCTGACCCGCATCCGGCACGCCAATTTGACGACTTATTCTATCCATCCCAGCTTGGAACCAGAGGCGGAGACGGATCAGCGGCGGCTGCCCGTGGCGACTTACATCCTGCAGCCTTCGCTTGGCGCATGGTGGTACGAAGGAATGATGATGGGTCGGCATAACGGCCCGCTATCAAGCAACGACACGCGCTCCGCGACCGTCCCGACGTTGGAAACGACTTGAGCATCATCGGCGCATCTGGGTAGACAGCATACAGATGCCAGCCAGTACCGTAATTGCTGATCGCAGTACAGAAAAGCTAGTGGGTGGCCGGCGCGACTATTAACTCATTCGGTGGTTAGGCAGGCGATAGCAGCCAATGCTGTGCGTCTTTTATGCTACGGGGTGCAATTAGATACACTGAATTTACGTGCGGTTACTAAATGTCTTAGCCGAACTTGCGGCTGATGAAACTTTCGAGCCATGTGCGATGGGCGGCCGAGGCACTGCCATGGCGGCGAAGCGCTGCCTGCGCCTGCGCATCGCCGATTTGCGCCGTCAGCAAGCGCAGCGCCTGCCCTTCTGGAAGGGCGCTGGCGAGGAAACGGCGCGTGTCGCCAATTCCAAGGTGGTGTGCAAGATAGACGATCCGACCGGTTGCGGCCCCAGTCTCAACACCCAGCGAGCGTAGATTGGCGCGGGCAAAATCCGCCACCGCCTCAATGGAGAGCGCACCGTCGCGGCGGAGGTCCAGTAGCGCCGCGCGAGCCCGGAGCAACGGTTTACCGAATTCGTCCAGCATGCCGAGCGCGCGCGCACGCTCGTGAACAGCGGTGCCGGGTCGGGCTGCCTCCGAAAGCCAGGTGCTAGCCAGAAACTGACCGAGACCGAGCGCGCTGGAGCGAGGGTTGGCTGCGGCGGGATCCCAGCGTTGCCGCCCAACTTCGGCATTTATAATGCCGGAGATGACTGAGGCGGGGATGCCGGTACGACTGGCGGCCGCAGCGACACTCCGCTGATAGTGCACAGGTGCGGCACCCCCCGGGCTATCGGCATCTCTCCGTGCAGGCCCCGGCCATACTGTCGCACGGATAGTTTGCGCTATTGTGGCGACACCGTCCCGCGCATCTTCGATCATTGCTGCGATCGGCTGCAGGTCGGTCAACAACCTTGCGCCATCGCCTTCGGTTGATCTTGTCGTTGCCTCTATCAGACGCGTCAACAGACCTCTGGTGGCATCGGCATGGATCGCCTGCGCCGTTGGCGATGGCGGTGGTCGGTTGGTCCCGCGGACAGCATCGCGCGCCGCGACGCCAGTCAGCACGCTAGCCACGAATCAAGCATCTCTGCGTGCAGGCGCCGCGTTTTCAATTGCGATGCCTGTTTGCGCAGCTCGGCAACAACTTGCTGGAAAGCCGATTCCTGTGCCGCGGCCCGCAAGAGGGCCTCGGCAGTAGCGCTGGCGGTCGTGCAAGCTGCTTCCGTTGCTGCCGCGCTATGGCGAACGGTATCGGTGGCACGGCTCAACCAGTTATCTCGAGCGGCGGCTTGAACGTCTTCTGCCAGACCTTCGGCGCGCGTCTTCATGGCCTCGGTCGAAGCCCGGCGCGCAGCATGATATGCAGTGGCCGCGCACGCCGCAGCTGCAGCTGCCTTTTCGGCGCGGAGTGATGCAATCAGCAGCAGTGCATCACGGCCATGTTCGGTGCTAATCATCTTTGGGTTGCTCCTTCAGCAGGTCGGTAAGTGCCGCAAATGGCAACCGCTCGAAGGGCTGCCGTGGCGACTGGGTGAGAAAGGATTCGATGCGGGGTGCAAGCGCTATGGCGCGGTCCGTGCGGGCGTTGCTGCCACGTTCGTAGGCGCCCAAGCGGACGACTGCCTCGACGTCGGCCATGTCGGACAGCAGACCCCGCGCCTCCCGCATCAGCGTAAGTTCGTCATCGCCATGCGCTTCGGGCAAGCTTCGCGATACCGATCGAAGCACGTCAATGGCCGGCAGGCGGCCCCGCTCAGCGATCGCGCGCGACAAGACAAGATGCCCATCGAGGATGCCGCGGACGGCGTCGGCTACCGGCTCATCATGATCGCCACCATCCACCAGGACGGTATAGATGGCGGTGATCGGGGCGGCAGATTCAGTGGCCGGCCCGGTGCGTTCCAGCAAGCGCGGAAGTTCCGCAAAAACGCTGGGTGGGAAGCCGCGGACCGCGGGTGGCTCGCCCGCGGCCAGCCCAATCTCCCGGCCGGCCATGGCGAAGCGCGTGATACTGTCCATCAACAGCAGTGTCACCATGCCCTGGGCCGCAAATCCTTCGGCAACCGCGGTTGCGGCATAGGCTGCCTCCCGACGCACAGCAGCGGCGCTATCCGAGGTTGCGATCACGATGGTCGTTCGGGAGCGAGTCTGCGGGGTCATCGCGTCGATGAAGGCGCGTAGCTCGCGACCACGTTCGCCAATCAAGCCAACAACAATGGCGTCGGCCGGCGTGCGATCTGCGATCATGTTCATCAGTACCGATTTGCCGACGCCGGAACCCGCAAAGATACCTATGCGCTGCCCTTCGCATAGCGGGGCGAACAAGTCGATCGCGTGGATCCCGGTTGACAGACGCGGTCCGAAGCCACGGCGGACGGCCGCATCGGGTGCCGGCCGCCGCAGTGGACACGCCCGTGATCCGTGCGCCAGCGGGCCGAGCCCATCTAGCGCTTGGCCGAAGGCGTCGAGAATGCGGCCGCGCCAGTTGGGGTGCGGGTGGAGGGATGCGGCCGGCTCGGCCGTTATGCGCCCCCCCGGAGCCAATCCGTCGGTCGACCCCAGGCAGGCAAGACGCGTGCCAGCAGAGTCACTGCCGACGATGTCTGCAAGCAGACCGTCTTGCAAAGGCGCCACAATTCGCACCCGGCTGCCGATTGGCAGGCGACCGAGTCCACTCGCCGTGGCACCTTGGGCAGTGACACCCACCAGACGGCCCTCGCGCACGCTTCTCGGCGACCGGCGACAGGCGTCGGCAATGATATCGAGCGGCGTCATTTGGCCCGCGCATTTTCGTGAAGCACCCGTGCCTCATACGCCCGGAGGTCCCGCGCACGCGCAAACGCAACCCACCAGTCGCCGCGAGCAGCTGCTTCGGAACAGCGCAGCAGCAGATCACGGCCATCCGACGTCTGAATGGCTTGTGCAAGTCCTTCGATATGTTGGAGGAACAGGTCACGATATGCAGCGATGTTGCCGGGGTCGACATAGGCGAGTTGCGCAACGAAGGCGAGCCGGCTGGCTGGCGTCGTTGCGTCGGCCTCCTGCAGGGTGGACCGCCCGTGCAGCACCTTGGCGTCCGACGCGAATGCCAATGTTGCAGCCCGTCCGCCGGCATTGCTTAGCCAGGTGCCGTCCACAAGCAGCCGCTCTCCGGGTTTCAGACTGATACGCAATGCCATGATACGCTCCCTCACTCCCTGTAATAGGCAGGAAAATCGGGGGCGGCGGGCAAAAATCGCTAATACGGGGAACGGCCGGTCTTTCCGGCGCCTGTTGGAGAGAGAGATGTCGCTCAGTTCGTCACTTTCGGCCGCGGTTTCCGGCCTTGGTGCGCAATCCACGCGCATGGCAACCATTGCCGATAACATCGCGAATTCACAAACTGTGGGGTACAAACGGTCTGATGTACAGTTCCGCACGCTGCTGGGCCTCAGCACGCCCGGCAGTTATTCCGCGGGCGGCGTCTCGACGACCCTCGCACAGCGCGTCTCCGAACAGGGCCTGCTGCAGGCGACGCAGTCGTCCACCGATTTGGCGGTCGACGGCAGCGGACTGTTCGTGGTGCGCAGTGGTGCCGATGCCTCCGAAAGCGTGATGTTCACGCGTGCCGGCGCTTTCCGGCCCGATCAGAACGGATTTCTGGTCAATGTCGCGGGTCACTATCTGCAGGGCTGGCGACTTGATGCCAACGGCGCCTACCAGAATACCGGGAGCACGGCGGCTCTTGAATCGGTTGGCTTGGGCGCAATCTCCGGCCTGGCTGAGCCAACGACGGCGGTGTCACTGCGCGCCAACCTGGGGGCCGCGCAGGCTCCGGTTCCCACCTATACCGCAGGCGACATGGCCGTTGGGCGGATGACACCGCATTTCACTCGCATGGTCGAGCTTTTCGATCAGCAGGGTGGCGCGCACCAGATGGCGATGTCGTTCGTAAAGCTTGCGCCGAACCGCTGGGCAGCCGAATTCCACGTGGTGCCGGCTGCCGATGTCGCCTCACCCGACGGGTTGTTGGCGACTGGCACGCTTGCTTTCAGGCCGGATGGTACGCTTGATGTCGCAGGATCATCGCCATCACTGTTTGCAGCGATTACCCCATCCTGGACCAATGGCGCCGGAGGCGCGCCGCTGACCGTGACTTTCGGCGACGGCAATGGGGGCCTTACTCAGTTCGGGGGACCGTCCGCTGTGGTGGGCACGTTCACCAACGGCGGGTTGTTAGGGATCGCTACGGGGATGAGTGTGTCGTCCGACGGCCGCGTCTCTGCTGTATTCGACGACGGGACCGTCCGTGACGTGTATCAGCTAGCTCTAGCGACCTTTGCCAATGCCGATGGACTCGCGCGGAGGGCAGGGAATGCCTACGCGCTATCAGACCAGTCCGGCGCGGTGCAATTGAACGCTGCCGGCGAAGGAGGGGCCGGCAGGATCGCCGCCGGCACGCTGGAAGGGTCGACAGTAGACTTGGCAAGCGAAATGGCCGACATGATTCGCACCCAACGCGCTTATTCTGCGAACAGCCGGGTCGTTACTACCTCCGACGAAATGCTTTCCGAGGTTGCCAATCTGAAGAGGTAGCCATGTTCGGCGGCTACGGGGTAGCTGGGAAGGGGGTAAAGCCATGCCGCTTAATCAGGTTCTTGGCGCGGCGCTGTCTGGCCTGTCGGCGGCGCAGGCGGGCCTGCGCGGAATCGCGGGCAACATCGCCAATGCACAGTCGCCCGGTTATGCCCGGGCAGAGGTACGCAATGAGGCGTTGGTGGCTGGCGGACGCGGCCTTGGCGTCCGCGCGAGCGAAGCGCAGCGGGTGGCCGACCGGTTCCTCGATGGTGCCGATATTACGGCTCGCGGTGAAGCCGCGCGGACGGCGACGCTCAACGACTGGCTTGGTCGCGCCGTCGCCTTCTATGGCAGCCCGGGCCAGGGTGGCGGCTTAGAGGATGCGATAAGCGCAGTGCAGGCGGCGGCGGTTGATCTGGCAGGGACGGCCTTGTCGCAGGGGCGGGAGGTGTTTGTCGGGCGGCTCGAAGAGAGCGCGCGAACCGTCCGCTCTACCGCGCAAGGGCTGGCACAATTGCGGATGCAGGTGGATGACGAGACCGGACGCACTGTCCAGCGTATTAACGATCTGCTCGGCCGTGTCGGGGAGTTGAACGATGGGGTCGCTAAGGCGCTGGCGTTCGGGCAGTCGGTATCGGGGCTCGCAGATCGGCGTCAGCAGGCGCTGATGGAACTCGGCGGGTTGGTTGGCATCCGGACGCGTGAGGATTCGCAAGGCCGGATCCAAGTCGAGACCTTGGGTGGTCAGTTGCTGATCGATCGGCATGCCAGACGTATCGATCCCGCTTCTGACCGGTTCGGAACCGGCAGCACCGTTCATCCGGAGCTGGTAGTGCGGGTGGTCGGTCCTAACGGTCGGGCCACCAATGCCAGCGAGTCCCTCAACACGGCTGGAGCCGGCGGGCGGCTCGGTGGGCTATTGCGGCTGCGTGATATCGAGTTGCCGCGACTGGCAGACGGGGTCGGGCTGCTTGGTGACGGTTTGAAACAGGCGGTCAATGCCGCCGCGGCGGAGGCGATCACAATGCCACCTATGCGACGACTTGAAGGGGCCCAGACCGGCATGCTGGCAAGCGATCCACACGGGTTGACCGGTCGGGTCAGCATAACGGTGTTCGATGCGGACGGCATCGTTGTGGCACGATCTGAGGCTGACAGCGCGGCCCAACCCGACATGGCGAGCCTGGTTGCCACGCTAAACGACGGTCTTGGCGGCCATGGCACCGTACAATTCGTCAATGGTCGGTTGACGCTGGAGAATGGCCTGGCGGATGGTGGCATCGTCATGGCGGGTGGGTTTACCGCCGATGGCAGGACTGCTGCACTTGCCATGGGTATCAACCGGCTGCTCGATGGCCCGGTATTTGGCAGTGCAGTCCCGCTTATCGCTGGCGCCGCACATGGGGCGGGGCCTGGCGAGACCCTTTTCTTGGCGGTCCGCGACACGGCTGGTCGACTACTCGGCACCGCGCAGTCCGAACCTGCCGCCGATGGGCCAATGATTGGCGATGTGATCGCGGCGCTCAATCGCGGTGAGTTGGCCGGACTGGGTAGCTTCGCACTTGATGCCGACGGCGCCATCCGTTTTCGGCAGGCTGGCACGGACATCGCGCTTCAGATCGACTTAGTAGCCGACTCGACACAGCGGGGAGCAACGGGCGTTGGGCTCAGCGACGCGCTGCTGATAGGCACGGGACGCGCGGGTGCCGTAGCCGGCGCGCTTAAGCTTGATCCCGCCGTCGTAGCCGATCCCACGAGGCTGGCCATCGGCAGCATCGATCATAAAGCGGCGCCCGGCATGCGTGCGGTGGCGCCGGCAAATCAACTAGCGACGGGAGCGTATACCGCCAGTCTAACGACGGTGCTTGCCAGCGATCGGTTCGATCGGGGCTCGTTGGACCTGCTTACCGGACGTATGATCGCCGAGGGCGCGCGGCTGGCAGCGGTGGCCGCCACGACTGCATCGGATGCCAGTGCTCGTGCCGCAGAGGTTTCCGCTCGTCGGGAAAATTTCTCCGCCGTCAACGTCGACGAGGAAATGGCAGCGATGGTGTTATTGCAAAACAGTTATTCGGCGTCTGCCCGGGTCGTCAGTGCGTCTCGCGACATGCTTGACGACCTGCTCCGGATGGTCGGCTAGATCAAGGGATCAAAGACATGCGCATATCTTCCATGACCGCACAGCAGGCGATGGCCGCAGCCGTTAGCCGCAACCTCGCTGAGGCCAACCGGATACAGGAGCAATTGGCGACGGGAAAGGAATCGCGCAGCTATGCCGGGCTGAAGCTCGACGCGGCCACGGTCGTGACATCACGAGCAATTTCCCTGAGGGAAGCTGCCTATCAACGTGCTGCCGATCGCGCCACCGCAGCAATGGACATTAACGATATGCATGTTGGCAGTTTATACGAGAGTGCCCGTTCGCTGCGCACAGCTCTGCTGAGCGCGTTGGGTACGGGCGATTCTGCTGGCGCGCGCGCAGGTCTGGAATCGTTGTTTTCGCAAGCCCGCGCATCGCTTAACGCGCGGGGCGTAAACGGTACTGTCTTCTCGACCATGGAGGGAAGTCCTTTCCCCTTCTCGCCTCGAAGTCTAGCCGAGCTCGCAGCGCTGCCCAATCCAGATATTTTTACGCCGGGTGCCGTTCGCATGACCATGCGCCTTGGCGACGACCAGCTGATGCCCGTCGGGCTCACCGCTCGTGAGGTCGGTGGCGACTTGGTATATGCGATGCATCGGCTGGCGCGGATCGATCTTTCAGGCACGATAATCGATCCCGCGGACAAACCGGAAATTGAAGCAGCGATCGGTGAGCTGGACGTTGCGCTGGAAGCGATTGCCGGCGTGCGCGCGGACAATGGCCGGCGGCTTGCGGAGGTCGACCGCTTGGCTGAGCAATCGCGTGGCCGAGCATTGCTGATGGATCGTATCGTGTCAGCCGGTGAGGATGTCGATGCCGCCAAGGCGTCTACCCAGTTGCTAGCAACCCAATCGGCGCTGGAGGCTTCCTATGCTGTATTCGGCCGGTTCCGCGACATGTCGTTGGCAGATTTCTTGCGCTAACCGCACAGGCTGAATGAGTCATGTGTCGGCTGAGCGAAGGCATAACGCAACGATGATCGCCTCTTCCTCAATGCTGAGCACCGTAAGCGTCAGCCAGTTCCAACGCTGGTAGATTTCCGCTTGGCGGAGTCGTTCTTCGCGGCGAGGCGGCGGCGAGCGATGACGCCAATGCGGCGCTTTGCGGCGAGTTCGGCCATGTCTTTGGGGTCATAGGATCTGCCATACCAGCGCATCACCTCGCTGTGTTCTGCACGGACGGGGTTAGCGATGACGTCGAGGAAGTTTTCGAACCCGGGCAAGCCGCCGACGTCTTCGGGTGGGCAGCGGCGCTGGCCGGCGACGAACCGCGGATAGTTGGCCTTGGGATCACCTGTTTCGACGGCCTGGATGGTGACATTGTGGCGTCAGTCATCGCCCATGTCGTCGGTGTATGTCATCGTTTTGATCCTATGCTCGATCTAACTGGCAAGCTTGGTGTTCTTTGCAGCCGCGAGGTCATCGATCGCCC
This sequence comes from Sandaracinobacteroides saxicola, assembly GCF_014117445.1. Lineage (NCBI taxonomy): Bacteria > Pseudomonadati > Pseudomonadota > Alphaproteobacteria > Sphingomonadales > Sphingosinicellaceae > Sandaracinobacteroides > Sandaracinobacteroides saxicola. The sequence continues at coordinate 2,572,072 of NZ_CP059851.1, read as the reverse complement.
ATTGGGGGTCGGGCAGACCATAGCGGCGACCGCCGGCATCAAAGTCCCACAGGTGATAATCCTGCCAGCCCATCGCAGCCTGGATGACGTCACGTACCGCCTTCAGGCTGGCGGAGGTTTGGATCTCGACCACCCGCCAGATCTTCGGGCGAATGTCATCAAGGCTGATGCGCAGGCGGGCGATGGTCTCGGCGGTCATGCCGCCATTCTGGCAGCCTCTTGTCGCCAGTTCCATGGCAACAATGCATCAATGTCGTGCTGTCCATGGCCGCGGGCAAGACAGTCGATGACATCGGCGAGCCACATATCAGGATCGATACCGTTCAGATGGGCGGACTTAAGCGCGGTGTAGATGATGGCTGCGCGTTCGCCACCGCGATCGCAGCCGATGAACAGGAAGTTCTTCCGCGTCACAGCAATCCCACGCAGTACCCGTTCGGCGGCGTTGTTGTCGATGGCGAGGCGACCACCCGTGCCGAACCGGATCAGTGCCTTCCACCGGCCCAGTGCATATTGCAGCGCCTTGGTGAGGTCGCTTTTGCTCGACATCTGTCGGCGCTCGGTCTCTATCCAGGTGCACAGATAGGCGAGCAGCGGCACGCTGCGTTCCGGGCGGTTCTTCAGGCGGCGCTGGGCGACAGGCCGCCGATCTCGCGCTCGATGTCATGGAGTGCACCGATGCGGCCAACCCTTCTGCGGGGATCAGCGCGGGACGTGGGCGGCCCCTCTCGATGGGCAAGTCGGGTGCCGGCTCCTAGATGACCGTCTCGCACGACCGGCACGACAGCCTCGGTCGGATATGACGTATCCCCTTCAGCTTGGCCGGAATGTGCTCGAGCACCTCGGTCACATCTTCGCCGAACTCTGACAGCCGGGCGCCACCACAGCAGGGGCAGGCGTCGCCTGGGCGGTGGACCGCGTCCTTGCGCAGCAGATGGTTAGGGAGGAGACGACGGGACGGATGCCGGCGGTGGTTCGCGCTACCTGTCACGGTCGCAGCCGGCGCGGTCCGCTCGACATCTCGCTCTTCCACGTCTTCGAGCAGCAACTCGAGTTGCAGGATTTCGCCGGTCAGCTTCTCTGACGACCGTCCGAACTCCATCCGCTGCAGCACCGCGAGTTGACCCTTCAACTGTTCGATCAGCAACTTGGCACCGGTGAGTTCGGCGCGTGCACCGCATAGCTCGGCCCGTGCGCTGGCCAGTTCGGCCTGCAACCGGACGACCTCTTGCATGACGGAGACAGCGTTCGTGATGCCCGGATTGCTACCCTTTTGGACGCACCGTCGCGACCCTGGACATGCGTATCCGCCGGCTTCGGGTCACTTTACCGCCCGCCTTTGAGGGCAAGTCATGGAACTATATGCCTAACTAGCCGTCAGCTCTTATCGAACACCTTGGCGGCTTATCGACGGACGTCGCCAGCCTAGCTGCATTGATCTGCGATAAGCCCCTATGGGGGTCAAGCGGACCTTGGCGATCAGCCGCTTGCCCCTCTGAGCGCGGCCGTGCGTACGCGTCATGTTGGTCTTGGCCCAAGTCTCGTCGATGAAACAAGCCGCCATCGACGCAACAACCCGCTCACGAAGATCAATCGAATAGGCTCGTGTCATCCATGCTGACCTCCAATCCAGCACAAAGACTGAATCAGATCAGCACAACTCTGGGAATCCCCCGTCGCTTCAATCAAACACGATCACGCTCTAGCGTCCAGCATCAGCGGCTCAATGCCGCTGTCTTGCGCTCGGTCTGCCAAGGTCGTGGCGGCCTGATGCCAGGCGGCATCAGTGTCACGAGCGATATAGAGTCGGCGCAAATTGGGCGGCAGTTTAAAGGCTGCGAGGTGGGCAGCTGAAAGCGCAGCGATCATCGGCATGTCTGGCAAAATCTGGCGAAGTGACAGCATCGTCTCGATGCTCTCACCGGCAACCATGACATCCTCCACGCGAGCAAATCGCAGGCCATGCCCGAGCAGATCGCCCATGGCCGGCCTCGGCGTGGTGATCGCAGCTTTGGTGATGCCACTGGGATCGAGCCAGGTCCGATGAAGCCCGCAAAGTGTCCCGTCACTATCGCGAACCGCTGCGATCAGAGCTGGAAAGGCTGCCGGTGTGCCGGGTGGATCGTCTGCATCGGCGCGATAGCAGCAGTTCGGATGGAACCGCAGACAGCCAATCGCCCGCAGGTCGGGGATGCCGCGCTGGCGGAGGTAGGTCTCGGCCAGCGTGCCGTGGACAGGCTGCGATATCGCCCAAAGCCGCCAGCCAGCTTCGGCTGAGCCGGTTGGCACGGGCGGCAATGGTTCGAACGACCGTGGCTCCGGTTGTGGCAACGACAGGAAACGCCGCGCTTCCTCAAGCGCGTCGGCCAGGGATATCAATCTCTGACTGGCGGCGATGAGGTCGAGCAGGTCGCCATGTTCGCCGGTGGCCGCGTCGGTCCACTTACCTGCGGCACCTTTGCCGGACGTTGAGCCGGTGAGCCACACGAACAGACTCCGCCCCGGCGTCCCTTCCACATCGCCGACGAGCCAGTAACGGCCCTGTCGGCGACCTTGCGGAAGATAGTGACGGCAGACACTCTCGGCATTGCGGGCAAGCTGCCGTGCAAGGTCGGATGCATCGGGCATCTGATCCTCCTGAGACAAGAAGAGGGTCCGCCGCGTCCGAGTAATCCCCACGAAGCAGGCTTCGCGGGGACCCCGATGCACGGCGGACCCTCAGTTGCGAGTGGGTCTGGGGAGCGCGACCTACTCGGCGGCGACGGCGAAGGGGGTATCGCCCTCGGCCCCGGCATTGTCGTCGATCGGCGCTTCATCCGCCACGGACCGTTCGCCATCGTCTATCGCCAGCCTTCGGCCTGTACCTTCATCGCCTCTTCGCGCAGCCGCTCGGAAACCATCAGATCGACAAGGCCCACATCCTGCAGCCAGCCGCCATCGTCGCCCTGGAACAGGTCACGCATGACGCCGCCACCGGCCTCGATATAGGCATCGATGTCGATGAACCGGGCGCGCTTGTCGCATGCTCGCACCGCGCCTTCGGTCAGCATCCGGCGGATCGCGTATGGCTGGCGGTCGTAGGAGCCAGCGAGCCGTTCGAAGACCTGCTTCTGACGCTCATGGTCGCCGTTGACCGTGAACGCCATCAGCTGGTCGAGCGTGATCTCGTCCTCGGCATAGGCTTCGAGAATCTTCGGGCTGACAGCGGCGAGCTTCAGGCGCTGCTTGACCACTGCCACCGACACGAATTGGTGCGCGGCGATCTCCTCCTCGGACTGGCCCTTCTCGCGGAGCGCCAGGAAGGCACGGAACTGGTCGAGCGGGTGCAGCGGTGCCCGCTGAATGTTTTCGGCCAGGCTGTCTTCCTCGGCATCGCCCTCGGTGCGGATGATGCACGGCACCGGCGCATTGCGGGGAAGCTGTTTGCGCTTTACCAACAGTTCGAGCGCGCGGTAGCGACGACCGCCAGACGGCACCTCGAACATGCTGGTCTCGTTGCCATCGGCATCGACGACGGCGCGGACGGTGAGTGACTGCAACAGCGTGCGCCGGGCGATATCCTCGGCGAGTTCCTCAATGCCGACGCCCGCCTTGATCCGGCGGACGTTGGACTGCGACAGCACCAGCTTGTCGAACGGGATGTCGCGCGAGACGCTGAGCGCGAGCTTGGGATTGGACTTGGCCATGACACTTCTCCGGACGGCCCGGCCGGGAGCCTCTCTCCTGACACCTCGAACCGTCACGAAGCGCAGCGCCGCCCTCTTCCTCTGAAGAGAGCGACGCACCGACATGTCGCGGGGAAGGATCAGGCCGCAGCCGCGAACGGATCAACCAGCTTGTGGATCGGTTGAGCACGCCCCATCCACGGCTCGGGCCGGATCGCCCGAACCCAGTCCGCGAAGCTCGGCACGAACCCCAGATCCTCAACGACGTGCTGTTCGCCGATCAGGCGCACGGGCACGACGCGTCCGGTGCCAAGGGTAAGAGTGGGACCGAAGAAGCGCTCCAGCATGAAGATGCCCTCGGCATGATGGCGCAGCGCCCGGTGGCGGAAGTCGGCTGTGATCGCCTTGGATTCGTCGAACCACTGGTGCAGCGGCAAGTATTCTTCGGGTGTTCCACCCCACTTGCGAACCGACGACAGCGCGTGGTGATAGCAATGTCCCATGATCGCCTCCTCACCACTGATGCGCGTAGGATTCGATCGCGGTGTAGCGATCGTTGTGGTCGAGGCCGATCGTCCGTGCGGCGACGTCGAAAGTGAAGTCGCCAAACGCACCGTCGTTGTTCTCCCAACCTGCATGCGTCTGACGCAGCAGGTCGTAGCACAGCGTCTCGACCGCCTTGGCCAGCGGCATCGGCTGGCGATCGACGGGATCGTCAGCGTCGGCCCTCGCGGGTGAGGCATAAGCGATGCTGATCTCCGGCAGAGCCATTTCGCCGTCAGGCCCCATGGCGGTGATCGACTCGATCTGGCCGCTGTCGCCATAGCCATCGAAGTTGACGACCAGGCTGACGATACCGGCGGTTATGAGCGCATCGAAAATCGTGATCTGGTTCGCCGGGCGCAGTGTCTCGAACAGCGCTTCGCGCGCGGTTTCTCGTTCGAGATAGCTTTGCCAGATGGCTTGGGCATCGATCGTGGCGACAGGTTCGGAAGAGGGGTCGGTCATGGCAAGTCTCCGGACGGCCCGGCCGGAAGCCTCTCTTCCGACATCTCAGACCGTCACGAAGCGCAGCGCCGCCCTCTCACTCGAAGAGGACGACGCCGCATGTCGGAACGATGATGACGAGGAAAGTTATGCCGCGACCCGATCGAACAGCTTCTTGGCGCGACCCTCTAGCTCGAGCCGCGCGTCCTGCTGGGCCTTGCCGCGCGCGAAGGCGGTGATGCCCTGGACGAAGTCGAACACCGACTCGGGCGGACGGCCCTCCTCGGCGAGCACCGTGTCGATGATCCTGGCGGTCTCGGCCTTCCCGAACCCGCGCTTGCGTAGGAAATCGGTGCGATCTTCGTCGGAGCGCGCAACGATGCGCTCGCGGGCCTGCCTGATGCCGTTGACGAACGGCAGCGGCGAGGAATCGGCGAACCGGGTCAGCGCTGGTGCAGCTTCATGCGCGAAGCGGTTGGCGGCGTATTTGCTGTGCCGGATGCTGATCTCCTCGAAGTCTTCGACTCCCCACAGGTTGCGGTTTTGGCAAACGGCGCGAAGGTAGAAGCTGGCGATGCCGAGCGTTTTGGCCCCCACCTCGGAGTTCCAGCAGTAGAAGCCCCTGAAGTAGAGGTCCGGCGATCCGTCGGGCAGCTTGCCTGCCTCGATCGGGTTGAGGTCATCGACCAGGAACAGGAACACGTCACGGTCGGACGCATAGAGCGTGGTGGTGTCGGCGCTGATATCGACCATTGGATTGTAGATGCCCGTCGACCAATCGAGCACGCCCGGCACCTTCCAGCGGGTATCGCCAGTGCCGTTACCCGCAATGCGCTGCACGGCAGCAACCAGCTCATGGTCGTAAATGCGTCCGTAATCCGGGCCGGTGACGGCGCGCAGTTCCATGCGGCCATCGTCGGTCTCCAGCGTCTTGACCTGCTCGGCGCGGTGGTTGGTGAGGCCATATTGCAGGTTGATGCCTGCCAGCGGTGCCGGAAGCTGGCGCAGATACGCCGCTGGCGCGCCGACCAAGGCCGCCAGCTGGCCGAAGCTCCAATGGGTCGTCGCAATCGGCTGTTCGGCACCGGGCAAGATCAGGTCGAGCCGTTCGGCATTGTCGCGGCTGGCTTCGACCCGGACGGCGGCGCTCTCTACCGTGCGCGTGCGGCTGCGCTCGGCTCGGCCCTTCACTGATACCATCAGCGCATCTAGCGACAGATAACGCTCATCGGCGGGACGGCTGAACCATTCCGACGATACCCGGCCGATCCGCTGGCCGCGACCCACATCGACCTTGTAGCCACCACTCCGGTCGGGGCTCGCGTCGATAACTTGAACTTGTGTCATGACATGTCTCCGCGACGGCCCAGCCGAGAGCCTCTCTCTCGACACTCGAACCGTCACGGCGACAGCCGCCGCCCTCTTCCTCTCTCCTTGACTTTGTAATGCGATCTCCTTACAAGAAGTAGGCGTATAGGAGACCGTCATGTCCGCAATGCTCGAAGAGATCAGCACTATCACCGCCAAGGGCCAGACCACGGTTCCGAAGTCGGTCCGAACCGCGCTTGGCGTCGATTATGGCGGCAAGATCGCGTTCCGGGTCGACGAGCGCGGCGTGTCTGTCCACCGCGCGGAGGTCGATAACGAAGACCCCGCCATTGACCGGTTCCTAGCGTTCCTTGCCGACGACATTGCCCGGCGACCCGAGGCGGTCACTGCGCTGACACCGACACTGGCTGAGCGTCTTGCGGCGCTGACCGACGGCGTGAAGGTCGACCTCGATGCGCCGATCGACGGCGATGTCGCTCTCTAAATGCTGGAGGTAAACGGGTGGCAGTTGTTCGCCCATCCGCTGTTCCTCGATCAGATCGAGAAGTTGGCAGCGGCGGTCGAGAAGGCGCGAGCGAAAGACCCGCGCGGCTGGCGTAAGTCGGCCAACGCGAAGCTGCTCGCGGCCCTGCGCCAACTCGTGTTCGAGACCCTCCCGCAGGATCCCACCCGTCCCGAATATCGTCAGGGCGGGACGTTGGGCGATGCCCGCAAGCACTGGTTCCGGGCGAAGTTCGGCGGCGGGCGGTTTCGGCTGTTCTTCCGCTACAGCAGCAGCGCCAAGGTGATCGTGTTTGCCTGGGTCAACGACGAAACGACGCTGCGCACCTATGGTGCCAAGTCCGATGCCTATGCGGTGTTCCGCAAGATGCTGGACAGCGGCAATCCGCCCGACGACTGGACGGCGCTGATCGCGGCGGCGAAAGCCCCAGAGGCGCGCGAACGGCTAACGGTAACCATGCCGGACACGCCGTGAGCACGTATCTGCACTACGCCGGAAATGACCATTTGCGCGTGGCGATACCAGGCGACAGCGTGGCTAGATGCCAATACCCCGACGTCGCTACCGCGTTCCGCGCAATGTGTTCGAGAAACTCGATCTGCACGACTATACCTTGTGTGCGCCGGACCGTCGCTGTGTGGCGCACCGACCGACCGAGCCGATTAGGGTTACCGACGACTGGCCGGAGATCGTGCCGATCGGCGATACCGAACTGCGCGTCATGGAAGGGCATCTGCGCGACGAGCTGGATGCGCTGTTCGGCCCGATCGATTGAGTTGAGGAGTATCCGCTGATGAGCATCGCCGCTGTCAAAGAAACCGAGGTTCCGGTCGAAGCGACTGGTCATGTCGCGCTCTACCTTCGCGTATCGACGCCGCGTCAGGCCGATCACGATCTGTCGATCCCCGACCAGCGCCGCCAGCTCGAAGAGTATTGCCGATCGCGGGCGTGGGACGTCGCTGCCGAGTTTGTCGAGCCGGGCGTATCGGGCACCGATGACCGCCGACCGGCGTTCCAGGACATGATCGACGCTGCCCTCGAAAAGCCACCGGCGTTCGACACGATCGTTGTCCACAGCTTCTCGCGCTTCTTCCGCGATCAGTTCCAGTTCGAGTTCTACCTGCGAAAGCTCGCGAAGAACGGTGTCCAGCTTGTGTCGATCACACAGGTGCTCGGCGACGATCCCGCCAGCGAGATGGTCCGCAAGATCATGACGCTGTTCGACGAATACCAGTCCAGGGAAACGGCCAAGCACACGCTGCGCGCGATGAACGAAAACGCCCGCCAGGGCTTTTGGAACGGCGCTCGTCCTCCGATCGGTTACCGCACCGTCGAAGCCGAACAGCGCGGCGCGAAAATCAAAAAGAAGCTGGAGATCGACCCGCTCTACGCCGACACGGTCCGCAAGATGTTCCGTCTGGCGCTCGAAGGCGCTGATGGAAGCGGACCGATGGGCGTCATGGCGATCGCTTGCTGGCTCAACGAAAACAACATCCGCACGCGCTATGGTGGCCGCTGGGGCAAGGGCATGGTCCACGAAGTGCTGACCCGCACGACCTATATCGGCCAGCATCGGTTCAACACCTACAATGTCAAGAAGGGTTGCCGAAAGCCCGCCGAAGAGCATGCCATCATGGCCGTCCCGCCGATCATCAGCGAGGCCGAGTTCGAAGCGGTGCAGCGGTCATTGAAGGCACGGAGCCCCAAGATGATGGCGCCGGGCGCGGTCGGCGGCTCGACCCTGCTGACGGGCATCTGCTTCTGCGCCTGCTGCGGCGGCGCGATGACGCTGCGGACCGGCACCAGCCGGAGTGGCCAGATGTACAAATATTATGCCTGTGCGACCAAGGCGACGAAGGGCGAAACCGCATGTCCTGGCATCTCGATCCCGATGGACCGGCTGAACGACGCCGTCATCGCGCATCTCGAATCGCGGCTTCTGGACCCCGCCCGGCTGCGTATCCTGCTGGAACAGCTGCTCGACCGGCGCGAGGAATCGATGACTGAGCGCCGCCAGCACGTTGCCGAGATGGGACGCCGCGCGACCGAGGCGGAAGCTAAGCTGTCTAGGTTGTATGAGGCGATCGAGAATGGCGTGGTCGATATGGGCGATCCGTCCCTCAAGGCGAGGATCACCGAGCTGAATGGGATACGCGAACAAGCGCGGGGTGACGCTGAGCGTGCGATGGCACGCTTCACCCAGACCGCGCCGGAGATAACCGTCGAGAAGATCAGAGAGTTCGCCGCCGCCGCTCGGCAAAGGCTGCGCAACGACGACGGCACTTACGCCCGCAACCACGTCCGGGCCGTGGCCCAGCGGGTCGAGGTCGTCAGCAAGACCGAAGTGCGCATTCGCGGCAACCGCAGCGAACTGATCCGAGTGCTAGCCGCCGCCTCTGGCGTAGAGGCGGCGGTGCTAGGCACTCGCAGCTTTGGACCGAAATGGTGCCCAGAAGAGGACTCGAACCTCCACGGCCTTGCGACCGCCAGCACCTGAAGCTGGTGCGTCTACCAATTCCGCCATCTGGGCACGGGGTAGGCGGCGGCTGTTATGGCCGCACGGCGCGGTTGTCAACTGCAAGGCCGCCGCCTATCAGCGCGACATGAGCAGATTGGTGACGTTGATCGGCGGCGCGGGCTTTGTCGGGCGGGCGCTGACCGAGGTGCTGGCGCACGCCGGGTGGCGGATTCGCATCGTCAGCCGCAATGCCGCGCACGGGCTTCGGCTGAAACCGCTGGGCGAACTGGGGCAGATCGACAGCGTGGCGGGCGATGTGCGCTCCGCGGCATCGATGGCGCGCGCGGTGGCCGGCGCCGATGCAGTGGTGAATTTCGTCGGCATCCTGAAACCTGCAGGTGGGGCGAGCTTCGATGCCATCCATGCGCGGGGTGCCGCGACGGTGGCGCGCGCCGCGGCGGACGGCGGCGTGGCGCAGTTCGTGCAGGTCAGCGCCATCGGCGCCGATGCCAACAGCGCGTCCGCCTATGGCCGCAGCAAGGCGGCCGGCGAGGCAGCGGTGCTGGCGGCCTTCCCGAACGCCGCCATCGTGCGCCCCAGCCTGATCTTCGGCGCGGAGGACGGGTTTACCAACCGTTTCGCCGGCCTGATGGCGCTGGCCCCCGTGGTGCCGGTGATCGCGCCTGCAACGCGGTTCCAGCCGGTCTATGTCGGTGATGTCGCGGCGGCGATCGCCGCGATCCTGGAACGCGTCCTGTCGGGCCGGTTCGACCTGGCGGGTCCGGAGGTGCGGACGATGCGGCAGCTGAACGAGATGATCGCCGATGCTTCAGGATTGAAACGCCATTTCATTGATGTGCCTGACATCGGCGCACGGCTGCTGGCGGGCCTTGGTTTCCTGCCGGGCGCGCCGCTGACGGCCGATCAATATGCCATGCTGCAACGCGACAACGTGGCCGAGGCTGGCGTGCCGGGGCTGGCGGCGCTGGGCGTGACGCCGACGCCGATGGGCGCGGTGATCGGTGGCTGGCTGGCGCGCTATCGCCCCGGCGGCCGCTTCGCGAAGGCCTAACCTTGAGCGATATTCTGAACGCGATCATCATGGGCATTGTGGAGGGGCTGACCGAGTTCCTGCCCGTTTCCTCCACCGGTCACCTGATTCTTGCCGGGGAGCTGCTGGGGTTTGAAGGGCCGGCGGACGTGGCGTTCAAGATCTCGATCCAGCTGGGGGCGATCCTGGCGGTGATCGTCGCCTATTGGCAGCGTTTCTGGGGGGTGGCGGTGGGCCTCACGCGGATGGAGGCGGGACCGCTGGCGTTCACGCGCAATATCCTGCTGGGCGTGGTGCCGGCGCTGGTGGTGGGAGTATTCGCCTATGACGCGATCCGCGCGCTGATCGACAGCCCGATGACGGTGGCGGTCGCGCTGGTGGTGGGCGGGATCGCCATCCTGTTGATCGAGCGGCTGATCGCGACGCCGCGTTTTGCCAGTGTGGAAGCGATTCCCACGCGCACGGCGCTGTTGATCGGCGTGGGGCAGTGCATCGCGATGGTGCCGGGCGTGTCTCGGTCCGGCGCAACCATCATGTGCGGCCTGCTGGCGCGGCTGGACCGCAAGACCGCGGCCGAGTTCAGCTTTTTCGTCGCGGTGCCGACGATGATCGCGGCGACCGCCTATGCGCTCTACAAGGAGCGTGACGCGCTTGCCGCCGGCGAATGGCAGTTGATCGCGATCGGCTTTGCCGTGGCGTTCGTGGTGGCGCTGCTGGTGGTGCGGTCTCTGGTGGCGATCGTGAGCCGTTATGGTTTCGCGCCCTTCGCCTGGTATCGCATCGTCGTTGGCAGCATCGCCATGATCTGGTTGATGGCGAGATGATACCGTTATGGGACTTTATATCCGGCATTATGACATGCGCCTTTGAAGTTGGAGATATTTTCGAGGAAAATAGGTCAATATAGCTGACTATCTGACTCGACAGCCTCTTTTGCCGCTGCTATGGACGCCCGCGCACCCGGATTTGCGCAGGGAATGACGATGGCCGATTCGCAGATGCTGAAGTTCACGCAGGTCGACCAAGCCTATCCCGCCAAGCGCACGATCAGCGCGCGCGCGGAGGATTTCCTGGAGATCGCGCGACCCTTTATCCTGGCCAAGGCCGAGGAGCAGTCGAGCCGTTGTTCGCAATGCGGCGTGCCTTTCTGTCAGGTGCACTGCCCGCTGCACAACCATATCCCGGACTGGCTGAAGCTGACCGCGGAAGGCCGGTTGCAGGAGGCCTATGAGCTGTCCAATGCCACCAGTACCATGCCGGAGATCTGCGGCCGCATCTGCCCGCAGGACCGGCTGTGCGAGGGCAATTGCGTGATCGAACAGTCCGGCCATGGCGCCGTGACGATCGGCAGTGTGGAGAAATTCATTACCGACCTTGCCTGGGAGGAAGGCTGGGTGCAGCCCCTGCGACCGCTCGCCGACCGCGGCGGACAGAGCGTGGGCATCATCGGCGCCGGGCCGGCCGGACTGACCGCGGCGGAATATCTGCGGGTGAAGGGTTACACCGTGCATGTCTATGACCGGCATGACCGCGCCGGTGGGCTGCTGACCTATGGCATTCCCGGGTTCAAGCTGGAAAAACATGTCGTGATGCGGCGGGTGCAGCGTTTGCAAGAGGGCGGCATCCATTTTCATTTGGGGTATGAGGTCGGGCGCGACGCGACGCTGGAGGAGCTGCGGGAGCGGCACGATGCGGTGCTGATCGCCACCGGCGTGTATCGCGCGCGCGATGTCGAGGTGGCCGGCGCGGATGCGGACGGGGTGGTGCCGGCGCTCGATTATCTGATCGCCGCCAATCGCGTGGGGTTCGGCGATGATGTGCCGGCGTTCCGCAACGGCACGCTGGACGCCGCCGACCGCGATGTGGTGGTGATCGGTGGCGGCGATACCGCAATGGATTGCGTGCGCACCGCGGTGCGGCAGGGGGCGAGCAGCGTGACTTGCCTGTATCGCCGTGACCGCGCCAACATGCCGGGCAGCCAGCGCGAGGTGATGAATGCCGAGGAAGAGGGGGTGCGGTTCATCTGGCTGTCGGCACCGGAGGCCTTCGTGACGCATGACGGGGCCGCGGTGGCGGTGCGCGGCCGGCGGATGCGGCTGGGCGCGGCGGACGCCAGCGGGCGGCGGATGCCGGAGCCGGAGCCGGAAAGCGATTTTCAGCTGAACGGCAACCTGATCATCAAGGCGCTGGGGTTCGATGCCGAGGATCTGGCGGGCGATTTCGGCGGCGCGCGGCTGGCGCTGACCCGCTGGGGCACGGTGCGCGCGGACGGCGCCACGCTGGCCACCAACCTGCCCGGCGTGTTCGCCGCCGGCGACATCGTGCGCGGCGCCAGCCTGGTGGTGTGGGCGGTGCGCGAGGGCCGCGACGTGGCGCAATCCATGCACAAATGGCTGGCCAGCCAGCAGGCCGCGCTGTTGCAGGCGGCGTGATGCGGGCGTCGGTTGCCCTTCTGGCCCTGGTGGCGCCCCCGGCGCTGGCCGAGGTGCCGGCGGCAAAGCCCTCTCCTGCCTCGCTGGCGGCGCAGCTGGCGGATGTGCTGAACGATGGCCCGACGCTGGCGGCGGCATCGCGGCAGGATTTCGCGCCGATGCTGGCGGAAATGCGCAGCGGCACCGCGATCCGCAAGCTGCTGGAGCCGAACCAGGCCTATCGCACCGAGGTGTTGCGCGACCCGGCGAAGGTGGACGCGGCGATCAAGCGCATCGGCGGCATGCAGGCGGCGGTGATCGAGGGGCTGCTGGCCGATTTCAATGGCGAGGTTCGCGCCGCCACCATCGATGTCTATGCCGCCAGCTTTTCCGAGGCGGAGATGCGCGACATACTGGCCTTCTACAAATCGCCCGGCGGGCGGGCGCTGGTGGAGCGCATGGCCGCCGTGCGCCAGTCGGTGCGCGCCAATGTCCGCGCCCGCCTGACACCGCGCATCAGCGCCGCGTTGCAGGCGCTGAGCCCCGTGATCGAAGCCGAGATGCGGGCGTTGCTGCCCGCGCCTGACAGTGGAAAGGCCGGACAATGAAGTTTCCCGCAACGATCGTGGCGCTGCTGCTGGCGACGCCCGCGCTGGCGCAGGCACCCGCCGCCCCTTCGCCCGAAGCGGTGGCCGCCGCGACCGCGCTGGTCGACGTGTTGACCCCGTTCGAGACGGCAAAGGCCAACCTGGATGCGCAGCTGGCGGCGATGCGCCGGGGTGACGCGCTGCGCGCCGCCTTTGCCAACAATCCGCAGTTCCGCATGGAGGCGGCGAAGAACCAGCCGAAGTTCAACAATGCCCTGGCCCGCGCCGGGGCGATGCAGGCCGATGCCATGGGGCCGGTGTTGCAGGACATGCTGCCGGCGGCGCGGACGGCGACCATCGACGCCTATGCCCGGGCCTTCACGCCGGCGGAGATGGCGGCGATCAGTGCCTTTTACCGCACGCCGGCGGGCGCCAAGCTGTTGAAGACGCAGGGGCCGCTGCTGCAGCAGGTGAATCAGGCGATCCAGCAGCGTTTCGCGCCGCGGCTGCGGACCGCCCAACAGACCGTGGGTCCGAAGGTCCAGGCGGAGTTGCAGGCGCTGTTTCCGCTGCCGGGAGCAAAGAAATGATGATTCGCACGGCAGTGATCGGTCTTGCGCTGGCGGTGCTGCCGGCGCCCTTGTGGTCGCAAGGCGCACGGGCGCCGGCGGCGCCGGTTGATCCCGCCCGCATGGCGCTGGGCAAGCGCATCGCGGCGGCGCAGTTGCCCGACGGCACCTATGAAAAGATGATGAGCCCCGCGATGCAGGGCATGATGGGCCAGGTCAGCGGCCAGGCGATGGACATTCCCCTGCGCCAGATTGCGCGGATGGCGAACCTGAAGCCCGAGCAGCTGCGGCAGGTCGGTCCGGGCAGCCTGCGCGACATGATGGCCATTCTGGACCCGGCCCATGACCAGCGCATGTCGATCATGTTGAAGACGATGATCGCGGGAATGACTCCGTTGATGACCAAAATGGAACCCAGGCTTCGGGATGGCATGGCGGAGGCTTTTGCCAGCCGCTTTACCGAAACGGAGCTGCGGGAGATCGACCGCTTTTATTCGACGCCCCTGGGCGCCCGGCTGGCGGTGGAAAGCACCTTGCTGATGGCCGATCCTTCGGTGGTCAAGGCGATGTCGGATTTCACGCCGCAGCTGATCCAGGCCATGCCCGGGATCATGAAGCAGGTGGAGGAGGCGACCGCGAAATTGCCGAAGGCAAAACGGGTCGATGAGCTTTCGCCCGCCGAGCGCGCCCGTCTTGCCGCCCTGATCGGTGTCGATCCGGCCAGCCTCTCGAAGCCTGAAAGGCCCGACAAATGATTGCCGACCAACGTGAGCGCCTGGCCGCCGAGGGCATGTATCGGCCGGATTTTGAAGGCGATGCCTGTGGCGTGGGGCTGATCGCGGCGACCGACGGCGTCGCTTCCCGCCGGGTGGTGGAGGCGGGGATCAACGCGCTGAAGGCGGTGTGGCACCGCGGCGCGGTGGACGCCGACGGCATGACCGGCGACGGTGCCGGCATCCATGTGGAACTGCCGGTACGCTTCTTCCACGAGGCGATCGACCGCGCCGGGCAGCAGCCCAAGCCCAACCTGCTGGGGGTGGGGATGATCTTCCTGCCGCGCACCGACCTGGGCGCGCAGGAGGCGTGCCGGGGCATCGTGGAATCCGAGATCATCGACTTCGGCTATACCATCTATGGCTGGCGCCAGGTGCCGGTGGACATTTCGGTGATCGGCCGCAAGGCGATGGAATCGCGGCCGGAGATCGAGCAGATCATGCTGGCCGGGCCGATGCCCGACGACGCGGCGGCGCAGGACAAGTTCGAGAAGGACCTTTATCTGATCCGCCGCCGGATCGAGAAGCGCGTGGTCGAGGCACAGGTGCAGGGTTTCTACATCTGCTCGCTGAGCAGCCGCTCGATCATCTACAAGGGGCTGTTCCTGGCGGAATCGCTCTCGGTCTTCTATCCGGACCTGTGCGACGAGCGTTTCGTCAGCCGCTTCGCCATTTATCACCAGCGCTATTCCACCAACACCTTCCCGCAATGGTGGCTGGCGCAGCCGTTCCGCTGCCTGGCGCACAATGGCGAGATCAACACCATCCGCGGCAACCGCAACTGGATGAAAAGCCATGAGATCAAGATGGCGGCGACCAGTTTCGGCGAGCATAGCGAGGACATCAAGCCGCTGATCCCGGCGGGCGCCAGCGATACCGCGGCGCTGGACGCCGTGTTCGAGGCGATCGTGCGATCGGGCCGTGACGCGCCGACCGCCAAGCTGATGCTGGTGCCCGAGGCCTGGGCCAAGGACGTGACCATGCCCGAGGCGCATCGGGCGATGTATGCCTATTACAGCTCGGTCATGGAGCCGTGGGACGGGCCGGCGGCGCTGGCGATGACCGACGGCCGCTGGGCGGTGGCGGGGATGGACCGCAACGCGCTGCGGCCGATGCGGACGACGGTGACCACGGACGGCCTGCTGATCGTGGGGTCGGAAACCGGCATGGTGCAGGTGCCCGAAGCCGATGTGCTGATGAAGGGCCGGCTGGGGCCGGGGGAGATGATCGCGGTGGACCTGGACAGCGGCGAGCTGTTCAAGGACCGGGCGATCAAGGACCGGATTGCCGCCTCCGCACCCTTCGCGCAGTGGGTGGATGATTTCACCACGCTGTCCGACCTGCCGGGGCATGACGCGGCGGAGCCGGTGGCGCTGGACGACCGGGCCTTGTTGCGGCGGATGCAGATCGCCGCCGGGCAGACGCTGGAGGACATGGAGCTGATCCTGGCGCCGATGGTGGAGGACGCGAAGGAAGCGGTCGGCAGCATGGGCGACGATACGCCGCTGGCCGTCATCAGCAGCAATGCGCGCTGCATGAGCCATTTTTTCCGGCAGAATTTCAGCCAGGTGACGAACCCGCCCATCGATTCGCTGCGCGAGACGCGGGTGATGAGCCTGAAGACGCGGTTCGGCAACCATGGCAATATCCTGGACGGTGACGACCGGCAGTCGGACGTGATGGTGCTCGATTCGCCGGTGCTGACCAACAAGGACTGGGCGCTGGTAAAGGGGCATTTCGGCGCTCGGGCGGCGGAGATCGACTGCACCTTCGAGATCGCGCGCGGCGCCGACGGGCTGCGTGCGGCGATCGCCCGGGTGCGCGCCGAGGCCGAGCAGGCGGTGCGCGAAGGGCGCGGCCACCTGTTCCTGACCGACGAGCATCAGGATGCCGCGCGGGCGGGAATCACGATGATTCTTGCAGCGGCGGCGGTGCATACCCATCTGGTTCGCAAGGGGCTGCGCACCTTTGCCAGCGTCAATGTGCGGTCGGCGGAATGCCTGGACACGCATTATTTCGCCGTGCTGGTGGGGGTGGGCGCGACGACGGTGAACGCCTGGCTGGCGCAGGAGAGCATCGCCGACCGGCATGCGCGCGGGCTGTTCAAGGGACTGACGCTGGCGGACTGCATCGGCCGCTATCGCAAGGCGGTGAATGACGGTCTGCTGAAGATCATGTCCAAAATGGGCATCAGCGTGATTTCCAGCTACCGTGGCGGTTATAATTTCGAGGCGGTGGGGCTGTCGCGCAGCCTGGTAAATGATTTTTTCCCTGGCATGCCGGCGAAGATCAGCGGCGAGGGCTATGCCAGCCTGTTCGAAAATGCCCTGCAACGGCATGAGAAGGCGTGGGACGAAGCCGCGACGGCGCTGCCGGTCGGCGGACTCTATCGTTACCGTTTTGGTGGTGAGCCGCATGCCTGGCAGGCCGGCGTGATCCACACCCTGCAGGAGGCGGTGGCGAACGACAGCTATTCCACCTATCTGAAGTTCAGCGCCGCGGTTCGCGCCCTGCCGCCGATCTATCTGCGCGACCTGCTGGAGTTCAACTATGCCCCGCAGGCATTGGACATCGAACAGGTTGAATCGATTACCGAAATCCGCAAGCGCTTCGTGACGCCGGGGATGAGCCTGGGCGCGCTGTCGCCGGAAGCGCATGAGACGCTGGCGATCGCGATGAACCGGATCGGCGCCAAAGCCGTGAGCGGCGAGGGCGGCGAGGATAGCGTGCGGTTCAAGCCCTATGCCAATGGTGACAATGCCAATTCGGTCATCAAGCAGATTGCCAGCGGGCGGTTCGGCGTGACGGCGGAATATCTGAACGCGTGCAGCGAGATCGAGATCAAGGTGGCGCAGGGGGCGAAGCCGGGCGAGGGTGGGCAGTTGCCCGGCTTCAAGGTGACGGAGATGATCGCGCGGCTGCGGCACAGCACGCCGGGCGTCACGCTGATCAGCCCGCCGCCGCACCATGACATTTATTCGATCGAGGATCTGGCGCAGCTGATCTATGATCTGAAGCAGATCAACCCCGATGCACGGGTCTGCGTGAAGCTGGTGAGCAGCGCCGGGATCGGCACCGTGGCGGCGGGCGTGGCGAAGGCGCATGCGGACACCATTTTGGTCAGCGGCCATACCGGCGGGACCGGGGCGAGCCCGCAGACCAGCATCAAATATGCCGGCACGCCGTGGGAGATGGGGCTGACCGAGGTCAACCAGGTGCTGACCCTGAACGGGCTGCGGCACCGCATCAAGCTGCGCGCCGACGGTGGGCTGAAGACGGGACGCGACGTGGTGATCGCCGCCATCCTGGGGGCGGAGGAATATGGCATCGGCACGCTGAGCCTGGTGGCGATGGGGTGCATCATGGTGCGGCAATGCCACAGCAACACCTGCCCGGTGGGCGTGTGCACGCAGGACGATGCGCTGCGGGCGAAGTTCGGCGGCTCGCCGGAGAAGGTCATCAACCTGATGACCTTCATCGCCGAGGAGACGCGCGACATCCTGGCGAAGCTGGGCGCGCGCAGCCTGGACGAGGTGATCGGCCGCACCGAGTTGTTGCGGCAGGTCAGCCGCGGCGCCGAGCATCTGGACGACCTGGACCTGAACCCCATCCTGGCGAAGGTGGACGCGCCGGACCATATGCGCCGCAGCGTGAAGGACGCCCCGCGCAATCCCGTGCCGGACAGCCTGGACGCGCAGATGCTGGCGGATTCGGCGCCGGTGTTCGAGCGCGGGGAGAAGATGCAGCTGACCTATGCGGTCAGGAACACGCATCGCGCGGTGGGCACGCGCTTCTCGGCGGAGATCACGCGGCGCTTCGGCATGAAGGCGCTGCAACCGGGGCATGTCCATATCCGGCTGCGCGGCTCGGCGGGGCAATCGCTGGGCGCGTTCGCGGTGCAGGGGGTGAAGCTGGAAGTGTTCGGCGATGCCAACGACTATGTCGGCAAGGGGCTGTCGGGGGCGACCATCGTGGTGCGGCCGATGGTGTCCAGCCCGCTGGAGAGCCAGGACAATGCCATCATCGGCAACACCGTGCTCTATGGCGCGACGGCGGGCGAACTGTTCGCCGCCGGGCAGGCCGGCGAGCGCTTCGCGGTGCGCAACAGCGGCGCGACCGTGGTGGTGGAGGGCTGCGGCGCCAACGGCTGCGAATATATGACCGGCGGCACCGCGGTGATCCTGGGCGCGGTGGGCGACAATTTCGGCGCGGGGATGACCGGCGGCATGGCGTTCGTGCTGGACGTGCGCGACGATTTCGAGCGGCGGGTCAACCCGGACAGCGTGGTGTGGCAGCGGCTGGCGCATCCACACTGGGAGACGGTGGCGCGCGGCCTGATCGAGCGGCACTGGGCGGAGACCGACAGCCGCTGGGCGGAGCAGCTGCTGCGCGACTGGGACCGCACGCGGCTGCGGCTGTGGCAGGTGTGCCCGAAGGAAATGGTCAGCCGGATCGCGGTGCCGTTGACCGAAGCGGTGCTGGAGGCGGCGGAGTAGCGCTCAGTTGTCGTCCCCATAACCCCAGTCGCCATCGGCCGGATCGCTGAATCGCGTAACCGTTTTGGCGAACATCAGCGGCACGATGCCGGTGGCACCGTGGCGCTGCTTGGCGACGATCACCTCGGCGCGCCCCTCGATCCGGTGGGCCTTCTGCAGCCAGGCGTCGAATTTTTCGCTGCCGTCTTCGGGCTTCTTGTTGGCGTGGTAATATTCGTCGCGATAGACGAACATGACGATGTCGGCGTCCTGCTCGATGGTGCCGGATTCGCGCAGGTCGGCGAGTTGCGGCCGCTTGTCCTCGCGATTCTCGACCGCGCGGGAAAGCTGGGAGAGCGCGATCACCGGCACGTCCAGCTCCTTCGCCAGGGTCTTCAGGCCGCGGGTGATCTCGCTGATCTCGTTGACGCGGTTGTCGCTGGCACGGCTGCCACTGCCCTGCAAAAGTTGCAGATAGTCGACGACGATCAAGCCGATCTTCTTCTGCCGCTTCAGCCGCCGGGCACGGGCGCGGAGCTGGGCGATGCTGAGCGCCGGCGTATCATCGATGTGCAGCGGCAGATCCTGAAGGTTGGCGGCGGCGCGCGCCAGATTGTTGAAATCACCTTGGTTGATGCGGCCCATCCGCAGGTCCTCGCTGCTGATGCCGGCCTGTTCGGCGAGGATGCGGTTGGCGAGCTGTTCCGCCGACATTTCCAGGCTGAAGAAGGCGACCGGCGCGCCGGCGCTGCCGCTCATGCCGGTTGCCGTGTCGCCCATGAAACGCAGCGCGCAGCTGAAGGCCATGTTGGTGGCAAGCGCGGTCTTGCCCATCGCGGGGCGGCCGGCAATGATGACGAGGTCGCTGTTGTGCAGGCCGCCGATCTTGTTGTTGATGCCGTCGAGGCCGGTGGTCAGGCCGGACAAATGTCCGCCGGATTTCATTGCCTTGGCAGCCATCTCGACCGCTTTCTGCGCGGCCGCGGCAAAGCCCTGCACCGCGCCTGACACCTCGCCCTGCTCGGCGACGCGATAGAGCGCCTCCTCCGCCGCCTCGATCTGCGCCAGCGGCGCGACGTCGCTGCTGGTGTCGGTGGCACCGGCCACCAGATTGGTGCCGACATGAATCAATTCGCGCAGCAGCGCCAGGTCATAGATCTGCGTCGCGCAGTCCCGCGCCGCCAGCAGCACGCCATGATCCTCGGTCAGGCGCAGCAGATAGGCCGGGCCGCCCAGTTCGGCCATGGCCGGATCGCTTTCGAACAACGGGCGCAGCGTGACCGGATTGGCAATCATGTTGCGATCGGCGAGCCTGCCGATCTGGTCATAGATGCGACCGTGCATCGGCTCGTAGAAATGCTCGGCGCGCAATTTCAGGTTCACGTCCTCGAACAGCCGGTTCTCCAGCAGCAGTGCGCCCAGCAGTGCCCGTTCGGCATCGATGTTGTGCGGCACATTCGCCGCCTCCGGATCGGGCGCCGCGCCGCCCGGAAATTGATAGATCGTCCCTGCCATGCCCCCCTCTCGCCAATGCGCGGCGCGACGGCAAGGGCGTGGCACTGTGGATAACGTGCATGGTTCGACGGACGGGTCAGAAACCCCGGCTGATGCGCAGCGCGCCCCCCCTGTCAGCCGGTTGGGCGGTCTGATGCCCCGGCTGGAAGCGGTTGAAAAGGTTGAGGTCGGCCCGCCAGGCGCCCGCCGTTCCGCTCCACCCCAGTTCCAGCGCGCGCTCGCGTCCGTGCGGGGCGAGGAGCAACATCCGCGCACCCTCCCCGGGCACATCCAACCGGAGGCTGCCCGATTCGACCCGCAGCGGTTGCGCAAGGCGCAGCGTCAGGCTGCCCCAGCGGGTGTCGCCGCTGACCTCCGCTGACCAGGACCGTGCCCGGATCGCCCCGCCGGCCGCCAGCAGCCCGGGCGTCAGCTGTGGCGTCACCCGCGCCTGCCGCCCCGCCAGCCGCAGCTGCACCGGCCCGACCGGCAGGGTGAACGCGGCACCGGCAGCAAGGCTGCGCGCCCCGGCCAGGCCGAAGGCGGGGTTCAGCCGGGTGCCGAGCAGCGCACCATCTTCGCTGCCCTGCGACAGGTGCAGCGCGAGACTTGCCGATCCGACCGCGCGCGCGGCGCCGAGCGTCAGCAGGCGCGTGTCCGCCAGCGCACGCAGGCCGAGCATCGGGGTGAGTTGCGCGCGCGAGCGGTGCGCCGCCACGGCCCAGGTCCAGGCGCCCTGCTGCTGGCTGAGCACGAAGGCCGACAGCGGCGCGCCGGCGCCGCGGCCGTCCGCCAGGCCATCGTCGCTGGCCAGCATCGCCCGCGCGCTGCCACCTGGCAGGAAGGCGCCCGCGGCAAAGCCCTGCGCCGCCACCAGCCGCGTGCCGCCCATCGACAGGTGCAGCAGGCTGGCATCGGGGCGGCGCGCGGCATGGGCATCGAAGCCGGCCTGCGCCAGCCCGAGCGCGGGGTCGCCGCCGGCGTGGCGCGTGATGATGGCGACACCGGCGGAGAGGTCGCGGAAAGCGGTCGACCGCAGCAGCTCGGTGCCGGCGAGGTCGCTTTCCGGCGCCAGCAGCGCGCCCGCCAGCCGGCCGACGCCCGCGGGGCGCAGCGAGGCGCCGAGGTTCAGCGCATAGGCGCGGCCATAGCCATCGACCACCGGCACCGCCGCCAGCCCGCCGCCGAGCGACAGGCCGTCGCCCAGCGCGCTGCCCAGGCTGCCGCTGGCCGTCATCGCCACGGGGATGGCGCTGCCGGCGAGGCTGGTGCCGCCCGCGGGCGCAAAGGCGGCGGCGATGTTCAACCGGCCACGGCCATAGACGCCATCGGTGCCGGGCACGCCGGCGTCGTCCGCGGTGCGCAGCAGGAGCGAGACGATCTGCGCACCGGTCAGCGAGGGATAGGCCTCCGCCAGCAGGGCCGCCGCGGCGCTGACCGCGGGCGCGCTGTAGCTGGTGCCGGAATAGAGATAGCCGACGCCCTGTTCGTCGAAGCTGCGCACGCGGCTGCCGAGCGCGGTGATGAAATTGGCGGCGGCGGGGCCGGCGCGATTGGAGAAATCGGTGATGGCGCCGCCGCCGTCCGTGGCGCCGACGACGATGACGTTGGCGCCGCCCGCGCTGGCGAGCGCCGCCGCCGGCAGGTCGTCGATCACCCCCAGGCCGTCGTTGCCGGCGGCCACCACCAACACCACGCCGGCGGCGGCGGCGCGCTGGAAGGCGCCGCGCAACTGGCTGTTGCCACCGGAGCCGCCGAGCGACAGGTTGATGACCCGGGCGCCGGCGGCGACGGCGGCGTCGATCCCGGCCGAGATCGCGGTGTCGGTATAGGAACAGCCGTCCGCCGTGCAGCCGCCGGCGCGGTCGGCGCGCAGGGCAAGCAGCGTGGCGCCCGGGGCCACGCCCTGGATGTTGCTGTCGTTGCGCGCCGCCACCATCACCGCGGCGACCGAGGTGCCATGGCCGCTCTCGTCGGTGATGGCGCGGCCGGCGCCGGTGACGTCGCGGCTGGCGGGGTGGAGGCGGCCGGCGAACTCCGGGCTGTTGTTGTTCACGCCGCTGTCGATGTCGGCGATGGTGACGCCGGCGCCGGTCCAGCCGCTGTTCCACACGCCGAGCACCTGCGCGCTGATGGCGGCATTGCTGCGGCGATATTCGGCGCTGTCATAATTGCCCGGTGTCGGCGGCGGCACGGGCACCGGCGTGGGCGCGGGCGGCGCGGCGCCGGTGATCAGGCCGGCACCGCCGCCACCGCAGGCCGACAGCAGCAGCGCGCCCAGCAGCAGCATGGGCTGGCCAAGCCGCCGGGTGTCCGTTATGCCGCGCATCGATGAAACCCCCCTTTGCGCATGTCGAAACCTGGTTGTTCGACATGGATAATACGCTTTACCATCCGCGTGCCAACCTGTTCGCGCAAATCGACGTGCGGATGGAGGCCTATGTCGCCGAGCTGCTGGGGCTGGACCGCGCGGCGGCGCGGGTGGTGCAGAAACGCTATTTCCACGAGCATGGCACGACGCTGCGCGGGCTGATGAACGATCATGGCGTGGCGCCGGCGGATTTCCTGGCGAAGGTGCACGACCTGGACTTTTCCGTGCTGTCGCCGGATCCGCGCGTGGTGGCGGGGCTGGCGCGGTTGCCGGGGCGGAAATATGTCTTCACCAACGGCGATGCCGACTATGCGGCGAGGGTGCTGGGGGCGCTGGGCATCGGGGCGGCGTTCGACGGCGTGTTCGACATTCATGCCATGGAATATCGGCCGAAACCCGATCCGCTTGCCTATGAAAAGCTGGTGGCGGCGCTGGATTTCGATCCGGCGAAAGCCTTCTTTGCCGAGGACATGGCGCACAATCTGAAGCCGGCGAAGGCGCTGGGGATGGCGACGCTGTGGGTCAACAATGGCTCGGAACGCGGCGGACATGGCGCGCACCCGGACTTCATCGACCAGGAAACCCATGATTTTGCCGAATGGCTGGAGGCGATCACCGCATGAGCATCGAGCGCATCATCGACGCCGCCTGGGAGGCGCGCGGGGACATCGGCAGCGGGACGCAGGGCGAGGTGCGCGACGCGGTGGAGGCGGCGATCGCCGGGCTGGACGGCGGAACCCTGCGCGTCGCGGAAAAGCGCGACGGTTCGTGGCAGGTGAACCAGTGGCTGAAGAAGGCGGTGCTGCTGAGCTTTCGGCTGAACCCGAACCGGCCGATCCATGGCGGGCCGGACGACGGCCACTGGTGGGACAAGGTGGGCAGCAAATTCCATGGCTGGGGGCCGGCGGTGTTCGCCGCCGCGGGTTTCCGCGCGGTGCCGGGCAGCATCGTGCGGCGCGGCGCCTATGTCGCGCCGGGCGCGGTGCTGATGCCCAGCTTCGTCAACATCGGTGCGCGGGTGGGCGAAAACAGCATGATCGACACCTGGGCGACGGTGGGCAGCTGCGCGCAGATCGGCGCCAATGTGCACATCAGCGGCGGCACCGGCATCGGCGGCGTGCTGGAGCCGTTGCAGGCCGGGCCGGTGATCATCGAGGATGATGCCTTCATCGGCGCGCGCAGCGAGGTGGCCGAAGGGGTGATCGTGGAGCAGGGCGCGGTGATCTCGATGGGCGTGTTCCTGGGGGCGAGCACCAAGATCATCGACCGGGCGACCGGTGAGGTGTTCATGGGCCGGGTGCCGGCCTATGCCGTGGTGGTGCCGGGCAGCCTGCCGGGGAAGGCACTGCCCGACGGCTCGCCGGGGCCGAGCCTGGCCTGCGCGGTGATCGTGAAGCGGGTGGACGCGCAGACGCGGGCGAAGACCGGGATCAATGAGCTGCTGCGCGATTGACGGCAGGCGGCTGGATGGTCCCGGAAGGTCCCGCGAAGAAAGTGTCAGCCTCAATCGGGGGGTTGGCGGTTTTCGCCTGATTTTTGGGCAGGCGTGTCGGCGGGTCGCCGGCGAAGGGCGAGTCCGATGAGGCCGAAGCCGGTGAGCATCAAGGCCCAGCTGGTGGGTTCGGGGACCGCACTGTTGAAGGCGGCGATGCTGCTTTGCGCGGTCCGGGCCGAGGAAAGGCTGTTGTTGAAGCGCAGGATGCGGCCGTCATAGCCGAGGATGTAGAGGTTGCGGTTGGCGTCTTCCCCGAACGAGGCGATGTTGACGCTGCCGAAGGGAGCGAGCGCGCTGGTGAGGTCCTGCAGGTCGCTGCCGGTGGGGCTTATCGACCAGAGCTTGCCGGTGATGAAGTCGCCAAAGATGTAGCGGCCGAAAAGGTCGGCATTTCGGGTGCCGCGGAAGACATAGCCGCCGGTGACCGAGCGGCCGATGCTGTGGTCGTAGCTGAAGATCGGCGCGGTGGTGCCGGCGGGGATGGGATCGCCGATGCCGGGGGTGGGGATCGGCCCTTCGAGCGGGCGCCAGCCGAAATTCTGGCCGCTGCTGCCGGCGACCAGGCGGTTGATCTCCTCATAGGCGCCCTGGCCGACGTCGCCGACGAAGATGTCGCCGGTGGTGCGGTCGATGCTGCCGCGCCAGGGGTTGCGCAGGCCATAGGCATAGACTTCGTTGCCGAACGGGTTGTCGGCGGGAATGGCATAGTTGCGGTCGGGATCGGCGGGAAAACCGTCGCGGCTGACGTCGATGCGCAGGACCTTGCCGAGCAGCGAATTCCTGTTCTGGGCATTGTTCTGCGGGTCGTTGCCGGAGCCGCCGTCGCCGGTGGCGATCAGCAGCGATCTGCCGTCACGCGCGAAGTCGATCCAGCCGCCATTATGGTTGTCGAACGGCTGGGCGATGCGCAGGATGACCTGCGGGTCCGCCGGCGCGACGCGGAGCGACGGGATCGTGTAGCGACGGATTTCGGTGAAGAGCTGGCCGTTCACGCGGGTGGTGACATTGACGTAGATGCGGCCATTGACGCCATATTTCGGATCGAAGGCGAAACCGAGCAGGCCCTTTTCGCCGCCGCTTTCGATGTTGGGCACCGTGAAGAAGGGCGTGCGGGCGCGGGTGCTGCGGTTGACGCGCTCGATCACGCCGCCCTGCTGCACCACGAACAGGTCGTTGGCGCGGCCGGTAAGGAAGACGGGCTGCGAAAAACCGCTGCTGAAGCTGCTAACGCTGATGGCGGCTGTGGCGGGCGTGGCGGCGAGGATGGCGGCGGAAAGTGGCATTGCGACCGACAAGATACGCATTTCGCGCTCCTTTTTTTGACCCGGAGGCAGGGTGTGGGGATTTTGTGAACGGGGAAAGACGCCGGCGGCGGTTGTGCGGCGGGGAGGTGGGAATGGGCGGTGGAGCGGTTGGGGGCGGGCCGGTTCAGGCCCCTCCGTCACCAGCCCCTGGCTGGTGACACCTCCTCCGCAGGCGGGGGAGGAGCCTGGGTTAGCTGCGCGATGACGGTGTTGCTGACCATGCGTACCGTGTCGGGTCGGGAAGTTGGGCTTCCACGAACCCTTTCTGGCGGAGGCGGCAGCTGTCGCACTGGCCGCAATGTTTGCCGTCCGGGGTCGGGTCGTAGCAGCTCCAGGTCAGCGCCGGGTCGAGGCCGGCGCCATGCGCGGCGCGGACGATGTCGGCCTTGGTCATGGCAAGCAGGGGCGTGTGGACCTTGAAGGGGGTGCCTTCGACCCCGGCCCTGGTGGCGGTGTTGGCCATGGCTTCGAAGGCGGCGATGAATTCGGGGCGGCAATCGGGATAGCCGCTGTAGTCGAGCGCGTTGACGCCGATGAACAGGTCGTGGGCGCCCGCGGCCTCCGCCCAGCCGAGCGCGACCGAGAGGAAGATGGTGTTGCGCGCGGGGACATAGGTGACGGGGATGCCGGGTTCGACGCCAGTCTTGGGGACGGCGATGTCGTCGGTCAGCGCGCTGCCGCCGAAGCCGCGCAGGTCAAGCGGCAGGACGATGTGACGGGCGACGGCATAGTGCGCGGCGAGGCGGCGGGCGGCGTCGAGCTCGATGCGGTGGCGCTGGTTGTAATCGATGGTCAGCGCCAGGATGCGCCAGCCCTCTTGCGCGGCGAGGGCGAGGCAGGTGGCGGAATCGAGGCCGCCGGAGAGAAGGACGACAGCAGTTTTCGTGGCGGTTCCGGTCATCGGCGCGACATAGCGGCACGGTGGTGGGGAAGCCATCTTTTCGAGCGCGCCAAAAATGGCTATGCGCCCGCCAGCATTTTTCGCAAGAGGCGCGCGTGATCGATTACGGACGGGTGTTCGCAGGCGCCATCGAGCGGCTGCACGAGGAGGGGCGCTACCGCGTCTTCATCGATATCCTGCGCAACCGCGGCAGCTATCCGAACGCGCGCTGCTTTGCCGGCCACAATGGGCCGAAGCCGATCACGGTGTGGTGCAGCAACGACTATCTGGCGATGGGGCAGCATCCCAAGGTGATCGCGGCGATGGAGGAAGCGCTCCACGACGTGGGCGCCGGCAGCGGCGGCACGCGCAACATCGGCGGCAACACCCATTATCATATCGACCTGGAGCATGAGCTGGCCGACCTGCACGGCAAGGAAGCGGCGCTGCTGTTCACCAGCGGCTATGTCTCCAACGAGGCGACGCTTTCCACATTGGGCAAGCTGCTGCCGGGGTGCGTGATCTTTTCCGACGAGCTGAACCATGCCAGCATGATCGCCGGCATCCGCAACGCCGGCTGCGAAAAGCGGGTGTGGCGGCACAATGACCTCGCCCATCTGGAGGAACTGCTGGCGGCGGAGGATCCGGCGGCGCCGAAACTGATCGCGTTCGAGAGCGTCTATTCGATGGACGGCGACATCGCGCCGATCGCCGCGATCTGCGACCTGGCCAACAGATATCATGCGCTGACCTACCTGGACGAGGTCCATGCGGTGGGCATGTATGGGCCACGCGGCGGCGGGATTTCCGAGCGCGACGCGGTGGCCGGGCGGGTGACCATCATCGAGGGGACGCTGGGCAAGGCGTTCGGCGTGATGGGCGGCTATATCGCGGCCGACCGCGCCATCGTGGACTGCATCCGCAGCTATGCGCCGGGGTTCATCTTCACCACCAGCCTGTCCCCGGTGCTGGTGGCGGGCGTGCTGGCGAGCGTGCGGCATCTGAAGGCATCGAGCGAGGAACGCGACGCGCAGCAGGCGGCGGCGGCGCTGCTGAAGACGCTGATGGCGGACGCCGGCCTGCCGGTGATGGCGAGCGAAAGCCATATCGTGCCGCTGATGGTGGGGTGCCCGATGCGCGCCAAGCGGGTGAGCGACATCCTGCTGGCGGAATATGGCGTCTATGTGCAGCCGATCAACTATCCAACCGTGCCGCGGGGCACCGAACGGCTGCGCTTCACGCCGGGCCCGGCGCACGACGAGACGATGATGCGCGAACTGGTGGCGGCGCTGGTCGAGATCTGGGGGCGGGACGAGCTGCGCGCGGCCGCTTAGGCGAGGGTGATGCTCTTCTCCGTGCCGGGGACGGGGAGCGCCTGCGCGAAAGGGATGGTGCGGCGGGTGCGATAGCCGTGGCCGTCCGGGTCGGTCATGACATGGGTGATTTCGGCGCGGACATCGACCACCCAGAGGATGGGTACCTGGGCCGCAGCGTAGAGCGGGGCTTTGAGATCAAGGTCTTGATCGAGCGTGGAATCGGAAATCTCAACGGCGAGGAGCAGATGTTCGGCCGTTTGCGGGCCTGTGCGAGCCGCCTCAGATGTGAAGACGCCAATATCGGGGCCGCACACGGTTTGGTCGGCGAGAATGGTTGCGATGTCGAGCATGGCCTCCATCGTCGTTCCCGTGAGGCACCGGTAGAGTTCTCCGGCAACCTGCATGTGCCTGCGGCCATGCAAGGAATGGGCGGGTGACATTTTCCACAATTCTCCGTCGATCAGTTCGACCTTCATGTCTTCGAAGGCGCCGGCATCGAGCATGCGCAGATAGTCCGTGGCAGTGAAGCGCGCGGCGGGCGGGCGAACGGACAAGGGGACGTGGACATTCATACTGCCCTTATAACACCACTGGCGACGAGACCCAAGGCGATGGTGCTGGTGCCGAGGCCGAGGCTGAGGGGGAGGCGCAGGGCGAACCAGCCTTCTGGCGCGAGGCGGGTGCGTTCGAACAGGCGGTCGATGGGGAGGATCGCGATGATGAGGCCGCCGAGCAGCATCAGCATCCAGGGCGACATCACCATGACGAGCGCGAGCGCGGCCAGCGTGGGGAGCACGGCGAGGGTGAGGAGCATCGGCGCGATGGCGCGCTCGGCACGGACGGCAAAGCCCCACCAGCTGCCGCCCAGAAAGCTGAAGATCAGCGCGGCGTAAAGCGCGCCGGCCTGCCAGGCCCAGGCGCGCGCCTCGGGATCGGGGGCGAGGATGAAGCCGGCGAGCGCGGCGAAGGCGGGGGCGAGGCCGAGGACGCCGAGGGCGTGCGCGAAACGTGACATCATGGGCGGGGTGGTAGCAGGAAAAAGGCGGCATGACAGCTTGAAGAAAACCCCGCATCCGGTGCATAGGCGGGGCGTCAATCCCAAGGGGTAGCGCCATCCCGATCACCATCGCCATCGCCAGTGACCATGCCGGCTATCCGCTGAAGGCGGTGCTGGCGGACGATTTGCGCTCGGCCGGACATGACGTGCGGGACCTGGGGGCCGCGGATGCGGTGACATCGGTGGACTACCCGGATTTCGGCCGGGCGGTCGCCGAGACGGTGGTCCGCGGCGCGGCGCGCTTCGGGGTGCTGGTGTGCGGGACGGGCATCGGCATTTCGATTGCTGCGAACCGGGTGGGCGGCGCGCGGGCGGCGCTGGTACACGACCATCTGGGGGCGCGGCTGGCGCGCGAGCACAATGATGCCAACATCATCGCCTTTGGCGCGCGGGTGACGGGTGTGGAAGTGGCGCGGGATGCCCTGCGCGCCTTCCTGGAAACGGATTTTGGCGGGGGGCGCCATGCCGCCCGCGTGGGCAAGTTGGGATAGGCAGATGAGCAGCAGACCGAAGATGATCGAGGACGGATTTTTCAGCGAGACGCTGGGGGAGGCCGATCCGGCGGTGTTCAAGGCAGTGCGCGGTGAGCTGCTGCGGCAGCAGGAGCAGATCGAGCTGATCGCGTCTGAAAACATCGTGTCGAAGGCGGTGCTGGAAGCGCAGGGGTCGGTCTTCACCAACAAATATGCAGAAGGCTATCCGGGCAAGCGCTACTATCAGGGTTGTCACTGGTCCGATGAGGTGGAGCAGCTGGCCATCGACCGGGCGAAGGCGCTGTTCGATTGCGATTGGGCCAATGTGCAGCCGCATTCGGGCGCGCAGGCCAATGGCGCGGTGATGCTGGCGCTGGTGAAGCCGGGCGAGACGATCCTGGGGATGAGCCTGGACGCCGGTGGCCACCTGACGCACGGCGCGAAAGCGGCGCAGAGCGGCAAATGGTTCAACGCGGTGCAATATGGCGTGAAGGCCGACACGCATTTGATCGATTATGACGCCCTGGAAGCCCAGGCGGTCGCGGTGCAGCCGAAGCTGTTGATCGCCGGTGGCAGCGCCTATCCACGGCATATCGATTTCGCCCGCATGCGCGCCATTGCCGACAAGGTCGGGGCGTATCTGCTGGTGGACATGGCGCATTTCGCCGGGCTGGTGGCGGCGGGCGTGCATCCATCACCACTGCCGCATGCGCATGTGGTGACGACGACGACGCACAAGACGCTGCGGGGGCCGCGCGGCGGCATGATCCTGAGCAATGACGGGGAGATCGGCAAGAAGCTGAACAGCGCGGTGTTTCCGGGATTGCAGGGCGGACCGCTGATGCATGTGATCGCCGCCAAAGCCGTGGCGTTCGGTGAGGCGCTGCGGCCCGAATTCAAGGATTATGCGCGCGCGGTGATCGCCAACGCGCAGATGCTGGCATCGACGCTGGTCAATCGCGGCTGCGCGGTGGTGGCCGGCGGCACGGACACGCACCTGGCGCTCATTGATCTGACACCCAAGGGCATCACCGGCAAGGATGCCGACGAAGCGCTGGAACGGGCCGGCATCACCTGCAACAAGAACGGCATTCCCTTCGATCCGCTGCCGCCGATGAAAACAAGCGGCATCCGCGTCGGCTCGCCGGCGGGAACGACGCGCGGCTTCGGCCAGGCGGAGTTCGCCGCCATCGGCGAGATGATCGCCGATGTGCTGGACGGGCTGGCGGCGCATGGCGCCGAGGGCAATGCCGATGTCGAGCGGGCGGTGCGCGACCGGGTGCGTGCGCTGTGCCGGCGCTTTCCGATCTATGGCTAAGCTGGTGCGGGCGTTGTGCGGCATCTGCGGCTGGGGCAATCGCCCCGGCGCCCGCAATTGCGAGAATTGCGGCGAAGCGCTGCCGCGCGGACGTGGCCGCTGATGCGCTGCCCCTTCTGCCTGCATGACGACAGCCAGGTGAAGGACAGCCGGCCGACGGAGGACGGCTCATCCATCCGGCGGCGGCGGCAATGCCCCGAATGTGGCGCGCGCTTCACCACCTTCGAGCGGGTGCAGCTGCGCGAGCTGACGGTGGTGAAGAAGTCCGGCAAGCGCGAGCCGTTCGAGCGCGAGAAGCTGGCGACCTCGATCCACATCGCCTGCCGCAAGCGCGATGTCGACGGCGAGCGCATCGACCGGCTGATCAGCGCCGTCGTCCGCCAGCTGGAGGCGCTGGGCGAGAATGAGGTGACGGCGGGGCAGATCGGCAGCCTGGTGATGGCGGCGCTGGAGCGGCTGGATCCCGTTGCCTACATAAGATTTGCCAGTGTCTACAAGGATTTCCGAGAAGCGCGGGATTTCGAGACCTTTGTGGGGAGCCTGCCGAAGACGCTGCCGCGTGACGCCTGATCCCGCGCCCGCGATCATCCTGGTGCGGCCGCAGCTGGGGATGAACATCGGCATGGTGGCGCGGGCGATGGCCAATTTCGGGCTGGATGACCTGCGCCTGGTGAACCCGCGCGATGGCTGGCCCAACCCCGACGCAGGCCCGGCGGCGGCCGGCGCGGATGGGGTGTTGGACTCGGTGCGGGTGTATGACAGTGTCGACGCGGCGCTGCACGACTGCCGGCTGAGCTTCGCGACGACGATGATCCTGAAGGGCCTGCCCAAGCCGGTGGCGACGCCGCGGCATGCGGTGGCATCGATCCGCGCGGCCAGGGTGAAGGCGGGCATCCTGTTCGGGCCGGAAGCGGCGGGGATGAGCAAGGATGACATGGCGGCGGTGCAGACGCTCATCACCATCCCTGCGTCGGCCGACTTCGCGTCGCTGAACCTGGCGCAGGCGGTGCTGACACTGGCCTATGAGTGGGGGACGGCGGCCGGTGACGCCCCGGCGTTGCGGGATGTGCCGGATCCGCCGGCGCCGCACGCAGAACTGGCGGAACTGGTCGCGCAACTGGTGGAGGCGCTGGAGCGGGCCGGTTATTTCCACATCGCCGACCGGCGGCCCACGTCGGAACGGGCGATCGCCGCCATGCTGGCAAAGGCGGGGTGGAGCAGCCAGCAGGTGCGCACGATGCGGGGGATCGTGCGCGCACTGTCGGAAGCGCGGGCCGCCCGTCAGCGCACCACGTAACCCCGGCCCCAGACCGTTTCAATGAAGGGCTGGGCGCCCAGGTCGGCGAACTTCTTGCGGATCTTGCAGATGAAGACGTCGATGATCTTCAATTCCGGCTCTTCGCGGCCTTCATAGAGGTGCGCCAGGAACATCTCCTTGGTCTGGGTGACGCCGCGACGGTTCAGCAGGAACGCCAGGCAATCGAACTCCTTGGCGGTCAGGGGCACGATCTTGCCGGCGACGCGGGCAATGCGCCGGTCGAGGTCGATCCCGACATTGCCGATCACCGTTTCCGGCACCGGACGCACGAACGGGCTGCCGGCGCTGTCGTCGGCGCGCATCGCGCCATTGCTGTGGTCGAGCATGGGATGTCCTCCGCTCAACGCGCGGCCAGCAGCCGCTGGTCGTAACCGCGGTAATGCTGGATGCGGGTAACGCGCAGCCCCGGCGTGCCGGCGCGGTCGATGCAGTCCTGCCACAACGCCAGTTCCTCGGGCGAGAGGTTGTAGCGGGCGCAGGCCTCCGCCTCGCTCAACAGCCCGCCCTTGATGGCGGCGAGCACCTCGGCCTTGCGGCGGGCAACCCAGCGCGTGGTGTGCGGCGGCGGCAGGTCGGCGAGCGTCAGCCGCCGCCCGTCCGGCCCCTTCACCGATTGGGGAGCGTTCATCCATCCCATCTGATATGCAGTTGCCATCTGATCCGACCTTTCACACTCCCCTTGGCCGTTACGGCTGACCGGGAAAAATGGTTGCATCGGGCGTTGCCAGGGTCTTTTTGGTTCCGCCTTGCCAACCTTAACGACTCACCTCGCCCTCACTTGAGGTTTGCCGTTCGCCTTCATAACTGAGTAACCACGAAAAGTTTGCAAACCATGGTAACATTATCGACCTTGCCAGCGGCTGTCCGGCGCGCCTTGCCGCCGCCGGGAAGCCGCGTTGTGGTGGCGATGTCCGGCGGCGTCGATTCATCCGTGGTGGCTGCGGTTGCGGCGGCGCACGGGTGCGAGACGATCGGGGTGACACTGCGCCTGTCCGACGCGGACGATGCGCCCAAGCGGGACGGTGCCTGCTGTGCCGGCACCGACATCGCCGACGCGCGGGCAGTGGCCGATCGGCTGGGGATCGCGCATTATGTGCTTGATTATGCGAGTGCCTTTCGCGCCGAGGTGATGGCGGATTTCGCCGCCCAGTATATGGCAGGCCGCACGCCTGTTCCCTGCATAACGTGCAACCAGACGGTGAAGTTCCGCGACCTGCTGGGGGTGGCGGAGGCGCTGGGGGCCGAGGCGCTGCTGACCGGCCACTATGTCCAGCGCCTGGGGGATGAGCTGCATCGCGGGGTCGATCCGGCGAAGGACCAGAGCTATTTCCTGTTTGCCACGACGCGCGCGCAACTGGCGCGCCTGCGCTTTCCGCTGGGCGGGCTGGACAAGGCGGCGACGCGTACGCTGGCGGCGGATTTCGGCCTGCGCGTGGCGGGCAAGCCCGATTCGCAGGATATCTGCTTCGTGCCGAACGGTGACTATCGCAGCGTGGTGCGCAAGCTGCGGCCGGACGCCGACGCACCCGGGGAGATTGTGGACGCGGATGGCCGCGTGCTGGGGCGGCATGACGGGCTGATCGGCTTCACCGTCGGGCAGCGGCGCGGGGTGAATGTGGGCGGGCAGGCGGCGCCACTCTATGTCCTTCGGCTGGAGCCGGCGACCAACCGCGTGGTGGTGGGGCCGCGGGCGGCGCTGGCGGTGGCGGCGGTGCGGCTGGATGCGCTGAACTGGCTGGGTGACGACGCGCCGGCGGGGCGGCGGGTGACCGTGAAACTGCGCAGCATGGCACCCCTGGTCGAGGCAAGGATGGAGGATGAGCGCTCGCTGCGGTTCGACGTGCCGCAATATGGCGTGGCGCCGGGCCAGGCGGCGGTGATCTATGATGGCAGCCGGGTGCTGGGCGGCGGGTTCATGGTGGCAACCGAGGGGGCGCTGCTTGGCGAGGGGCTGGCGGCGTGATAGCCTGACGGCATGAATGCCCTGGCACGGGATTTTGCGGCGGTTCGTCCGGCACGTTTCAACGTGGCGGATTATCTGCGCATGGCGGACGCCGGCCTGTTTTCCGAGCGCCGTGTGGATCTGGTGGATGGGGAACTGGTGGAGATGGCACCGGCACAATCGCCGCATGGCATGATGCATGCGGATCTTACGGCGATGCTCTGGGCGCTGTACAAGCCCAATGGCTTCGATCTCTGTCTGGACATCATCACGGTGCTGCCAGGTAACAATGTCCGTGCACCGGATATTGGTGTGCGGCCACGTGGTGACGATGGTCGCGTCTTCCGGTTCAACGAACTGGTGCTGGCCGTCGAGATCGCCGATTCATCGTTAAGCGACGATCTCGGCAGCAAGGCGATGAGCTATGCCAAGGCGGGCATCCCGACCTATTGGGTGGTCGATGTCAGCGCACGGGTGACGCATGTGCTGACCACGCCGGAAGACAGCGGCTATGCCAATCGGGCGGTGGTGCCTTTTGCGGCGCCGCTGACGGTGCCGGGGGTGGAGTCGACACTGGTCATCGGCTGAGATTAGGCCGGCAGGGCAAAGACGTCCGCAACGAGGCTCTTGCGGGCCTCGTGCAGGCGGGTGTCCGACGGGCTGTCGCAGATCACCAGAATGGCGTCGTCGCCCCACAGCGCGAGACCTTCGGGATGGTCCTCGCCGCGGCCGAAGGGCAGGTCGATCAGGCGTTCCGGCCGATGCAGGCGGACCTTGCGCGCATCCTGCGGCGGGTCGTTGGCCCAGTCGGTCCAGCGATAGATGGCGACCGGCCCGCTGAGGCCGGTGGTGGGGCCGGCGAGGATGAGCAGGTCGTCGCCGTGGCGCTTCAGGTCGCGGATGCCCAGGCCCTCCATGGCGAGCAGGCGTTTGCAGGGCGCGCCCTCCAGATGCAGGGCGCCCTCCTCGTCAGCCTCGACCGTAGCCTCGATCAGCACGGCATGGGTGGCAACCACCGGCCCCCGCATGCCGAGCGCGACGCGGTTGCCGGCGACCGCGATCCCCTCGATGTCGACCCCGCCTTCCTTTGCCGGAATCTCGGTGAAGGGGGCGATCAGCGGATTTCTGGCGAGCGCCTTCATCAGCGCATTGCCATGCTTGGTCTGTTTCAGCATGCCGGCGCGGCGCTCATCATCCTTTGCGACAGGTGCCCAGCCCAGCGCGTCGCGCACCAGGGGGATGCGGGCGATGAGGCAGCGGGCGCGGGTGTCCTTCAGGTCGGCGAGCTTGTCGAGGTCGATGGTTTCGCCAGCGAATTTTTCCGGTTTCGGCCGGGTGCGGGCGTGGCTGCCGGTCAGCCACAGCCAGGGCTCGCCGTCGATCATGGCGGCGGCGAGGCCCTCGAGGTCGGCCTCCTCCTCGGCATCCTTGAGCGGCAGCAGGTCGGCAAGGTGGAAAACGGTGTGACGCCCCCAGTTCCGTCCGTCGAAGGTCAGGCGGTCGATCACGCCATGCTCGTCGCCGGCGATGAACAGCGTATCATCCAGCCGGGTGCCGGCGGACGCATTGTCCGGCACGGCGTCGTCGTCACCGGCGTCGAAGGCCAGGGTGACGCGCTCGACAGGCTTCGCGGGGGTGGGCCAGGCGGCCCAGGGCGAATGCGGCGGTGGTTGCTTTCGTGGCATGGAAGACATCGTGGGGTAGCACGCAGGCTTGTGCAAGGGCCAGCCCTTGGCGTGGCCGCCGCGACAATGCGGGGATCAGCGATCCGCCAGCCAGTTTTCCAGCCATTTGATGCTGTAGTCGCCGGCGCGGAACTGCGGGTCCTCGATCAGCGCCTGGTGCAGCGGGATGGTGGTGCGGGGGCCGCCGATGACATATTCCTCCAGCGCGCGGGCAAGGCGCATCAACGCTTCCTCCCGGTTGTCGCCATAGACGATCAGCTTGGCGATCAGGCTGTCATAATAGGGCGGGATGCGGTAGCCGGCGTAAAGCGCGCTGTCGACGCGGACATGCAGCCCGCCCGGCGCGTGATAGTCGGTGACCAGGCCGGGCGAGGGGGCGAAGCTGCGCGGATCCTCGGCGTTGATGCGGCATTCGATGGCATGGCCCTGGAAGCGCACCTGATCCTGCGTGACGCTGAGCGGCAGGCCGTTCGCCACGCGGATCTGTTCGCGCACCAGGTCCAGGCCGGTGAGCATCTCGGTGACC
Organism: Sandaracinobacteroides saxicola; assembly: GCF_014117445.1. Lineage (NCBI taxonomy): Bacteria > Pseudomonadati > Pseudomonadota > Alphaproteobacteria > Sphingomonadales > Sphingosinicellaceae > Sandaracinobacteroides > Sandaracinobacteroides saxicola. The sequence continues at coordinate 2,536,086 of NZ_CP059851.1, read as the reverse complement.
GGATGCTCGACCTGCAGCCGGGTGTTCATCTCGATGAAATAGAATTCGCCGTTTTCCCACAGGAACTCGATGGTACCGGCGCCGCGATAGGCCATTTTCGCCATGGCATCGGCGCAGACCTTGCCCATGCGCGCGCGCTCGGCGGCACTGAGCGCGGGGGAAGGCGCCTCCTCCAGCACCTTCTGGTGGCGGCGTTGCAGTGAACAGTCGCGTTCGCCCAGGTGAACCGCATTGCCCTGGCCGTCGCCGAAAATCTGGAACTCGATATGGCGCGGGTTGCCCAGATATTTCTCGATATAGACGGTGTCGTCGCCGAAGGCGGCCTTGGCTTCCGCCTTCGCCTGGCCCATCAGGCTGGCCAGGCTGGCGGCGTCGGGCACCACCTTCATGCCGCGCCCGCCGCCGCCGGACGCCGCCTTCACCAGCACCGGATAGCCGACCTCGGCCGCCACCTTCAGGCCTTCCTCGGCTGTCGCCACCGGGCCATCGCTGCCGGGCACCAGCGGCAGGCCGAGCGCGGCCGCCGTGCGCTTCGCCTCGACCTTGTCCCCCATGGTGCGGATATGCTCGGGCGAGGGACCGATCCAGGTGATGCGGTGCTCCTCGACGATCTCCGCGAAGTGCGCGTTTTCGCTGAGGAAGCCATAGCCGGGGTGGATCGCGTCCGCCTGGGCGATTTCCGCCGCCGAGATGATGTTGGGGATGCTGAGGTAGCTTTCGGACGCCGGCGGCGGCCCGATGCAGATCGCCTCGTCGGCGAGGCGGACGTGCATCGCGTCGGCATCTGCGGTCGAGTGCACGGCGACGGTGCGGATGCCGAGTTCGCGGCAGGCGCGGTGGACGCGGAGCGCGATTTCGCCGCGGTTGGCGATGAGGATCTTGCTGATCGGCATTATTCGATCACGACGAGGGGCTGGTCATATTCCACGGGCTGCTCGTTGGCGACGAGAATGGCGACCACCCGCCCGCCGCGCGGCGCGGCGATGGGGTTCATCACCTTCATCGCCTCGATGATGAGGAGCGTGTCGCCGGCGGCGACCTCCTGCCCCTTGCTGACGAAGGCCGGCGCGCCGGGTTCGGGGGTGAGATAGGCGGTGCCGACCATCGGCGACTTGACCGCGCCGGGATGGGTCCTGGCGTCGGGTTCGGGGGGCGCGGCGCTGACGGCGGGGGCACTGGCCGCCATCGGCATGGCGGCGGGCGCCGCCATGATCGTGCCGCCAAGCTGACGCGCGATGCGGATCACCCGCTCGCCGTCCTTCACCTCGATTTCAGACAGGCTGTGTGTGTTCAGCAGCTCCGCCAGTTCGTTCACCAGACTGGTCTCGACGGCCATCGGCGCTTTCGTTTCGGTCATCCCTGAACCCTGTCGTTAACGATGATGCGGCGCTTTGCCCTAAAGCGCCTTCGCCGTCCAGTTGCGTGAGGAGCGTCACGCGCTATGGTGGGGCTGATGCTCTCCCTCACCCTCAACGGCGCGCCGCATGCCGTGCCCGCGGGCACGACGGTGGCGGCGCTCGTCGCCTCGCTGGCGCTGGGCGAGGGCCGGGTGGCGGTGGAACGCAACCGCGAAATCGCCAGCCGCAGCCGCTGGGAGGAGACGCTGCTGGCGGACGGCGACGTGCTGGAAATCGTGCATTTTGTGGGTGGTGGTTGATGGACAGCTGGAGTGTCGCCGGACGGACGTTCAACAGCCGGCTGATCGTGGGCACGGGGAAATACCGGGATTTCGCGCAGAATGCCGCCGCGGTCGAAGCGTCGGCCGCGGAGATCGTGACGGTGGCGGTGCGGCGGGTGAATGTGATGGACCGCGGGCAGCCGATGCTGACCGACTTCATCGACCCGAAACGCTACACCTATCTGCCGAACACGGCGGGCTGTTTCACCGCCGAGGATGCCGTGCGCACGCTGCGGCTGGCGCGCGAGGCGGGCGGCTGGAACCTGGTGAAGCTGGAGGTGCTGGCCGACCAGAAGACGCTGTTCCCCGATGTGGTGGAGACCATCCGCGCCACCGAAACGCTGGTGAAGGACGGTTTCGAGGTGATGGTCTATACCAGCGACGATCCGGTAGTGGCAAAGCGGCTGGAGGAGGCCGGTGCGGCGGCGATCATGCCGCTGGGCGCGCCGATCGGCAGCGGACTGGGCATCCAGAACCGGGTGACGATCCGCCTGATCGTGGAGGCGGCGAAGGTGCCGGTGCTGGTGGACGCCGGCGTGGGCACGGCGAGCGATGCGGCGATCGCCATGGAGCTGGGCTGCGATGGCGTGCTGATGAACACCGCGATCGCCGAGGCAAAGGATCCGGTGCTGATGGCCGCCGCCATGCGCGACGCCGTGGTGGCGGGGCGCAAGGCCTATCGCGCCGGTCGGATGGGCGTGCGGCGCTATGCCGATCCGTCCAGCCCGCTTGGAGGCCTGATCTGAAGCCCGGCGCGACGGGTGGCAAGGAAGCGCGCTTCAGCGGGCGCCGGTGACAGGGCGAGCGCCGCGCCATAGGCGGCGTCGGCCTCCGGGTGGCGGCCGACCCGGCGCAGCAGGTCGGCGCGGACGGCGTGCCAGGCCAGCAGGTCGGGAAGCGCCAGCGCTTCGACCTCCACGAGCGCGGCGGCGGGCGAGCAGAGCTCGGCCAGCGCGACCGCGCGGTTGAGGCGGACGAAGGGGGACTCGGCGGCCAGAAGCAGCCGGTCGTAGAGCGCCAGCACCTCGGCCCAGGGCGCCGGGTCGCCGCGACTGGCGCGGGCGCACCACAGCGCCTGGATGCGCGCCTGCAACACGCGGGGATGGTCGGGCGCGCCGGCCACCGCGCTGCGCAGCCAGGGCAGCGCGCGGGCGATCAGCGGCCGGTGCCAGCGCGCGGGGTCCTGTTCGGACAGCGGCACCATGGCACCGTCGGCATCCAGCCGGGCCGGGCGGCGCGCCTCCGCCAGGTGCAGGCTGGCGGCCTGGGCGGCGACCGCCGGCTCATCGGGCAGCAGCGCCGCCAGCGTGGCGCTGAGCTCCAGCACCTCGCGCGACAGGTCGCTTTCGATCGCATCACCATGGGCATGGGCGTGCGCGACGTCGAGCGCGATCAGCACCGCCTCCAGCCGCTCGGGCCAGGCGGCGGGCGTGGGCAGGTCGAAACCGATGCCGCTCGCCGAAATGCGCGCCTTGGCGCGGGTCAGGCGTTGCAGCATTGTCGGCTCGCTGACCAGGAAAGCGGCGGCGATGCGCGCGACCGGCAGCATCAGCAGCAGGCGCAGCAGCAGGGCGGCGCGAGCCTCCACTGCCAGCGCGGGATGGCAGGCAAGGAACATCAGCCGCAACCGCTCGTCCGGGATCAGGCTGTCTTGCGGAAGGGTCATGCGGTCATCCGGGGGCGGCGGCGGGCGGTTGCGGGCGCGCAGCTGGTCCAGCGCGGCGCGCTCCGCCACGCGCCACAGCCAGCCGGCGGGGTTGTCCGGCGCCTCGCCACGGCGGGCGGCGCGGGCGCAGGCCTCGGCGAACGCCTCCTCCGCCAGGTCGAGATCGCGGAAGCGCGCGGCGAGCAGGGCAACAATGCGACCGCCACTGGCCCGAACCGCTGGTTCGAGCCAGTGGTTCATTGTTTGGCCGGCTGCGCCGGAGAAGACGGCAGACTCCCGCCGGCGCGCGGTCGCGCTTGCGCCCTTCGGGCGGGGTGCCCGACCGCGCGTGGCATGGCTCAATCCTGCCCTTCCAGCAGCGGCCGGATTTCCACCGCGCCGGCCCCGGCGAGCGGCAGCTCGCGGGCGTAGCGAATCGCGGCATCGAGATCGGGCACGTCGATCAGGTAGAAGCCGCCCAGCTGTTCGCGCGCCTCCGCATACGGCCCGTCGTGGATGGTGCGGGCGGCGCCCGGGGCACCGGCGCGCAGCGTGGTGGCGGTGGCCACCCCTTTCAGCCCGGCGCCACCGCGCATGTGCTCGCCAAGTTTCGCGACGAAGCCGCCGTGCGCCGCCATGGCGGCGTGCATCGCCGGGGTGTCGTCGCCGCCATAGACGGCTTCATTCTCATAGATCAGCAGGGCATATTGCATCGTGGCTCTCCTTCGAAGGCAGGATGCCTCCACCCCAGAGACGCGGCAAGCACGGCGGATTCGACAGGCCGCGTCAGTCGGCGAAAAAAATGGCTTCGATGGGGCAATCGAACAGCGCGGCGATGCGGAAGGCCAGCGGCAGCGACGGGTCATAGCGGCCGGTTTCGATGGCGTTGATGCTCTGGCGGGAGATGCCGAGACGGTCGGCGAGATCGGCCTGGTTCCAGTCGCGCTCCGCCCGCAAGACTTTCAGGCGGTTTTTCATGCGCGGTCGCCGCGGCCGAGCGTCATCCGGTTCCAGATCGAGCCGAGGCCCAGCCCCGTGAACCAAAGGATCGCCACCCAGTAGCTGTCGATGTGCGGCACCAGGCGGAAATTTTCGAGGAAACCCCAGACGGTGGCGATCGACAGTGCAAAGCCGGATGCCACCAGCGATTGCCGGACCAGCAGCAGGCGCTGATATTCGTCGGTCTCCTCCAGCAGCAGGCGGGCGATCGCCCAGAAAACGCCCACGAGGGACAGGCCCGGCAGCATGGCAAGCAGCCAGAGCAGCGGCCCCTCCGCCTGGCCCTGCCCGATCAGCCGGGACGCCAGCGCCAGCGTGAGGACATAGCAGATCGTGCTGATGCCAAAACGCTTGAGATAGCGGCGCTGTGCCGACGATCGTGGACTGGACATGATTGGCTTCCTTTCCATAAAGACAAGTATCCTTTACTTATGAGTGACCACCATGTCAAGCGACCTTGTCATTTGGTGAAGGGCCTGTTTGCGCAGGCGGCCTTCACAAAGGCCGCGCCCGCCGCTAAAGCCGCCGCTGCTCTTTCCAACAACAGGTGGCCCATGAAGATCAGCGGCGTCGAGATTCGCCCCGGCAACATCATCGAGTTCGAGAACGGCATCTGGCGCGCGGTGAAGACGCAGCACACCCAGCCCGGCAAGGGCGGCGCCTACATGCAGGTGGAGCTGAAGAACCTGATCGACGGCCGCAAGAACAATGTGCGCTTCCGCAGCGCGGAGACGGTGGAGCGGGTGCGGCTGGACACCAAGGATTTCCAGTATCTCTACCCGGAAGACGACAATCTGGTGTTCATGGACAAGGAAACCTACGACCAGGTCACGCTGCCGCGCGACCTGCTGGGGGATGCCGCGGCCTTCCTGGCGGACGGCATGGACGTGACCATGGAACTCTATGACGAGCGGCCGATCAGCGTGCAGCTGCCCGAGCAGGTGGAGGCCACCATCGTGGAGGCCGACGCCGTGGTGAAGGGTCAGACGGCGTCGTCCAGCTACAAGCCCGCGATCCTGGACAATGGCGTGCGCATCATGGTGCCGCCGCACATCGGCGCCGGCACGCGGATCGTGGTGAATGTCTATGACCAGGAATATGTGAAGCGGGCGGATTGAGCCCATGCCCGGCCAGTCCGCCATCATCACCGTCATGGAGCGTGCCTGCCGCAAGGCCGCCGTTCGCCTGCGCCGCGATTTCAACGAGGTGGCGCAGCTCCAGGTGAGCCGCAAGGGCCCGGCGGATTTCGTCAGCATCGCCGACCGGGCGTGCGAGGAGACGCTGGTGGAGGCGCTGCGCCACGCGCGGCCGGGCTGGGGCTTCGTGCTGGAGGAGGGCGGCGAGATCGCCGGCGACGAAGGCGCGCCGCGCTTCATCATCGATCCCTTGGATGGCACCAGCAACTTCCTGCACGGCATCCCGCATTTCGCCATCAGCATCGGGGTGGAGAGCCAAGGCGAGATCGTCGCCGGCCTGATCTACCAGCCGCTGACCGACGAGAGTTTCTGGGCCGAGCGTGGCCAGGGCGCCTGGTTGCAGGACCGGCGGCTGCGGGTGGCGGCGCGGCGCGACCTGGCGGACTGCCTGATCGCCACCGGCATCCCCTACAAGGGCCATGGCGACCAGGCGCGGTTCGGGCAGGAACTGGCGGCGGTGATGCCGGAGGTCGCCGGCGTGCGGCGCTTCGGCGCCGCCTCGCTGGACCTGGCCTGGGTGGCGGCCGGGCGATACGACGGCTTCTGGGAGGCCGGCCTGAGCTATTGGGACATCGCCGCCGGGCTGATCATCGTGAAGGAAGCCGGCGGCTTCGTCAGCGACTTCCGCGGTGGCGAGCGCATGGTGGACCGCCGCGAGATCATCGCCGGCAACAGCGAGGTGCACAGCAAACTGCACCGCCTGGTCGCCCCGCGCGCCACCCCCCGCGGGTAAGAGGATTGGCTCAAGCAACCGGCGCCGGGAGGAAGCCGGTTCGAACCCGGCAGGGTTCGCAAGCCCGACCGGGCGTCGCGGCCAGTGCCGCGCCCTCGCGGAGGGCTTCGCCCGTGAGCGCAAAGAGGTGGCGGAAGAGGTGGGATTCGAACCCACGGACGGCTTGCACCGTCGCTGGTTTTCAAGACCAGTTCCTTAAACCACTCGGACACTCTTCCATGCCGTTCGGGGGCGCGGCGTAGCAGCGGTTCGGCGGCACGGCAAGGTTGGTGGCCGGTCTTGCGGACGGGCTTGCGGGCGGCGGGCGCGGGGGGTAGCAGGCGCCGTCACCATCAAGGGAGTATCAATGTCCACCGCGAATGTTTCCGCCGACCAGCTGCGCCTGTTCATCGAGCGCATCGAGCGGCTGGAGGAGGAAAAAAAGGCCACCGCGGACGACATCAAGGACGTCTATGCCGAGGCCAAGGCGAACGGCTATGACACCAAGACGATGCGCGCCGTCGTCCGCCTGCGGAAAATGGAATCGAACGCCCGGGCGGAAGCCGAGGCGCTGCTGGAAACCTATCGCAACGCCTTGAATCTGTAAGGGGAGCGGGCATGAAACTCTATGGCGGGGCGCTGTCGCCCTTTGTGCAGCGGGTGCTGCTGGTGGCGAAGGTGAAGGGCGTCGCGCTGCCGCTGGAACCGGCGCCGGGCGGCATCAAGTCGCCCGAATATAGGGCGCTGAACCCGATGGGGAAGATGCCGACGCTGCTGGATGGCGACATGGCGCTGCCCGAATCGGCGGTGATCGCGGAATATCTGGACGAGGTGCTGTCCGGCCCCAGCGTGCTGGGCGCGACGCCGCAGGACCGTGCCCATGTGCGGCTCATCTCCCGCCTCGCCGACCTTTATCTTTATGCCAATCTTGGCCCGCTGTTCGGCGCCCGGCAGAATCCGGACGCGCTGCCGCCGGCGATGGCGAAGCTGGCGGAGGGCATGGACTATCTCGACGCGCTGCTGCCGCGCCGCGCGGTGCCGGGTTTCACCCTCATCGACGCCTCGCTGATCCCGCTGTTCTTCTTTTTCGAGGCGCTGGACGGCAGCGCGGGCACCGCCCGCCTGATCGCCGACCGGCCCCATCTGGCCGCCTGGTGGGCAGCGGCGAAGGCAAGCGAGATCGGCGCGGCGACACTCGCCGAAATGGGCGCGGCGCTGAAAGCCTTCATGGCCCCTTCGAAATAAGCGGTGCCCGGACGCCACAGCAGGAGTAGGGGAACGGCATGAGCAACCTCCGCATCAACGGCACACCGCACGACATCGCCGCCGTGCCCCCCGAAACCCTGCTGGTGGACTGGCTGCGCGATGGCCTGCACCTGACCGGCACGCATGTCGGCTGCGACACCAGCCAGTGCGGCGCCTGCACCGTGCTGGTCGACGGCGCGACCGCGAAAGCCTGCACGCTGCTGGTGGCGCAGCTGGACGGCAGCGCGGTCACCACCATCGAGGGGCTGGGAACCGCGGACGCGCTGCATCCGATGCAGGAGGCGTTCCGCACCGCCCATGGCCTGCAATGCGGTTTCTGCACGCCGGGCATGGTGATGGCGGGCATCGGCATCGCGCAACGCCATGGCGCGGAGGTGGACGAAGCCACCGTTCGCCACGAGCTGGAGGGCAATCTCTGCCGCTGTACCGGCTACCAGAATATCGTCGCCGCCATCCTGGCGGGCGCGAAGGAGATGAGCCATGCAGGCGTTTGAATTCGCGCGCGCCGGCAGCGCCGCCGACGCGGTCGCCAAGGCCAGCGGCGATGCCGCCTACCTCGCCGGCGGCCACACGCTGCTGCCGGCGATGAAGGCCCGGCTGCGCGCGCCGGAGCGGCTGGTGGACCTGAGCCGCGCCGGGCTGTCGGGGATCGAGGCCGACCGGGAACGACTGTGGATCGGTGCCACCACCACCCATGCCGAGGTGGCCGCGTCCGACACCGTGCGCAACGCCATCCCGGGTCTCGCCACGCTGGCATCGCTGATCGGTGATCCCGCCGTGCGCAACCGCGGCACCATCGGCGGCTCGGTCGCCAACAATGACCCGTCGGCGGACTATCCGGCGGCGCTGCTGGCGCTGGATGCGGTCGTGGAAACCGACCGTGGCCGCCATGCCGCGGACGATTTCTTCCAGGGCATGTTCACGACCGCGTTGGCGGACGGCGAGCTGATCACCCGCGTGGGCTTCCGCATCCCGACCAAAAGCGCCTACGCCAAGTTCCGTCACCCCGCGTCGCGCTATGCCCTTGCCGGCGTCTATGTCGCCACCCTCGGCGGCGCGGTGCGGGTGGCGGTCACCGGCGCCTGCTATGCCGTCACCCGCTGGGCCGCCGCCGAAGCCGCGCTCGCGGCGGACTTTTCGCCCGCGGCGGTCGCCGGCCTGACCCTTGAAAGCGATGACCTCAACAGCGACATGCACGCCAGCGCCGAATACCGCGCGCACCTGTGCGGCGTGATGCTGCGGCAGGCGATGGCGGAGCTGACGGCGTGACCTCACCCTGGGGAGATGCCCGCATGATCCTGACCACCACGCCCACCCTCGAAGGCAAGCCCGTGAAATCCTATCTGGGTATCGTCGCCGGAGAGGCGATCATGGGCGCCAATATCTTCCGCGACATGTTCGCCGGCATCCGCGACATCGTCGGTGGCCGCTCCGGTAGCTATGAAACCGTGTTCCGCGATGCCCGCGCCGAGGCGCTGCGCGAACTGGCGGAAGAAGCGAAGGCGATGGGCGCCGATGCGGTGATCGGCATCCAGCTGTCCAGCAACGCCGTCGGCGCCAGCGATTCGATGCTGATGGTCAGCGCGACGGGGACCGCGGTGAAGCTGTACTGAGCCGCATTTAAGGCCGCCCGCCCCTGGCCGTTCCCTGGACGAACGGTCGGAAAGTCGGACATGATCGGTTGCGTTTTGCGTGCCCTGGCGGTGCTGTGCGCCACATGGACTGGCGCGGTGCAGGCCACCGCCATCTTCACCGTCTCCAGCGCGGCCGAACTGACCGCGCTGCTGCGCACCCTGACGCAACCCGCCGAGGTCCAGCTTTCCCCCGGTAACTATGGCGAGGTGCGGCTGACCGGCGTCACGGCCAGGGTCACCCTGCGCTCGGCCAATCCGGCCGCGCGCGCGACATTCGACCGGCTGTGGATCAGCGACAGCGCGGCGGTCACGGTGTCGGGCATCGACATCGCCTTGCGGCTCGGCGCGAACGAGGGGGTGACGACGGCCGGCATGCTGGTGCGCAACAGCCGCGACATCAGCCTGGTGGACATGGGCTTTTCCGGCTCTCCCGATGACAACCCCAACAATGACGGCCTGCTGCTGCGTCTGCTGAACGTCACCCGCGCGCTGGTGCTGAACTGCCGCTTTGCCGAGGCGCGCGCGGCGCTGTTCGTCGAACGCTCGCGCGGCGTCATCGTCGCGTCATCCGAGGTCAGCATCGCGCGGGAGGGATTCAATTTCTCCACCGTGCAATCGGTGCTGGTGGACCGCAACCGCTTCACCGCGATCCGGCCGAACCTGGACGCGGGCGACCATGCCGATGCCATCCAGTTCTTCGTCGGCGCCGGCAGCGGCAGCAGCGGCGTGACGATCAGCAACAATGCGATGCTGCTGCACGATACGGTGTCGCAGGGAATCTTCGTGCGCAACGAAAGCGGGCTCGCCGCCAACGCCTTTCGCAACTTCGCCATCCTGAACAACGCCTATGTCGGGCAGGTGCGCAACGGCGTCACGGTCATCGGGCTGGAGGGCGGGCTGATCGCCGGCAACACGCTGCTGGCGGCGCCGGGCTGGGTGCTGGAGCCGGCGCTGACGGCGCGCGATTCGATCGACATCGTGATGGAACGCAACATCGCGCCCTGGCACCTGTTCATCAACACGCCCGGCGCCGCGGCGAACAGCGTCACGCTCGCCAACCGCTCCAACCCCGGCGGACCGGGCGTGAACAGCCAGGTGACGGGCGATCCGGCGGTGGCACCCCTGACGGCGGGGGATTTCACGGTGCGGCCCGGCAGCCTCGCGGCGACGCTGGGCGCCGGCTTTGTCGAAGTGGGCTTCATCGGCGTCGGCGCCGCCGAGCAGGGAAGCGCGCGCATGGCGGCCCTGCTGGCGCAACTGGCCACCATGGCGCCCGACTGATTGCGCGCACGCGTCCGGCTGGGTAAAGCCGCTGTCACAAACAAAGGCGGGACAGCAGCGAGACCATGGCAGGCCACAGCAAGTTCAAGAACATCATGCACCGCAAGGGCGCGCAGGACGCGAAGCGCAGCCGCATGTTCAGCAAGCTGGCGCGGGAAATCACCGTCGCCGCCAAGATCGGCAACGCCGATCCGGCGTTCAACCCGCGGCTCCGGGCGGTGATCCTGACGGCGAAAGCCGCCTCCATGCCCAAGGACAATATCGAACGCGCGCTGAAAAAGGCCGAGGGCAATGACGGCGAGAATTACGAGGAAGTGCGCTACGAAGGCTTCGGCCCCGGCGGCGTTTCCGTGATCGTCGAGGCGCTGACCGACAACCGCAACCGCACCGCGACCGACGTGCGCACCGCCTTCAGCAAGAATGGCGGCAATGTCGGCAGCAGCGGCAGCGTCAGCCACGGCTTCGAGCGGATGGGCCAGATCGTCTATCCCGCCAGCGCCGGCAGCGCCGACGCGGTGTTCGAGGCGGCGCTGGACGCCGGCGCCGAGGATGTCGAGAGCGACGAGGACGGCCATGTCATCTGGACCGCGTCCGACGCGCTGCACGAGGTGGCGCGGGCCCTGGAAAAGGCGCTGGGCGCGCCGGAAGGCGCGAAGCTCGCCTGGCGGCCCAAGGAGTGGACGGTGGTGGACGCCAGCGCCGCCGCCAGCCTGATGAAGATGATCGACGCGCTGGAGGACAGCGACGATGTACAGGCCGTCTATGGCAATCATGATGTGCCGGACGATGTCATGGCTGCGCTGTGACGGCGGCGCTGTGATGGCGGCGCTGTGATCCTGGTCGGCCTCGACCCCGGCCTTGCCCGCACCGGCTGGGGCGTGATCGAGGCGGCCGGCAACCGGCTGCGGCATGTGGCGCATGGCACCGTGGTCACCGATGCCGCGCTGCCCCTGCCCGTCCGGCTTGCCCTGCTGCACGATGGCTTGCGCGCCATGCTTGCCGACCATGCGCCGGTGGAGGCGGCGGTGGAGGAGGTGTTCGTCAACAGCAACCCGCAATCGACGCTGAAGCTGGGCCAGGCCCGCGGCGTGGTGCTGCTGTCGGTCGCGCACCTGCCGGTCGCCGAATATGCGACGCGGCTGGTGAAGAAAGCCATCGTCGGCACCGGCGGCGCGGACAAGGCACAGATCCACGCCATGATCACCCGCCTGCTGGGCACCCCGCCCAAAGGCGAGGACGCCGCCGACGCACTGGCGGTCGCGATCACGCATGCGCATCTTCGATGCTCCGCTGTGAAACGATGCGCTATCGGCGATCATCCCTTAGCAAAGCTCGGAGAGGTGGCATCGCAAGGCGATGACGGAGGGGGCCCATCCTCCCCTGCGCAGCGGGGGAGGTGGCAGCCGAAGGCTGACGGAGGGGGCCTGTGACTCCGCAAAAAACTGCCGGCACAATCGCTCGTGCCAAGCGTCTGCGCCGGGAAATGTCCTTGCCCGAAGTTTTGCTTTGGCGGATACTCAGACACGGGTCAGACGGTGTGAAATTCCGTCGCCAGCATCCATTCGGTCCCTTTGTCGCTGATTTCTACTGTCCCGCGGCCAATTTGGCGATTGAGATCGATGGCGCTGCTCATGACAGCGCTGACGCGTGGCAACGTGATCGCGTACGTGACGACTATTTCGCGGCAAATGGTGCCGACGTTGTCCGATTGCCGGCGAAACAGGTACTAAGCGACCCGGTTGGCACTGCGAACGATATCCTTCGTCTCGCCGTCACGCGTTGCCCCCTCCGTCAGCCCTGCGGGCTGCCACCTCCCCCACTTCGTAGGGGAGGATCGCCGTCTGATCCTCCCCTAGCGAAGCTGGGGGAGGTGGCATCGCGAAGCGATGACGGAGGGGGCCAATGATCGCCAGCCTGCGTGGCCTGTTGCAATCCATCGGCGCGGACAGCGCGGTGATCGATGTGAACGGCGTCGGCTATCTGGTCCAGGTTTCCGCCCGCACCGCGTCCTTCCTGCGCGATTCGCAGCGCGCGCTGAATGTCGCCGTCGCGGCCGCCCCGGCACCGGTCTTCCTGTTCGTGGAAACCCAGGTGCGGGAGGACGCCATCACGCTGTTCGGCTTCGCGACCGAGGCCGAGCGCGACTGGTTCCGCCGGCTCTTCGCGGTGCAGGGGGTGGGCGGCAAGGTGGCGCTGTCGCTGCTCGGCGCGCTGGCGCCGGACGAACTCACCCGCGCCATCACGCTGGAGGACCGCGCTACCGTCTCCCGCGCCAACGGCGTCGGGCCGCGCCTTGCCACCCGCATCATCACCGAATTGCGCGGCAAGGAGCTGCCGTCCGCCGACAGCGCCGTGCCGCTCACCACCGTCACGCAAGGCGCGGCAGCGGACGCCCTGTCCGCCCTCGCCAACCTCGGCTTCCGCCCGCCCGAGGCCGCGCGCGCGGTGGCAGCCGCGCAGGCAGAGGTGGGGGAAGCGGCGGCGGTCGGCGACCTTATCCGGGTGGCGCTGAAAAAGGCGGCGCGGTGACATTTACCGGCAAAGCTGATGACCATGAACGGAACCACGACAATGTACTGGAAGAATATAACGCGTTTATGCTTCATGTGAAGATGCGACTGACTGCATTTTCTGATTCGATCAATGAACTTGAATCGAACCCACAACATCCGGACATCTGGAAAAACTTTGAGTTCTGCTATTTGCAGTTGCGGAAAATATGTGAGTGCGTCGCGCTGGCAACATTGACTTGCCATCGTCATCTGATGCAGGAAAATGTGCAGACATTGGAATCAGAATGGCATGCAAAGAACATACTGAAAGCTCTTTTGCGCGACAGACCAGGTTGTTTTCCCATAGCCGTGAGATTTGAGCCCGACGCCGATACTGGGTGCCGGCATCTTGCGCCGATCGATGAGGCGCTGTCTTTCAAGGATTTCTCTGAAATATATGGACGGATCGGATCCCGACTGCATGTCAGAGAATTAAGAAAAATACTGAAAAACAAGCTTGATCCATTTGAACTGACGGAACTTAAAGGCTGGCATCAAAGTATTGTCAGCCTGTTGAATTGTCACATGATCCAGCTTTTTGAAAATGGCGCTGTCCTTGTTGCATTCCTGCACATCGGCGATGAGAGGACCGTCGAGTGTTGGTGGGCCGAGGCCAATGGCCCATTCATGGCCGGTGGCAGAATCTATGGGCTGCCAGTCGATGACGAATAGCCGTCCATCCACATGCTCCGCTCCGATGGTCGCCTTCGGAAAGCCGTTCGTGGCAATTGTGGAACCTATGGTTTAAGGGACGCCTGAGGAGACCGCCCATGCAGATCACGGCTGTGCTGACACCCGCCGAAGAGGGCGGCTACGTCGTTTATAACCCCGAAACCGGGGTCACGACGCAGGGAGAAACGGTGGACGAGGCCATTGCCAACATCAAGGAGGCGGTCGAACTTTACCTTGAGGATTTTCCGCTGCCAAACCATGGCCCGTCCTTGATGACGATGGTGACGATCTCGGCAAATGCCTAAGCTGCCTGTGCTGTCAGGGCGGGAACTGGTGACCCTGCTGGAACGGCACGGCTTCGACGTCATCCGACAGCGCGGCAGCCATGTGAACCTTCGCCGCGGCGCCACTGGCTGTTCGGTGCCGTTGCATCGCGAACTGAAGGCTGGAACCTTGATGGGCATCCTGCGATCCATTGGCATGTCCGCCGACGACCTTCTGGCAAAGCGCCACTGACATGACGAGCGCGGCCATCAACCCTCGTTGCCAGCCCGACGACCCCGACGCCGCGCTGCGACCGCGCGCGCTAGACGAATTCGTCGGCCAGGCCGCCGCGCGGGACAACCTCCGCGTCTTCATCGATGCCGCCCGCAGCCGCGGCGAGGCGCTCGACCATGTGCTGTTCCACGGCCCCCCCGGCCTCGGCAAGACCACGCTCGCCCAGATCGTCGCGCGCGAACTGGGCGTCGGCTTCCGCGCCACTTCCGGGCCCGTCATCGCCAAGGCCGGCGACCTCGCCGCACTGCTCACCAACCTCGACCCGCACGACGTGCTGTTCATCGACGAGATCCACCGCCTGGCACCGGCCGTCGAGGAGATCCTCTATCCGGCGATGGAAGACCGCGCGCTCGACCTGATGATCGGTGAAGGCCCGTCGGCGCGCAGCGTCCGCATCGACCTGCCGCCTTTCACCCTGGTGGGCGCCACCACCCGCGCCGGCCTCGTCACCCAGCCCTTGCGTGACCGCTTCGGCATCCCGCTGCGCCTCATTTTCTACACGGTGGAGGAATTGTTCCGCGTCGTCACCCGCGCCGCCGGCCTGCTCGGCCTGGCGCTGACCGACGAGGGCGCCCGCGAGATCGCCGCCCGCAGCCGCGGCACGCCGCGCATCGCCGGCCGCCTGCTGCGCCGCGTCCGCGATTTCGCCGCCGGGCGCACGGCTCCCGTCGATGCCGCCTTCGCCGACAGCGCCCTCACCCGGCTGGAGGTCGACCGCCTCGGCCTCGATGCGCAGGACCGCCGCTATCTGTGGATGATCGCAGACCAATATGGCGGCGGCCCGGTGGGGGTGGAAACACTCGCCGCCGGGCTGTCAGAGGCGCGTGACACGCTGGAGGATGTCGTCGAACCCTATCTCATCCAGACCGCGCTCATCGCCCGCACCGCGCGCGGCCGCATGCTGGGCAAGGCCGGCTGGGCGCATCTCGGGCTGAAACCGCCTGCGACGCTGACGCCGGAACTGCCGCTGGACGACTAACCTTCGCCGCGAAACCGCGTCACCAGCCCCTTGGGCACCCGCATCGGCCGCAGGCTCTCCTTTTCCAGCAGCGCCCAAGTGGTCTTCGCCTCCGCCCGCAGCAGGCCATCGGCACCGGTCAGTGTCACATGCCGGTCGAACTTCGCGCCCGTCTGCACCCCCACCCAGGTCTCCGCCGTCAGCGTCTCGCCCGGCATCACATAGCGGCGATAGTCGATCTCATGCCGCACCACGATCCACAGCAGGCTGTCGATCTCCTCGCGGGTGGCGATGGCGAACCAGTGCGCCGTCCCCACCTCCTGCAACCAGCGGACATAGACGATGTTGTTGACATGCCCCAGCTCGTCGATGTCGTCGGCGGTGGGCGTCAACGAAAGCGTGAAGGTCATCGGGCCGTGTCGAACTGCGCCAGGATGAAGGCATATTCCTCCGCCGTCTCGCGCAGCCGCTCGAACCGGCCACTCTTGCCGCCATGGCCGGCGCCCATGTTGGTCTTCAGCAGCAGCGGGTTGCGGTCGGTCTTGGTCGCGCGCAGCCGCGCCACCCATTTCGCCGGCTCCCAATAGGTAACGCGCGGATCGTTCAACCCCGCCGTCACCAGCATCGCCGGATAGGCCTGGCGCTTAAGATTGTCATAGGGCGAGTAGCTCAGGATAGTGCGGAAGGCTGCCTCGTCGGTCTTCGGGTTGCCCCATTCCGGCCATTCGATCGGCGTCAGCGGCAGGCTGGTGTCCAGCATCGTGTTCAGCACGTCGACGAACGGCACATGCGCCGCGATCGCCCGCCACAGGCCGGGATCGCTGTTGACGATCGCTCCCATCAGGCTGCCGCCGGCGCTGCCGCCGCTGGCGCTGTTGCGCCCCTCCCGCGAAAAACCCTGGCTGTTCAAAAACCGCGTCACGTCGACGAAATCGTTGAACGTGTTGGTGCGCTTCATCAGCTTGCCGTCCAGATACCATTGGTATCCCAGGTCATCGCCCCCGCGGATATGCGCGATGGCATAGGCGAAACCGCGATCCAGCAGGCTGAGCACCGAGGTCGAGAAGGACGGCGGCACCGCAAGACCATAGGCGCCATAGCCATAGACGTGCAGCGGCTGGCTGCCGTCCTTCCGATAGCCCTTCTTGTACACCACGCTGACCGGCACCATCACGCCATCACGGGCGCGGGCCATCAGCCGCTCGGTGGCATAATCCGCCGCGTTATAGCCGCTGGGGATTTCCTGCACCTTGCGGGTGACCAGGGCGTCCTTCGCCACGTCATAGTCATAGACCGTCGTCGGCGTCACCATGCTGCTGTAGGACAGGCGCAGCAGCGGCGCGTCGGCCTCCGCATTGGTGCTGAGGCTGACGGTATAGCTCGCCTCGGGCAGCTTGACATAGCGGTCGCTGTTGTCCGGCATCCGCAGCCGGATCTGGTCCAGCCCGTCCAGCCGCTCGGTGATGGCGAGGTAGGAGGCAAAGGCGGTGATGCCCCGGATATAATGCCGGTCGCTGCCGGGGATCAGATCGGCCCATTCGCCCGGGTTGGCGATGCTCGCCGTCGCCACGCGAAAATTGCGGTGTGTGTCGTTCGTCCGGATGAACAGCGTGTCGCCGCGCACGTCCACCGCATATTCGCGGCCGGTCTTGCGCGGGCTGACCACCAGCGGCGTGGCACCGGGATCGCCCGCGGGGATCAGCCGGATCTCGCTCGTCACATGGTCGGCGGCGCTCACCAGGAACCAGCGCCGGTCCTGCGACAGGTCCAGCCCCACGAAGAAGCTGCTGTCCTTCTCCTCATAAAGGGTCGGGTCGTTCCCCGTCGCCCCGCCCAGTACATGCCGGCGCACCCGGAACGGCCGCCATTGCTCGCTCGCCTCCACCCACAGCAGGCTCTTGCCGTCGCTGCTCCACGCCGGCTGGCCCAGGCTGTTGCTGGCGATGGTGACGATGTCCTTGCCCGTCCCCAGGTCGCGCACGATCAGCTTGAAGCGCTCGCTGCCATCGTCATCCATCGAATAGGCGAGCAGTCTTGCATCGGGCGACACCGCGAACGCCCCCAGCCGGAAATATTTCTTGCCATCGGCCAGCGCGGGTTCCGAAAGGATCAGCGTTTCCGGACCCCCGTTGCGGGGCATGCGATACCAGTTGCGATACTGGCTGCCGCCCTTCATCGCCGGATCGAACCGGTTGAAATAGGCCCAGTCACCGTCCGGATAGGGAACGCTCGCGTCATCTTCCTTGATGCGCGCCTTCATCTGTTCGAACAGCGCCTCCACCAGCATCGACTGCGGCTTCATCTCCTGCTCGAACCAGGCATTCTCGGCGTTCAGATAGGCCAGCACCTCGGCATCATCGACCTTGGGATAGCCCTCGTCCTTCAACCATTTGTAGGGATCCTTCACCACCGTGCCGTGGAGCGTGAAGCTGAAGTCGGTCGCGCGGGCGACGGGCGGGCCTTTGATCGGCATGGCGGCCTTTGCAAGCAGGGGATGGGAAAGGGCGGCGGCGGCGCTCGAGGCGGCGAGGAAGGTGCGGCGTTGCATGACGCCTCAGGTGGACGTTTCCGGCCGCCGTATCAAGACCAGCGCCGCGGCAATCATCGCGGCCCCCGCCAGTTCCGCCGCGCTCAACGTCTCGCCGAACGCCAGCCAGCCCGCCGCCGTCGAAATGATCGGCTGCACCAGCAGGCCGATGCCGACCGTGGTGGCAGACAGCCGCCCGGTCGCAAACACCATCAGCCCCTGGCCCGCCACCTGGCTGGACAGCGCCAGGCCGATGAGCGGCGTCCAGTCGCCCGGCCAGAAGGCCCCGGGGTCGATGGCCGCCACCGGCGCCAGCCACAGCGCGCCCGCCAGCGTCACCAGCGCCACGCTGCCCAGCGGCGACACGCCGCCGCGCAGCCGCGCCACCACCAGCAGATAGCCGGTGTAGAACAGCGCGGCGAGCAGGCTGAGCGCATCCCCCAGCAGGTTCTGCGGCGCCACCCGCGCGGACAGGCCCAGCAGCAGCAATGTGCCCGCCAGCGCCAGCAGCAATGCCCGGAGCGTGGTGGCGGACGGCCGGCGCCGCTGCACGACGATGGCCCAGCCCGCCAGGATGAAGGCCGTGCTGTTGGCGAACAGCGTGGCATTGGCCGTGGTGGTGCGCACGATGCCGGCGTGCCAGGCGGCCAGGTCGGCGGCGAAGAAGGCCCCGGCGGCGACACCCAGCCCCAGCAGCGCGCGCGGCGCCAGCCCGCCGCCCTCCGCCCGCGCCAGCCCCCAGCCCCAAGCGCGCGCCAGCAGGAACAGCCACAGCAGGACCGGCGTTGCCAGCGCCATCCGCCAGAAAGCCGAGGCCGACGGCGAGACATCCGCCAGCCGCACCAGCAGCGGCCCGAAGGCAAGAAGCGCCGACCCGCACAGCAGCGCCGCGAACGCCCGGCGCTCAAGGGAAGGACCGTTCATCATCTTCGCATAACCGCTCCGGCCGGGGCATTAAAGGCCTGCAACCGACGGGCTCGCCGCCCGCTGACCCCTAGCGGCGCGCCCGCCGGCAGCCTCGCCCTCTCCACCCAGGCAGCCGCCGGTGCCGCGCTCGCCATGTCCGGCCCGCCCTATCCGCAGTCCCGCGTGCCCGGCATCAGCAGCTGGAGCATGATGATCGCCGGCTTCGGCCTGCTCGGCCTGATGCTCCGCCGTCAGCGCCGGCTGCGGCGCGGTTTCTGAGCGTCAGGCCACGACCACCCGCCGGCGCGCGGCGGCGCCGACCAGCCCGAAGCCGGCGATCATCAGCGCCCAGCTCGCCGGCTCCGGCACCACGCCGCCGAACACCACGTCATCCAGCACGACATTGTCCACCTGCACCCAGGGTCCGCGCGTCGTCAGCGGGGTGTAGGTGACCGCGGACAGGTTGCCGATGCCCAGCGTGAAGCGCGTCAGCCCGGCATCGCCCGACAGGCTGAGCGTCAGGTCCGCCGTGGTCGAATCGGTGAACAGGAAGCGCAGCAGGATGTCGCCCCCCACCGCCCCCGCGAAGGGATCGGCGAAATCGATCGCCGTCAGGGTGAAGCGGCTCGGGCCGCTGATCGTCGTCGAGGTGAAGCTGTAATTGTTCACCAGCGTCGCGCCGCCGGGGTCGGCATTGGCCGAATCGCTGCTGCCCCAGGCGATCAACGCTTCGGCATTGGGCGAATCATTGGTGAACACGACACCTTGCGGGCTGGTGTAGGGATTGCTGACCACCAGAAAAGGCCCGCTGTTGATCAGGTCATCGAAGGTGACCGAGACCGTGGCCGCCGCGGGCATGGCAACCGCGACCGTGGCAAGAAACAATGTTTTAAGCATGAACGACCCCTTCACTGATGAAACAAGCCATGGATGGCAGGACAGCTTGCACGGAGCAAGCCATCAGAGCGCCGCGGCAAACCCCCGTAGATCCCCCAGCAGCAGCTCCGGCTCCTCCAGCCCGGCGAAATGCCCGCCGCGCGGCATCGTCGTCCAGCGCGCCACATGATACCCCCGCTCCACCATCGTCCGCGGCGGAAAGGCCAGCAGGTCGTGCGGGAAGGCCGCCACTGCCGTCGGCACCTCGATCCGCCGCCCCCGCGGAATGCCATAGCCCCCCTCCAGAACCATGCCGCGATACAGCCAGCTCGCCGACAGAAAGCTTCGCGTCGTCAGATAGATCATGATCGTCGTCAGCAACACGTCCATGGGAAAGGGCGGCTCCACCACCTTCGTCTCGACATCGCTCCACGCGCAATATTTCTCGGCGAACCAGGCCGCCACGCCCATCGGCGAATCCATCATGGCAAAGCCCAGGCTCTGGGGCTTGGTCGCCTGCAGCATCAGATAGCCGGTCTCCGCCGCGCGAATGGCCCGCGCCTTCACCAGCCAGGCGCGCTCCTCCTCGCTCTGCGGGCTCATGTCGGCATTGCGCAGCCCATAGCCATTCAGATGCAGCCCAATCAGCCGCGCGCTGTCCAGCCCCAGCCAGCCGCCGATCACGCAGCCCCAGTCGCCCCCCTGATAGAGGTAGCGCTCATAGCCCAGCGCCGGCATCAGCGCGTCATACAGGCCGGCGATCGCCCGCGGCCCCATCGGCGCCGCCGGCTTGTCGCTCCAGGCATAGCCGGGCAGCGACGGCGCCACCACATGGAACGCCGGCGCCGCCGGATCCTCGGGGTGCGTCAGCCGCTCATAGAGCGCGTCGAACTCCAGCACGCTGCCCGGCCAGCCATGCGCGATCAGCAGGGGAATCGCGTCGGCGCGCGGCGAGCGCTTGTGGACCGCATGCAGCGTCAGCTCCCCCACCGGCACCCGCACATGCGGCAGCCGGTTCAGGTGCGCGACCGCCCCGGCCCAGTCATAATCGCGCATCCAGTGCTGCCGCAGCCGCATCATGTAATCGCGGTTGGCGCCGTGCGCCCAGCCCGCCCCCTCGGGCTCCTCGAAGAAGCGATAGGCGCGCACCCGCTCCATGATCCACGCCACTTCCAGCTCGTTGGCGGGGATGGTGAAGGCGGTCATGCCGCCAGCGCCTGCTTCGTGCGCCCTTTCAGGGCCGCCGCCGTCTTCTCGGCGATCATGATCGTCGGCGCATTGGTGTTGCCGCTGACCAGGAAGGGCATGATCGAGGCATCGACCACCTGCAGCCCGGCAACGCCGTTCACCGCCAGGTCGGGCGTGCACACCGCGTCGGCATCCGCCCCCATGCGGCAGGTGCCAACGGGGTGATAGATGGTCTCCGCCCACTCCTTGAGCGCCGCCACCAGCGCCTCGCCCTCCACCCCGTCGCCGGGCCAGGCCTCCCCGCCATTATAGGCCGCCAGTGCCGGCTGCCGCCCGATATGGCGCGCCATCTCGATGCCCTTCAGCATCGTCGCCACATCCTCGGGCGCGCTCAGATAATCGGGATCGATGCGCGGATGCGCCAGCGGGTCGGGGCTGGCGAGGCTGATGCTGCCCCGGCTTTCCGGCCGCAGCTGGCAGACATGCACGCTGTATCCATGCTCCGGCTGCACCCCGCCGGTGCCGTGCGCCATGCCCTTCACCGGCATGAAATGCAGCTGGATGTCCGGCGCCGCCAGCCCCTCCCGCGTCGACAGGAACGCGCCGGTCGCGGTCGGCACATAGCTGGCGTTGCCGTCCTTCAGCAGGATCCATTTCAGCGCCGCGCTCATCTTGGTCAGGAACCGGCTGTTGCCATTCAGCGTGATCGGCTGGGTGCAGCGCCACTGCACCATCACGTCCAGATGATCCTGAAGGTTCATCCCCACCGCGCCGCGATCCGCCACCACGCCGATCCCCATGTCCGCCAGATGTGCACCCGGGCCCACGCCGGACAGCAGCAGCAGTTGCGGCGAGTTGATCGCCCCGCCGCACAGGATCACCTGCCGCGCCCGCACGCTCTCGCCCGCGCCGCCACGACGGTATTGCACGCCGGTCGCCGTCCGGCCCTGGAACAGCACCCGCTCCGCCTGCGCCCCGGTGATGATGGTCAGGTTCGGCCGCCGCCGCACCGCCTCCGTCAGATAGGCGCGCGCCGCGCTCCAGCGCTGCCCCTTGTGCGTGGTGGTGTCATAAACCCCCACACCCTCCTGTTGCGCGCCGTTGAAATCGTCCGTGCGGGCATGACCCGCCTCCACACCCGCCTTCAGGAAGGCCTCGTTCAGCACATGCGGCAGCATCCGGGTGGTGGTGTGCAGCGGGCCGTCCTGGCCGTGATGCGCGTCCCCCGCCCGGTCGCTGTTCTCGCTGGACAGGAACCAGGGCCGCACGTCGGCCCAGCCCCAGCCGGTGCACCCGACCTGCGCCCAGCGGTCGTAATCCGATGCCGCGCCGCGGATATAGACCATGCCGTTGATGCTGCTGCTGCCGCCCAGCGCCTTGCCGCGCGGCCACCACAATTGCCGGTTGTTCAGGTGCCGCTGCGGCACCGTCTTATACCCCCAGTTCAGCGGGCTGGGTTTGTCCTGCGGCAGGATCTGCGCGATCCCCGCCGGCATGTTGATCAGCATGCTGTTGTCGTTGCCGCCCGCTTCCAGCAGCGCCACGCGGGTCGCCGGATCCTCGCTCAGCCGCGCCGCCATCACGCAGCCGGCGGAACCGGCGCCCACCACCACGAAATCATAAGGGTCGTTCACTGCCCGTCTCCCATCCCCGGGGCGGACGCTAACCGCAGGGCGACCCCACGAAAACCCCTATTTGCAGCAGCAGCGACGCGCCGATACAGGCGTGCCAACTGGTTGGAGATTGTCATGAAAGCGATTCGGTTCAACGCGCCCGGCGGGCCGGAAGTCCTTCAGTTCGTCGACCTGTCGCTGCCCGACCCCGCCCCCGGCGAGGCGCGGCTTCGCCACACCGCCATCGGCGTCAACTTCATCGACACCTACCACCGCACCGGCCTCTACCCCCTGCCGCTGCCCAGCGGGCTGGGGCTGGAGGCTGCCGGCATTGTCGAGGCCATCGGCGAAGGAGTCACCGACGTCGCCGTCGGCGACCGCGTCGTCTATTGCTGGGGCGGCCCCGCCGGCTACGCCACCCACCGCAATATCGAGGCACGCTTCCTGGTGCGCATCCCCGACGGCGTCAGCGATGAGCAGGCCGCCGCCGCCTTCCTGAAGGCCTGCACCACCGAATTCCTGGTCGAACGCTGCGCCCGTGTGCAACCTGGCGATGTCGCGCTGGTGCAGGCGGCCGCCGGCGGCGTCGGGCTGCTGCTCTGCCAATGGCTGAAGCATGTCGGCGCCACCGTCATCGGCACCGTCGGCAGCGACGCCAAGATCGCGCTGGCGAAGGAAGCCGGTGCCGACCATGTCATCAACTATTCGACCGATGCCGTCGCCCCCGCCGTCCGCGCGCTGACCGGCGGCGAGGGCGTCGCCGTGGTGTTCGACGGCGTCGGCAAGGCGACCTGGGAGGGCAGCATCGACAGCCTGCGCCGCCGCGGGCTGCACATCAGCTACGGCAACGCCTCCGGCCCGATCGGCGCCGTCGATTTCGGCATCCTCGCGCGCAAGGGCTCGCTCTACACCACGCGGCCCACCCTGTTCGACTATTACGCCACCCGCGCCGAACTGGAATCCGGTGCCGCCCGCGTGTTCGACCTGATGAAGACCGGCGCGCTCAGCGTCCGCATCGACCAGCGCTATGCGCTGGCCGACGCCGCCCAGGCGCACATCGACCTCGAAGCCCGCAAGACCACAGGCAGCAGCATCCTGCTGCCGTAAGAGCTGCCCGCCCGGCGCAACCGGGCGGGCCGAACCATCAGAACTTCTTGCGCACCGTCAACCCGATCACCCGCGGTTGCCCCACATTGAAGCCCAGCCGCGCGCGCCCGCCCCGCTCCCGGTCGAAGGACAGCAGCGGGTTGGTATCGAACAGGTTGGTGACATAGAGCGTCGCCGAGACATCGCCGGCATATTCCGCCGTCGCGCTCAGGTTGACGAGATTGTAGGACGGCAGCAGCAGGTCCACGACCGTCGGATTGGTCCCCGTCGCCCCGCCGAACGCCAGCCCGGAACGGAAGCTGCGCGGGTTGTTCTCCTGGTCGCTCGGCTGGGTATAGCGGTTGCCGACATGCTGGAACGAAGCATTGAACACCCCCTTCGTGCTCGCCGTCAGCTGCGCGGTATAGGTGGCATTCAGCGAGATCTGGAAGTTCGGCACCGTCGGCAGCCGGTTGCCCTTGCGGATACCGCCAATGACCGCGCCGGTGCCATCCACCACCGTCGAATCCAGCTTGGCCTCCAGGATCGTGCCGGAAATCCCCAGGTCCAGGCCCTCCATCGGCGACGCGGTGAGCTCGAACTCCACCCCCACGCTATGCGCCTTGGGCACATTGAACACCACCCGGCTGGAGCAGGAGCCGGCATCCAGCGTCACCTGGAGGTTCTTGATGTCATTGTAGAAAACGCCGCCGTTGAAGGTGAAGCCATTGCCCCGCGCCTTCACATTGGCCTCATAGTTCCACAGCGTCTCGTCGTCATAACGCTGATAGCCGCCGAAGATCGCCCGGTCCTGCGCGGTGCACAAATTGGCGTTCAGCGGATCGTTTACGCCGCCCAGGCGGAACCCCTTGGCCGCCTGCAGGTTGATCGAGAAATCGCGCGACGCCTCATAGCTGGCGATGAAGCGTGGCGTGAAGCCGTCCGATTTGGTGCGGTTGTTCGGCGCGTTGAAATCGGTGAAACTGTCGCTGTTGGAGAAGATCCCGCCCGACTTGAACGTCCGCTTCTCGTTGAAATCATAATAGCGGCCGCCCGCCGTCAGTTTCAGGCCATTGTCGAACTTGTAGGTGGCCTCGCCAAACACCGCCTTCTGCTTGAACTTGTAGTTGATGTCAGCGTTGTAGGGCGAATTCAGCGGGAAGCCGTTCGCCACCGCCGCCGATGTCCCCGCGCCGAAGCGGATGTCGGTGAACACATCATAGCCGGGCGTCGGCAGCCGTTGCGCGTAGTCGCGCTTGATGTCGCTGTAGAACCCCCCGATCACCCACTGGAACGGGCCCTCGCCGGTGGAGGACAGCCGCACCTCCTGCGTGAACTGCTTCAGCTTGGTGCTGTCGTTCAGGTTGGATGGGATCAGCGCCGCCGGCGCCTGATAGGCAAGGTCGATCGTCACCGACCCCGTCAGCGCCGACGCATCCCGGCTCACCAATATGTCCCGATCGACATAGCTGCTGACCGACGTCAGGCTCACGCCCCCCAGGTCGACGCTGGCATTCAGGTCGGCCAGCAGGAACTTGTCCTCGAACGCTTCCCGCAGCAGCAGATACTGCTCGCGCTCCTTGAAGGTGATCGCCGGGCGCGTCGTGGTGAAGGGGTTGCCATAGAGGTTGAACACCTCCTGCCGGTTGAACCCGTTCGCCTTCACCTTCTGATAGACGATGCGCGGCGTCAGGCTGATCGCCTCCGACGGTTGCAGCAGGACCGCCAGCCGCCCGCCATAGCGCTCGCCGGAATTGACATTCTTGTCGATGGTGCCGCCCGGCCGATAGGCATCGATGAACCCGCCATAGCGCGTCCAGTATCCGACCGCCCGCACCGCGGCGGCATCGCCCAGCGGTGCGTTGACCGCGCCCTTCACCGATCCGCCGATGGCATCCTCCGCCACCATGTTGATATTGCCCTCAACCGAGCCCTCGACCCCGCGCGTCGTCGGCGCATTGGTGATGTAGCGCAGCGTGCCGCCCACCGAGCCGGAGCCGAACAGCGTCCCCTGCGGCCCGCGCAGCGTCTCCACCCGGTTCAGATCATAAAAGTCGAGGTCGGGCGTGAACAAGGACAGCGACACCGCGCTCTCGTCCAGATAGATGCCCACCTGCTCCTTCACGCCCGGCTGGTCGCGCACGATCTGCCCGGCCGAAACCCCGCGCACCGACACCTGGCTCTGCCCCGGCCCCAAATTCTGGATGGTCAGGCCGGCGACGTTGCGCGCCACATCCTCGATCGTGCTCGCGCCGCTGCGCTGCAGGTCGGCCGCGGTCAGCGCGTTGATCGAGAAGGGCACCTCCTGCAACGTCGAGGCGCGCTTGGTGGCGGTAACGATGATCTCCTGCGTCTCGTCGGCCGCCGCGGCGGCCTGCGCCAGCAGCGGCGCACCGGCAGACAGCGCCAGCGTCGAAACGGCAACGCGCAGCGCCGCCCGGTGGGTGAAGAAGATCGTCATGAAGCCTCCCGCTTGTTCTGGTTATGGCGGGAATCCATCACAGCGCCGTGAATCCCACAAGGGGACCCGGCGATTCCTGTTGCCGAATCAGCTACATCTGTGGCCTTCCCGCCACAGGTTAACCAAGCAGCGGCACCACCTCGCCGCCACCGCTGATGATCATGTCGATCGCCACATAAACGATCACCGCCACCCCCACCCAGGCGATCCAGCGATATTTCTCGATATAGCGCGCGATCACATTCGCCGCCAAACCCATCAGCGCGATCGACAGGATCAGGCCGAACACCATCACCTCCGGATGATCCCGCGCCGCGCCCGCCACCGCCAGCACATTGTCCAGGCTCATGGAAACATCAGCGATCGCCACCGCCCAGGCCGCGCTCCAGAAACTCTTCGCCGGCTTCGGCCCCCCTTCCGCCACGCCACCCGCCAGCACGCTGACCCCATCCTCGGCATGCGCGTGCGTCGCCCCCGTCGCCACCTCGCGGTACATCTTCCACGCCACCCACAGCAGCAGCAGCCCGCCCGCCAGCTGCAGGCCCACGATGCCCAGCAGCTGCGTCACCACCAGCGCGAACGCCACCCGCAGCACCAGCGCAGCGATCACCCCGATCAGGATCACCTTTCGGCGCTGCTCCGGCGGCAGCCCCGCCGCCAGCGCCCCCACCACGATCGCATTGTCACCGGCGAGCGCGATGTCGATCAACACCACCTTGCCCAGCGCGGTCCAGGCCGCGGGGTCCGAAAGAAAGGAGAAATCCATGGACGTTCAACTAGCCGAGACGCCGTCGGTTGCAACCCCGCGCCGATTGGCGTCGGCAAGCCGCCATGCTATGCCCTCCGCCAACAAAGAAACGGGGGAGAGGATCGAATGGCGAAAAAGGCGGATTCGGCAAAAGGCGTCGAGCTCCAGGGCGAGGCGTCCGTCGCCCTCAACCCGCTCGTCGGCCTCGCGCGGGAGGATTTCCTCGGCACCGTCGGCATGATGCTGCGCACCACCATGACCCAGCCCGGCGTCACCCTGAAGGTCGCCTCCGATTTCGCCTCCGAAGTCGGCAACATCCTCACCAACCAGTCCGAGCTTCGCCCGGACGCGAAGGACAAGCGCTTCGGCGACCCGGCCTGGCAGCAGAACCCGCTCTACAAATGGTCGATGCAATATTATCTCGCCGCCGAACGCGGCGTGAAACAATGGCTCGACGCGGTCGAGATGGACGAGCTGGAACGCACCCGCGTCCGCTTCATCGCCGGCATGATCGTCGATTCGCTGGCCCCCACCAACACCCTGATCGGCAACCCCTCCGCCATCAAGAAAGCGATGGAAACCGGCGGGCAATCGCTGCTGCGCGGCCTGCAGAACGCCTATGTCGACCTGACCCAGAATGACGGCATCGTCTCCCAGGTGGACAAGCGGCCCTTCAAGGTCGGCGAAAACCTCGCCACCACGCCGGGCAGCGTCATCCTGCGCGAGCCGATCATGGAGCTGATCCAATACCACCCCGCCACCGAAAAGGTGCACGAAATCCCCCTCCTCATCATCCCGCCGCAGATCAACAAGGCCTACATCAACGACCTGACGCCGGAAAAAAGCATGATGCGCTTCCAGGTCATGAACGGCATGCAGACCTTCCTGATCAGCTGGCGCAACCCCACGATCGAACACCGCGACTGGGGCCTCGAAACCTATGTCGATGCCATCATCCAGGCGATCGACACCGTCTGCGCCGTCACCGGCAGCGACAAGGTCAATGTGTCGGGCGCCTGCTCCGGCGGCATCACCACCGCCACGCTCCTGTCGAAACTCGCCGCCCGCGGCGACACCCGCGTCAACAGCGCCACCTTCATGGTCTGCGTGCTCAACCCGAAGAACGACGACAGCGACGCCGGCGCCCTCGTCAGCGAACATGGCCTGGCGCTCGCCCGCAAGCGCTCGGCGGAAAAAGGCATATTGGAGGGCTCGTCGCTCGCCCGCACCTTCGCCTGGCTGCGCCCGAACGACCTCGTCTGGAACTATGTCGTCAACAATTATCTCCACGGCGAGGATCCGCCGGCGTTCGACATCCTGTTCTGGAACAACGACGCCACCAACCTTACGGGCGCGCTGCACGGCGACTATCTCAGCCTCTACGAAACCCAGCCGTTCGAGCATCAGGGCGAAGTCACCGTCGCCGGCCACAAGCTCGATGGCCGCAACGTCACCTGCGACCTGTTCATCCTGGGCGGCGTCACCGACCATATCACTCCGTGGAAGGCCTGCTACCGCACCACGCAGCTGTTCGGCTCGAAGAATGTCGAGTTCATCCTCTCCCAATCCGGCCACATCCAGGCCATCCTCAACCCGCCGGGCAATCCGAAAGCCAAATATTACCGCGCCGACGGTTTCCCCCCACCCACGCCCGACGCCTGGCTGAAGACCGCAAAGGAAGTCGCCGGCAGCTGGTGGCCGCTCTGGATCGAATGGCTGAAGGCCCGCGCCGGCGCCGAAAAACCCGCGCCCAAGACCATCGGCAACAAGGCCTTCAAGCCCGTTGGCCCCGCCCCCGGCGAATATGTGTTTGGCTGAAATGCTGTCCGATAAATCGCCCAGCCCGGGCTGCAAATGCCGATGTGCTGCACTCCGGTGCTCACGTGCCTCAAGCACGCTGCGCTCCGGTGCTCGCACATCGTCATTTTCGCCACGGCCTGAACAATTTCTCGGACAGCATTTGATTCGTGCCAAAAGCACAGTTTTCTATGTAAGGTGACCGAATGACCAGCCGATCCCCTACCTTCCGCATGATGACCATCGAAGGCCATACCGTCCGCGTCGCCCACTGGCCCGCGCCGGCGGGCGGCGGCCTGCCGCTGTTCTTCTTCAACGGCATCGGCGCCAATATCGAGCTGATGGCCCCGCTCGCCGACCATCTGCCCGACCGCGAGATCCTCACCTTCGACATGCCCGGCATCGGCGGCTCGCCGGCACCCGCCTTCCCCTATCGCCCCTGGATGATGGCGCGCGTCGCCGCCGCCATCCTGGACGAACATGGCCACAAACAGACTGACGTCATGGGCGTCAGCTGGGGCGGCGCCATGGCGCAGCAGTTCGCGCTGCAATATGGCTCGCGCATCGGCAGGCTGATCCTGGTCGCCACCACCGCCGGCATGCTGATGATCCCCGGCAAGGTCGCGTCCTTGAGCAAGATGTTCGACCCGAAACGCTACAGCGACCCGGATTACATGCTGCGCAATTTCGAAACCCTCTACGGCGGCGCCTCCAACGCCGGCGCGGCCGCGCATGCGCTGCGCACCAAGCCGCCCACCCGCATGGGCTACATGATGCAGATGGTCGCCATGCTCGGCTGGACCAGCGCGCCCTGCCTGCCCTTCATGCGCACCGACACGCTGATCCTGATGGGCGACGCCGACAACATCGTGCCGGTCATCAACGGGCGCTTCCTGAAACTGCTGATCCCGCATGCCCGGCTGGAGATCATCGAGGGCGGCGGCCACCTGTTCCTGCTGTCGATGGCGGAAACCGTGGTCCCGATCATCGAAGAGTTTCTCAGCGGCGACGAACCGCTGCGACAAGCCGCCTGACGCGGGCTGCGGGGGTCGGCCTTGGCAAGCCTGCTGGCAGAGGCAAGACGGCGCGGCGTGTGGCGCGCCGCCGCCACCTATCTGGTGGTCGGCTGGCTGGTGCTCGAAGTCGGGCACGTCCTCACCCTCATCCTCGAACTGCCGCACAGCGCCGCGAAATTCCTGTTCATGGCGCTGGTCGCCGGCTTCCCGCTGGTGCTGGCGCTCAGCTGGAAGTTCCGCTTCACCTCCGACGGCTGGTTCCCGCACCTGCCCGACAGCGAGCCGGCCTCGACGTCAGAGAACGCGCACCACGGCGGCCATGGCGGCCATGGCGCCGTCGGCGGCTTCGATCCCCTGCCGCTGATCGTCGGCATCCTCGCATTGGGCGCGCTGCTGCTCTACATCTTCGTCCCCAAGGATGAAAAGCATGCGGCGAAAGAGGCCGCCCCGCCGGCGGCGAGCGCCGCGGCCGCCCCCGTTGCCGCCCGCACCGCGCCACCCAACAGCGTCGCCGTCCTGCCCTTTGAAAACCTGTCCGGCGACCCCGGGCAGGCTTTCTTCTCGGATGGCATGGCGGAGGAGCTGCGCAGCGCGCTCGCCGCCGTGTCGGGCCTCCAGGTCGCGGCGCGCACCTCCTCCAACGCCTTCCGCACCGGCAACGCCAATGCCGCCGACATCGGCGGCAAACTCGGCGTCGCCTTCATCCTCGAAGGCAGCGTCCGCCGCGCCGGCAACGTCGTGCGCATCAGCGCGCAGCTCGTGGAGGCGAAGACGGGCTATGAACGCTGGTCGCAGACCTACGACCGCGAGCTGAAGGATGTGTTTGCCGTCCAGACCGACATCGCGAAGATCGTCACCGAAGCGCTGAAGGTCACGCTGCTCCCCGCCGACGCCGCCCGCCTGGCCGCCCGCGGCACCGCCTCCATCGCGGCGCATGACGCGCTGCTGCGCGGCGCGCAGCTGTTCGCCCAGTCCGGCGACGAGGCCACCTTCCGCGCCGCGCTGGCGCAATATGATGCCGCCATCGCCGCCGATCCGGCCTATGCCGCCGCCCACGCCGGCCGCGCCGCGACGCTCAGCGCCATCGCCGGCCAGTTCGAAACCGCCGTCCAGGCCGCGCGCACCAACGAGGCGGCGCTGGCCGCGGCGCTGAAGGCGGTCAGCCTGAAGCCCGACCAGGCGGACACCCAGGCGGCGCTCGCCTATGTCCTCGAACGCGGGCGCCTCGACGTGCGCGGTGCCGCCGCCGCCTATGAACGCGCCTATCGCGCCGGGCCGGACGCCGATGTCCTCATCCGCTACGGCATCTTCAACGTCCGCGTCGGCGACCTCAGCAAGGGCCTGGCGGCGCTCAACCGCGCCGTCGCGCTCGACCCCGTCAACCCGCGTGCCTGGCGCGCGCTCGGCACCGCGCTCTACCAGGCCCGGCGCTATGCCGACGCGCTGCCCCGGCTCGACGAGGCGCTGCGCCTGTCGCCGAAACTCGCCTCCGGCCATGCCTATCGCGGCGACGCGCTCCTCATGCTCGGCCGCCTGCCCCAGGCGCGCGCCGCCTATGCCGCCGAAACCACCGGCTGGGCGCGCCTCACCGGCCTCGCCATCGTCGAAGCCCGCCTGGGCAATGCCGCGGCGTCGGACGCCGCCTTCGCGGCACTCCGCCAGGACGACACCACCGGCTATCAGGTGGCGCAGGTGCTGGCGCAGCGCGGCGACCGCGCCGGCGCGCTCACCCGGCTGGAGGCCGCCTACGCCGCGCGCGACCCCGGCATCCTCAACCTGCGCAACGATCCCCTGCTCGATCCGCTGCGCGCCGAACCGCGCTTCCGCGCCCTGCTGCGCCAGCTCTCGCCCGCCTGACCGTCAAATCTTGCCAATTGGCAGCCGCTGTGCCGCGTGGTAACCATGATCCGCCGTCGCACAGGGCGCCGGCGATCAATTTGGGGGATCCACCAATGACCCGTTTCTCGATGCTGCTGCTCGCCTCCGCCACCCTCGCGCTCGCCGCCTGCGGCCAGAAGAAAGAGGAAGCCGCCGCGCCCGCCGCTGACGCCTCCGCCGCCGCGCCGACCGATGTGGTCGCTGCCGACGCGCCCGCCACCGACGCCATGCCCGCCGCCGAGACCCCCGCGGCCGATGCCGCCGGCGCCGCGCCCGCCGAGGCCTCGGGCGACCGCAAGGACGCCAACACCACGATGGACGCCAGCGACGACCGCAAGGACGCCAACACCAAATAAGCGCCGGCGACCCGGGGGGCCGCCCGCCCCCCGGGTCCTACCGCACCGCCGGCCCCGTCTGCGCCCTGATCCACGGCTGGAAGCTGCTCACCCGCGCATAGATGCCCGGCAGACCCTTGGTGCCGCACTTGCCGCCACGGCTCACCACGCCCACCTGCCACCAGCGGTCGTCGGCGTCCTGCCACACCATCGGCCCGCCGCTGTCGCCCTGGCAGCTGTCCTTGTCGCCGCCGCCGGCGCACAGCTCCACGTCCAGCAGGTCCGGCCATTTCGCCCGGCACGCCCCCTGCGACAGGCCGTCGATGCTGATGATCTGCAGATCGGGCGCCATCGCCCGGTCACTGCTCGCCAGCTTGCCCCAGCCGCTCACCCGCAGCCCCGCCATCACCGGCGGCAGCACCGGCGCGCCGGGATCCCCCGCCAGCCCCACGAACGCCACCCGCTTCACCCCCGCCACCGTCACCGGCTTCACCGGCGTCGCCAGCTCAAGCAGCGCCACGTCGTTCTGCGACGGCGAGGTGAGATAGTCCGGATGCAGCACCACCCGCTTCACCCGCGCCTCCGGCATCGGCTCGCCGGTCCGCAACCCGCCATAGCGTACCAGCAGCAGCCCCGGCGCCACCACCACCCGCCCGTCCACCACCACGCAATGCCCGGCGGTCAGCACCCAGTTCGGCGCGATCAGGCTGCCGCCGCAGAAATGCGCCCGCTGCCCCATCGGCGCCGCGCGCGCCCCCGGCGCCACCCGCGCGTTGATCAGCGGGCCGGCATAGCCCACCGAGACCTGCCACGGCGCATCCCCCCATTTCGCCGGATCGCCGCCCACGATGCGGCTGGCATCCTCCTCCTCGGCCGCCGCCGGCGCCGGGCAGGGCGCGGGCGGGGTGAGCGGCGGATCGCCGGCCGCCGTCAACAGCAATGCCAGCAGCGGCAGGCTCAGGAACTTGGGCATGTCGGTCGGTCCTTCGTCGGGGGTCGGGTGGCGATCGGCTGCACGCGCGCGGTCCAGCCGCCGGTGCGCGGCACCTCCAGCGCGCGCGCGCCACGGTTGGCCGCCGCCAGCAGCCGCTCCAGCGGCGAGCCGAGGTCGCGCGCCTGGCTCGGCGCGCCCGGCACCGGGTCCTGCTGCAGGGCGCTGAGGTCGATGGGCGCCTCGGTCAACAGGAACAGGATGGCATCGCGCCCTTCGCCCGCCAGCGCGATCGGATGCACCAGCGCGCTGCCCGGCGCGATGGGTTCCTCCTGCCGCAGCGGCGTCACCGACAGGTCCTCCCCCAGCGCCAGCAGAGAGGGGTAGCGCGGCGCGTCGCCATTGTTCTGGAAGCGGATCTGCACCAGGTCGCCCGGCGCCCCCTGCACCATATTGTCCACCAGCGGCAGCCGGCGGATGTTGCCCTCGGCATCGCGCAGCGGCGTGAAACTGCCATCGTCCGCGCGACAGGCATAGTTGAAGGTCAGGATCGCCGGATCGCCACCATCCGGCGTGCCCAGCGCGCTCAGCAGCAGGTGCCGCGACAGTTTCACCAGCGTCGCCGCCGCCGCCGCCGCCGGCACCGGCCCGCCCACCGCCCGGCCATCGCTCGCCCGCAGCTGCCAGCCGCCACCCTCCGCCGCCAGCACCCAGGCCGGCGGATCCGCCAGCGTGAAACTGTCCAGCGTCGCCACCGCCGCCGCGATCGCCGCCCGCTCCCCGGCCTCGCCGCCATCGATCCGCAGCCGGATCGGCGGGCTCGCCGGCACATGCCGCACCTCCCGCGCCGCCAGCCGCGGCGGCGCCGCCGCCAGCGCCCTGTCCAGAAGCAGCGTCGCCGTCGCCGCCCCCACCGCGCGCACCACGCCCCCGCCCAGCGCCGCCCCGCCCGCTTCCGCCTCCGCCCGCGACGGATAGAGCGCGAAGCGCGAGCCCTCGGTCACCCCCATCAGGGAGCCGCCCTGCATCTCCAGCGACGCGCCCGCCGCCGGAGTCACCGCGAACACGCGCTCGCGCGGCGCCGCGCCGCCCAGGAACAGCGCCCCCAGCGCGCCCTCCGCGCCCGGCGTCTGCGTGTCCCCCGCCAGCAGCATCCGCCGCCGCACGTCCGCCGCCAGCTCGCCATGGCTCGGCCGGTCCAGCTCGGCCAGCGCCGCCACCAGCGCCCGCGTGAAGGCGCCGTGCCGCGTACCGTCCAGCGTATTCTCCCGCGCCGCCTCGCCATCCGCCGCCGCCGACAGGTGCACCCGCCGCCCCGGTGCCGCGGCCACCGGCACGATCCCCAGCCGGCGCGCCAGGTCGGGCGTCGCCGTGACCCCCGTCCCCAGCGCCGGGACGGAGCGCAGCGCGCCCCCTGCCAGGTCGCGCGTCGCGGTGCCGGAATTGCAGCTGTCGAACAGGCTGGTCACATTCACGCCGCGCGCCGTCGCCGCATCGATCAGCTGGCCCAGGTCGGTATCGATGATGTCCCACACCCCGCCGCCGCGCGCGTCGGTCGTCAGCATGGTGCTGCTCTTGCCGCCGCGCTGCGTCCGCGTGCGGTCCAGCGTCTGGCTGCCATGCCCGGAGAAATAGAGGAGCAGCGTATCCCCCGGCGCCGCCGCGTTGATCTGCCGCGCCAACGCCTGCAAAATGCCGTCGCGCGTCGCGCAGCCGTTCACCAGCGTGATCGAGGTCGCATTCTCCGCCAGGCACCCCGCCGCCGGATCGAACGGCGGCAGCGGCAGCCGGAACCGCGGCCCCGCCAGCGCGTCGCGCACCAGCCGCACGTCGTTGACCGCGCCCGCCAGATCGCGGAACCCCGGATCCTGGTTGCCCGGCTTGCCGGCGGAATAGCGATACTCGTCGATGCCGATGAACAGGCTGCGCACCGTCGCCGCCCGCGCGCCCCCCGCCAGAACGGCGGCCAACAGCAGCGAAAGGAGCGCCGCCCGCCTCACCGCACCCGCACCTCGCTCATGGTCTGGGTGAAATCGAACAGCGATGGCTTCTGGATCGGCCGCGCCGCCACCGGCGCCACCGCCGCCCCCAGGTTGACGATCTGCCGCGCCGCGCTGTTGGCTTTCAGTGCCAGCTTCCCCGATTTCACCTCCTGCGCCAGCGTCGGCAGCCGCTGCACGGCAAAACGCAGCCATTCATCCAGGTCGAGCGCGCCGTCGCGGTCCAGGTCGCCATAGACCGTCTTCGGCTCCTTGGCGTCCAGCCGGTCCTCCGCCGTCACCATGACCAGCGCATCGCGCGTCAGCGCCCAGGTCAGCAGGCCGTGCCCCAGCGCGCCATCCTCCATCGCCACATTGTCCGCCTGCGTCGCCGCCAGGATGCGGAACCCCTTGTCATAGGCGAGCTGCCCCAGCCCCGGATCCCCCATCGGCCCCGGCTTGAACCCTTGCGCCGCCACGCTCGCCGCGCTGTGGCAGGCATCGATGACGATGGCGACATTCGCCGCCTGCACCCCGCGCAGCCAGGCCGTCAGCTCGGCGCTGCTGATGAAGCTCGCCGCCCGTGGCCTGCCGGCCGCGTCCACCGCCCCGTCAGAGGGCACCAGATAAAATTGTCCGCCGATGGTGTCGCCATGCCCCGACCAGCTGATCACCAGGCTGTCGTCGGGCGTCAGGGCGGGCAGCCCGGCACTGTCCACCCCGGCGGCCGCCAGCGCCGCGCGCTCGGCATCCCCCGCCGCCCCGGCCAGCGACAGCAGCGCCGCGCGGATGACGGCCTTCGTCGCCGCGTCGCGGGCGTCGGTGCTGGTGATCACCGTCATCAGCTTGGCCTGCGCCGGCGCGCCCGCGAACAGCCCGGTGATCGCCTTGGCATCGGCGGCGGCATAGCTCAGCCGCCAGTCGCGGTTCTGCGTCGCGTCCACGCCGATCGCCAGCACCACCAGCCGTCGCGGGCGCGGTGTCGCCGCCGGCGGTTTCCAGCCCTTGCGGTCGGTCTCGCCCTTGATGCGGTCCCTGTTGAACAGATAGGCCGACAGCGCCACCTCGCGGCCATCGGTCGGGATCGGCACGTCGATCGTCCGCGTCACCGTCGGCGCCTCCCCGTCGGCCGGCAGCGTGGCGGGCATGGCGTCCGCCAGCGCCGTCGCCCGCCGCCAGGCCTCGATGTCGGTCACGTCGGGGGCGCTGCCCGGATCGGGGTCGCGGCGCACCATCCGGTCGTCCACGAACAGCCGCAGGTCATGCGCGCCCGACCGCGTCGCGCCATCGACATTCTCGGCGAACTCCAGGCTCACCCGCGCCACCCCCGGCCCGCCGCTCGCCACGTCGGTGATGGTCACCCACGGAAACAGCCGCGTCACCCCCGGCGCCGGCGGGATCGGCGGCAGCGCCGCGCCACAGCCGCCGGCGTTGCAGTCGAACAGCTTGCGCACCAGCCCCGGATCATAATGGCTGCGCATGAAGGCGCTCGCCGGCAGCGACACCCAGGGCTGGTCGGCCTGCATCCAGCGCACCCAGTCGGTATCGGGTGTCAGGTTGGTGTCATAACGGCCGTCGGGCATGGACGCGAAGAAGCCATTGTTGGGAAAGGTGAACAGGCTCAACCGCTTCGATCCGTCGCGCCGGTCCCACATTCTCAGCGCGCCATCGTCCGAAACCGCCCAGAACAGCTGCCGGTCGGGCAGGTAATCGGCGCTGATCGTGCCGGTCAGCAGGATCGGCGGCAGCACCGGCTGCACCGTCGCCACGTCGAAACGATAGAGGTTGCGATACCCCACCCCGCCCACCAGCAAGGTCTTGCCGTCGCTCACCATCACCTGCGGATTGTCGGTGCCGGTATCCATCCCCCGCACCTCCCGCGTCGCCAGCTCGACCATCAGCACCCCGCCCGGGGCATGCCAGAACAGATATTTGCCGTCGGAGGACAGGCTGCTCTTCTGGATCGCGCTGTCGGCGGTGGCGAACAGTTGTGTCACCGATGCGTCCGCGTCACCGAAGTCGAAACTGTCGGTCACCTTGCCACTCTTCAGGTCGATCATCACCACCTGCGGCGCGAAACCGCCCTTCACCGGGCGCAGAGGCCGGGTGGAAATCACCACGCCCCGGCCATCCGGCGTGCCGGTGATCGAGGTGATGCGCCGGTCCTGCATCCCCTGCAATTCCGTCCGGCGCCAGGTCGCGCCCCCCTTGCCGTCGAAATCGAGCATCCACATGTCATCGGGCTCGCCCGCCGGCCCGCCACAGGCCGCCGGGTTGGTCGCCGCCAGCTGATAGTCCATCGTTTGGCCGTCGTTGAAGCGGATCACCGTCGTCATGCAGCGCCCCGGCACCGTCCCGGCGGCGATGCCCTTGGGGTTGCCGGCGCTGGCCGCATCCACGAGCAGCGTCGGCAGCGGCGGCACGCCGGTCTTCGGATCAGTATCGGCCAACAGCACATAGGTGTCGGCGTTCACCCAGCGGATCGCATCATAGCGGCCCTTCTTGATGAAGGTCGGCAGCGCCTCGCCGCTCGCCAGGTCCCACACCTCCACCTGCGTGGTGTTGCCGGCATAAAGCCACAGCACCCGCGCCAGCCGCGTGCCATCGGGCGACAGCGCGGCATCGGCATATTTGCCCCGCGCCACGCCCTTCAACAGCACCGGATCGCCCTTCACGGGCAACATCTTCACGCCCGTCCCGTCGCGCTCCAGCCGCGTGCCCCCGGGGCCGACCGGCAGCGCCGCGGGCTTCAGCGTGTCCACATCCAGCCCCGGCAGCGGCACCGAGGCGGCCTCCCGCGTCACCACCCGCGTGTCCAGGTTCAGCCGAAAGGTGAAGCGCCGCGCGAAAGTGGGGTTGTCGCCCTCTGTGCCGCTGCCGATCGCGCTGATCGTCACCTGCCGCCCGCCCGGCGCCAGGGTCATCGCGGTGACCGCGTCCAGCGTGAAATTCGCTTGCCGGTCCAGCGGCGGCAGGCGCAGATGGTCATAGACCAGCGTCCAGGTCGGGTCCCACAGGATCAGCGAACCGTCGCTGGCGTCCGCCGTCAGCACGAACCAGTCGTTCCAGTCGTCGCTTGCCTTCCCCGGCTCGGCGGGCACCCACAGTGCCGCGTCCACCCGGAAAGGATGACCGAATTGCAGCACCACCTTGGGCACATCCGCCGCCAGGTTGGCGCGGACGCCAGAGGTGGCGGCGGGCACGGCAGCCGTCACGCAACCCGCGGCCATGCCGACCAGCGCCAGAACCGCCAACGACAGCGCCCGCATCCGCCTTCCTCCCCTGTCACAGACTAGGACAAGGGTTGCATCTGTCAATCATCGCCGCCGCATGGCAAGCGGCGCCCATGCTTGCCGAACCCTTCGCCCTGTTCGCCGACCTGCGCCTGCCGCTCGCCGAATGTCCGGTCTGGCACGATGGCGCGCTGCACCTCGCCGACGTGCGCGGCGGCCGCATCCTGCGGCTCGCGGCGGACGGCGGCATCGCCCGCGAATGGCGGTTCGACGACCTCGTCGCCTGCTTCGCGCCGCTGCCCGATGGCGACTGGATCGTCGCCGGCACCAAGGACATCTGTCGTTTCAACCCTGAAACGGCGTTGCGCTGGCACATCGCCCGGCTGGAAGACGATCTTGCGACCTCCCGCCTCAACGACGGCCGCCTCGGTCCGGACGGCGCCTTCTGGGTCGCCAGCATGGACGAAAGCCCGGCGAAAGCCCCCATCGGCAGCCTGTGGCGCGTGCCGCTGGATGGCACCGCGCCCCAGGCCCGCGCGACCGGGATCGTCACCGGCAACGGCATCGCCTTCGCACCGGATGGCCGCACGCTGTACGCCGCGGACTCGCGCGGCGTCTGGATCGATGCCTGGGATTTTGACCGTTTCACCAGTGAAACGACAAACCGCCGGCGCATCGCCACCCCCACCGATGCCCAGGGCCGCCCCGACGGCGCGCAGGTCGATGCACAGGGACATTATTGGAGCGCCGGCGTCTCCGCCGCCTGCCTGAACATATACACATCGGACGGCACGCTGTTGGAACGCCACCCCGCCCCCACCCCCGCCCCCACCATGCCCGCCTTCGGTACCGACGGCTTCGTCTACCTCACCTCACTCCGCCGAAACGACGATGACCCCCACGCCGGCGGCGTATTCAGGGCGCGGCTGGCCTGAGGGCACTCGCCGCCCGCGCCGCCGCCTCGATCGCCGCCCCATCCGGCGCGCCGCGCGGCACGATCCAGCTGCCGCCCACGCATTTCACGTGAGGTTCCGCCAGCCAGGCCGGTGCGCTCGCCGCCGTGATGCCGCCCGTCGGGCAGAAGCGCGCCATGCCGAAGGGCGCCGCCAGCGCCCTCAGCGCCGGCAACCCGCCGCTGGTCTCCGCCGGAAAGAATTTGAATCGGGTCAGGCCCGCGTCCAGCCCGCGCATGATGTCGCCCGCCGTGGCGATCCCCGGCAGGAAGGGGATGCCGCTCTCCGTCACCGCCGCCACCAGCGGCGCCGTCAGCCCCGGCGACACGATGAAACGCGCGCCCGCATCGGCACAGGCCGCCACGTCGCGCGCGTTCAGCACCGTGCCGGCGCCCACGATGGCGCCCGGCACGCGCGCCATTTCCCGCATCGCGTCGAGCGCCGCCGGCGTCCGCAGCGTCACCTCCAGCACCGGCAGCCCGCCCGCCACCAAGGCTTCGGCCACCGGCCGCGCATGCGCCGCGTCATCGATCACCAGCACCGGAATCACCGGCGCCACCATCATGATCTCGTCGATCGTCATACCGCCTCCACCGCGAACGCCGCCGCCGCGCCATAAAGCCCCGGTTCCGCCAGCATGATCGTCCGCACCGGGATTTGCGCCATCCGGCTCTCGAACCGGCCCTTCGCCGCGAACCGCTCGGCAAAGCCCGACCCCGGCAGGCGCCCCGCCAGCCGCTGCCCCAGTCCGCCCGCCACCACCACGCCGGCCGCGCCGTGCGCCAGCGCCAGGTCGCCCGCCACGCTGCCCAGCGTCAGCATGAAGCGGTCCAGCGCGGCTGCCGCCAGGCTGTCGCTGCCGTCCATCGCCGCCGTCCACAATGCCCTGTTGTCGCGCGACGGCACCGCCCGTCCCTCCAGCGCGGCCAGCGCTGTATAGATATTCTCCAGCCCGGGGCCAGAGAGCAGCCGCTCCACCGACACCCGCCGGAAGGCGCGCCGCAGATGCGCCAGGATGGCA
Source organism: Sandaracinobacteroides saxicola (assembly GCF_014117445.1). Taxonomy (NCBI): domain Bacteria; kingdom Pseudomonadati; phylum Pseudomonadota; class Alphaproteobacteria; order Sphingomonadales; family Sphingosinicellaceae; genus Sandaracinobacteroides; species Sandaracinobacteroides saxicola. Next base: position 2,496,387 of record NZ_CP059851.1, on the reverse strand, counting down.
TCCTCGATCGTGTCCAGCGGCGCGAAATCCACATGCCCGCCTTCGGACGGCAGCACATGATAACGCCCCTCCTGCCTCAGCAGGGAGGCGACGCCCAGCCCGGTGCCCGGCCCCAATATGGTGATCGTGCCCCGCGCCGGCAGCGGCGCATCCGGCCCGGCCAGGGGGCCGAAGGCGTCCGCCGGCGCCTGCGCGACCGCATGGGCGATCGCCTCGAAATCATTCACCAGCGTGAACCGGTCGAGGTGCAGCTTCTCCGGGATCAGCGCCGGCCGGATCACCCAGGGGTTGTTGGTCAGCTTCAGCACCTCGCCCTGCGTCGGGCAGGCGACCGCGATGCTGGCGAGGCGCGGCAAAGGCCCCGCCTGCATCGCGCCGAACGCCTCCCAAGCGGTCTGGAAACTGGCATGCTCGGCGGTCTTCAGCGTCACCGGCGGCGCCATCGCCACCACCCGGCCGCCCTCCACCGTCGCCAGCGCGAAGCGCGCATGCGTGCCGCCGATATCGACGGCGACGATTCCCGTCACAGCCCCGCCGCCGCCAGCATCGCCGAGGCGCCAAGCTCCGCCCCATCGGCGCCCATGCGCATCATCGCGAACAGTTCGCGGCCCGTGCCGTCATGCACCGCGGGGTTCGCCACCGCCTCCCGCGCCGCCAGATCGGCGCTGGTGGTCAGCATGCCGTCATGGCCGCACAGCCGCACCGGATCGCCGTCCCGCAGCCGTGCCAGCGGCCCCCCGCCCCAGGCCTCCGGCGTGCAGTGGATCGCTGCCGGCACCTTGCCGCTGGCGCCGGACATCCGGCCATCGGTGACCAGCGCGACCTTATACCCCTTGTCCTGCAACACCCCCAGCGCCGGCGTCAGCTTATGCAGCTCCGGCATGCCGTTGGCGCGCGGCCCCTGGAAGCGCACCACCACCACCACATCGCGGTCCAGTTCGCCGGCCTTGAACGCGCTCAGCACCTCATTCTGGTCGTGGAACACCCGCGCCGGCGCCTCCACCGTCCAGCGGCTGGCATCCACTGCGCTGGTCTTGAAGATCGCCCGACCCAGATTGCCCGTCACCAGCCGCATGCCGCCATCCGCCATGAACGGCGCCGCCACCGGCCGCAGCATCGCCTCATCGCCGCTCGCCGCCGGCGCGGCGGCCCAGCGCAGCGCGTCACCCGCCATCCCCGGCTCCTCTGCATATGGATGCAGGCCGCCCTCCCACACCGTCTTCACATCATGCAGCAGCCCCGCGCCCAGCAGCTCGCGGATCACGAACCCCATGCCGCCCGCCGCGTGGAAATGGTTCACATCGCCCTGCCCGTTGGGATAGATGCGCGCCAGCATCGGCACCGCGCCTGACAGCTCGTCCAGATCGGCCCAGTCGATGATGATCCCCGCCGCCCGCGCCATCGCCGGCAGGTGGATGGCATGGTTGGTGCTGCCGCCGGTCGCCAGCAGGCCCACGGCGGCGTTCACGATCGCGCGCTCGTCGATGATCTCGCCGATGGGTCGCGGATCGGACCCGCCCAGGCTGATCGCCGCCAGCCGGTGCACCGCCGCCCGCGTCAGTTCGGTGCGAAGGCTGTTGCCGGGATTGACGAACGCGGCGCCGGGCACATGCAGGCCCATCACCTCCATCATCATCTGGTTGCTGTTCGCCGTGCCATAGAAGGTGCAGGTCCCCGGCGAGTGATAGCTCGCCGCTTCCGCTTTCAGCAGCTCGGCGCGGCTCGCTTTCCCTTCCGCGAACAACTGCCGCACGCGGGCCTTCTCCTTGTTGGGCAGCCCGCTCGGCATCGGCCCGGCGGGGACAAAGATCGTCGGCAGATGGCCAAAGCGCAGCGCCGCCATCACCAGCCCCGGCACGATCTTGTCGCAGATGCCCAGCATCGCCACGCCCTCGAACATGGCGTGGGAAAGGCTAACCGCCGCCGCCATCGCGATGGCGTCGCGGCTGAACAGCGAAAGCTCCATCCCCACCTGGCCCTGCGTGACGCCGTCGCACATCGCCGGCACGCCGCCCGCCACCTGCGCCGTCGCCCCCACTTCCCGCGCGAACAGCTTCATCGCCTCCGGATACCGCCCATAGGGCTGGTGCGCCGACAGCATGTCGTTGAAAGCGCTCACGATCCCCAGGTTGGGCGCATGGGCGGCGCTGATCACCGCCTTATCCTCGCCGCTGGCGGCAAAGGCATGGGCCAGGTTGCCGCACGACAGCCGGCTGCGGTTGATCCCCGCGTCCCGCTCCCGCGCGATGAAATCCAGATAACGCCCGCGCCGCTGCGCCGAGCGTTCGACGATCCGCGCGGTCACCCGCGCCACGGTTGCGTTCATCTCAGTCATGCCAGCTCACATTCGCCCGTTCAGCAAGGCCGATGGCCGCCGATGGCCCCCAGCTTCCCGCCGTATAGCTTCGCGGCGTCAGGCCTTCGCTGGCCCAGCCGCGCCGGATCGCGTCCACCCAGCTCCACTGTGCCTCCACCTCGTCGCGCCGCACGAACAAGGTGGGATCGCCCTCGATCAGGTCGAGCAGCAGGCGTTCATAGGCGATCCGCCGCCGCGCCCCGGCAAAGGCGTTCGGGGTGGTGATATCCAGCTGTACCTCCCGCAGCCGCAGGCCCTCCCGGTCCAGGCCCGGCACCTTCGCCATCACCGTCAGCCCGACATTCTCGTCGGGCTGGATGCCGATGATCAGCCGGTTGGGTTTGGCCACCGCGCCGCGCTCGGCAAAGATGCTGTGCGGCACGGCGCGGAACTGGATGACGATCTCCGTGCGCCGCTGCGGCAGGCGCTTCCCGGTCCGCAGGAAAAAGGGCACGCCCTTCCAGCGCCAGTTGTCGACATGCGCCTTCAGCGCCACGAAGGTCTCCGTGTCCGACGGCTTGCCCAGCTCCTCGGCATAGCCCGGCACCGCGGCGCCATCGACCGCACCCGCCACATATTGCCCGGTCACGCTGTCCGCCGCCGTCAGCGGCCGCAGGCTGCGCAGCACCTTCACCTTCTCGTCGCGGATCGCCGTCGCGTCGAACCGCGCCGGCGGCTCCATCGCCACCAGCGCCAGCAGTTGCAGCATATGGTTCTGCACCATGTCGCGCAGCGCCCCGGCGCCATCATAGAATCCCACGCGGCCTTCCAGCCCGACGGTCTCGGCCACCGTGATCTGCACATGCTCGATATGCTGGGCGTTCCACAGCGGCTCGAACAGGATGTTGCCGAAGCGCAGCGCCAGCAAATTCTGCACCGTCTCCTTGCCCAGATAATGGTCGATGCGGAAGGTGCGGCTTTCCGGAAACACGCTGGCAACGGCATCGTTGATCGCCCGGCTGCTGGCCAGGTCGCTGCCCAGCGGCTTTTCCAGCCCGATGCGGCACTGGCCGCAGGCGAGGCCGTGCGCGCCCAGCCCGGCGATGGTCGGCTCGAACAGGCTGGGCGCGGTCGACAGGAAGGTCGCGACCGCGCCCTCGAACGCCCCCACCTTCGCTGCCAGCGCCGCGAAGCCCGCCGGGTCGGTCGCATCGAGCGGCTGGTAGCTCAACCGGCCCAGGAAGGCCTCCAGCGCGGCCTTGTCTTGGCGGTCCGCGGGCAGGAATTTCGCCAGCGCCGCCGCCGCGAAATCGCGATAGCCGGCATCGTCCAGCCCGCTGCGCGCCGTCCCCACGATGCGGATGTCGCGCGCAACCAGGCCATCGGCGTGCAGCGCGGCAAGGCTGGGCAGCAGCATGCGCTGCGCCAGGTCGCCGGTCGCGCCGAACAGCAGGACGGTGTTGGCGCGAACGGTCATGCGGCATCCTTTGCGGTCGCCTGCGAAAAAGCCCTGCCACGCCCGAAAAGGCAAGCGCTTTGGCCCGGCATACGAATACATGGCGCCCCCCGAACGCCCGCGCCGATTGAGGCGCCGCCGCCCACGTGCCACGATGCCCGCCGGACAGGCGAGGGAGCGACAGACTCCCGACATGGGCAAAGCCCAGGGGAGTGAGCATGCAGGATGTCTTTGCACGGGGGCTGGCACCGCCCGACCTCGTCGTCATCACCCTCTACGCGCTGGTCGTCATCGGCCTTGGCCTGTGGGCCGGCCGCAAACAGGCAACCGGCACCGATTTCTTCCTCGCCTCGCGCGATTCGACCTGGCCGGTGATCGGCTTCGCGCTGCTCGCTTCCAACATCAGCTCGGCGACGCTGATCGGGCTGGCCGGCAACGCCTACGCCAACGGCATCGCGGTCTATAATTATGAATGGATGGCCACCGTCGTCCTGGTGTTCTTCTGCCTGTTTTTCCTGCCCTTCATCCTGCGCAGCCAAGTCTATACCATGCCGGAGTTCCTGGAACGCCGCTACAGCCCCGGCGTGCGCAAATATTTCAGCGCGCTGACGATCTTCCTGTCGGTCGTGGTGGACAAGGCCGCGACGCTCTATGGCGGCGCGCTGATGCTCACGCTGATCCTGCCGACCATTCCGCTTCCCGTCATGGTGCTGGTCGTCGCCGCGCTCTCCGGCATCTACACCATCGTCGGCGGGCTGAAGGCGGTGCTCTATACCGAGGTGGTGCAGGCGGTCATCCTGCTGTCGGCGTCGGCCGTGCTCAGCTGGTTCGCCTTTGCGAAAGCCGGCGGCTGGGCGAACGTGATGGCGAACATTCCCGAGGAACGCATGAGCCTGATCATGCCGCTCTCCGACCCGCACATGCCCTGGCTCGGGCTGCTGACCGGCGTGCCGATCCTCGGCTTCTATTTCTGGTGCACCAACCAGTTCATGGTGCAGCGCGTGATGAGCGCGAAGAATGTGGACCACGGCCGCTGGGGCAGCCTGTTCGCCGGGCTGCTGAAACTCCCCGTGCTGTTCCTGATGGTGCTGCCGGGCAGCGCCGCGGTCCTGCTCTACCCGAACCTGCCCAATCCGGACCTGGTCTATCCGACGCTGATGTTCGACCTGCTGCCCACCGGCCTGCTCGGGCTGGTCGTTGCCGGCTTCCTCGCCGCCATCATGTCGGCCACCGCCAGCACCTTCAACAGCGCCGCGACGCTCGCCACCATGGACTTCATCAAGCCCGCCTTCCCGGCGCTCGACGGCAAGGCGCTGGTGCGCGTCGGCCGCCTCGCCACCCTTGCCATGGTGGCGGTCGCAGTGGTGGTGGCGCCGATGATCGAGAAGTTCGGCAGCGTCTGGACCTACCTGCAATCGATGCTCAGCTACACCTCGCCGCCGATCGTGGCGGTGTTCCTGGCCGGCCTCTTCTGGAAACGCGCCAACGCGCGGGGCGCCGGTTTCGCCATCGTCGCGGGCCTGGCGGTCGGCATCACGCTGTTCGTGCAGGTGAATGTGCTCAACCTGTTCACGCTGAACTTCCTCTATGTCGCGCCGATCCTGCTCGCCATCTGCGCCGTCGCGCTGGTCTATGGCAGCCTGACCGGCGCAGGCCCGTCGGCACAGCAGACCAGCGGCCTGATGTGGACGCGCGCCCACTGGCAGGCGGAAAGTGCCAGCCTGGCGAACACGCCGGCCTGGGCCAATTACCGCGTGCAATCGGCGATCCTGCTGGCGATGACCGCCGTCATCGTGATCTGGTTCTGGTAAGGGGCCTGCCATGGCGCGCAACATCCCCCGCATGACGCTTCTGGCGCCGCTCCTCGCCCTGCTGCTCGCGGCACCGCTCGCCGCGCAGGACAAGGTCCGCGCCCGGCCACCGTCGGACGAGATCATCTATTTCGTCCTTCCCGACCGCTTCGCCAACGGCGACCCGTCGAACGACAGCGGCGGCATTCCCGGCGACCGGCTGCGGCACGGCTTCGATCCCACCCACAAGGGCTTCTTCAACGGCGGCGACCTGAAGGGCCTCACCGACCGCCTCGACTATATCCAGGGCCTGGGCGCCACCGCCATCTGGTTCGCGCCGATCTTCAAGAACAAGCCCGTCCAGGGCGGCCCCGGCACCCACAGCGCCGGCTACCATGGCTATTGGGTCACCGACTTCACCCGGGTCGACCCGCATTTCGGCACCAATGCCGAGTTCAAGGCCTTCGTCGACGCCGCCCACGCGCGCGGCATGAAGGTCTATATGGACATCATCGCCAACCACACCGCGGACGTCATCCAGTATCGCGAATGCCCGACCAGCGCCTGCCCCTACCGCTCCCGCGCCGATTATCCCTGGACGCGGCTGAAGGGCGTCAACGGTGCAGAGATAAACGATGGCTTCATGGGTGAAACGGTCCGGACCGCCGAAAACTTCGCCCGCCTGACCCGGCCGGACTATGCCTGGACACCGGTGGTGCCCGACGCCGAGAAATCGGTGAAGGTCCCGGCCTGGCTCAACGATCCGATTTTCTACCACAACCGCGGTGACACGACCTTCAGCGGCGAGAACAGCCAGATGGGCGATTTCGTCGGCCTCGACGACCTGTTCACCGACCATCCGCGCGTCGTTCAGGGGATGATCGACATCTACGGCCGCTGGATCGACGAGTTCGGCATCGACGGCTTCCGGGTGGACACGGCGAAGCATGTGAACAGCGAATTCTGGCAGGCCTTCGTTCCCGCCATGCTCGCCCGCGCGAAGGCGCGCGGCATCCCCAATTTCCACATCTTCGGGGAGGTCGCGACCGGCGATTACGACCCGGCGCTGCTTGCCCGCTATGTGCAGGTCGATGGCTACCCCGCGGTGCTCGATTTCAACCTGCAGCTCGCCGTCATCGCCGCCGCCGGGCGGGCCGACATGCGCCTGATGGAGCGCCTGCCCGACGATGACGCGCTCTATGGCAACGCCGCGACGCCGGGCTGGCAGGTGGCCAACCAGCTGCCCACCTTTATCAGCAACCACGACGCCGGGCGCTTCCTGATGTTCGCCCGCGCCGCCAACCCGCGCATGACGGACGGCGAGGCGCTCGCCCGCGCCACTCTCGCCCACGCCATGCTGTTCCTGGCGCGCGGCGTTCCCACCGTCTATTATGCCGACGAACAGGGTTTCGCCGGCCTGGGCAACGACCAGGCCGCCCGCCAGACCCTGTTCGCCAGCAAGGTCCCGAGCTACGCCGCCGAACGCCTGCCCGGCACGGGCCGCACCGGCGCGCAGGATAATTTCAACCCGGACGCGCCGCTCTACCGCGCCATCGCCGCGCTCTCGAAACTCCGCGCCGGCCATGCCGCGCTGCGCCACGGCCGCCAGGTCGCGCGCCTTTCCACCACCCCCGGCGTCACCGGCTTCAGCCGGCTGATGGACGGCGAACCGGAACTGCTCGCGGTCTTCAACGCCAGCGCCAAACCCGTCACCGTCAACATGGAATCCACCCCCGCCTCGCTGCGCTGGCGCAGCCTTGCGGGCGCCTGCCCCGCCAGCTCCAACGCCCCCGGCAGCGTCACGCTGACCCTGCCGCCCTTCGCCTTTGCCCTGTGTGAGTCCGTCAAATGAATGCCCTCTCCCGGCAGGCCGCGCCTGCCCTGTATCCCGCGTCCCAATCGCCCTGGTGGCATGGCGCCACCATCTATCAGGTCTATCCGCGCAGCTTCGCCGATTCGAACGGCGACGGCATCGGCGACCTGCCCGGCATCACCGCCCGGCTCGACCATATCGCCTCGCTGGGGGTCGATGCGGTCTGGATCTCGCCCTTCTACCCCTCGCCGATGCACGATTATGGCTATGACGTCGCCGATTACTGCGATGTCGCGCCGGAGTTCGGCACGCTCGCCGATTTCGACGCGCTGCTGACAAAGGCGCACGGCCTCGGCCTCCGGGTGATCATCGACCAAGTCTATGCCCACACCAGCTGGGACCATGCCTGGTTCGCGCAAAGCCGGACCAGCCGCAACAACCCCCGCGCCGACTGGTATGTCTGGGCCGATCCCAAGGCGGACGGCACCCCGCCGAACAACTGGCAGTCCGTCTTCGGCGGCCCGGCCTGGACCTGGGACGCGCGGCGCGGCCAATATTACATGCACAATTTCCTCAACTCGCAGCCGCAGCTGAACGTGCACAACCTCGCCGTGCAGGACGCGCTGCTCGACGCCGCGCGCTTCTGGCTGGACCGCGGCGTCGACGGCTTCCGGCTGGACGCGCTGAACTTCGCCATGTTCGATCCGGCGCTGCGCGACAATCCGCCGGCGCCCCCCGGCAACCGCCGCCGCAGCCGCAGCTTCGATTTCCAGCAGCACAAGTACAACCAGTCGCAGCCGCAGATCCTGCCCTTCCTGGAACGCATCCGCGCCGTGATGGACAGCTATGGCGCCACCTTCACCGTCGCCGAAATCGGCGGCGCCAACCCGGTGGCGGAGATGAAGGCCTTCACGCACGGCGATGCCCGGCTCAACACCGCCTATAATTTCGCCTTCCTCTATGCGCAGGACCTGTCGCCCGAACGGGTGGTGAACGCGCTCGCCGACTGGCCGGGCGACGCGGCCGAAGGCTGGCCGAGCTGGGCGTTCAGCAACCATGACGCGCCGCGCCACCTGACCCGCTGGTATGCCGGCAACGACAGCGCGGCCTTCGCCAAACTCTGCCTGCTGTTGCTGCTCAGCCTGCGCGGCAACGCTTTCCTCTACCAGGGCGAGGAACTCGGCCTGCCGCAAGGGGAGGTCGCCTATGACCATCTGCGCGACCCCGAAGCCATCGCCAACTGGCCGCTGACGCTGGGCCGCGACGGCGCGCGCACGCCGATGCCCTGGCAGGTGCACGCAACCAACGCCGGCTTCAGCAGCGGCACGCCCTGGCTGCCGCTCGACCCGCGCCATGCCGCGCTGGCGGTGGACGCGCAGGACGCCGACCCGCAGTCGGTGCTGAATTTCGCCCGCGCCGCCATCGCGCTGCGTGGCGGCCATCCCGCGCTGCGCCGCGGCAGCCTGGGCGTGGTCGCCGCGCGCGGCACGCTGCTCATCCTCGAACGCCGGCATGACGGCGAAACGCTGCGCGCCGCCTTCAACCTGGGCGATGTGACCGTGGCGCTCGCCCACGAACCCGGCTGGCAGCCGCTGCTCACGCTCAACGGCGCGGAGGTGGACAGCGCCAGCCTGCCGCCGCTCGGGGCCTGGATCGCAAGGAAAGCCTGATGCGCACGCTCATCACCCTGTTCGCCCTGCTGTTCGCCAGCCTCGCCGGCGCGGCCCCGATCACCGTCGCCTCGCCCGATGGCCGGCTGGTGGCGACGCTCGGCACCGACAATGACGGTCGCGCCAGCTACAGCCTCGCCCGTGACGGCAAGGCGATCCTCGCGCCCTCGCAGCTCGGCTTCCTGTTCGCCGACGCGCCCAAAATCCACCGCAAGCTGAGCATCACCGAAGTCAGCCGCGCCGACGCCGACAACCGCTGGCAGCAGCCCTGGGGCGAGGACCGCGACATCCGCGACCATCACCGCGAGCTGCTGGTGGCGCTCACCGAAACCGACGGGCGCAAGCGCACGCTCTTCCTGCGCCTGCGCCTGTTCGATGACGGCTTCGCCTTCCGCTATGAATTCCCCGAGGCCTGGAAGACGGTGCGCATCACCGAGGAACTGACCGAATTCGCGCTTGCCCAGCCCGCGACCGCCTGGTGGATCCCCGCCGGCGAGTGGAACCGGGAGGAATATCTCTACAACGAAACGCCGGTCGCCGAGATCGGCCTGGCGCAGACCCCGATCAGCTTCCGGTACCGTGACGGCCTGCACCTGTCGCTGCACGAGGCGGCGCTGGTGGATTACAGCGGCATGCAGGTGCAGAAGGTGGAGCGCGGCCTGCTGAAAGCCATGCTGACCCCCGCCGGCGTCGGCCCGAAGGTCCTGCGCACCGCGCCTTTCGTCACCCCCTGGCGCACGCTTATCGTCGCCGACAGCGCCGCCGGCCTCGCCAACAGCCGGCTGACGCTGAACCTCAACGAACCCAACAGGCTCGGCGACGTCTCCTGGGTGACCCCCCGCAAATATATCGGCATCTGGTGGGGCATGATCCGCGGCGACTGGACCTGGGCCAGCGGGCCCCGGCACGGCGCCACCACCGCCCGCGCGCTGCAATATATCGATTTCGCCGCGAGGAACGGCATCCCCGGTCTGCTGATCGAGGGCTGGAACATCGGCTGGGACGGCGACTGGTTCGGCAACGGCGAGGCCTTCAGCTTCACCCAGCCCTATCCCGATTTCGACCTGGAGCGCGTCGCCGCCTATGCCCGCAAAAAGGGCGTGCACATCATCGGCCACCACGAGACCAGCGGCCAGATGGCGCATTACGAGGCGCAGATGGGCGCGGGGTTCGACCTCTACCAGCGCCTCGGCATCGACAGCGTGAAAACGGGCTATGTCAGCGACCTCGGCGGCGCCAAGGCGCTGCAACCGGATGGCAGCCTCAGCTTCGAATGGCACGAAGGCCAGGCCAAGGTGGTGCACGAGCTGAAGGTCGTGACCGAAGCCGCCAAGCGCCGCATCGCCATCAATACGCACGAGCCGGTGAAGGACAGCGGCCTCAGGCGCACCTACCCCAACTGGATCAGCCGCGAAGGCGCGCGCGGCATGGAATACAACGCCTGGGGCCAGAAGAACCCGCTCAGCCACGAGCCGACGCTGGCCTTCACGCGGCTGCTCGCCGGCCCGATGGACTTCACCCCCGGCGTGCTCAGCCTGACCGGGCAGGACGGCAGCCGCATCCTGGGCACCGTCGGCCGGCAATTGTCGCTCTACATCGTCATCCACTCGCCGATCGTCATGGCGGCGGACTTCATCGAGAATTACGCCCGCTTCCCCAACGGCTTCGCCCTCATCAAGGCGACGCCGACCGACTGGGAACGCAGCATCATGCTCGATGGCGCCATCGGCCGCTTCGTGGTGCAGGCGCGGCAGGACCGGAAATCGAAAGACTGGTGGCTCGGCGCGCTCACCAACGAGGAAGCGCGCAGCCTCACCGTGCCGCTCGGCTTCCTGACGCCGGGCGTCCGCTATCGCGCCACCCTGTGGCAGGACAGCGGCGACGGCACGGCCGACGCGCGCATGGAAACCCGTACCGTCACCGCCGCCGACAGCCTGCCCGTCAGCCTGCTGGCCGGAGGCGGCATGGCGGCGCGCTTCACCCCGCTATGACGGCGCGATGACGGCATCGGTCCATCATCTCGAACAATTGCTGCTGCATGTGCTGGTGCAGCTGATCATCATGATCGCGGCTGCCCGGCTGTTCCACGGCCTCGCGCTGCGGCTGGGGCAGCCCGGCGCCACCGGCGAGATCGTCGCCGGCCTGCTGCTCGGCCCCTCGCTGTTCGGCGCGCTCTTTCCCGAGGCGTCCCTGTGGGTATTCGGCAGCAAACCCGGCGACGAGATCGCGGTGCTCAGCCAGGTCGGCCTCATCCTGCTGATGTTCCAGATCGGCAGCGAGTTCCATTTCAACCTGCTGAAGGACCCCGCGACCCGCCGCACCATGCTCGGCGTCGCCGCGGCCTCCATCCTCGTGCCCTTTGCACTCGGCCTCGCGCTCGGCCTCGCCAGCGCCGCCACCCTCGCGCCCGCCATCAACCCGGTGGTCTATTCCCTGTTCTGCGGCGTCGCGCTCGCCATCACCGCGGTCCCCATCCTCGGCCGCATCCTCCGGCAGTTCGGGCTGACCGCGCACCCGCTCGGCGTGATCGCCATCAGCGCCGCGGCAGTGAACGATGTCATCGGCTGGCTGCTGCTCGCCGCCATCGCCGCCATCGGTGCCGCCGCCTTCGACCCCGGCGGCTTCGGCCTGAAACTGCTCGGCCTTGCAGCCTTGGGGGCCGTCCTGATGCTCGTGGTCAAACCCCTGCTCGACCGGCTGATCGGCCCGGTGGAGCGCGGCGAGAAGCCCCTCGGCCCCGACCTCATCGCCCTCATCCTCGCGCTCTGCTTCGGCGCCGCCATTGTCACCTCCAGCCTGGGCATCTTCGCCATCTTCGGCGGCTTCGCCGTCGGCATCACCGTGCACCGGCACCAGGCCTTCGCCGCGCTCTGGCGTGACAAGATCGGTGTCTTCGTCCTGGTTTTCTTCCTCCCCATCTTCTTCACCTTCACCGGCCTTAGAACCAACGTCCTCGGGCTGGACAGCGCCACCGACATCGGCTGGTGCCTCGCCTTCCTGGCTGCCTCGATCCTGGGGAAGATCTTGCCCGTCTATGCCGCCGCCCGCCTCTCCGGGTTCACGCCGGCGCAATCGGGCGTGCTCGGCAGCCTGATGAACACCCGCGCGCTGATGGAGCTGATCGTGCTCAACGTCGGCCGCGACATGGGCTTCATTCCGCAGGACGTCTTCACCATGCTGGTCATCATGGCGATCACCACCACCCTGATGACCGGGCCGCTGCTGCGCTGGCTGCTGCCGAAAACCGGCCACGTCATTCCGCAGGGCGTGGACGCATGAACCCCATCCGCTCCATCCTGATCGCCGGCGGGGGTTCCGCCGGCTGGATGGCCGCCGCCGCGCTGGCCAGCGCGCTCGGAACCTCCACGCAAATCATGCTGGTGGAGAGCGAGGAGATCGGCACCGTCGGCGTCGGCGAGGCCACCATCCCGCCGATCAAGCTGTTCAACGCGATGCTGGGGATCGCGGAAGCCGACTTCGTCCGCGCCACCCAGGGCACCTTCAAGCTCGGCATCGAGTTCGTCGACTGGGGCAGTCTCGGCAACCGCTATTTCCACCCCTTCGGCAGCTTCGGCGCCGATTTCGACCGCGTGCCGCTGCACCACTGGTGGCTGCGCGAACGTGGGCGGGGCGACCCGACGCCGCTGTGGGACTATTCGCTCGCCTGGCGCATGGCCGTCCACAACCGCTTCAGCCCGCCGTCGTCCGATCGCCGGATGGTGCAATCCACCTTCGACTATGCCTATCATTTCGACGCCGGCCTCTACGCCGCTTACCTGCGCCGCTACGCCGAAGCCCGCGGCGTTGCCCGCCACGAAGGCAAGGTCGGCACCGTTACCCAGAATGGCGAAACCGGCTTCGTCGAAAGCGTCACGCTCGAAGACGGCCGCGTCCTGTCCGCCGACCTGTTCATCGACTGCTCCGGCTTCCGCGGGCTGTTGGTGGAGGGCGCGCTGAAGGCCGGCTATCAGGACTGGACCCGCTGGCTGCCCTGCGACCGCGCCATGGCGATGCCCTGCGAGAATGCCGCGCCGCTCACCCCCTTCACCCGCTCCACCGCGCGCGAGGCCGGCTGGCAGTGGCGCATCCCGCTGCAACACCGCACTGGCAACGGCTATGTCTATTCGAGCGCCCACCTGTCGGACGACGACGCCGCCCGCCTGCTCGCCTCCCGCCTCGACGGCAAAGCCTTGGCCGATCCCCGCCCGCTGCGCTTCACCACCGGCCGGCGCACCCGGGCGTGGGTGAAGAATGTCGTCGCCATCGGGCTGGCCGCCGGCTTCATGGAGCCGCTGGAGAGCACCAGCATCCACCTCATCCAGTCCGGCCTGATGCGCCTCCTTGGCCTGTTCCCGGACCGCGCTTTCGATCCGCTGCTGGCGGACGAGTTCAACCGCGTCACGGCGCAGGAATGGGAACGCATCCGCGATTTCCTCATCCTCCACTATCACGCCACCGGCCGCACCGATTCCGCCCTGTGGCGCGATTGCGCCGCCACGGCACCGCCCGACAGCCTGGCCACACGCATGGCGCATTTCCGCCGAGACGCCCGCTTGGTCTCCCCCGGCGAGGAGTTGTTCCTCAACGTCAGCTGGCTCGCCGTCTATATCGGCCAGCATGTCGAACCCGCGGGCTGGGACCCCCTTGTACACGCCCGCGGCCATGTCGATGCCAAGGCCCGCCTCGCCGGCCTGCGCCGCGTGACGGAAGAAGCCGCCCGCGCCATGCCCACCCACGAAGCCTTCATCGCCGCCAACTGCGCCGCGGGTTAATCGAACAAACTACTCACACTCGCTTCGTCACTGATGCGCCGCATCGCTTCGCCCACCAGCGGCGCGATCGGCAGCCGGCGGATTTTCGCCGCGCCCGCCACCGCCTCGCATGCCGCGATGCTGTCAGTCACCACCAGCTCGGTCAGCAGGCTGCCCTCCACCCGTGCCACCGCCCCGCCAGAGAGCACGCCATGGCTGACATAGGCCACCACCCCCTCCGCGCCGGCCTCCATCAGTGCCTTCGCCGCGTTGCACAGCGTCCCCGCGCTGTCGACGATGTCATCCACCAGCACGCAGAAGCGCCCCTTCACGTCGCCGATGATGTTCATCACCTCCGATTCGCCGGGCCGTTCCCGCCTTTTGTCCACGATCGACAGCGGCGCATTGTCCAGGCGCCGCGCCAGCGCCCGCGCCCGCACCACGCCGCCCACGTCGGGCGACACCACCATCAGCCGGCCGCGATGCTGCGGGAAGCGCGATTCGATATCGGCGCTCATCACCGGTGCGGCATAGAGATTGTCGGTCGGGATGTCGAAAAAACCCTGGATCTGCCCGGCGTGCAGGTCCACCGACAGCACCCGGTTGGCGCCGGCCACCGTGATCAGGTTCGCCACCAGCTTCGCCGAGATCGGCGTCCTCGGCCCCGGCTTCCGGTCCTGCCGGGCATAGCCGAAATAGGGCAGCACCGCGGTGATGCGCTTGGCGCTCGCCCGCCGCAGCGCATCGATGCAGATCAGCAATTCCATCAGATTGTCGTTCGCCGGCGCGCCGGTCGACTGGATCACGAACACATCCTCGCCGCGGACATTCTCGTGGATTTCCACGAAAATCTCCTCGTCGGCGAAGCGCCGCACGCTGGCGCTGGTCAGCGGGATTTCCAGATAGCTCGCGATGTCGCGCGCCAGCGCCGGATTGCTGTTGCCCGCCAGAAGTTTCATGCGCCTGTCCCCGACATTGTTTCGTGGCGGCTTACCCGCCTCACACCCATGCGGCAACCGCGAAGCACACCCCCACGATCAGCGGCACGCCGATCATGTCCACCAGCGCGCCGGCCTTCACCATCGTCGCCACGCTGACGCGACCGGTGGCATAGGCGATGGCGTTCGGTCCCGTCCCCGCCGGCATCATGAAGCCCCAGCTCGCCGCCATCGCGGCCGGAATCGCCAGCAGCTGCGGATCGGCGCCGGTCGCCAGCACCAGCCCGGCGACCACCGGAATGAAGCCGCTCGCCGTCGCCACATTGCTCGCGAACTCCGTCACCACGATCACCAGCAGCACGATCAGCGCCGCCAGCAATACCGGCGGCAAGGTGCCCGCCACCGTCAGCTGCTGCCCCAGCCAGGCCGCCAGGCCGCTTCCCGTGATGCCGTCCGCCAGCGCCAGCCCGCCACCGAACAGCAGGATCACATCCCACGGCACCTTCGCCAGGTCCGGCCCCTCCAGCATCGGCGCCTCACCCGGCCCCTTGCGCAGCAGGAACAGCAGCAGGCCGATGCCCACCGCCACCACGCCATCGTCCGCCCGCGGCAGCGCAATCGCCTCCTTGATGAAGGGCAGCACCGTCCAGCCGAACAGCAGCAGCAGCAGCACCGGGATCAGCCGCCGCTCGAACACGCTGTATGCCCCTGTCTCCCCCACCGCCGCCAGCACGGCGGCGCGGTCGATGGCGCCCACCGGCACCCGAAGATATCGGTTCAGCACGAAGGCGGTCAGCGGCACCCCCAGCAGCACCAGCGGCAGCCCGAACATCGCCCAGGTCAGGAAATCGATCTCCGTCCCCAGCGTCTTGTTGATCAGCCCGGCAGCGATCGCGTTGGTCGGCGACCCCACCAGCGTCCCCAGCCCGCCGATGCTGGCGGCATAGGCCACCCCCAGCACCAGCGCCGCGGCGAAGCGCTCCCGGTCGGCCTCGGCAATCGCGTCATGGCTCGCCGCCACCAGCGCCAGCGCGATCGGCATCATGATAAGGGCGGTGGCGGTGTTCGATACCCCCATGGAAACGATCGCCGTCGCCAGCATGAACGCCGTCACCAGCCCGCGCGGACTGGTGCCGCCGCGCCGGGCGATGGCCAGCGCCAGCCGCCGGTGCAGCCCGGCCTTTTCGACCGCGAGCGCCACCAGCGCGCCGCCCAGCACCAGGAAGATGATCGGCGAGTAATAGCTTTGCGCCGCATCCCCCGCGCTGGCGATCCCCAGCAGCGGGAACAGCAGGAAGGGCAGCAGCGCCGTCGCGGCGATCGGCACGGCTTCCGTGAACCACCAGGCCGCCATCAGCACCGCGACCGCCGCCACCGCCCAAGCCGCCGCCGACAGCCCCGCCGGCGCCGGCAGCAGCCACAGCAGCGCGAACAGCGCGAGACCGCCCCAGAAACCGACGCGCTGGGTCATCCCCCCAAGCGCCTTATCGGCGCATGCGCAGGGGTTGCAATCGCACTGAGGCCGGCACCGCCGCCTTCGCGGCATCCACCAAGGTCTGGCGATAGTGCATGGCCATGATCAGCCCCACCAGCAGGAACGCCAGATAATGGTTCTGCTCCAGGCTCAGCACCAGCTTGATCACCAGGAAATTCACCAGCGCCACCGACGCCGGTGCCGTCAGGTCGAGCTCCTCCGAGTCAGACCGCTGGTAGGTGCGCCAGCCATAGAAGATGGCACCGCCGAACAGCGCCACGAACAGGCAGAAACCGATGATCCCATAGTCCAGCAGCAGGTTGATGGGATAGGCGTCCAGCGTCACCGTGCCCTCGCCGTTGGTAAAGCCGACCAGCTCCCACGCCTGGTTCGGCCCATGGCCAAAGGGATTGCGGAAGAATTTCTCCCACATCAGGTCATACTGGATGCCGCGCGAATCATTGCTCGCCTGATGCTGTCCGCCGCCGATCACCTTCACATAGAGCGTGCGGCTGGAAAACAGTGCGATGACGAACGCCACCAGCGCCATCGGGTACATCAAGATCAGCGATGGTCCCACCATGTCGCGCCGACCGCCATGGGTGCGCAGACGCTTGATGCCCCAGAACAGGCTGTACACGATGTGGCTCAGGAAGAAGCCGATCAGACCGCTGCGGTTGTTGGTCAGGAACATCGCGCCGGCGCAGGAGAAATAAAGGGCGATCAACAGCAGCCGCCGCGGCCAGCTGGTCGCCGTCACCAGGGCGTGGATGACAAAGGGGAAAACCAGCGACATGAATTCCGCCAGGCTGAGGCTGACATTGAACACCGATCGGGCCCGGTAGAGCCCGTCGGCGGCGCGCGCCTGCGATCCCAGGATGCGGCCCATCAGCGCCTCGTCATCCACCTTCAGGAAGAAGGGGATATGATCGGCCCAGATCGGCTTTCCCATCCGCGTTTCGGGAAAGACCAGGAAAGAGACGATCAGCGCGACCACCAGGATCGCCGTCTTGAACCGCAGTCCCAGGCCCTCCTTGCTGAAGGCCCAGGCGCCGATCAGCAGCGGAAAGGTCCAGAACAGCTGGTTCAGCACCCAGCGGTTCAAGGAGCCGAACAACTGCGGCGCCAGGGGAATCGTGATGATCTGGATGATCAGCCAGCCGATGAACACCTTCATCAAAAAGGGCGTCGCCTTGAACACCGTCGCCACGTCGCCGCGCAGCCGGCTCGACTGCGCGAAGCCATAAACCGCGATCGCCACCAGCGCGAACAGGGCCGCGCGGTTGAGCGTGATCCACGGCAGGCCGGGCAGCTCCACCGCGAGATAGACCGGCCACAGCCCGGCACAATAGATGAACACGATCAGCGCGGTCTTCAGCGTTTCGTCAACCTGCACATCGCTGTCCGGCAGCATCCAGGCGGCGATGATGAACAGGATCAGCAGCGGCGTCGCCGGAATGAACATCGCCTGCACCGGCAGGATGGCGATCACCAGCCCCATGAAACAGGCATAGAAACCCATGATCGCAACCAGGAGCCAGCGCCGCACCCGATGCGACAGGCTGTCCACCCGCTTGGTATAAGGTGTCAGGATCCGGTCGAGGGCGATGCTCATGCCGCTGAAAATCCACTTGCCGCTGTCATCATCCGTCTATCGCAACGCATCGCCGGGGGAAAGCCCACTGGCGCCCGCCGTTAACCCCCTTTAACAAAGCCCCCGCATGACCATCCTCCTCACCGGCGCCGCCGGCTTCATCGGTTTACATGTCGCCCGCGCGCTGCTCGCCCGTGGGGAGGCGGTGCTCGGCCTCGACAACCTCAACCCCTATTATGATCCCGCGCTGAAACAGGCCCGGCTGGCGCAGCTTGCCGGCACCCCCGGCTGGCGCTTCGTGCACGTCGATTTCGCCGACGCCGCCGCGCTGGCCGCCGCCACCGATGGCGAGCGCGTGACCCGCCCCATCACCCGCATCGTCCACCTGGGCGCGCAGGCCGGCGTCCGCTACAGCCTGGAAAATCCCGCCGCCTATGCCCAATCCAACCTCGTCGGCCACCTCAACCTGCTCGAACTCGCCCGCCATGCGCGCGTCGCCCACATGGTCTATGCCTCCTCCTCCTCGGTCTATGGCGGCAACACGAAACTGCCCTTCGCGCTGTCCGACCGCGTCGATTCGCCTGTTTCGCTCTATGCCGCCACCAAGAAATCGGGTGAGCTGCTCGCCGAATCCTATGCCCATCTGTTCCGAACCCCCCTCACCGGCCTGCGCTTCTTCACCGTCTATGGCCCCTGGGGCCGGCCGGACATGGCGCTGTGGCAGTTCGCCGACGCCATCCTTGCCGGCCGCCCGATCCGCCTGTTCAACCATGGCGACATGAGCCGCGACTTCACCTTCATCGACGACATCACCACCGGCGTGCTGGCCGCGCTGGACCGGCCGCCGGCGGACGACGGCAGCGAAAAACCCGGCGGCTCCCGCAGCCCGCACGCCCTCTACAACCTCGGCAACAGCCGGCCCGAACCTTTGCTCACCCTCGTCGCCACGCTGGAGGACGCGCTGGGTGTGAAGGCGATTCGGCAACTCCACCCGATGCAGCCCGGCGACGTCCACGCCACCTTCGCCGACATCGCCGAAGCCGCGCGCGACCTGGGGTTCGCGCCCACCACGTCGCTTGCCGAGGGCATCCCGCGCTTCACCAGCTGGTTCCGCCAGTGGCGCGACCGGAGCGCCTGACCATGCCGAAAAAGAAAATCCTGCTCGCCGCCAGCGGCGGCGGCCATGTCCGCCAGCTGCTCGACCTCGAACCCTTCTGGCGCGCGCACGACACGGTGTTCGCCACCGAGCCCACGCCGCTCGGCGCCAGCATCGCCGAAAAGACCCGCACCCGCACCTTCGCCCATTTCGCCTTCGGCCAGTCGAAGGTCGCCGGCTGGGGCAGCCTGATCCGCGGCGGCCTCGCCAACCTGTGGGATTCGCTCCGCATCATCGCGTCGGAACGCCCGGACGTCGTCATCTCCTCCGGCGCCGGCTCCGCCTTCTTCTGTGCCCTGTTCGGCCGGCTTTCGGGCGCCGAGATCGTCGTCATCGAAAGCTTCGCCCGCTTCCACGCGCCTTCCCTGTTCGGCAAGCTCGCCGGGCCGCTCGCCACCCGCAAGGTGGTGCAGTCCCCCGCGCTCGCCACCGCCTGGCCCGATGCGGAGGTCTGCGACCCCTTCCAGATCGTCGACGCCCCGCGCCCGCCGAAACAGCCGCTCGCCTTCGTCACCGTCGGCACCGTCATGCCCTTCAACCGCATGGTGCACGGCGTCGCCGCGTTGAAGGCCGCCGGCCTGCTGCCCGAACGCGTGGTGGCGCAGGTGGGCGAAGGCGGCGAGCGCCCCAAGGGGTTGGAATGCACCGACGGCATGCGGTTCGATGACATCCAGGCCCTGCTGCAGGAGGCGGACCTGGTCTTCACCCACGGCGGCACCGGCAGCCTGGTCACCGCGCTGCGCGCCGGCTGCCGCGTCATCGCCATGCCGCGCGACCCCGACCAGAAAGAACATTATGACGACCACCAGCGCGAAATCGTCGAGGCCTTCGCCGAACGCGGGCTCATTCAGGCCTGCACCGATACCGCCGAGCTTCCCGCGGCCCTCGCCGCCGCCCGCGCCATGACCGTCCGCCAGGCCACCACCAACCCGGCGAAGCTGATTGCGCTGCTACAAGGCTGGTATCCGGTTTAAGCTTTGCACACTCGTATCGTCTCAGGTACAGGCCGTTCGCCCGGCGCATAGACCGACAGGTGCGTGGCCGCATCCAGCGCATGCCGCGCCACGAAGCGATAGCCGACCGCCGCCATCTCGCAATCGAGCAGCTTGGGCGGCGTGCCATGGCTGTCCGTCGGCCGGTCGCTGTCCACGATCCCCACCCGCGCACCGGGGCGCAGCGCGTCATGCAGCCGCCACAGCAGCGCATAGGGTGCGCTGATCTCGTGATACATGTGCACCATCAGCGCCAGGTCGATGCTCCCCGGCGGCAGCTTCGGATCGTCCGCCGTCCCCGTCACCAGCGTCACATTGTCGAGCTTCGCCTTCGCCACCCGCTGCCCCAGCCGCGCCAGATAGGCCGGCACGATATCCTGCGCATAGACCCTGCCCGAAGGCCCCACGGCCTTCGACAGCCGCATTACATAATAGCCGCGGCCCGCGCCGATATCCGCCACCGCCATCCCCGGCTTCACCCCCAGCAGCCGCATCACCGCGCTCGCCTCCCCGGCGTCATCCCGGCTCGCCTCGTCGGACCATTGGTCGCTGACGATCGCCGACACCGGCCGGTCCGGCGCCGGAAACCCGGGCCGCTGCGGCGCCGGCGGTGCCGTCTGCCCAGATCCCGCCAGCAGCAGCGCCACCAGCGCCAGCCCGGCCGGCATTATCTTCATCCGACCGCAAGCTGCCAGCAACAGCATCAATATGCTCCGTCAAGCGCCGTGGAGGACATGAACGATGTAATCCCCGACATGAAAGCGATGATCGTCGGCAAATTTGCCGTCCTTCTCCAGAATGACGTCCACCGGGCAGGCTTGAATGACCGGCTGTGTCAGCACGTCGAACACCAGCGGTTTGGCAATCGTTCCCTCACCCGTGGCGAAGCTGATCTGAGCTTTCGTGGGATCATGGGCGACAAGAGATACCTTGCCGCCATCAACCGTTTTGTCCTTCAGCTTGAGCAGCGTCTCCGAATCCTTGAAACTGGTATAAAAGACATTCTTGGCGCCAACGCTCTTTTCGCCGGTGTATCGTGTCCGCACCAGGCCATCGGCGCTGACCTCATATATACTGCCCTTCACCGTTTTCAGTTTCGCCGGAACATTGCTGCCGAACATCGCCATGCCTTCGCAAAAACACAACCGAACATAGCATCACAGCGGAATATTGTCGTGCTTCTTCCACGGATTTTCCAAACTCTTCGTCCGCAACTTCCGCAACCCTACCGCAATGCGCCGCCGCGTCGAATGCGGCATGATCACCTCGTCGATGAAGCCCTTGCTTGCCGCCACGAACGGGTTGGCAAAGCGCGCCTCATATTCCCGCGTCCGCTCGGCGATCTCCTCGGGCGTTTTCCCGCGGAAGATGATCTCCACCGCCCCCTTCGCCCCCATCACCGCGATCTCCGCCGTCGGCCAGGCATAGTTGAGGTCGCCGCGCAGATGCTTCGACGCCATCACGTCATAGGCACCGCCATAGGCCTTGCGCGTGATGACGGTAATCTTCGGCACCGTCGCCTCGGCATAGGCGAACAGCAGCTTCGCGCCATTCTTGATGATGCCATTATGCTCCTGCGCCACGCCCGGCAGGAATCCCGGCACATCCACGAAGGTGATGATCGGAATGCCGAACGCGTCGCAAAAGCGCACGAACCGCCCCGCCTTCTTGCTCGCCGCGATATCCAGGCACCCCGCCAGCACCATCGGCTGGTTGGCGACCACGCCCACCACATGCCCCTCGATCCGGGCGAAGCCGATGATGATGTTGCCGGCATGGCCCGGTTGCAGCTCGAAGAAATGCCCTTCGTCCGCCACCTTCAGGATCAATTCCTTCATGTCGTAGGGCCGCGTCGCCAGCGCCGGCACCAGCGTGTCCAGGCTGTCGATCCGCCGCTCGCCCTCGTCGCTCGAGGGCCGGAACGGTGGCGCGGTGCGATTGTTCAGCGGCAGGAAATCGAAGAACTCCCGCGTCCGCAGCAGCGCATCGACATCATCCTCCATCGCCATGTCGGCAACGCCCGATTTGGTGCTGTGCGTCACCGCCCCGCCCAGCTCCTCCTGGGTCACCACCTCGTTCGTCACCGTCTTCACCACGTCCGGCCCGGTGACGAACATATAGCTCGAATCCTTCACCATGAAGATGAAGTCGGTCATCGCCGGGCTGTAGACGGCGCCGCCCGCGCACGGCCCCATGATCAGGCTGACCTGCGGCACCACGCCGGACGCGAGCACGTTGCGCTGGAACACCTCGGCATAGCCGCCCAGGCTCGCCACCCCCTCCTGGATGCGCGCGCCGCCGCTGTCGTTCAGGCCGATGACGGGCGCGCCCACCTTCATCGCCATGTCCATCACCTTGCAGATCTTCTGCGCATGCCGTTCCGAAAGCGAGCCGCCGAACACCGTGAAATCCTGGCTGAACACGAACACCAGCCGGCCGTTGATCGTGCCGCTGCCGGTCACCACGCCGTCGCCGGGAATGACCGTCTCAGGCATGCCGAAATCGACGCAATTATGCTCGACATACATGTCGAGCTCCTCGAAACTGCCGGGGTCGAGCAATATGTCCAGCCGCTCCCGCGCCGTCAGCCGGCCCTTGCGGTGCTGCGCCTCGATCCGCTCCACGCCGCCCCCCATCCGCGCCGCCTCCCGCCGCCGCTCCAGTTCCTGCAACACCTTCAGCATGGCCTCTCCCTTCGTCATCCGGCGCTAGCACCGCAAGGGGCCGCTGAAAACCACCGTTTCAAAGTAGTCGAATGCAATTTCGGTATGGAAATTATACCAAAACCTGCTATTTATCGACCATGGATTTCGAGTTCGACCCGGCGAAAAGCCTTTCGAACCTGTCCAAACATGGAATCGACTTCATCGATGCGCAGGCGTTGTGGCAGCACCGATACCAAACCGCCCTGCCAACACATTTTGTGCCGGAGGACCGCAAGCTGATGGTGGCCGTCATCGATGGCCGCATGTGGACGGCGGTCTTCACGATGCGCGACGACACAGTCCGCCTGATTTCGGTCAGGCGCGCAAGACCAACGGAGGTGATGAGTTATGAGCGTGGCAAAACCCAAACCCATTAGCGCCGAGGAATTCGACCGCATGTTCGATGACGGCGAGGATATCGACGCCTACATCGACTGGTCCAAGGCCACCCGCCCCGGCCTGGTGCCCAAGCGCGTCAACGTCGATTTCCCCAGCCACGCCGTGGCCCAGCTCGACCGCGAGGCCCGCCGTCGCGGCGTCACCCGGCAGGCCCTCATCAAGATGTGGATCACCGACAAGCTGGATGCGCTCGAACCCGCCCGTTCGTAAAGCGGCTTAACCGCACAGTGCCAGAAAGCGCGCCGCCGCCAGCATGGCCTGGCGCCGGTCCGCCCGTGCCGCCACGGCCAGCGCATCATCGCCCCACTGGCTCGCCTGCCAAAGCTCCTCTACATGCGTCGCGGCGAACGCCTCTTCCGCCCCGATCCGTCCGTGCAGCAGCGCCAGCCCCACGATGGCCGACCCGCCGATGCGGATCACCGGATCGAGCGCCACCAGCCGGAACGCATCGAGCGCCGCCAGCATCCCGCGCACCCGCGCCACCGTCGCACGCCCCTGCCGCAGCGGCGTCACGCCAGTGGAGAGCGTCATCTCCAGCCCCAACCCATCGCGCGCCCAGGCCAGCAGCGGATCCCACGCCGCCCGCTCTGCCGCCACGAGGCTCGGGGGGTCCGTCGCGCGATAGGCCAGCGCATCCCCCTCCACATAGGCCGCCAGCGGTTCCGCAAACCCCGCCACATCCGGCGCCACCCGGTCGATTGCCGCGTTCGCAAGTCCCGTCAGCGGCATGGATGAGGGCCGCACATCGCCCTGCTGCGCTTCCCACTCCGCGGCGATCGCCTCCGCCAGCGCCCGCGTCGGCAGCAGCAATGCGCGGCGCAGCGGCGTCCGCACGGGCCGGCTGTCGAGAGCGACCCCGAACCCGCCGGCCTCCGCCGTCACCGTCACATCTTTGTAGAATCGCTTCACCGCTCCCCCCGCCACGCCCGCAGCATGGCGCGCGGCACCAGCCACAGCTGCACCAGCCCCGCCGCCACCAGCAGGCCACCGGGCAACCACAGCTCCCGCCCCAGCATCCAAACCCCCGCGCCGGTCACCAGCAGCCCCAGCACCCGCACCGCCACCAGCGCCAGCAGCCGGCCTTTCGCGGGATCAGCCATGCAGCAGCACCAGCAGATGGTCCATGTCCCGCGCCACCGCCTCGGCCCCCGCCGCCATCAGCTCCGCCGCCTCATGATAACCCCAATCCACCCCGATCGCCCGCACGCCCCCGTTCACCCCCATGCCGACATCGAACACCGTGTCGCCGATGATGACCGCATCGCTACGCCCCACGCCGCCGTCGGCGATCGCCTGCCACAGCATCGCCGGATGCGGTTTCGACGGATGCCGGTCCGCCGTCTGAAGGCTGACGAAAAAGTCGCCCAGCCCATGATGCGCCAGCGCCAGTGCCAGCCCGCGGTCGCTCTTCCCCGTCGCCACCGCCAGCAGCCAGCCGTCGGCCCTCAGCGTCTCAAGCCCCTCGCGCACGCCCGGATACAGCGGCTCCGCATCCAGCTTGCTGTCGGCCCGCAGCCGCTGGAACGCGGCCTTGTAATCTTCCGCCAGCGCGACGTGCAGCGCCGCCTCGCCCTGCGGCAGCATCACCCGCATCGCCTCCACCAGGCTCAACCCCACCACCCGCCGCGTGGCGTGCGGGTCGGGCGCCGCCAGCCCGTTGCGCACGAACGCATCCGCCATCGCCGCCACGATATTGGCCTGGCTGTCGATCAGCGTGCCATCGCAATCGAACACCGCCAGCCGCGTCATGCCCGCGCCCCCTGCATCACGTCCGTCATCGCCGGCGCCGTCCGCGCCATCGCCGCGATCAGCCGCGCCGCCTCCGCCGCCGGCTTGTTCTGGCTGGCCTTGCATGTGCCGCGCCAGCGCACCGGCACCAGCTCGAACGCCGTGATCGCCCGCGTCATCGCCTCGAACCGCGCCGGCTCCATCTTCGCCCGCGTCCAGTCCTCCCCCACGCGCGGCTCCAGCACGGCGGCCGCCTGGTCCAGCAAGGCCACCAGCGCCGCAAGGTCCAGCCGGCGCACGGTTCCCTCGCACTCCACCGCCACATAATTCCAGCTCGGCACCGCCCCGCGAATATCGGCATACCAGTTGGCACTCAGATAACCGTTCGGCCCCTCCCACAGCGCCAGCAGCTTTGCCCCATCCAGATGTTTCACCAGTGCATTGGCGTTTGCCAGGTGAAACCGCAGCGCACCATCGCCCTGCACCAACACCGGCGCATGCGCCACGCGGGGGCCTTCGGGCGTGGTCAGGAACAGGCGGGCAAACGCCGTTTCATGGGCAAAACGGCGAAGCGCCGCTTCATCCTCCCAAGCAAACGCCCGCGCCGGATGCATCAGCGCGCACTTCCTCGGCCACGCCTCTCGCCCTTGCGCTCCTTCCGCCGCGCCTTGGCGTCCCGCCCTTCCAGCAGCTTCTTGCCCTCTTTGGTCGCGCTGAACTTCAGCGTCTCCAGCGGCAGGTCCTCCGGCTCGAACCCCAGCATCTTCATGCTTTCGGCGAAATGTTCCGGCAGCCCGGCGCGGATGTCCAGCGTGTCGCCATCGGGCAGGCCGATGATCAGCCGTCGCGCGTGCAGGTGCAGCTTGCGGCTGATGCCGCCGGTCAGGAAGGCTTCCTTGCCGCCATATTTGCCATCGCCCACAATGGGATGGCCGATCGCCGCCGCATGCACCCGCAGCTGGTGCGTCCGCCCGGTGAAGGGCTGCATCTCCAGCAGCGCGCAGCGATCGGCGGCGCGGTCGATCCGGCGGAACCGGCTCTTGGCGCTCTGTCCGCCGCTCTCGTCCACATGCATCTTCTCGCCGCCGCTGCCCGGCTGCTTGCCGATCTTCAGGTCGATGAACGCATCCTTCAGGTCGGGCACGCCCATCACCAGCGCCCAATAGATTTTCCGCGTCTCGCGCTCGGCGAACTGTTTGGCAAAGAACGCCGCGGCTCTCGCGCTGCGCGCCAGCAGCAGCACGCCGGATGTATCCTTGTCCAGCCGATGCACCAGCTTCGGCCGCGCGCCACCTTCGTCTGCAAAGGCATCCAGCAGCCCGTCGACATGCACCGTCGTCCCCGAACCCCCCTGCGTCGCCAGTCCCGGCGGCTTGTTCAGCACGATGGCATCGGCGCAACGATGGATCACCATCGATTCCATATAGTCGATCTGGTCGGCGCTCAGCGGCTTGCGTTCCTTGACGACGGGCCGGCTGCCCATCACGCTGGGCGCCTCCGCCGGCGGCAGCCGCAAGGTCTGCCCCGCCAATATCCGGTCCCCCGGATCGGCGCGGCCGCCATCGATGCGCAACTGCCCCGTGCGGGCCCATCGGCTCACCTGGTTGAAACTCACCTCCGGCAGGTGGCGCTTGAACCAGCGGTCCAGCCGGATGCCGTCGTCATCGGCCTTCACCACAAACTCGCGCATCAGATGGCCTTCACCAGCGCATGGCCCAGCGCCAGCGCTGCCAGCGCGCCCGCCACGCTCAGCAGCGCATAGCCCAGCGCCGCGCCGAGTGCGCCGCGTTCGATCATGGCGAACATCTCCAGGCTGAAGGCGCTGAACGTGGTGAACCCGCCCAGCACGCCCACACCCAGCAGCAGCCGCGCATCCTCGCTGCCGCCGCGCAGCAGCCACGCCGCCAGCAAGCCCATCGCAAACCCCCCGGCGACGTTCACGGTGAGCGTGCCCCAGGGCCAACCCGGCCAGCGACCCGCGAACGCCTGCCCCAGGGCAAAGCGCCCGACCGCGCCGATGGCACCCCCCAGGGCGACAAGCAGATAGCTGTTCATCACCGCGACCTAGCAGCCCCGTCGCCGCACCGCCAGTCGCGCTCAGACGATGCCGAACGTCCATCCCTCGCTCATGGCCACCGCGGCACTCAGCCCCGCCGGTCGCCACACCGCGCCATCGGCCGCCGCCGCGCGCATCCCCGCCGCGCTCACCAGCGCATCGCCGACATGGTCATCGAACCGATCCGGCACCTCCGCCGCCGGGCTGCCCAGCGTCGCCAGCGCGCGGTTCAGCGTCTGCGCATCGCGGATTTTGCCCCGCACGCCCCCATCGCTGGCGAAATGCTGGCAATAGATTTCCACCAGGCAGGCGCCGCGCGCCGGCACGGGGTCGAACGGCCATACCGGCAGCCGCGTGCCGCGCAACAGCCGCATGGCGGAAAGGCTCGCCTTGCCGCATTGCGCCGCGCCCAGCAGCACGAAACAGCTGCTCGGCTGCCCCCGCCCCCGCGCCCGGTGCGCCACCTCGCACGCCCGCAACCGCGCCGCCGGCCCGCGCGGGCCATCGGCGCTGCCCAGCCAGAAATGCCGCCGCCGCCGCGCCACATAGCTGAGCGCCCTCAGATCGTCCTCGCCTGCGCACACCGCCTCCACGTCCGCCCACAGCGCCCGCGCATCCGCCGGGCTGTCCGCGTCGCCGGGGAAAAACCCACCGGCATCCGCGAACGGCAGGCTGAAGCTCGCGTCGATCCCTACCAGCGTGCGCGTGCCGGCCAGCGCCTCGATCAGCGCCGCCACCTCCGTGCGTGCCCAGCGATGCCCTGGCCGCAGCAGCACCGGCGGGCCTTCGATCCCGCACGCCGCCACCGCGATCGCCCGATGCCGAACCCCCTTTGCCCCTGTCCAGTCGATGGCGACAAAGCGCTCGAACGCGGTCACGCCTCGCGGCGCCACACGTCGAAATGAAACACCTCTTCCCGCGGCCCGAAGCCTTCATACAGCGTCACTGCCGGCACATCGACGGGGTCGGCCTGCACGAACACCGCGCTCGCCCCTCGCGCCGCCGCGATCTCCCCCATCGCCCGCAGCAACGCCCGCGCCACCCCCCGCCGCCGCCAGTCCGCCGCCACCGCCAGGTCATAGATGTAAAACTCGCTCGTTTCCGCCTCCGCCTTCAACAGCTCATAGGCGACCAGCCCGCCCACCACCGTGCCCTCCGCCTCCGCCACCAGCGCCACGAAGCTGTCCCTGGCCAGCAACCGCTCCAGCCACGCCTCGCCCGGGGCCGACCGGGCATAGTCCTCCGCCACCTCGAACGCCGCCCCGAACATGACATTCAATGCCCGCAACGCGCCCGCATCCCCGCGCCCCAGCTGCCGGATGGCGGGCGTCATTTGCGCCCTCCCTTCGGCGGCCCCATCGCCACCGCCCGCGCGTGCGCCGCCGCGATCATGGCCGCCAGCCGCTCGGGATCGCCGCTGTCGAACCGCGCCAGCACCGCCGCCCAGCCGACATAGTGCGGCGTCTGCCAATAACTCTCCGGCTCGGTCGCCATCAGCATGTCGATGGTGTCGATGTCCAGATGCAGCACAAAGGAGTCCGCCTCCCGCCCCCGCCCCAGAAACGCCCGCCCCCCCACCTTCACCGCCGGTAACCCATAATGCCGATCCAGCACCGCCCCCGGCAGCGCCAGCGCGATGGCGACGATATCATCCCAGGTCATTCGCCTCTCGCCCTCGCCCGCAATTCCGCCCACCACGCCATCCGCTCGCCGATCCGCTTCTCATGCCCGCGATCCGTCGGCGCATAAAATTGCCGCGCGCCCATCCCGTCGGGCCAGTAATCCGCGCCGCTATACCCCTCGGCGGTGTCATGGTCATAGGCATAGCCCTTGCCGTAACCGATGTCCTTCATCAGCTTCGTCGGCGCGTTCAGGATGTTCGCCGGCGGCATCAAACTCCCCGTCTCCTTCGCTGCCTTCCACGCCGCCTTCTGCGCCACATAGGCCGCGTTCGATTTCGGCGCCGTCGCGCAGTGCAAACAGGCATGGGCAATCGCCAACTCGCCCTCCGGCGAGCCCAGGAAATCATAGGCGTCCTTCGCCGCCAGGCATATGGTGAGAGCGCTCGGGTCCGCCAGCCCGATGTCCTCGCTGGCAAACCGCACCAACCGCCGCAGCACGTAAAGCGGCTCCTCGCCCGCCACCAGCATCCGCGCCAGCCAATAGAGCGCCGCGTCCGGGTCAGACCCGCGCAAGGATTTATGCAGCGCGCTGATCAGGTTATAATGCCCCTCCCGGTCCTTGTCATAGACCGGCATCCGCCGGTGCAGCAGCGCCGCCAGCGCCGGCGGGTCGAGCGTTCCCGTCACCCCCGCGGCCAGCAGCGTCTCCACCTGGTTCAGCAGGAAGCGGCCGTCCCCATCCGCACTGTTGATCAGCGCCGCCCGCGCCTCCTCCGTCACCGGCAGCACACGGCCCGTCACCGCCTCCGCCCGCTCGATCAGGGTGGACAGTGCCGCCCCGTCCAGCCGGTTCAGCACCAGCACCTGCGCCCGGCTCAGCAGCGCCGCGTTCAGCTCAAAGCTGGGGTTCTCCGTCGTCGCCCCCACCAGGATGATGGTGCCATCCTCGACATAGGGCAGGAAGCCGTCCTGCTGGCTGCGGTTGAAGCGGTGGATCTCGTCCACGAACAGCAGGATCTGCCCCGGCAGCGCCCGCGCCTCGGCGAACACCCGCTTCAGCTCGGCAACGCCCGAGAACACCGCGGAAATCTGCACGAAGCGCAAGCCCACCGCATCCGCCAGCAGCCGCGCGATCGTGGTCTTGCCCGTTCCCGGCGGCCCCCACAGGATCAGGCTGGCCAGTTTCCCCGCCGCCACCATCCGGCCGATCGCCCCCTCCGGCCCGGTCAGATGATCCTGGCCGATGACCTCGGCAAGGGTGCGCGGCCGCAACGCCTCGGCCAGCGGCACTGCGCGCGGCACATCCGAAGGCTCGGCGGCAAACAGGTCGACCATCGGCGCATTATGGACGAACGAAACGGAAACATCCAGACCTCAGCCGCTGGATTTCCGAACGACCAGCCGCGTCGGCAACAGCCGGCTTTCCACCTTCTGCCCCGCGATCCGCGCCAGCAGCGCCTCCACCAGCGCCGTCCCTGCCGTGCGCACGTCCTGTGCCACCGTGGTCAGCGGCGGGCTGCCCAGCGCGGCGGAGGGGATATCGTCGAACCCCACCACCGCCACATCCTCGGGCACGCGCAACCCCGCCTCCTGCAGGGTATGGATCGCCCCCAGCGCGATCAGGTCACTCACCGCGAACACGGCGTCGAACGCCACCCCACGCGACAGGATGGCGCGCATCGCCACCCGGCCATCCTCCTCGATGGAGCGCGCATCGGCCATCAGCGCCGGCTCGATCCCCAGGTCATGCTCCGCCAGCGCCGCGGCATGGCCATCGAAGCGCGCCTGGAACTCCGGGCAGCCGGCACTCACGCTGCCCAGGAAGGCGATCCGCCGCCGCCCCCGCTCCAGCAGGTGCCGCGTCGCGACATGGCCACCCTGCACATTGTCGCTGCCGATCGCCGTCCCCACCGCCTCATGCCCCGGCGGCAGGCCCCACAGCACGAACGGCGTGTCCTGCGCCTCCAGCCGCGCCAGCTTCGGTGCATATTCGGTATAGTCGCCATAGCCCAACAGGATGATGCCATCCGCCCGCCGGCTGTCGCGATAGGCGGCGTGCCAGTCGCTGTCCTGGCTCTGGAAGGAGATCAGGAGGTCATGCCCCCGGTCCGCCGCTGCCCGCGTGATCGACCCCAGCATCGCCAGGAAAAAGGGGTTGATCATCGTGTCGTCGTCGGTCGGATCCTCGAAGAACAGCAGCGCCAGCGTGTTGGAGCGCTGCGTGCGCAGCGACGACGCATGCCGGTCCACTGTGTAGTTATGCTGCTTGGCGATCGCCAGGATGCGCTTCCTCGTCTGCTCGCTGACGCTGGCGGAGCCGCGCAGCGCGCGGCTGACGGTCGGCTGCGACACCCCCGCCAGATAGGCGATATCGAACGACGTCAGCCGCTCCTTGGCCACGCTTTCCCCACTCCACCTGCCGCCGGTCGTCCGGCCCCGTCCCTGCTTCCGATTACCGCGATTTCACGCGTTCGCCTAGCAGTCCTGCAAAAAGTGCAGCGCAAATGCCACAGCGTCCCCGCGCCCTTGCCGTCGCCTCATGCGCAAAGACCCCTAAGCATCTGTATTTGTTGATGTTCCAACCTGAACCCTGGCTGAATACGTATGCCATGCCCTTCCCAAGCGCCGCGCTCGCGCGTCTCATCCGCCCACTTGCGCATCATCTCCGCAATCGGGGGTGCCGCGCCACAATGACGGCGCCAAGCGGACACCGCACGCCGATGGACTGGGGAGTAGAACATGCCGAATACCCGCACCCACCTGCTGGTCACCGCCGCCAGCCTGCCGGCGCTTGCCGCCGTCCTGCTGCTCGCCGCGCCGGCCCTGGCGCAGACGCCGCCCGCGGCCGCCGCTGCCCCCGCCGATCCCGAGGACATCGTCGTCACCGGCTTCCGCGCCTCGCTGCTCGCCAGCCTGAAGACCAAGCAGATCGCCGACCAGGTGGTGGAATCGATCAGCCAGGAAGACATCGGCAAGCTCCCCGACAACTCGATCGCCGAGGCGCTCGGCCGCCTCCCCGGCCTCACCACGCAGCGGCAGGACGGCCGCTCCACCGTCATCAGCATCCGCGGCCTCGGCCCCGACTTTTCGACGACGTTGCTCAACGGCCGCGAACAGGTCTCGATCGGCAACAACCGCGGGGTCGAGTTCGACCAATATCCGTCGGAAGTGCTGAACGGGGTTGATGTCTTCAAGACCCCCAAGGCCGAACTGGTCGCCGCCGGTCTCGCCGGCACCGTCAACATGAAGACCATCCGGCCCTTGAGCTATGGCAAGAGCGTGGTCGCGCTCAACCTGCGCGGCGAGGTCAACGACAATGGCAAGCTGAACGTCAACTCGACCAACAAGGGCTGGCGCGGGTCGGCGACCTACGTGGACCAGTTTGCCGACAATACCGTCGGCCTGTCGATCGGCCTTGCCTACCAGCAGTCGCCGACGCAGACCGAATATTTCAACAGCTGGGGCTATCCCGATGGCGGCCCCGGCGGCGCGCGCGTGATCGGCGGCTCCAAATCCTATGTCGCGTCGGACAATCTGAAACGGTTCGGCGTGGTCGGCACGTTGGAGTTCGAGCCCAGCGACAGCTACAACACGGTGCTCGACGTCTATTATTCGCATTTCGACGTGAAGCAGAACCTGCGCGGCGTGGAAATCCCGCTGTTCTGGGGCGGTCACCCACTTGCGCCCAACCCCACGGTCACCAACGGCTTCGTTACCGCCGGTACCTTCAACAATGTGACCGCGGTGGAACGCAACGATTTCAACAGCCGCGAAGCCGACCTGTTCGCCGTCGGCTGGTCGAACAAATGGACGCTGGACAAGTGGAATTTCACCACCGATGTCAGCTACAGCCACATCAAGCGCAACGACATCGTGCTGGAAACCTATTCCGGAACGGGGCGCAACTTCACCGGGCAGAGCGGCAGCATCGGCTTCGTCCAGAACGAGCGCGGTGCGGTGTTCAATTCGTCGATCAACTATGGCGACCGCAACCTCATCAAGCTGACCAGCCCGCGCGGCTGGGGCGACAATGTCGTGCCGGGCGGCCAGGACGGCTATTTCAACAAGCCGAACACCCGCGACGACCTCGCCGCCTTCAAGGCCACCGCCGGCTATGAGCTGGACGGCGCCTTCAAGAGCATCGAGGCCGGCGTCAACTATACGCTGCGCCGCAAGACCTTCGCGCCGCAGGAGTTCTTCCTGGGTCTGAAGGCGAACGCCGCCGATCCCCTGAAACAGACCAGCGTGGCGCTGCCGGATTCCTATTTCCTCGGCATCACCCAGCTGAAGTTCCTCGGCAACATCAATGTCGTCAGCTATGATCCCTACAAGCTGGTCACTGAAAGCGGCCTCTACAACCAGATCGCCAACCCCAACGGCGATGTCGCCATCAAGGGCTGGCGCGTGGCGGAAGATGTGCTGACCGGCTATGTGCAGGGCAATATCGACACCGACCTGGGCGAGACCCGCCTGACCGGCAACGTCGGCGCGCAGGTCGTTTACACCAACCAGAGCTCGCAGGGGCAGGTTGTCTCGACCGGGGGCGCCGGCGGCGTCCGCACCACCATCGACCGCGGCGCCAAATACACCTATGTGCTGCCCAGCCTGAACCTGTCGTTCCGCATGCCGGGCAACAATGTCGTCCGCCTCGGCCTGTCGCGCTCGATGGCCCGCGCCCGCACCGACCAGATGGCGGCGCCGATCTCCTTTGGCTACAATCCGTCGCTCGCCGGCAGCACCAACATCAACCAGTCCCCATGGAGCGGCGAAGGCGGCAACCCGACGCTGCGCCCCTGGATCGCGGATTCGATCGACCTCTCCTATGAAAACTATTTCGGCAAGGAAGGCATCTTCGCGCTGCAGGGCTTCTACAAGAAGCTGCGCACCTACATCTACCGCGAAAACCTGCCCTATGATTTCACCGGCTTCCCGGTGCCGTCCGGCCCCAACCCGGTGCTGCGCCAGGGCTTCGTCTCGATCTGGTCGAACGGCGACGGTGGTAACCTCTACGGCGTCGAAGCTACGCTGACCGTGCCCTTCGGCCTGTTCTCGGACGCGCTCGACGGCTTCGGCTTCTCGGCGAACGGCTCGATCACCGAAACCAGCATCACGCCCAACGGCCCCGGCACCACCCAGCCCATCCCGGGCTATTCGAAATGGGTGACGCACTCGACGCTCTATTACGAAAAGGCCGGCTTCTCGATCCGCGGCACGCTCAATACCCGCTCTTCCTTCCTGGCCGAGGTGCGCGGCTTCGGCGCCGGGCGCGAGCTGCGCTTTGCCGCAGGCGAGTCCACCGTGGATGCCCAGATCGGCTACGAGTTCCAGGAGGGCAGGCTGCAGGGCGCCTCGGTTGTCCTCCAAGGCTACAACCTCACCAACGAACGCTTCAAGACCTTCAATTTCGGCGGCGATGAGCGCCAGGTCATCGACTATTACAAGTTCGGCCGCCGCTTCCTGGTGGGGATCGGCTACAAATTCTGACATCACCTCCGGGTCGCACCGTCATGCCCCTGTGGACAGCCACTGTCCGCGGGGGCATATTTTTTGGCAGGAGCAGGATATGAACGACGCGCCGATCCGCCAGATCGTCATTGCCGGCGGCGGCACCGCCGGCTGGATGGCCGCCGCCGCCTTCGCCACCCTGTTGCCCCCAGCTTATCGCATTTCACTGGTGGAATCAGAGGAGATCGGCACCGTCGGCGTCGGGGAGGCCACCATCCCGATGATCCGCCTGTTCAACCAGGCGCTGAAACTCGACGAAGCGGACTTCATGGCGGCCACGCAAGGCAGCTACAAGCTCGGCATCGTCTTCGACGGCTGGCGCGTGCCGGGCGAGCGCTACATCCACGCCTTCGGCCCGGTCGGCCGCGACCTCGGCCTCATTCCGTTCCATCATTACTGGCTGCGCGCCAAGGCGACCGCCGGCGACCTGTGGGACTACAGCCTGAACGCCGCCGCCGCCTATGCCGGCCGCATGTCGCTCGACACGCCGCCCGCCAATGCGGCGCTGCCGGGGATCTCGTCGGCCTTCCACTTCGACGCCGGCCTCTACGCCGCCATGCTCCGCCGGCATGCCGAAGCCCGCGGCGTCACCCGCCACGAGGGCCGCATCGCCCGCCTCGAACAGCATTCAGAAAGCGGATATGCAACGGCGTTGCACCTGCAAAACGGCATGCGCATCCCCGGCGACCTGTTCATCGACTGCACCGGCTTCCGCGCCCTCCTGATCGGCGAAACGCTCGGCATCGGCTATCAGGACTGGCGCCACTGGCTCCCCTGCGACCGCGCGCTCGCCGTGCCGTGCGAAGGCGTCGCCGCCATCACGCCCTACACCCGCGCCACCGCGCGCGACGCCGGCTGGCAATGGCGCATCCCGCTGCAACACCGCACCGGCAACGGCCATGTCTATTGCAGCGACCATCTCTCCGACGACGAAGCCGCCGCCACCCTGCTCGCCAACCTCGATGGCAAGGCGCTCGCCGATCCCAAACCACTGCGTTTCACCACTGGAATGCGAAATCACCAGTGGAGCCACAATGTCATCAGCCTCGGCCTTTCCAGCGGCTTCATGGAACCGCTGGAATCGACCAGCATCCACCTGATCCAGTCCGGCATCTCCCGCCTCCTCGCCTTCCTCCCCAACCAGGCCATCGCGCCTGCCGCCCGCACCGAGTTCAACCGCCAGAGCGCGTTCGAGTTCGAACGCATCCGCGATTTCCTCATCCTCCACTATCATGCCAACGAACGCCCCGGCCCCTTCTGGGCCGCCTGCCGCGCGATGCGCATTCCCGATAGCCTGGCCGCGAAGATCGAGCGCTTCCGCGCCACCGGCGGCATCAGCCGGGAGGCGGACGAGCTGTTCACCGAAGTCGGCTGGCTCCAGGTGCTGCTGGGCCAGGGCATCATGCCCACCGACCATCACCCGATGGCCGACGCGCTCAACGATGCCGAACTTGCGGACTATCTGGCCACGCTCAAACGCCTGATCGCCCAGCGTGTCGCCGCCTACCCGGCGCACAACGCGCTGCTGGCCACCCTTCGCCGCGCCGCATGATCGCGCGCCGCGGCCTGCTCGCCGCTCCCTTGGCACTGGCACTGGCCGCTCGTCTCAGCGCCGCCGAAACCCGCGTCGAATGGGCCGATCCCAAATCGCCCCTGATGCCGCCGATGCGCGTTAGCATCGCGCTGCCGCCCGGCTACGCCGGCAGCGATGCCAGATACCCCGTCCTCTACATGCACGATGGCCAGAACCTCTTCGATCCCGCCACCGCGATGGGCAACATTCCCTGGGCGGTCGATACCACCGCCGCGCGGCTGGCCGCCGCGGGCAGTATCCCGCCGCTGATCATCGTCGGCATCCATAGCGGGAAGGACCGCACCCGCACCTATCTCCCCGCCGGTATCGTCGGCGCGCTACCGCGTTTCGTGATGGCCGGGCTGCAACGCCGCCTGAACGGCCCCGTCCAGTCCCAGGCCTATCTGCGCTGGATCGCGGAAAGCCTGAAACCGCGGGTCGACGCCGCCTTCCGCACCCGGCCGGAGCGTGCCAGCACCGGCCTCATGGGCTCCAGCATGGGCGGTCTCATCTCGCTCGCCGGGCTCATGGATCATCCGCAGGTCTTCGGCTTCGCCGGCTGCCTCTCCACCCATTGGCCCCTGTTCATCGAACAGCCCCCGCCCTACGCCGCGGACGTCCAGGCCGCCTGGACCAAGCTGCTGACCGACGATTTGGACAGCCCACGCGGCCGTCGCCTCTGGTTCGACCATGGCACAGAGACGCTGGACGCCGGCTACGCCCCCTATCAGGCCGTCATCGACACGCTGCTGCCCACGCTCGGCTGGGTCAAAGGCCGCGATTTCGAAAGCCGCGCCTATCCCGGCGCCGCCCACACCGAAGCCGCCTGGGCCGCCCGCGTCCAAGACCCGCTGCGCTGGCTGCTTCGCGCATAAGGGACGACCAGCGCGCCGGGTCTGTCTTTTTGCTGTCGCGTATCTTTTCCCCGAAAACCGGTTTCCGTTTTGTCACACGGGTTTGCGATGCGGGTGATTCCACCGGATCGGAACATGTTCCAGCAGCGCGGCAGATAGCCTCAATCCCTTTGGTCGCAAGGGCTGTAACCGATGAATCACGATCGGGCCCGATCGATTGCCGAACGCTGGATGTGGCGCTGCGCGATCGGATTGCAGCGGTCCTCTAGGAATAGGAAGGCGTCCTCAATCCCCGCGCAATTGCGGCCGCGACGGCGCCGTGGCGGGTATCCGTGCCAAGCTTGGCATAAATGCGCTTCAGGTGGAATTTCACGGTATTTTCTGACATGCCCAGTGCCCAGGCGATGCGTTTGTTGCCATGTCCCGCGCACAGCTGCTGCAGTACAGACAGCTCGCGTGAACTGAGGCCATCCTTGGGCTCGCCCTGTCGGCTGCGGACATGCTCCAGCAGTCTGGCCAGCACCATACGCTGGTTCGCCGAAAACCTGCCGCGGGAGGTGTCCGACAGGGCGATCGACAGCATCGCTTCGATGGGCGCGGCCGTGTCGAGCAGCGCCCGCGGCGCATATTCAGCTTCCAGAAATCGTGCCGCCCGCGCCAGTGCGGTCAGCATTGCCGGCGTATCCCCGCGTCTGTGGTGCGCGGCCGCTTGCATTGTGTCGATGCGTGCCAGATGCATCCGCCGTCCCTCGAACGCCGCGTGGGTGCGAAGATCCCGCAATAGCGGCAGCGCGGCGCTTGGTCGCTCGGTTTTCAGATACCATTGCGTCAGGGCCACGCCATGCTGATAGCCGGGGCGCCAGCCCAACCCGGTCACGCGCTGCCGCTCAACGATGCCCTCGTCCTTTACAACAGCCGCTGCGGCCTCATGCTGGTCCGCGATGATCAGCACCTCCAACCGCCATGCGAGAGCAAGTTCGGCGAGCACCGCTGACTGGCGCCGTCGGGCAAGCGCCCTGGCGCGGTCGATGGTTGCCATGGCCGCGTCCAGGCCGCTGTTGAGAAAGTCGAGCGCAACCGAGGTGCGGAAGGCCGCATCATAGATGTCGACCCAGCCGTCATAGGCTTCGACCCGGTCGAGCGATTCTGCCAGCAATGCCCTCGCTTCGGTCTGTTCGTCGCGCCAATAGGCGATATTGGCAATCAGCACGGCGACCAGATCCTTGATCACCGATCCGGGGCCGTTGCGGTCGGCGCCAGCGCGCATGACGTCACGCAACAGGGCCTCCGCTTCGGTCAGGCGGCCCTGGAAGAACAGGCTCTGTGCCAGCGTCCCTTCGGCATGCAGACGTCCGATCAGCTGTCCCGACGCCGTCATCTCGATGATCGAATGGCGGGCGTGCGCTTCGGCGCTTTCCAATGCGCCCATGTTGGTATCGCTGGCCGCGATGTTGTTCAGAAGGGCACCCCGCCCGAAATGGTCATCACGATCAAGCGAATCCAGCGCGGCCGGAAATGCCGCGCGCCATTGAGGGCGGTAGATATCGTCGGCATAGGCATCCAATATGTGGCTCACCACCAGCTGGTCGCGTGCCTGTCGCGTGCTCGATGGGTCAAAGCGGCCGGCGCATTCGGCGACCACGCGCGCCATGACGACATCGCCAAGCCCGTTCAACTGGTAAGCGCGCATCAGCAACAGCACGGGCGATTGAGCGATAACGGGGTCGTCGAACTCCGCAAGCAGCGCGTCAAGGATCGGCGGGCCGTGCGGGATCACCAGTTCCCAGCCGCCCGCATTCGCGATGAGCTCGATCGCAAGCGCAGTGTCGCCGGCCTTGCGTGCCTGGCGCACCGCGTCGACCAGATGGCCGTCGGTTGCCAGCTGGCGGGCAGCCCGTTGCCGCAGTATCCGGCCCTTGGCGACGTCAGTGGCCTCCAGACGCAGCTGCAGATAGTCCGCGATCAGGTGATGGTAGCGGAAGAGGCTGCGGGCGGCATCAAGCGGGAGCAGGAAGGCTTCGAACGGACGCAGACGCTCGATCAGCTGCTGGCTGTCAGCAGCGTCGCGCACAGCATCGGCCAGGCGCGCGTCGAAGCGGTCAAGGATCGACGTGGCGGTCAGGAAGTCGATCAGCTCAGGTGGCAGGCCCGCCAGGACCTGCTCCAGCAGATAGCGCGCCATTTCACCGCTTCGCCCGCCAAATGCATCGATGGCGCACGCATGGGCACTGTCCTGCGAAAGCCACAAGCGGGCAAGCTGCACCGCGACCGGCCAGCCTTCGGTCCGGCGAAGCAAAATCTCGCGCGCGCCTGCATCAAGCGTGTCGCCAAAGATCTCGGCGAGGCCGGCATCGTCGAGCGCCAGGTCCGTCGGGCCCATCAGCGCCACGAGGCCACGTGCCATCCACTGCGCGCTGATCGCGCCGGGACGTTCACGGCTGCCCAACGCCAGATGAACATTTGCGCGAGGGTGCTGCACCACGCGGGTGAGCAACTGGTCGACAAGCTCCGCACGTCCGAGATGACAGTCATCGATGATCAGCACCAGCCGGCGCTTTGACTCCGCGAGGGCATCGAGCATGCGAAAGAGTTCGGCGTCGATACCGCTGCGCCCTGCCTGAAGCATGGCCGGAACCGAGGGCGCATCGAGCGCGATGCCGGCGTCGGCGATCGCGGTGACGAGGTGGAGAATGAAGGCGACGGCGCCGCTGTCGTCGGCGTCGAGCGACATCCAGCCTGCAGCCACACGCCCATCCTGCCGCAGCCGGCTGAACCATTGCGACAGAAGCGTCGTCTTGCCGAAACCCGCAGGCGACAGGATCAGGCTGACCGGCCGGACCAGTCCGGCATCCAAACGGTCGAGCAGGGCAGGCCGCACGGCGGTGGCCACATGCTGTCGGGGGGGCGCGATGCGGCCGACAAAATCGGCATGTCCGGCCGTCGGTGCCGTTTCGGGGTGACTGTCCTGACGGACAACCCGAATCAGTCGTTCATTCATCCACCCACCCCCGCGGATGTGCCGTGACGTCCCAACGGAGGCGCGGCGACCTTTAGTTGATGCGACGTCCCTCATGCCGTTTGAAAATGCAAGCGAAACAATTGTCATTTCATTGACACAGTTTCCCCATCAATCGGCGCAGTTCCTCCAGATCAGTATTTTGAAATCTGTACCTGCGTCTAAAGGTACAACGATTGTGGCAAGTGACGACATCGATCATTGTTGCAGACTGCACGCCGAAAACCACCCTGACGGGTAGGCTGATGCAAGCCTTTGTTGCGGACTACCCGCCGACCCGGTTGCCATCACTTCACCGACCGGGCGACACCTGTCGTCGCGCCACGAACGGCGCTTGTCCGGGAGTGGACCGTTGCGAGTTGCGTTGCTTTTCCTCGCGGCCCTGGGTGCCGCCGGTGTTTCCGCACAGACCCCTGAAGGCCGGGTCGTGATCCCCAGCCAGGGACAGGGAACCATCACCTTTTACGAGCGGCCCGATTTCGGCGGCGCCGCGATCACCTTCCGCCAAACGGAAGGTGCGGTGCGCGTGCCGTTCCTGGCGCGGTCGATTCGCGCCGAGGGTGTGTGGCGTGTCTGTTCGGGAACGGGGTTCACCGGCCGCTGCGTGCTGGTGGATGACAGCCACCGCGACAGCCAGCGCGAGCTGGGGCTGATGCTGGCGATCCAATCCGTCGAGGCGCGGGGCGAAACATTCGGCAATTCCGGCAGCTGGCCGTCCCGGCCCCAGCCGATGCCGTCGCAGATACCGCAGCCGGGCTGGGGCATGCACGCCCATGCGGACTGGGCGCAACCGCCCGGCGGCGCCAATCTGCGGGGCATCCACACACAATTCTTTGCCACGCCGCAGCTTGGCCGCGAGCGCGTGGAATCCTGCCCGGGTGGCCAGCCTGGCCCCATATGCCTTGCCGACACCGCCGCCCGATTCTGCGCGCATGCCGGTTGGAACCGAGCCCTGTCCTACGGCCAGCAGATCGTGGGCCGACGCGCCTATCTGGTTGACCTGCTGTGCACCAGCAACTGAGCATCGCCGATGCCGGCTTCTGGCGCGAGGCTGTTCCCACCGCCGACCACGGCGCGCGAACGCGCGCTGGTTGCACGGTTCCACCAGGCCCTGCTGATGCAGGCGACGCGCGGGCGCGTGCAATTGTCGGTTGCCGACGATGTCGCGCCGACCACGGTTCCGCTGTCACCAGCGGTCACGGACCTGCTGCTCACCATCCTCGCTGCGCTTGGCAGCGGCGAAGCCGTCAGGCTCACGCGGCTGGGGCGCATGTTCACCGCGCACCAGACCGCCAGTCTGCTGGGTCTCACCCCGGCGGCGCTGGACGCGCTGGTGCGCGACGGGACGCTGGCATCGTACGTCCAGGGCAACGGCCGACGGTTCGTTGCCGATGATGTGATCACCCTGCGACGCCGGCGCCTCGACGCACGCCAACGTGCCCGGGATGCCGTCTTCGCCGAATATGCGGATCTCTATCCGCCCGATCTGTGACCACCGCGGATGTGTGCGGTGATGGCGTAACCATGAAAGGACGAAAAGTGATCAAGCATAGCCTCGCAACCCTGCTGCCAGCCACCGGCCGTGCCGTGCTGCTCGCCGGGGTGGCCACCGCCTCCCTGCACGCCCAGGTCATCACCGCACCTGCCGACGGTGCCTATCAATCCAACACGAACGGCCAGGTCGCCGCCGGCAGCAACGCCAGTTCGACGGGAGCGAATGCCGTTGCCGTCGGTGCCAATGCGATCGCATCGGTGGCGGGATCGGTTGCGCTGGGCAGCGGATCCACCACCGGCGCTGCCTCGTCGACCGCCGGGAACGCTGCGCTTGGTATCGCCAACAATGCCGGAACAGCGTTCAGCGTCGTGTCAATCGGTGGCGCTGCAGGCCAGCGGCAGCTGCAGCAGCTCGCGGCGGGTCAGGTGAGCGCAACCTCGACCGATGCCGTCAACGGCTCGCAGCTATTCTCGGTGCAACGAAACGTCAGCTTGCTGGGCCAGAACCTGGCGACCGTGCTGGGCGGCGGCGCGAGCTATACCGACAGCACAGGCATCCTGACGGCGCCGACCTATACGATTCTGGGCGGCACAACCTCGTCGGTCGGGGGTGCCTTTACCCTGATCAACAACAACCTTCGATATTTCCGCGTCAATTCGTCGGGCGCGGACGCGCAGGCGGTCGGCGGCCAATCGGTGGCGATCGGCTCCAATGCCCGGGCGCTCACGACGGGTGCGATCGCCATGGGCAACAATGCCCAGGCGCGGGATGGGGCAGGCGTTGCCATCGGTGTGAATTCAACGGCCATCAATACCGGCGGCGGCCAGGCGTTCGGTGTTGCCATCGGTCAGAACGCCAATGCCAATACCAGTGCGGGCCGCGGCGCCAGTCCGGTCGCCATCGGCATCGAGGCCAAGGCGACCGGCGCCGGCAGCCAAACCGCCATCGGTGACCAAGCTGTGGCGAGCGGTTTGAATGCAGTCGCCATCGGTGGCCAGGCCTTCTCCGCCGGCGTGCGCGCGAGTGGCGACAATTCGACCGCCATCGGCCAAAGCGCTTTTGCCGCTTCGACCGGCGCCGTCGCGATGGGACTCAACGCCACGGTCCGCACAGGCTCAGCGGGCGGCATCGCCTTTGGGAACAACACGCTGGTTGACGCGAATGCGGGCGGCGGCACCGCTTTTGGCAGCAACACGCGGGTGGGCACTGCGTCCACCGGATCGGCCGCCATCGGGGGTGATGCGCGCGTGGGCGCAAACGCGGCGGGTGCATCGGCCATCGGCGGCGGCGCCCAGATCGCCGACGGTGCTGCCCGAAGCATCGCCATCGGCAATGGGGCGCGCGTGGTTGCCGGTGCAGTGGATGGCCTGGCGCTTGGCACAAACGCACTGGTGCAGGTCAGTGGCGGCGCCGCCATCGGCCTTGGCAGCGATACCGGCACGACCGCGCCGTCGATCCCCGGCTTCCTCACCAACCAGGCCGCCCCGGCAAATTTCATCAGCTTCGGCAATGCCGGGCTGAAGCGGCGCCTCAGCAACCTGGCCGACGGCGGCGCGCCCGACGACGCCGTGACCGTCGCCCAGCTCACGGTAGAAAACATGGGTCGCAACGCGCTCGGCAATGCAATCTCGACCCATCTGGGCGGCGGCGCGACCTATGATCCTCTGACGGGTCAAATTGCTTCCCCCAGCTTCACCGTTCAGGGCGGGAACTTCAGCAATGTCGGTGCGGCGCTTGCCGCGCTCGATACGGCGGCGACCACCGAAACCAATGCCCGCAACACGCTGGGCAACGCCATCACCACGCATCTGGGCGGTGGTGCCACATATGACCCGGTCACGGGCCAGATCGCGCCGCCGAGCTACACGGTGCAAGGCAGCAGCTATGGTGATGTCGGCTCGGCTCTGTCGGCGATTGACACGGCGACGACCGGCAACACGACAGCCATCACCAACTTGCAGACCGGCCTCGGCAACGGCACGATCGGGTTGGTGCAGCAGGTGGGTGGCGCGCCGGGCACCGGCAACCTGACCGTGGGCGCCACGACCGCCGGCACAATGGTGGACTTCACCGGCACATCGGGCACCCGCACGCTCGCCGGCGTCAGCGCCGGCGTCACACCCACCGATGCCGTCAATGTCAGCCAGTTGCAGGCCGCGACCGGCAATGCGGTCCAATATGACGATCCGTCGAAGTCCACGATCACGCTGGGCGGCCCAGGCGGCGCACCGGTATCGGTCACCAACCTGGCGCCCGGCGCTGTCGCGCCCGGTTCGACAGCGGCGGTCAACGGCGGGCAGGTGAGCGCCGCGCTGACCTCGGTGGCGAACACGCTCGGTGGCGGCGCCGGGGTCGATCCGGCGACCGGCACCGTGACCCCGCCCAGCTACGCAGTGCAGGGAAATACCTACAACACTATCGGCGGCGCGCTGACCGCGCTCGATGGTGCGACGACCAACAACAGCAACGCGATCAACGCGCTGTCGAACAATGTCGCCAATGGCGGCGTCGGTCCGGTACGCTATGCCAATCCAGGCAGCCCAACGACACCGAACGGCGGCACCCCGACCCAGAATCTCGCGCTGGTCGGCGCCGGCGCCGGTCCCGTGACCCTGGACAATGTTGCCGCGGGCGAGCTCGCGGCTGGTTCGACCCAGGCCGTCAACGGCGGTCAGTTGTTCGCAGCCCAGCAAGCCGCGGCCAAAACCGGGGCCGATACCGCAGCGGCGCTGGGCGGCGGCGCGACCCATGACCCGCTGACCGGTGCCATCTCCGCGCCGACTTATGCTGTTCAGGGCAGCAGCTTCAACAATGTCGGCGATGCGCTGACCGCGCTCGACGGAGCGACGGCGGCTAACACCCTGGCGATTGCCGGCAACACGAGTGCCATTACCAACCTGCAACAGGCGGTGAACGCCGGCACAGTGGGGCTTGTGCAGCAAACGGGCGGAGCGCCGGGTGCAGGCACGATCACCGTTGGCGCCGCGACCGGCGGCACGGTCGTGGACCTGACCGGGAGCGGTGGAACGCGCACGCTTGCCGGGGTCACGGCGGGTGTGGCGGATACCGATGCAGTCAATGTCAGCCAGCTGCGCACATCGACCGCCAATGCTGTCCAGTATGACGACGGGTCGAAGTCGGCGATCACGCTCGGCGGCAGCGGTGCAGCTCCGGTGGCGCTGACCAATGTTGCGGCCGGCAGCGTGGCGCCGGGTTCCACCGCGGCGGTCAACGGCGGGCAGCTCGCAGCCACCAACC
The DNA here is from genome assembly GCF_014117445.1 of Sandaracinobacteroides saxicola. NCBI lineage: Bacteria > Pseudomonadati > Pseudomonadota > Alphaproteobacteria > Sphingomonadales > Sphingosinicellaceae > Sandaracinobacteroides > Sandaracinobacteroides saxicola. The sequence goes on along the minus strand of NZ_CP059851.1, from coordinate 2,452,246 downwards.
AGGCGTTGCGGGGTGTGGCCGACGCGCTTGGCGGCGGTTCCACGGTCGATCCGACAACCGGCGCGGTAACGGCGCCCAGCTATGCAGTGCAGGGCGTTTCCTATGGCAACGTCGGTGCGGCAGTGGCGGCGCTCGACTCCGGCGTTTCGAGCGCCGCCGGGGTTGCCAGCGCCGCCACAACTGCCGCGCAGCAGGCACAGGCGACCGCGGATGCTGCCCTGCAGACGGCCGGCAACAGCGTGCAATATGATGCGGGCCGCGGCAGCGTCACGCTCAATCCCGGCGGGGATGCCGTGCCGATGCGCAACGTCGGCATAGGCACGCTGCCGACCGATGCCGTCAATGTCGGGCAATTGAACGCCAGCGCGGCGCAAACGCTGTCGCAGGCGAATGCCTACACCGACCAGGCGCTGTCGCGGGTCAGCTTCGACCTCGCGCGGATGGACCGCAAGATCGATGCCGCCGCTGCCAGCAGCAACGCCCTCGCCGGCCTGCCGCAAGTGATCGTGCCAGGCATGGGCATGATCGCGGTGGCGCTGGGCGGCCGTGGCGATGTCAATGCAGTCGCCGCCGGCTTCTCCAAGGCGTTCGACGACGGCCGCACCATCTTCAAGGCCGGCGCCACCTGGGAAAGCTTCACCCGCAAGGTTGGATACAGCGTCGGACTGGGGTATCAATTCTGACCCACGCGAAATGACCCGGGATAGGGAGCCATAAGTCTCTCAAAACGAATGTTCGATATTTCCACAATGCTGAACCGAACGACACGATCGAGGGCATATGGACGCTGGCTGGCAACGACATGTTCAGCCCCGTGATGGAGGCACGGGACCAGCACCCCGGGATCCACATTGCACGCTGACGGCGCTTGCCGCTGCGCGATATCAGACAGCGTGAATTGGCAGGCGACGACGTTCTTCGTTGTCAGGCCGCCACCTTGCGTTTTGCGCCGCGGGTCATTTCGGCGCGGAGGTCGTGGCAATAGCGGTCGAAGTCGACCTGGATGGTGTGGCGGGGGCTGCTGTAATAATGGCCTTTGTGGGCGGCTTCGTCGGCGGCGATGATACGGGCCATGTCGGAGGGAGAGGGCAGGGTGTAGGCGCCGGTCAGGTGCGCGACGAAGAGTTTCGACTGCTGTTCGGCGAAGTTGACGAGGGTGGGGAGCGGCTGCGCAAGGCCCATGAACCACAGGCCGTGCAGGCGCGGTTCGGCCTGCACCATGCGCTTGAACAGGGGCAGGTGATTGTCCTTCAGCGCGACGTCCCGCGCGTCCAGGAAGGGAAAGCTGAGGCGGTAGCCGGTGGCGTGGATGAGGACATCGACGGTCTCGCGGCTGCCGTCGGCGAAGACCAGCTCGGATCCAACTTTTTCGCTGACCATCGGTTTCACGGCGATGTCGCCGCTGCCCAGGCGGGCGAGGAACTCGCTGCTGACGGTGGGGTGGGCTTCCAGCGGCTCATGGTCGGGCGTTGGGAGGCCGAAATCCTCCATGCGGCCGACCATCTTCTTGACCGCGGCGGCACCGAGCCGGCGTTTCAGGCCGAGCGGGAACCAGCCGGGGAGGATGGTCTTGTCCATCGGCTGGCCGTTCCGGTATTTCGGCAGGACCCAGACGCCGCGCCGCGCTCTGACCCACAGCCGGGCGGCGATGGTGCGCTGGCCGAGCTCGGAGGCGATGTCGACCGCGGTGTTGCCGAGCCCGACGACGACAATGCGCTTGCCCACCATGTTCACCGGTTCGAAGGGCGTGCGGTAATCGCGGGCGTGCATCTCGATGCCGTCGAAATGGCCGGGGATGTCGGGGATGTTGGGGCACCAGTGGTGGCCGTTGGCGACCGCGACATGGCTGTAGGGGCCGCGCGCGTCGCCGTTGACGGTGGCGTGCCAGGTGGCGTCTTCATGCTGGCGGACGGACTGCACCTCGTGATTGAAATGGATCAGCGGGCGCAGGCCGAAATGATTGACATAGGCGTTGAAATAATCGTTGATCAGGCTGTGGTGCGGGAAGTCCGGCCAGTTGGCGGGGACAGGGAAATCCTCGAACGCCAGGCGCCATTTGGAGGTGTCGATGTGCAGCGACTGGTAGGCGGCGCTGCGGCCGTTGGGGTTGCCATAGGCCCAGTTGCCGCCGATGCGGTCCGACATTTCGAACCAGTCGAAGGCGACACCGGCGTCCTTCAGCCGTTTTGCCGTGGTGAAGCCGCTGCACCCCGCGCCGATGATGAGAACCCTGGTCATTCCGCTGCCTGTCGCCACTGGCCGGCCATGATGGCCGGGGCTCGGGCGAGACACCAGCCCGCCAAATCCGCCAGCATGGAGGCGAGGCGCACGAAGCCGGCGTTGGGGCGGAGCGTGGCAAGGTCCATGTACAGCGCGCGGTCGATTTCGAGCTGGAGGGCGTGGATGCCCTGGGCGGGGGCGCCGTGACGGCGGATGGCGTGGCCGCCGGCATAGGGGGCGTTAAGCGCGACCCGCCAGCCGCGGCCGCGCAGCCAGTCCGCGACCGCCGCGGTCAATGCGGGGTCGGCCGTGGTGCCGTGCGCGTCCCCCAGCACCACCTGGGCGGGGCGGGGGCCGGGCAGGGTCGGCATGGAGTGGCAATCGAGGAGAAGCGCCGTGCCATGCTGCGATCGGGCCGCGGCGAGGCGGGCGGCGATTTCCGCGTGCCAGGGGCGGTGGAGGGTCTCGATCCGGGCCTCTGCATCGGCCCATTGGAGCGGGCGATGGTGAATGGGGGTGTGGGTGCCGGCGAGTTTCGGGATGAGGCCGTAGCCGGCGCGCACGCGCTCGGTATCGGCGAGCGGGCGAGGGGGTGGGGTGTCGAACAGGCCGGGGTCGAGTTCATCCTCGGCGCGGTTCAGGTCGAGCCAGGCGCGGGCGTGCGTGGCTTCGATAAGCGGCGCGCCGCGCTCGACGGCGAGGGCGAGGAGGGTGCCGACATGGGCGTCCTCGATGCGGCGCAGCGCCAGGGTGGAGAGGTGGCTGGTGGTGCGGAAGGCCGGCGGCAGGTAGGTGCCGCTATGCGGGCTGGTGAGGAGCAGGGAGGCGGCGCGAAGGCCGGAGGCGCGGAAGGGGATCATGCCAGCAGCGAGGGGATGACGGGTTTGAAGGCGAAGAAGCCCCGCGTGGCGTGCGGCCAGGCGCGGGCATCCCAGGGGCGGAGGACGCGGCGCAGCGCGATGCCGCGGCGGGCGAGCGGGTCGGTGAGCGATGCGATACGGTCGGCGACCGGGCCGACGGGGGCGTAGGGCGTGACGATCTGGGTGGCGCGGGCCGCGGTGGCGGCGTCGTCCAGCGCATCGAGCAGGGCGGCTTCGGGCAGGCGGGTGACGGGGGCCTGGAAATGGGCCTCGGCGCGGATGCAGGCATCGGCGAGCGCGGAGTCGGCGGCGGCGCGCTTCGCATCGGCGGGGTCGCCGCCGATCGAGTCCACGGCGACGATGGCCAGCGGGCTTATGCCGAAATCGAGGGTTTCGGGGGTGCAGTCCTCTGAGGTGATCCAGACCAGGGTGCGGGCGGCGGGATCGGGTGGGGACAGGCGCGACGGGGGGATTGGTGCGGGGTGGGGTGGGCCGGCGAGCGGGGGTGCGCTGGTGGCGAGCGAGGCCTCGACGCGGAAGCGGCCGCAGCTGGTGTCGCGGATGATGGCCGCGCGGGCGAGATAGGTCTTGCCGGGCGTCTGGAGGCCGGCGACCCATCGCCAGCCGAGCGTGTTGGACGCGGGGCAGGCATCGAGCAGGTGGCGGTAGAAATGCGCGGCGCCAAGCGCCCAGGGCAGGCGGAGCGTGAAGATCCAGATGCTGGCGAAGCTCATGCGGGCGTGGTTGTGGAGATAGCCGGTGTCGGTGAGTTCGCGCGCCCACCCATCGAAGGCGTCGATGCCGGTGCGGCCGTTGACGGCGTCGGCATAGGCGGTGCGCAGGCCGGCATCGCGGGAGAGGTCGAGGTCGGCGGCCGCGACCTGGGTGAGATAATCCTGCCACACCGACGGCCGGGCTTCGAGCCAGCCGCGCCAGTAGCTGCGCCAGCAGACCTCGGCGATGAACTTCTCCGCCGTGTGGCCATGGGCGGCGTGGGCAGCCTTGGCCACCTCCTCCTCGGTAATCAGTCGGCGGCGGATGGCCGGCGAAAGCTCGCTGACGTTGCTGCGCTTGCCGGGTCCGCGGTCGAGGTTGCGGGTGCCGGCATAGGCGCGGCCGGCGTGGGGCAGGAAGGCGGCGAGGCGTTCGAGCGCGGCGGCGCGGGTGAGGGCGAAGGTCATGCCGGCGGGCAGGGGGTCTGGCGGTGGATGCGGACGGCGGACGGCGGGTAGGCGGCAAGCGCGGCAGGGGGACGGATGGGGCGCGGCACCAGATTGCCGCCGCAGTTCGGGCACCGACCGGCCATGGCGTCCGCGCAGGGGGCGCAGAAGGTGCATTCGAAGGAGCAGATGCGGGCGTCGGCCGCGGGCGGCAGATCGGCATCGCAACATTCGCAATGGGGGCGGAGGTCGAGCATCGCCGCCTTATGCCACGCGGATGCGGGCGAAACAGCCCAGTGCGGCGATGAGGAACAGGATGCCGATGGTGAGCGCCAGGCGGAGGTTGCCGGTGGCGGCGGTGGCGAGGCCCACGGCCAGGGGCCCGACGAAGGCGCTGGCCTTTCCGACGACGCTGAACAGGCCGAAATAGCTGGCGGCACGATCGGGCGGGGCGAGGGTGGCCATCAGCGCGCGCATGGCGGCATAGGCGGGCCCGGCGCCCAGCGCGACCAGCATCGCGGTGAGGAGGAAGCCGATCTGCTGCGGGCTTTGCAGGAAGGTGCCGGCGGGGGCGCCGGTGGCGACGCCCCAGAGGCGGGTTTCGTCGGTGAGGAGGATGCCGGCCAGGCCGAGGGCGACGAGCATGAGGGAGGCCAGCAGCAGGCGGGTGGTGCCCAGGCGCAGCGCGATCCAGCCGCTGGCCAGCGCGCCGCTGGCGGCGGCCAGCGTGACGGCGATGCCGTAGATCGCGAGTTCGCGCGCGCCCCAGCCATAGGCGCTGCCGGCGAGGATGCCGGCGAAGGCGAAGACCAGCGCCATGCCGTCGTTGCCGAACATGCGGCCGATCAGCAGCCAGCGGATGGGGCGGTTGGCCCAGGCGTCCCTGAGGGTGGCGAGCAGGGTGGTGAGGCCCTTGCGCAGCAATGGCCCGGGGGTGCCGCGGCGGGGGTTGTCCGGGATGAGGAGCAGGAGCGGCAGCAGGAAGAGCGCGAGGGCGAGCGCGGCCAGCGGGCCGGCGGCGCGGTCGGCAAGGTGGGGCGTGGCGGCGCTGCCGCCGAGCAGGAGGATGAGCAGGAGCAGCACGATGCCGGTGAGCTGGGCGAGGCCGAGCGACAGGCCGGAGAGGATTCCCGCGTCCGCTGCGCCGGCGACGCGCGGCAGGAAGGCGTTGGTGAGGATGGCGACGAACTCGACAAGCGCGGCGCCGGCGGCGACCAGCAGCGCGACCTGCCACAGCGGCACGCCGGGCACCGCCCACCAGAGCGATAGGTTGGCGAGGAACAGGCCGGTGGCGCAGAGCAGCAACAATGGCTTCACGCGGCCGGCAGCGTCGGCCAGTGCGCCGACGACCGGACCGAAGAGGGCGACGATGAGGCCGGCGAGGCCGAGCGTCAGGCCCCACATGGCTTCGCCAGCGCTGCCCGCACCCAGCGTGCTGACGAAATAGCTGGCGAAGACATAGCGCTGGATAAGGCCATAGGTCGGCTCGTTCGCCGATTCCGCCAGCACCCAGGCTGTTTTCCGCACCCGCCCCGTCACGGGCGTCACGGTGCGGCAGGCGGGCGGTTGACGCAAGCGGCGCCGCATTCCAGGCTGTGACAAACGGGGAGGACAGGATGCGGATACCGGCGACAGGTCGCAGCGAAGCCGAGATCATGGCGGCGCTGGAGGAGTATGGTGTGCATGACCTGCCGTGGCGCGAAGGCGGCACCTTTGCCTATGTCTATGAAGGCGGGCGGGACGTGGAGGCGGTGGTGAAGGCCGCCTATATGCGTTACCTGACGGAAAATGCGCTGGACCCGACGGTCTATCCCAGCCTGCTGCGGTTCGAGACCGAGATCGTGGCGATGGCGGTGGACCATCTGCGTGGCGACGCCGATTGCGTGGGCAATTTCACCAGCGGCGGCACCGAAAGCTGCATTCTGGCCGTGAAAGCCGCGCGCGACCATGCGCGCGCGGTGCGGGGCATCGCCGAGCCGGAGATCGTGCTGCCGGTGACGGCGCATGCCTGCTTCCAGAAGGCGGCGCACTATCTCGACATGCCGATGCGGCTGGTGCCGGTTGATGCCGACACGTTCAAGGTGCGGGCGGAGGACATGGCGGCGGCGATGAACGAGAGCACCGCGCTGATCGTCGGCAGCGCCTGCCAATATGCGCATGGCGTGGTCGATCCGATCCCCGAACTGGGGGCGCTGGCGCTGGAGCGGCAAGTGCTGCTGCATGTCGATGGCTGCATCGGCGGTTTCATCCTGCCTTACTTCCGGCGGCTGGGTGCGGCGGTGACGGATTTCGATTTCGCGGTGCCGGGCGTCACCAGCATCAGCATGGATTTCCACAAATATGGCTATGCCGCGAAGGGGGCGAGCGTCGTCCTCTATCGCAGCAAGGAACTGCGGCGGCACCAGATTTTCACCGCGGCGACTTGGACGGGCTATAGCGTGATCAACCCCACCATCCAGAGCACCAAGTCCGGCGGGCCGCTTGCCGCGTGCTGGGCGGTGCTGAACTATCTGGGCGACGAGGGTTACATGCGTTTTGCCGAGCGGACGCTGGCGGCGACGCGGCGCATCGCCGATGCCGTTCGCGCAACGCCGGGCGTGCGGCTGATGGCGGAACCCGAATCCTGCCTGGTGGCGTTCACCAGCGACGAGTTCAGCATCTTTCCCATCGTTGATGCGATGCGGCGGCGGGGATGGTTCGTGCAGCCGCAACTGGGCTATATGGGGAGCCGGGAGAATATCCATCTGTCGATTGACCAGAGCACCATCGATGTGGTGGAGCGGTTCCTGCCGGACCTGCGGGCCAGCATCGAGGAGGCCCGCGGCAGCAACGAGGCGGCGATCCCGGCGCCGATGAAGGCGCTGCTGGGGAGTTTGAGCGCCGACAGCTTCACGCCCGAGACCTACCGGCAGCTGATGGCGGCGGCGGGGACGAGCGAGGGGCTGCCGGAGGGCACGACGGCGATCAACGAGATGCTGAATGCCATGCAACCGGAGGTGGCGGCGAAGGTGATGACGGAATTTTTCAACGACCTCTATGTGTCGCCGAAGGCGGCGTGATGGACCTGCGCGCGGCCGACCTGGCCCACAGCTTCCATCCGCAGACCAACCTGGCGCTGCACGCCAGTGTCGGGCCATTGACCATCGCGCGCGGCGAGGGCGTGTGGCTGGAGACCGACGACGGCCGGCGGCTGCTGGACGGCATGGCGGGGCTGTGGTGCGTGGGGCTGGGTTATTCGGAGCGGCGGCTGGTGGCGGCGGCGACGCGGCAGCTGGAGACGCTGCCCTATCAGCAGAGCTTCGGCCATCGCGCGCATGAACCGGGCATCAGGCTGGCCGCGGACCTGGCGGCGATCGCGCCGGCGGGGCTGACGCGGGCCTTTTTCGCGACCTCGGGCAGCGAGGCGGTGGACAGCGCGGTGAAGCTGGCCTGGTATTTCTGGAATGCGCGCAGTGAGCCGGGGCGCAAGCGCATCCTGGCGCGGCGGCGCGCCTATCATGGTGTGACGGTGGCGGCCGGGTCATTGACCGGGTTGCCGGGGATCCATGGCGGTTTCGACCTGCCGCGGCCGTTCGCCATCCACCTGACCGCGCCGCACGCGGCACAGCAGGCGCGACCGGGGGAAAGCGAGGCCGCGTTCACGGCGCGGCTGGCGGATGAGCTGGAAGCGGTGATCGCGGCGGAGGGCGCGGAGACGATCGCCGCGATGATCGCTGAGCCGCTGATCGGGGCGGGGGGTGTGATCCTGCCGCCCGCGGGTTACTTCGCGGCGATCCAGCCAATCCTGCGGCGCCACGGCATCCTGTTGATCGCCGACGAGGTGATCACCGGGTTCGGTCGCACGGGCCGGATGTGGGGGTGCGAAACCTTTGACATGGTGCCGGACATGCTGGTGTGCGCGAAACAGCTGACCAGCGGCTATCAACCGCTGTCGGCCCTGATGGTCAGCGAGGCGATTTACGCGACAGTGGCGGAAGAGTCGGGCCGGCGCGGCAGTTTCGGCCATGGTTTCACCTATGGCGGGCATCCGGTGGCCTGTGCGGTGGCGCGGGAGACGCTGGCCCTCTATCGCGAGCGGGACATCGTTGGTGCGGCGGCGGCAAAGGCGCCGCGCTTCCAGCGGCGGCTGGCGGCGCTGAACCAGGTGCCCGGCGTGCGGGAGGCGCGGGGCATCGGCCTGATCGGCGGGGTGGAGATGGCCGACGCGGCCGATGCGGCACGGGTGCAGGCGGCGGCGTTGTGGGAGGGGCTGATCGTGCGCGCGGTGGTGGACACGGTGGCGATCTGCCCGCCGCTGGTGATCGGCGATGCCGAGATCGACCTGCTGTTCGACCGGCTGGAGGCGGCACTGCGGTCGGTTTAGAGCATGTTCCGATCTGGTGGAATCACCAGCATCGGAAACCCATGCGGCAAAACAATAAGTTAGAGCGGCCGATCTGACGCAGTCAGATCGAGACTCGCTCTAGTCGGCGCGGGCGAGCTGGCTGTCGTTGGTGCGCAGCACGGCGGAGCGGTTGGATTCCAGTTCCGCGAGCAGCTCCCGCACCGGCGGCGCCCAGATGAAGCCGAAGCTGACCGTGCCATGTTTGGAGGCGACGGCGTGGTGCAGCCGGTGCGCCTGGACGATGCGTTTCATGTAGGCGGAGCGGGGGACATAGCCGGTTTCGATGCGGCGGTGGACGATGATGTCGTGGAAGCCAAAATAGATGGCGCCGTAGGCGGTGGTGCCGAGGCCGATGTACAGCCAGCCGTCCCAGAAGCCGGGGAGAGTGCCGAGCAGGATCATGATGATCGAGGGGACGGCGCCCATCACGGCGAACCAGTCATTCTTCTCGAACAGGCCATGGCGGGGTTCGTGGTGCGATTTGTGCAGGCTCCACAGGAAGCCGTGCATGACCCAGCGGTGGCTGACATAGGCGACGATTTCCATCACGAGGATGGTCAGCAGCAATAGGAGAAGGCCGGTCCAGAGGCTCATGGCGCGGCTATAGCGCCGCGCGGGGCGCATGGACAGTCACAGCTTGTCGCGGCGGCGAGCGAATCCTGATCCGATGGCTTCAGCGTGCCTTTGCCGAGCAGGTGGCGGCGACCCAGCGGCCCTGCATCTTCAGCGTCATCGCCATGTCGCCGGAACCGCGCTTCGATCCCCTGTGGTTGATCGCGCCCGACATGGCATAGCTGGTCGGCGTATAGCTGCCGCGCATCGAGGTGGCGGTCGTTTCCCCGTCATGGCGGCAGACGCGGTCCATGGTCATGGTGCCGGCGGACATGCGGTAGTTGCTGACGGTGCAATTGGCGTCCTTGCCCGCCCAGGCCGCGGGATCGCGCCGCAGTTCCTCGGCGGTAATGCAATAGCGCATCGTGCGGCCCTTGCCCGCCTGGCTGGCCATCATCTTCGCCACTTCGGGCGGCATGCCTTCGGGCATTTTCTGGAACTGGTTTTGCATGGTCACTTCCCACTCGCCCGGGCGCAGGTCCGGCGCGGCCGACAGCAGGGCGGTGGTGCCGCCGAGCAGCGCCAGGCCGACGAAAAGACGAAAGAGGGATGGGGTCATGATATGCTCCGCAACGAGAACAGCGGGTCTGATAGCCCGGCCCCGGTCAGGTGGATTGGATGGAGGCGACAAAAGGTGAGTGGAACAAAGCGCGACCGCCGCGCATAATGTGGGCATGAGCATCACGATTCGCACCAGCCTGGCCGACGTCGAGCGCGAAGGCCCCGTTATCATCCATCGGCCGAACCGGCCGGAGAAATCGGAGGGCGGCCGGCGGTTCGAACTGGTGAGCGATTACAGCCCGTCGGGCGATCAGCCGGGCGCGATCGCCGAGCTGGTGGCACAGGCGGAGGCCGGCGAACGCGACCAGGTGCTGCTGGGTGTGACCGGCAGCGGCAAGACCTTCACCATGGCGAAGGTGATCGAGGCGGTGCAGCGGCCGGCACTGGTGCTGGCGCCGAACAAGATCCTGGCGGCGCAGCTTTATGGCGAGTTCAAGAGTTTCTTTCCGAACAATGCGGTCGAATATTTCGTCAGCTATTACGACTATTACCAGCCCGAGGCCTATGTGCCGCGCAGCGATACCTATATCGAGAAGGAATCGAGCGTGAACGAGGCCATCGACCGGATGCGCCATTCGGCCACCCGGTCCCTGCTGGAGCGGGACGATGTGATCATCGTGGCGTCGGTCAGCTGCCTTTACGGCATCGGTTCGGTGGAGACCTATTCGGCGATGACCTTCAGCCTGAAGAAGGGCGACAGTCATGACCTGCGGGAGATCATCCGCAAGCTGGTGGCGCTTCAATACAAGCGCAACGAGGCGGCCTTCACGCGGGGGACTTTCCGGCTGCGCGGCGACACGCTGGAGCTGTTTCCGAGCCATTATGAGGACAGCGCCTGGCGCATCAGCTTCTTCGGCGAGGAGATCGAGAGCATCACCGAGTTCGACCCGCTGACCGGGAACAAAGTGGCCAACCTGGACTATATCAAGATCTACGCCAACAGCCACTATGTGACACCGGGGCCGACGTTGCAGCAGGCGACGGTGGCGATCCGGCATGAGCTGGGCGAGCGGCTGAAGGAGCTGAACGCCGAGGGCCGGCTGCTGGAAGCGCAGCGGCTGGAGCAGCGGACGCAGTTCGACCTGGAGATGATCGCGGCGACCGGAAGCTGCGCCGGCATCGAGAATTACAGCCGCTTCCTGACCGGACGGCTGCCGGGTGAGCCGCCGCCGACGCTGTTCGAATATCTGCCGGAGAATGCCATCCTGTTCGTGGACGAGAGCCATGTGACCGTGCCGCAGATCGGCGGGATGAGTCGCGGCGACCGGGTGCGCAAGGTGACGCTGGCGGAATATGGCTTTCGCCTGCCCAGCTGCATCGACAACCGGCCGCTGAAATTCGAGGAATGGGAGGCGATGCGGCCGCAGACGGTGCATGTCAGCGCCACGCCGGGCAGCTGGGAGATGACGCAGACCGGCGGCGTGTTCGTGGAACAGGTGATCCGGCCGACGGGGTTGGTGGATCCTGTCGTCACCATCCGCCCGGTGGAGGATCAGGTGGATGACCTGATCGCCGAATGCAAGATGGTGGCGCGGAACGGATACCGCACGCTGGTGACGACGCTGACCAAGCGCATGGCGGAGGACCTAACCGAGTTCATGCACGAGGCCGGGCTGAAGGTGCGCTATATGCACAGCGACGTGGAGACGCTGGAACGCATCGAACTGATCCGCGACCTGCGGCTGGGGGTCTATGATGTGCTGGTGGGCATCAACCTGCTGCGGGAGGGGCTGGATATTCCGGAGTGTGGCCTGGTGGCGATCCTGGACGCGGACAAGGAGGGGTTTCTGCGCAGCGAGACCAGCCTGGTGCAGACCATCGGGCGGGCGGCGCGCAATGTGGAGGGGCGGGTGATCCTCTATGCCGACCGGATGACCGGCAGCATGGAGCGGGCGCTGGCCGAGACTGAACGTCGCCGGAACAAGCAACTGGCCTACAACGCCGAACATGGCATCACGCCGACGACGATCAAGCGCGGCATCGCCGACCTGATGGCGCATGTGGCGAGCAAGGACCATCTGACGGTCGAGATCGACGAGGACACGCCGCACCTGGTGGGCCACAATCTGCGCGCCTACATCAAGGAGCTGGAGGGGCGGATGCAGAAGGCGGCCGCCGACCTGGAGTTCGAGGAAGCGGCACGGTTGCGGGATGAAATCCGCAAGCTGGAGGCGGACGAACTGAGTGTGACGACCGAGCGCGCGGCGCCGGTGAAAGGCCGGGCGGAGGCGGGGCGGCCGGGGACGCGGAAGACGCGGTTCGGGAAGACGCAGCGGAAGTGGGGACGGTGAGGGTGATGGCTAACATGTCTGTTTGACAAAATGTGACATTGACGCCATCTTTCGAACATCTCGTAGGGGATGATCGATGAATGGTGTGACAAAGGGCGATTTCGTGGCATTCCTCGCGTGGGTTGCGGAAAAGGGGTTGCTCCCGGCGAATACGGCGCAAGCGCGCAAGGCGACAGCGAACAAGGTGCTCGGAGCGCTTGATCCTGAGGATTTGGTGGACGTCACGAAGCTTGACGTTGAGCACGCCATGATGCGTTTCACCAACAAGCTGGGCAAGAATTACACCCCTGACAGTTTGCGGACATATCGGAGCAGGTTGGAAAGTGCGCTTGCCGACTTCAAGGCGTATCGGGCAAATCCGATCGGTTTTCGCCCATCTGGACGCTCCCGCAACCATATGTCGGATGTTGTCGAAAAATCTGGCGATAAGGGTAAAGGCGCTCGTATCAAAACCCAACGACCCTTTGTTGCGGAGGAATCTGCTACTGTTGGGTCGCCTGTCCCAATGGGGTCGATTGTGCCGATTCAAGTGCGCGACAACCTGATTATTCAGGTTGGGCCGGTGCCGTTCGATTTCACGCCTTCGGAGGCGAAGCGGGTTGCTAACGTAATTCTTGCGCTTGCTGCCGGCTGAGCGGCAGGATGATTAGCAGCTTCAAAGACCGTGCCGCCCGAAGCATTTTTGAGGGCAAGTTGGCGCGTTCGCTTCCCCCTAACCTCCAGACCCGCGCTTTCACAAAGCTCGCCATGCTGCACGCAGCAGAGACACTCGACGACCTGCGCAATCCCCCCGGCAATCGGCTACACGCGCTGAGCGGCGATCGCGACGGACAGCACTCTATTTCAATTTCGATGCAATGGCGTATATGCTTTGTTTGGAAAGACGGGCACGTGCATGATGTCGAAATTGTCGACTACCACTGATCAGCATATCGCACTGGAACATCCTGGTGAGATGTTGCGGGCGGAGTTCATCGCGCCGTTGGGGTTGACGATAGAGGCTTTGGCAAATGCCATCAATCTGCCGGTCGAGCAGGTAGAACCGGTTGTCGCGGGGAAAAAACGGATCGAGGCGGAGCTTGATCTGAGGCTTGGGCGTTATTTCGGCATGTCGGCGGGCTTTTTCCTGCGCATGCGCGATCAATATGAGTTGACGTTGGCTCGCCGTGCGCTGAATGGCGAGCTTGATCGCATCGTGCCCCACGCCGCATGAGCCTTCCTCTCATCCAATAACGCGTCTCACCTGTAAAAATTATGAATGGCCCGATGCGCATTCGGGAATTGTTTTGGCATATAACGTGTGTAAAATTTCTTACCGCCGAATCGCGCGGGAAAACATATATGGGGACCCATTCATGCTCAAAAATGTTGCGCGTTTCGCGCTTGTCTCGGCTGTTGCGTTTGCCGCATCCACCGCCGACGCCGCGATCGTGACCTTCTCCAACCTGACCGGCACCTGGTTCAACGGCACGTTGACTGACGGCAATCCGATCACCGTGTTCACCAACAACGGGACCATCAACCCGTCGGTGCGCTGGGGCGGTGATTCCGGTTTCGGTCAGAGCGGCTATAACTATGTCGCCGCCGGAACGGTGGTCACCAGCCTGACGGTGCCGGGCGCGTCACCCGATCTGGTCCTGGGCGATTTCCAGCATGTCAACCTGCCGGTCTTCCCGCCGTCCGCCGCGTCGGTCTTCTTGAAGCTGACCGCGGATGTCGATGTTGATGGCACGGGGGTGGGTGCGAAGAGCTTCATCTTCAAATTCCTGCACGATGAAACCACCAACAGCCTGGATCCCTGCCCCTATGGCGGCGCCAATGGCCAGGGCATCAACATCAACGGCTGCGCCGACCATGTGACGGCCAGCTTCGCCGGCACCTCCGACACCTTCATGATCGGCCTCGATACCTACACGCTCGACGTGCTGGGCTTCTCGCTGGGGGGATCGCCCGCCGGCGGTTTCTCCACCACCGAACAGCAGGTCAACACCGCGCAGCTGATCGGCCGCGTGACGGTGGCGACCGCCGCGGTGCCGGAACCCGCCACCTGGGCGATGATGATCATGGGCTTCGGCCTGGTGGGCGGCACCCTGCGCCGCCGCGCCGCGTTGGCGGCCTGATCGCGGGACAAGCGGACGGCCGCCGCGGAGGTTTCGCGGCGGCCGTCATCCGTTCCGCATCGGCACCCGCTGCATTCGCGTGAGCGAGCGCCACAGCCATTCTGCCGGGCCGTGGCGGAAATGGCGCAGCCAGAGCGGTGACAGCCACAATTGCAACGCCCAGACGGCTGCCACCACGAGCAGCAGCTCCGCCCGGCCATAGTGGGCAAAGCGACCGAAGCCATAGCCGTAGAACAGCGTCGTGGTCAGGATGCTGGCGCCGAGATAGTTGCTGAGCGCCGTGCGGCCGCACGCCGCCAGCCGCGCCATCAGGCCGGGCAGCGTGCCGGTCTGCACCAGCCGCACCACCAGCGCGACATAGCCGAACGCCATCCCCACCTGCACCGGCAGCCGAAGCGCATCGGCGGCGAGCTGTACCACCGGGTCCCAGCCGGTGCGCACCAGCCACCAGGCGGTGGGCGCGGTTGCCGCCACCCCGAGCGGCAGCAGCCAGAACAGACGGCCGTAGCTGGCGGCGGACCAGGCGCCGCTGAAGAAGCCGCGGCGGAACAGGGCCATGCCGATCAGCATCAGCGCGACAGCCTCCCACAGGGTGAAGGTGGGCAGCAGATAGGTCTGGAACCATAGCGTGGTCGGTGCCCGCGTTTCGAAGACGGCGGCGAAACCGCCGCGATAGCCGGCGATCTCCCGTGCGACATCATCGGGCGAGACGGTGATGGCGGCGAGTTGCTCGCGCGCGCCTGCCAGCGCGTCGGCGCTTGCCGCCGGGCTGGCCAGGACTGCCGCCTGCTGTCCGAACCACCACCAGCCGCTGAAGCCGTAGAGCATCAGCGCCAGCAGGATCACGCAGCCCGCGCCGGCCTGAAAACGCACCGACCGGTTGCGCAGCAGGAAGGCGATCACGCCGGCCAGCGCATAGGTCACCAATATGTCGCCGTACCAGATCAACCAGGCGTGGATCATGCCGATGACGAACAGCCAGAACAGCCGCCGCCAGGTGGTGCCGAGGCCGGCGTCGCCCGCGCGTTCCGCCACCAGCAGCAGCGACGCGCCGAACAGCAGAGTGAACAGCGCCCGCATCCGGCCATCCACCAGCAGCCAGTTTCCGACCCATACCCACAGGTCGGCGCCGGTGCTGCCGCCGGCGAGCGCAGGATTGACATAGGCGTCGGATGGCAGCCCCAGGCTGGCGATGTTCATCAGCAGGATGCCCAGCACGGCGAAGCCGCGGACGGTGTCGATGGTGGTGATGCGATCGGCGGTCATGGGCTGGATGCTGCTGCAACGGATCAGGCGTGACAAGGTTGCCGCCCCACTCCGCCCGTCCTGTTGGACAATCGGCCCATCCCATCGGACGTGGACGGTGGGGAGCGAAAGCCGCATGTCGCGTTGCAGCAGGGGGGCTTTGCCTGGCGGGACGCTGTTCCGCCCCTTGGGAGACAGATGATGAGAATGACCCTTGCCATTGCGGCTGCACTGCTGGCCACCGCCGCCAGCGCGCAGACCATGCAGAATGAACCGGCGGCACCACCCGCGCCGCCCGCCGCGACCACCGGGGCGGGCATCGACGCGACCACGGCACGCAAGGCGCTGGAAGGTGCCGGCTATGCCGACATCCAGGAGATGACGCGCAAGGCCGACGGCAGCTGGGAAGGAAAGGCCAGCCGCAATGGTCGTCAGGCGACAGTGACGGTGTTGCCCGACGGTACGGTAAGCGCGCCGCCGCCGCAGTGACGGGATGATCCGGCGTCGGTATCGGCGCCGGATCAGCCGAAGCGGTTGTCGCGCGGGAAACCGTTGGGCGGCAACCGCCCGGCGGCACCGCGCGCCCCACGCCACGGGGTGAGATCGGCCTCGGTACGGGTGCGGCCGCTGTCGCCGCCCATGGTCCAGCTGAGGCCGTCCGCCAGCCGGAAGGGCAGGGCATCGGACAAGCCGCCATCGCGATATTTTTGCAGGGTGACACCTTGGCCACGCGCCATGACCGGTAGGTCCGACAGCGGCATCACCAGCAGTTTGCGATTGTCCCCGACCACCGCGACACTGTCGGCGCCGGCGGGAACCGGCCTTGCCACCGCCAGTCGGGCGCCTTCGCGCGGGTTCAGCACCTGCCGGCCCTTGCGCGTTTCGGCCAGCAGGTCATTGCTTTCGCACAGGAAACCACGGCCGTCGCTGGCGGCGAGCAACCAGCGCGTGTCGGGACGCCATGCGCCCAGGTGCACCACGGCATCGCCGGCGGGCAGGTCGACCATCAGGCTCATCGGTTCGCCGAACCCGCGCCCGCCGGGCAGGTCATTCGCCGCCAGCGTGAAGGCGCGGCCCGAGGAGGTGAGCAGCAGCAGCCGGTCGGTGGTCTCGGCATGGAAGGCGTAAGCCGCGCCGTCGCCATCCTTGTATTTGAGGTCCGTGGTCGTCAGATCGACATGGCCCTTCATGGCGCGAATCCAGTTTTTCGCGCTGGCGATCACGGTCAGCGGTTCGCGCTCGATCATCGCCTCGGCGGTCAGCGCCATGGCGGCAGGCGCATCGGCAAAGGTGGTGCGTCGCCTGCCGAGCGGGGTGTCGGTCGCGTACAGTTTCGCCAGTTCGGCCAGTTGTTTCTTGAGCGCGGTCCGTTGCCGCGCCTCCGACCCGACCAGCGCCTGCAAACCGGCCTGTTCCTCGCGGAGCTTTGCATCCTCGCGCCCGATCTCCAGCTCCTCCAGCCGGCGCAGCGCACGCAGGCGCATGTTGAGGATGGCTTCGGCCTGCCGGTCATTGAGGGCGAAGCGTGCCATCAGCACGGGCTTGGGCGCATCCTCCTCGCGGATGATGCGGATCACCTCATCAAGGTTCAGATAGGCGATCAGATAGCCCGCCAGCAGCTCCAACCGATCGGCGATCTGGGTGAGGCGGTGTTCGGCGGCACGTACCAGCACCTCGCGGCGATGCTTCAGCCAGGCGAGCAGCAACCCCCGCAGGCCCATCACCTGCGGCGTCCGCCGGTCGTCGAGCACGTTCATGTTGAACGACACACGCACTTCGAGGTCGGTCAGCTTGAACAGGCTTTCCATCAGCGTCGCGGGATCGACGGTGCGGGCGCGCGGCTCCAGCACCAGGCGGATCTCGGCGTCGCTCTCGTCGCGCACATCCTCCAGGATCGGCAGCTTCTTTTCGTTGATGAGGGCGGCGATCGCTTCGATCAATTTCGATTTCTGCACCTGATAGGGGATGGCGCTGACGATGATGGCCCAGCTGCCGCGCGCGCCTTCCTCCACCGCCCAAGCGGCGCGCAGGCGCACGCTGCCACGCCCGCTGCCATAGGCCTCGATCAGGGCGTCGCGGCCGTCGACGATGACGCCGCCAGTGGGGAAGTCCGGGCCGGGGAGCACGGCCATCAGGTCGATCAGGCTGGTGTCGGGATTGTCGATCAGGAGGGTGGCGGCGGCGGCGATCTCGGCGACATTGTGCGGCGGGATGCTGGTTGCCATGCCGACAGCGATGCCGGACGCGCCGTTGGCCAGCAGGTTCGGGAAGGCGGCGGGGAAGACCTCCGGCTCCTCCTCCTCGCCATTGTAGGTCGGCTTGAAGCCGACGGTGTCCTCGTCCACGCCGTCCATCAGCAGGATGGCGGCACGGGTCAGCCGCGCCTCGGTGTAGCGCATGGCGGCCGGATTATCGCCGTCGATATTGCCGAAATTGCCCTGGCCGTCGACCAGCGGCACCCGCAGCGCGAAATCCTGCGCCAGCCGCACCATGGCATCATACACGGCGACATCGCCGTGCGGATGATATTTGCCGATGACGTCGCCGACCACACGGGCGCATTTCTTGTAGCCGTTTTCCGGGTCGAGCCGCAGCAGCCGCATCGCCCAGAGCAGGCGGCGGTGAACGGGTTTCAGCCCGTCGCGGACATCGGGCAGCGAGCGGCTGGTGATGGTGGAGAGGGCATAGACGAGATAGCGTTCGGAGAGCGCCGCCTCAAACGGTTCTTCGACGATCGCATTGGTGGGCGATGGAGAGGCACTCATTTGGAACAAATCTGTCTGATGCGGTCGATCAGATCAAAGCAGATAGCCCCAAGGGCCGCTGGGTAGACATCAAGGATCACGACCATATATCGGCTCATAACGATAATCATATCTTTTCCAACATACAAGACATATTCGTATATTAGAGAATCGATGCGAGAGATAAGAAAAATTTACGGGAATTTACGATAGCACGTATTTATTTCCTCGATTAGTATTCTATAGTTTTCATCCTTGCTTTCATTTAATTTTGCAGTCGTCATAGTTCCGAGATTCATAATTTCTATTTCTACATCCTCTGCATCTTTTCCCAATGCTGTCGCCTGTTGATTTGCTGCCGCCACTGCTTGCGCTTTTAACGTTATAGCGTTCGCTATGAGCTTGGATCCATCTTTATACGTTGGATCCATTCGATTTATAAACACACCTGCCAAGGCCGCACATCGAACCGAGAAGGGATAAGACGGCGCGCCAGGTGAACCAAACACGCCACATCCAGACAACATGATTGTCGCTAACAAAAGGCTCATGCTGCGAAAATCCATATCTACCTCTGTCAGGAGAGCAGGGAATTCAGAAGATAAACTGCCCATGAAGACAGCATGACCAAACGATCGCGTCAACGGAAAACCTAACATCTCTCATGTTACCGCTTCCAACCCTTTACGCTGGATGATCGAGAGCAATCGCAGCGCGGGGCCACCTGGGCGTTTCACGCCGCGTTCCCAATCTGATACCAGGTTGCGCGAGACGTTAAGGTAGGCTGCGAATACCGGTTGGGACACCTGCTCCCGTTCGCGTATCGAGCGGATGTCTTCGCCCGCCAACATTGGCGCGGGTGCCAGGCATGCTGCGTCGAAGCTGCGCATGGTCGCGCGGGACACCACGCCGGCGTCATGGGCGTCGCGCATCATTTCGTGCACCGCGCCGGCAATCGCGCTGCGATAGGTTTTTTCAGTCTTCACGCTCATCCCTTATCTCCACCAATGCACCCGACACCACCAGTTGGTTCAATTCGTCCTGGCTCCATGCCAACGCCTCTGCAGCCGCATCCTTCAAAATGGCCAAGTCCGCCCGTGGGATATTGGCCTGCCGGCTTTTGGCGAAACCAAAGGCGAAAATGGCACGGTCGCCGTGCCGGAACAGGATCAACGTTCGATATCCGCCCGACTTTCCCTGTCCCGCGCGCGCCACCCGCTGCTTGATGACCCCGGCGCCCAGATCGGCATCGATCAGGCCCTTGTCAGCCCGTGCAACAGCCTCCCGAAGGATCAATGTCGAAAGCCTTTCCTTCCTGGCAAAGCGTTCGAACCAGCCGTTCATGAAAATGCGCGTGATGACCTGCCTCCGAATAGATGGATCACATATAACACTGGGCGTTATAGATCAAGCGTGACGATTGATGTCCTCATCGACGGCATTATCCCCCGGAAGCAAGGTCACGCAGCACCCTTTCGCGCATTTTTTGGTCGGGCAGGCCGGGCAGGCGGGGCAGGAAATGGGCGGTAAGGCGGAGGGCGGCGCCGAGTTGGTCGGTCGTCGCGGAGCCGCCGGTGAGCAGGAACGCCGGCAGCGGGAGCAGCTTGTCGCGATAGTCGGTGCCGGCCACTGCGGCGGCGCTGACGGCGCGGCCACTGTTGGGACTGACGAAGGCAAGGCCTTCACGGACACCGGTGAGCGCGCAGGTGGTGAGGTCGAGGCCGAAGCCCAGCTCCGTGAGCAGCAGCAGTTCGTAGCGGGGGATGCCCATGGCCCAGCCGGCGATGGGGCCGTCCATCGCGTTCAGCACGCCGTCGAGTGCGGTGAACAGCGCCGGGTGGGCGTCGGCTTCGGGCAGGGTTGCGGCGGTCAGGCGGGTCAGCCAGTCGAGCGCGGCGGCGCTGGTCGGGTCGAAGGCGAGGAGCGCGCGGCTTTGCAGCAGTTCCAGCGTCATCGACGGCAACTGGCTGGCGGCGCGTCCGCGTAGGGAGACGGCGACGCGGTTGCCGGGTTGCAGGACAGGGCGCAGCGTCCGGCCGCGTCCACCGGCGACGAAGCCGGCGCGCAGGCCATGGTCGGCGGTCAGCACGCGCACCACGGCGCCGGTCTCGCCATGGGGCAGGGCGGAGAGGATGAGCGCGGTGTCGGTCAGCTGCACGCCGACCGACTATCGCATCATCAGGTGCCGTCAAAGCCTCAGAAGCGGATGCCGGCCTCGATCCCCCAGACACGGGGTTCGTTGACGAAGCCGGTCAGGTTGTTGAAATCGATGCCGCCCACGGCGGAGCTATCGTTGGTGATGTTGCGGACGAAGCCGGCGACGTCGAAGCGATCGGTCTTGTAGCCGATGCGCAGGCCGCCTTCGAGCATGTGCTTGTCCTGGAACTCGACGGAATCATAAAGGAAGAAGTTGATCTTCGAGCGGTAGGCCCAGTCGGTATAGGCGTAGAGCTCGCCGTCGCCGACCGGCACGCCATAGCGCGCGGTCCAGTTGGCGATCCAGCGCGGGCTTTGCGGCAGGCTGTTGCCGTTGATGTTGACGATCGCCGGGCTGAACGGCGCTGCTGGCACCACCACGGGGTCGAGGATGGTGCAGAGCGAGACATTGGGGAAGCTATCCACCCGCACCGCGCCGCAGGCGGCGGTGGTCAGGCCGGGGCTGCGGATTTCGGTGTGGTTGTAGCTGATGCCGGCGGTCAGCAGCAGCTCGGGCACCGGCTTGATCTCGAAATCCGCCTCCAGGCCGTAGCCGCGGACATTCTTCGCGTTGATCAGGCGGTTGGCGTTGACGCCGCCGCCGACCGCGGTGAGCTGCGCGTTCTTGAGATCGTAGAGGAAGCCCGACAGGTTGAAGCGGCCGCGGCCATCGAGGAAGGTGGTTTTCACGCCCGCTTCATAGGACATGATGGTTTCCGAACGGCCGACGGTGACGCCCGATTCGAGCGGTGTCGCGGTCGCCGGCGGGAACAGGATGCGGCCCTGGATGCTGGGGGCGCGGAAGCCCTTCGCCACCTTGGCGTAAAGGTTCACATCCTCGCTCGCCTTATACTGGGCGCTGAGGTCCCAGGTGACATTGTCGGCGCTGACGTTGCGGTTCACCGTGCCCAGCGGGTTTTGCAGGAAGTTGGGGAACTGCGTGTCCCTGCTGCGCACCACGCCATAGTCCCGCTTGTCATTGTTGTAGCGCAGGCCGCCCGTCACGCTGAAATCCTCGGTCAGCTTGTAGGTGAGCGAGCCGAACAGGCCCCAGGCCTTGCTCGCCTGGCGTTGCGAGACGATGATGTTGACGCCGCCGGCGGCGTTGTTGGGATCGCCGAGCGTCGAATAATTCTCGCTGACGATGCGCAGTGTCTCATCGAAATAGAAGACGCCGCCCTGATAGCTGAGCGGGCCATCGCCCTTGCTTTCCAGGCGGACTTCCTGGGTGAACTGCTTCAGCTTAGGCACGGTGTCGCGGGTTTCGGCGGTGAAGGGGATATAGCCCGGGCCGGTCAGCGCCGGCGGCAGGAAGGAGGCGCCAAAGCCGCCGTCGACATCGCCGACCGAGGTGGAATCCCCCTCCCAATAGGCGGTCACCGAGACCAGCCGCACCGCGCCCAGATCCCAGGTCAGGCGACCGGAGAGGTTCCAGCTGTTGACCGACTGGTCGTTCTTGCCATCGACCGAGACGCGGTCGCGGACGAAATTGCCGTTGAGGCCTTCCTGCCCGCGGGTGAAGACGTTGGCGCGGAACAGGCGAGCGGTGCCATCGAGCGTGCGC
Source organism: Sandaracinobacteroides saxicola (assembly GCF_014117445.1). NCBI lineage: Bacteria > Pseudomonadati > Pseudomonadota > Alphaproteobacteria > Sphingomonadales > Sphingosinicellaceae > Sandaracinobacteroides > Sandaracinobacteroides saxicola. The sequence goes on along the minus strand of NZ_CP059851.1, from coordinate 2,430,289 downwards.
ACCTGGCCGGTCAGCAGCACATCCAGCGTATCGACGGGTTGCAGCAGCAACTGCGCGCGGGCGGCGAATTCCTCATAGCCTTCGAAACGGTCTTTGGTGGTGCCGCCGGGGAGCACATTGTCGACATAGCCGTCCTGCCGCTGATAGAGCGCGGAAATGCGGACGGCGGCCTTGTCCCCCAGCCGCGTGCCGACCGCGCCCTGGGCGTTGACGTTGTTGAAGCGGCCATAGGAGAGTTTGGCATAGCCGTTGGTGTCGGCGCCGGGCTTCACCGAATCGAACTTGACGATGCCGGCGGTGGTGTTGCGGCCGAACAGCGTGCCCTGCGGCCCGCGCAGCACCTCCACCCGGTCGAGGTCGAACACCGGAAAACCCTTCAGCACCGGGTTTTCCAGCACGACATCGTCATAGACCAGACTGACCGGCTGCGAGGCATTGTAATCGAAATCGGTGTTGCCGAGGCCGCGGATGTAGAAGCGCGGAAAGGTGCGGCCATAGCTGCTCTCGACGATCAGGCTGGGGACCCGCCCGGACAGGCCACGCACGTCCATGCCGGCGGCCATCGCTGCCTCCAGTCGCTCGCCGCGCACCGCGGTGATGGAAATCGGCACGTCCTGAAGGTTTTCGCTGCGGCGTTGCGCGGTGACGACAATCTCTTCCAGGCCCTCGCCCGCCGGCGCAGCGGCGGTCTGCGCCTGTGTGGCGCTCCACGCTGTCATGGCGACTGCAAATGCCAGAGCGGCCTGCGAAACGTCCGATGCGCGCATCAAATCATCCTTTATACGGAACCCGGCGCCACCCCGCGCCATCGCCCCGGCTTAAATCGGTGACAGGCGCGGTCAACCGCCGGCGACATGGTGCGGCGCGGAATCCACTGCTCTGTTGCAGAAAGATGACGGTTTGTGACAGTCAGCGCCCGGTGGCGGCCACCTGTCGCCGGATGAAGCCACGGACGTCGGTGCTGAGTTTGGCGAGGTCCGCCTCGCGCACATACATCATGTGGCCGGCGTCATAGTAATGATATTCGACGCGGCCGGCGGGGATGCCGGTGCGGCTGAGCGCATATTCGGCGCCGAAGAAAGGCGTGGCATGGTCATACCAGCCTTGCGCCACGAACACCCGGAGGCCGCTGTTCTCACGCAGCGCGCGGCCGATGTAGGGTGTGACATTCATGTAAAAGGCATTGTCTCCGTTGCGCCCGCCGCGCGCGCCCAGCCGCCAATCCCAATCGCTGACGCCACCGATCGTCGAATATTCGCGTTCAGGGTTGAATTTCAGCGGCCCGCGCATCCAGGCGTTGATGGCGGCGGTGTAACCGGCGTCGATGCCGTAGAAGCTGGGGTCATTGTCCGGCTCCTCCCCGGCGCGGTCGAAATCGATGCCGATATAGCGGCCATCGAGGCGTCCGATGGTCAGGCCGCGTTCGCGCAGCAGCTCCTTGTAGAAGCGACCGGGCAGGACGCGGAGGTCGGCCTTGTCCAGATAGGCTTCGCTGAGGCCGGTCAACTCGGCAAGGCGTTTGCGCACGGTGGCGCGTTCGTCCGCCGGCAGGGCGTTGCCCTTGGCCAGGGCCGACAGATAGGGCCCCGCCGCGAAGGCGCGGGCTGCGGCAGCGGCGTCGACCACGGTGGCAAAGCCGGGGGCGGGCAGCGCTTTGTGATACCAGGCGGCGGTGGTGTAGTTGGGCAGGTTGACGACAAAGGCCATCTCATTCCCCGGAACCTCGGCTTGCAGGCCGAAATCGAGGATGGTGGAAATCAGGATGATGCCGTTGACGCTGACATCGTTGAAGCTGCCTTCCAGCTCGTTGATGACCGCGGCGCTGCGGGTGGTGCCATAGCTTTCGCCGCCGATGAACTTCGGCGCGTTCCAGCGGCCGTTTTCGCGCAGCCAGGCGCGGATGAAGGTGGCGACCGATTTTGCATCCTGCGTGACGCCCCAATAATCCTTCGGGTCGCCTTTCCCGACGACCCGGCTGAAGCCTGTGCCGACGGGATCGATGAAGACGATGTCGGTGACATCGAGCAGGCTGTGCGGATTGTCGACCAGCGGGAAGGGCGGCGCGCCATCGTCGCGGGCGTCGCCGGGGATGACCACGCGCTTTGGCCCGAAGGCGCCCATGTGCAGCCAGACGCTGCCCGATCCGGGTCCGCCGTTCCACAGGAAGGTGACCGGGCGGTTGGGACCGCCGCCGTCGCGCACATAGGCGGTGGAGACGATTGTCGCGACCGCTTTGCCCTCCCTGTCCTTCAGCACTGTTTCGCCGGCGGTGGCGGTGAAGCTGATGGTCTGGCCGCCGAAGACGCCCTGGTGCCGGGTGACGGAAACGATCGGCGCGGCCACAGCGACGTCGGCCGGGGTGTCCTTGGGCTTGTCCTGTGCCTGAAGCGGCAGGGCGAGCGACAGGGCAGCGGCGAGCAGGGCATGTCTCATGGGCGCGATTATTGCCACGCCGCGCGCGCCGCGCAACCGGCTCAGCGGAAGTCGAGCGAGGTGATGCCCTGCGGCCCGGTGCGACACAGGAGTTCCACGGGTTTCACGGATCGGTCATAGGTGATGCTGGCATAGGCGGTCATGGTCCAGCCGTCGCGTTCCGGGGCGATGCGGCTGACATTGTCCAGCCGCAGGCGGCTGCCGCCCGTCTGCCCGACCTGGCGCGCGGCTTCGGAGAGGCAATAGTTGGCGACCTCGCGTTCGGGCGAGGGAATGGCGCTGGTGTCGGCGACGAGCTCGGCGGTGCGGTCCTGCAGCCGCTCGACCGGTCGGTTGTTGGCGGCGAGGATGGCGATCAGGCCGGCGGCGATGATGGTGCCGCCGATGATGACGCCAGCGTCCGAGCCGCTGTTGTCGAAGCCGTAGCGGCCATAGCCATAGGCGAAGCGGGCGCGGCAGCCATTGTCCACCCAGATGTGGCTGCGGGTGAACCCCCAGCTGCGGCCACGGATGCAGGACTGGCTGCTGTATTGCCGGGCAAGGACGACGCGGTTGTCGGTATAGACGCCGCAGCGTTCGTAGCGGCCATTGCGGCTGGAACAGTCGCGGTGACCGGCAAAGCCGTTGCCGCCCCAATAGCCGCTGCCGCCGGGGCGATTGTTCTGCCAGCCGGAGCCGCCGGGCGGCGGCAGGATGATCGGCGGGCGCGGATAGACCGGCGGACGGGGCGGTATGACAACCACGGGCGGGCGGGGCGGATAAACGGGTGGGCGCGACGGCAGCGTGGCGATGGGCGGGCGGGCGGGGCCGGAGGGCGGACGCGGCTTCACCACCGGCCGTTCGGGAAGCGGGCGCTCGATGGCGGGAGGGCGCGGGCGCTCCGGGCGCTGCGGGCGTTCGGGGCGGGGCGGCAGGGCGGGGCGGGTCGCAGGGGCCGGGCGCGCGGCGGGGGCGGTACGGTCGGTCGGCGCCGTTTGCTGCGCGATGGCGGAGACCGGCATGGTAAGCGCCAAGGCCAGCGTGACGACCCGATTCCCCAGCTGCATGGCGAGTCTCCCCGATTTTTCTCGAGTTTATGCCGATTGTTGTCGTTCGTGCAAGGCGGTTCCGCTCAGCGATGCGCGGCACGGCGCAGGCGGTCGTTGATTGCCAGCCCCAGGCCCGTTTCCGGGATGGGCGCGACGGCAATCGCGGCGTGCGGGCCGGCGTCCGCCCGGTGCAGCGCGTCGAACAGGCGGGCGGCGGCCCCGGTCAGGTCGGCGGTGGGGGAGAGATTGTCGTCGCCGGCGATGGCGCCGAAACCCAGGTGCCACTCGCTGGCGTCGGCGGCGGCGGCGTTGAGGCGCAGGGGCTTGGCGGGGGCATAGTGGCTGTCGGTCATGCCAGGGGCGATGACGGCGTCGTTCGTCGCCGGGGCGGCGAGGTTCGGGAGATGCGCGCGCAGGGCCTCCAGCGGAATGGCGCCGGGTCGCAGCAGGCGGGGCGTTTCGCCGGTGAGCGAGACGATGCTGCTTTCGAGGCCGAGCGCGCAGGGACCGGCATCGAGGATGAGGGGGATGCGGCCGGCGAGGCTGGTGGCGACATGCGCGGCGCGGGTGGGTGACAGGCGGCCGCTGGTGTTGGCGCTGGGGGCGGCCACGCCACGGCCAAGCCCGCGGACCACGGCCTGCATGACCGGATGGGCGGGGATGCGCAGCGCGATGCTGGGGAGGCCGGCGGTGACGAGCGAAGCGGCCGGCGCCCGTTCGCGCAGCGGCAGCACCAGCGTCAGCCCGCCGGGCCAGAAGGCGGTTGCGAGCGCGCGGGCGCGGCTGTCGAAGCTGGCATAGCATTCCGCCATGGCGAGGTCGGCGACATGGACGATCAACGGGTTGAACGCGGGGCGGCCCTTCGCGGCATAGACGCGGGCGACGGCCGCGCCATTGGCGGCGTCGGCGGCGAGGCCATAGACGGTCTCGGTGGGCAGCGCGACGGTGCCGCCGGCCGCCAGCAGCGCCACGGCGGCGGCGATGCCATCGGCGTCGGCGGGCCGCGTCACCGTGTCAAAAGGGGCGGTTTGTTCCGGCTGCATCGGCTCGCTATAGCCGCGGCAACCGGAATCGACAGGGATTTTGCATGACCTATACCGCCCCGCTTCGTGAGCAGATGTTCGTTCTGGAAACGGTGGCCGACCTGCCCGGGATTGCCGCGCTGCCCGGCTTTGAGGGCGCGACGCCGGACCTGGTGGGCGCGGTGCTGGCGGAAAGCGCGCGGCTGATGGCGGGTGAATTCGCGCCGCTGAACAGCGTGGGGGACAAGGTCGGCGCGCGCGCGGTCGATGGCGTGGTCACGATGCCGGAGGGGTTCCGCGACGCCTATGCCAGCTGGATCGCCGGCGGCTGGGCCGGGCTGAACGCGGCGCCGGCGCATGGCGGGCAGGGGCTGCCGTTTGTGCTGTCGTGCGCGGTGATGGAGCAGCTGATGAGCGCCAACATGGCATTCAGCCTGTGCATGATGCTGTCCGCCGGCGCGATCGAGGCGTTGCAGGCGCACGCCAGCCCGGAGCAGCAGCGGCTCTATCTGGAAAAGCTGGTGAGCGGCGAATGGACCGGCACCATGAACCTGACCGAGCCGCAGGCGGGCAGCGACGTGGGCGCGCTGCGCACGCTGGCGGTGCCGCATGCCGACGGCAGCTGGCGCATCAAGGGCCAGAAAATCTACATCACCTGGGGCGAGCATGACCTGGCCGACAATATCATCCACCTGGTGCTGGCACGCACGCCCGACGCGCCGCCGGGGACGAAGGGCATCAGCCTGTTCATCGTGCCGAAGTTTCTGGTGAACGCCGACGGCTCGCTGGGGGCGCGCAACGATGTGCGGGCGATCGCCACCGAACACAAGCTGGGTATCCACGCATCGCCCACCTGCACCATGAGCTTTGGCGACCGGGACGATTGCGTCGGGTTCATGGTGGGGGCGGAGGGCGGCGGCATGCGCGCCATGTTCACCATGATGAACCATGCCCGGATCAATGTGGGGTTGCAGGGACTGGCGGTGGCGGAGCGCGCCTATCAGCATGCGCTGGATTACGCCCGCACCCGCGTGCAGTCGGCGAAGTTCGGCGGCGGGCGGGCGCCGGTGCGGATCATCGAGCATGCCGATGTGCGCCGCATGCTGATGACGATGAAGGCCAACATCGAGGCGGCGCGCGCGATCACCTATCTGACCGCGGCATCGGTGGACCGCGGCCATGCCGGGGATGCGGAGGCGGCGCGCCTGGCCGATCTCTTGACCCCGGTGACGAAGGCGTTCGCGACCGATGTGGGCGTGGAAATGACCAGCCTGGCCGTGCAGGTGTTCGGCGGCATGGGCTATGTCGAGGAGACGGGGGCGGCGCAGCATCTGCGCGATGCGCGGATCGCGCCCATTTATGAGGGGACGAACGGCATCCAGGCGCTCGACCTGGTGGGCCGGAAGCTGGGGCAGGGGCGGTGGCAGGGGCTGTTCGCCGACATCCGCGCGGATCTTGCCGGGTTGCCGAAAGGTGGCGACCTGGGGGCGATGGCGCCCTATCTCGACGATGCGCTGGCGGCGCTGCAGACCGCAACGGTGTGGATGAGCGGCAATGACGGTGCCGCGCTGGAGGACACGGCGGCCGCGGCGACCCCCTATCTCAGGATGTTCGCGCTGACCGTCGGCGGCTGGTTGCTGATCCGGCAGGCGGCGGCTGCCAGTGGGCAGCTGGCGGCGGCCCAGGGTGATCCCGACTTCCTGCGGGCCAAGGTTGCGACGGCGCGTTTCTTTGCCGAACAACTGCTGCCGGCGGCGCCCGCCCTGCTGGGGCCGATCACGCGCGGCGCGCTGTCGCTTTACGCCGTGCCGGAAGAGCAGCTTCTTGCTCGATAAATATCTGATAAAGTTGCGGTTTAATCGGTGTTAACCGTAGTGGGATTTTATTGTCGGCATCGTTTACGTCGCATTCATCTTCCTCAGCATCAACCCTTTGAATAGTCGCGCCAAACTGCTTGGCATGATGATTGCATGACGGTGGATGCGGGCTGTCGGAGCCCGGGTATCGGAGGAATGCGTAACATGAAGACACTTGCCCTTATCGCGGCTGCTGCAATGCTGCCCCTGACGGCCGCACAGGCGGTCACCTTCATCACGGCGGCGGGTGCGCCCGACCCCGGCCCGGCGATGGGCCAGACCATCGTCGTCGATTTCGATAACCCCAATGCGCCGGGCTACAGCTTCACCGGTGGCCTCGCCATCACCTCCGGCACCACCGGCAGCGCGGCCGCACCGGCCGGCGACATGACCAGCTATGGCTATGTCTCCAGCGCGCTGACGCCGAACAGCGCCACGCTGAGCACGCCCAACCTGCGGTCGATCAGCTTCTATTGGGGCTCGATCGACACCTACAACAGCCTCGACGTGCTGGGTGCGGGTGGCGTCACGCTGCTGACCATCACCGGCAGCATGCTGCCGCCGGCCAATGGCGACCAGGGCGCCGGCATCACCAACCGCCGCGTGTTCATCACGGCCGGCGCGGGCGAAGTGATCACCGGTCTGACGTTCACCTCAACCGGCGTGGCCTATGAGTTCGACGACATTGCCGCCTCGGCGGTGCCCGAACCCGCCACCTGGGCGATGCTGATCGCCGGCTTCGGCATGGTCGGCTTTGCCTCACGTCGCCGCAAGGTTACGCGCGTCCTGAACTGATTGTCGAAACAGCGTCGGCAAGCACAGGCCCCCGCCGGTTGGGACACCGGCGGGGGTCTTTGTGTCGGTTGACGCGGTTCGGTCACCACGGCATCGCGGCCCGATGCTCCCCGTGGTCGAAGCCCTGCCCGCGCTGCGGTCCGCGCTGGCAACCGGCCCCAACGCGGTCCTGATCGCGCCGCCGGGCGCCGGCAAGACCACATGGGTGGCGCCGGCGCTGCTGGAGTCGGCGTGGCTGGCCGGTCGTTCCATCCTGTTGCTGCTGCCCCGCCGCCTGGCGGCGCGGGCGGCGGCGGAGCGGATGGCGGCGCTCGCCGGGGAGGCCGTGGGCGCGACCTTCGGCTATCGCACCCGGCTGGAAAGCCGGGTGTCGGCGGCGACCCGGGTGGAATGCCTGACCGAAGGCGTGTTCAGCAACCGCATCATCGCCGATCCGGAACTGGCGGGGGTGGGGCTGGTGATCTTCGACGAGGTGCATGAGCGCAACCTGGAAGGCGACCTGGGGCTGGCGCTGGCGCTGGACGCGCAAGCCGGGTTTCGCCCCGACCTGCGGCTGCTGGCGATGAGCGCGACGCTGGACGGCGCCCGCTTTGCCGCGCTGATGGCGGATGCGCCGGTGATCGAGAGCGCGGGCCGCGGCTTTGCCGTGGCGTTGCGGCATATCGGCCGCAATCCGGCGGAGCGGCTGGAGGAGGCCATGGCGAAGGCGATCCGCGGCGCGATGGTGGAGGAAACCGGCGACTGCCTGGCTTTCCTGCCAGGCGTTGCGGAGATCGAGCGGACGGCGGAGCGGCTGGCGCTGCCCGATGGCGTGGCGGTGCACCGGCTGCACGGGCAGGCCGATCCGGCCGCCCAGCGCGCCGCGCTGGCACCGGCGGTGCCGGGCACGCGCAAGCTGATCCTGGCAACGTCGATTGCCGAAACCTCGCTGACGATCGATGGCGTGCGCATCGTGGTGGACAGCGGCCTGTCGCGGCGGCCGCGCTATGACCGGGCCGCCGGGCTGACACGCCTGTCGACCGAGCGGGCGAGCCAGGCGGCGGTGACGCAGCGCGCCGGGCGGGCGGGGCGGACGGCGCCGGGGGTGGCCTATCGGCTGTGGGAGGCAGCGGAGACGGCCGGCCGGCCGGCGTTCGAGCCGCCGGAAATCCTGGAGGCCGACCTGTCGTCGCTGCTGCTCGATCTGGCGGCGTGGGGGGTGCGCGATCCGGCGGCGTTGCGCTGGCTGGATGCGCCACCGGCGGCGGCGGTCGCAGAAGCGCGGGAGCGATTGCTGGCGCTGGGCGCGATCGACGGCGATGGCCGGCTGACCCTGCACGGCAAGGCCCTGTCGCGGCTGCCGCTGCCGCCACGGCTGGCGCACATGCTGCTGCGGGCGACGGACAGGGACAGGGCGGCGCGCATCGCACTGTTGCTGGGCGAGCGCGGGCTGGGCGGCGGGAGCAGTGACCTTGATGAGCGGCTGCGGCTGTTCGAGCGCGACCGGTCCCCGCGCGCAACCTCGGCGCGGCGGCTGGCGGAGGGCTGGGCCCGGTTGGCGGGCGGCGGGGAGGGCGTGCAGGACACGGCCACGATCCTGGCCGGGGCCTTTCCCGACCGGGTGGCACGGCGGCGCCGCAAGCCGGGGGCGTCCGATGCCACGGCGGACTATCTGATGGCGAATGGCCGTGGGGTATCGTTGGAGGCATCGGACGCGCTGGCGGGCCACGAATGGCTGGTGGTGGCGGATGCGACGGGCGCGGGGGCAAATGCCCGCGTGCGGCTGGCAGCGGCGATGGGAGAGACGGAGGCCGTGGCCTGGGTGGCGGCGCATGGCGAGACGCGCGACCGGTTGCACTATGATGCGGCGAATGATGAGGTGGTGGCGGAGCGCGGCACGCGGCTGGGGGCGATCACCACGGCGCGACGGCCGCTCGCCGCGCCTGATCCGGCGGCGGTGCCGGCGCTGCTGCTGGAGGCGGTGCGGACGCATGGGCTGGCGCGGTTGCACTGGCCGGAAGGCGAGGTGATGCTGCGCGCGCGCATCGCCTTCGCGGCCGCCCAGGGCGTGGCGGGCCTGCCCGATGTCAGCGACGATGGCCTGCTGGCGCGGCTGGACGATTGGCTGGCGCCGCGCATCGGCGGAGCGCGTCGGCTGGCAGGCGTGCCGCTGGCGGGTGCCCTGCACGACCTGCTCGACTGGAGCACGCGCGAGGCGCTGGAGCGGGCGGCGCCGGCGCGGTTCGAGACGCCGGCGGGGTCGTCGCACGCGATTCGATATGGCGCCGATGGCGGCCCGACGGTGGAAGTGCGGGTGCAGGCGCTGTTCGGGCTGACGGTGCATCCGATGGCCGGCCGCGTGCCGCTGACGCTGGCCCTTACCTCTCCGGCAGGGCGGGTGATCCAGACGACGCGCGACCTGCCGGCCTTCTGGACGGGAAGCTGGGCGGAGGTGCGCAAGGAGCTGCGGGGCCGCTATCCGCGCCATCCCTGGCCGGAGGATCCGCGGGAAGCGCCGCCGACGCTGCGGGCGAAACCGCGCGGGACTTGACCGGTGCGGCACAGCGTGGAAGGTGTGCAGTCGAGCGGGGGATGCTCGATCGACAGGATGAGATGATGGCGTTCGACCCCGTGGCCGCGACCGATGTGATCATGAGTGCGCTGAGCGCCGAGCAGCTGGCGAAGGCGAAAGCCTATACCATCGGCAGCCATTGGCTGTTGTTGTGGAATTTCGTGGTGGGCGCGCTGGTGGCGGTGCTGGTGCTCCGCTGGGGCGTGCTGGTGCGGCTGCGGGCCCGGCTGGAACGGGGGCGACCGCGGCCCAACCTGGCGGCGTTCCTGGTGGGGGCGCTGTTCTTCCTGCTGAGCTGGCTGCTCAGCTTGCCCTGGTCGATCTGGGCGGATTGGAAGCGCGAGGTGGACTATGGCCGCAGCAGCCAGCCGCTGGCGGACTGGCTGGGGCAAGGTGCCTTGTCCATGGCGCTGTCGGTGCTGCTGGGCGGGCTGTTCTTCATGGGGCTTTATGCGCTGATCCGGCGGGCGCCGAAACGCTGGTGGATCTGGGGCAGCGGTTTTGCCGGCGTGGCGATCGCGGTGATGCTGCTGATCAGCCCGGTGCTGATCGAGCCGCTGTTCAACAAGTTCACGCCGCTGCCGGAGGGACCGGTGAAGGTGGCGCTTGAGGAGCTGAAGGCGAAGGCGGGCATTCCGGACGCGCGGCTGGTGATGTTCGACAGCAGCCGGCAGAGCAACAATTTTACGGCCAATGTCAGCGGGTTGGGCGGCAGCGCGCGGATCGCCATCGCCGACGTGGCGCTGAAATCGGCGACGCTGGCGGAGGTGCGCGGCGTGACCGGACATGAGATCGGCCATTACGTGCTGGGGCATGTGTGGCGCGCGGTGGTGATGCTGGTGGTGATCGCGGTGCTGGGGTTCTGGCTGGTGAACCGGCTGTTCGCGCCGGCGGCGCGGCTGATGGGGGCGCAGGGCGTGACGGGCATCGGCGACCCCGCCGGCCTGCCGGTGCTGTTGACGCTGCTGGCGCTCTACATGCTGCTGATGACGCCGGTGATGAACAGCAACACGCGCATCAGCGAGGCCGAGGCGGACAATTATTCGCTGAACCTGGCGCGCGAGCCGGACGGGCTGGCGACTGCGCTGGTGAAGACGGCGGACTATCGCTACCCCTATCCGAACCGCTTGCAGGAGATCATCTTCTACAGCCACCCGTCGGTGAGCTGGCGCGTGCGCAATGCGATGGCGTGGAAGGCGAAAGCTATGGATAAAGCCGTGGATTCGGGCGCCGCAAGCAAGTAGAGCGGCCGCCATGGCAGACGCACGCATCTTTCTTCAGGGCAAAATGGCGACGCAGAGCGGCAAGGCGCGGGCTGGTGTCTGGGTGCTGGAGCATGAGCCGCAGCAGGCGAAGCGGCCCGACCCGCTGATGGGCTGGGCCGGCAGCGGCGATACCGAGCAGCAGGTGCGGCTGACCTTTCCGAGTTGCCAGGCGGCGCAGGATTATGCGGCGCGCAACGGCTTGAGCGCCGTGGTCGTGCCGCCACCGGCGAAGGCGCTGATTTTGCAAAGCTATGCCGAGAATTTCAGATAGGGTGAGCGCATTCGAAAAAGTGTGAAGCGGTTTTTCGATAAAATGCGCGACAAGATAACGTCCGGCCCCGTAGCTCAGCTGGATAGAGCACCCGCCTTCTAAGCGGGATGTCGCAGGTTCGAGTCCTGCCGGGGTCGCCAAGGCCAAGGCGGCGGCAAATAGCGAAGCTATTTGCCGACTCGCCGCAGTGCCTGGCCGGCGTGCGGGCGGCGACGCCGACCGACACGTCCGACAGCGGGCTTTGCCCGCCTTTTTCTTTCTTCCTTTTTTCTTCTTTCTCTCTTGCTCCCCCGCCGCACGAGTTCGCGCGGCTTTGCCGCGCAGGGACCATGGTTCGAATGTCCGGTGCTACAGCCGCCACGCAACCGCCCCCCAAACCCGCTCCGCCACCGCCTCCTCATCGCCGCTCGCATCCACCCGCATCACGCGGGCCGGCTCCGCCGCGGCCAACGCCGCGAACCCTGCCCGAACGCGTTCATGAAACGCCAGGCCCTTTGCCTCGAACCGCCCGCTGTCGCCACGTGTCGATGCACGGATCAAACCCTGTTTCACTGGTAAATCAAGCCAGAGCGTCAAATCCGGCCACAGATTGCCCGTTGCATATTTATGCAATTGGCGCAGCGCGGAGAGGTCGCCCGCCTGCCCCTGATACACCAGCGTCGAATCGACATAACGGTCGCACAGCACCACCTGTCCCGCAGCCAGCGCCGGGCGGATGACGCGGGTGACATGGTCGGCGCGGGCGGCGTTCATCAGCAGTGCCTCGGTGATGGCGTCCCAGCGGTCCGCTGTTCCACTGACCAGCAGCGCGCGGATCGCCTCGGCGCCCGGCGTGCCGCCGGGTTCGCGGGTTTCGGTGACCGCGCGGCCGGCGGCGCGCAACCGTGCTGCCAGCCGTGCGATCTGGGTGGATTTGCCCGCGCCCTCGCCGCCCTCGAAGCTGATGAACTTGCCCGTCACGGCTTGACGATCCGCGCGTCGGGATAGCCGGCGGCCTGCACTTCGCCGAGCGCATCCGCCGCATCCGATGCGCTGGCATAGGGGCCGAGCCGGACGCGCCACAGGCCGGACGGGGTCTGCGAGGTGGCGGCGGTGCCGAAGGGCGCGAGATAGGCGGCCAGCCAGCTGGCGCGGCCGGCGTCCTGCAGCGCCGCGACCTGGATGAACAGGCCGGCGGTGGCGGCTGTGGCGGGCGGCGAGGCGGGCAGCGGCGTGGCCACCACCGGCGGCACCGGAGCCGCCACGACCGGCGGCGGCGCGGCAATGACCGGCGCGGGCGGGGCAGGCGGCGTGAAGGCGGCGCTTTCCGGGGGGAACACACGGCGCACGCGCACCTTCGCCAGGCCGACCTTGTCGACGCCGAGCAGCTGCGCGGAGCGGCGGGACAGGTCGATGATGCGACCGTCGACGAACGGCCCGCGGTCGTTGACGCGCACCGTCAGCACCCGGCCATTGTCGAGGTTGGTCACCTCCACCCAGCTGGGCATCGGCAGCGTCTTGTGCGCGGCGGTGACATCGTCCTGGTCATAGGTCTCGCCATTGGCGGTCAGCTTGGCGTGGAACCCCGGGCCGTACCAGCTGGCGATGCCGCGCGCGTCATAGCTGCGGTCGTCCGCGGGGACGTAGGTCTGGCCGAACACCACATACGGCGCGCCGATCTTCACGCCGGGTGGCGCCTTTGGCCCGGCGACGCGCGGTGTGTTGGTTGCGGGACGCGGCGTGCTGGCGCAGGCGGCGAGCGCCAGCAGGCTAAGGAGCAGGAGCGGGCGCAAGCGCGGCCTCCGGTGCGGCGATGGCGTCCGACAGGATGCCGGCGACCAGCGCATAGAAGTTGGAGCAGTTATACTCCATGATGACGCGGTAATTGCCGGTGGTGAGCCAGGCGTCGGTGCCGGGGCCGTCGGGTTCCACCAGCGTCATCAGCGTGTCGTCCGGCGGCAGGGGGGCGCCGACCGGCGTGACGCCCAGCGCGCGCCATTCCTTCACGCTGATCCAGCGGCTGTGGCGCGACATCGGGCGGACGCACTGGGTCGGCGCCACCAGATTGCGCACCCGCCAGCGTTCCAGCGCCGGCGGCACGCTGACCGCGACGCCCCAGCCCTGGCCACGGCGCCAGCCATGGCCGGCGAAATAGCGGGCGATGGAGGCGAGCGTGTCGGCCTCGTTGCCCCAGATGTCCGCCCGGCCGTCGCCGTCGCCATCGGCGGCCCAGGCGAGGTAGCTGCTGGGCAGGAATTGCGGCTGGCCGGTGGCGCCGGCCCAGCTGCCGCGAAAGGCTTCGCGGGCGATATGGCCCTCCCCCACCATGCGCACGGCGGCGTCGAGCTCGCCGGTGAACAGCGCGGCGCGCCGGCCCTCGAACGCCAGCGTCGCCAGCGCGCGCGGCAGGTCGAAACCGCCGGTGACCGCGCCATAGCTGCTTTCGGCCCCCCAGATGGCGACCAGCATCGAGCCTGGCACGCCGTAGCGGTTTTCAAGGCTGATCAGCAGCTGGCTGCGGTCCGCGGCGCGGTTGCGGCCGCCGTTGATGCGGTTGTCGTTGATCTGGCGGGCGCGATAGTTGGCGAATACCGAGCGGCTGTTGCTGTCGTCGGGCTGCGCCCGGTCGAGCTCGATGACGCGCGGGCTGAGGGTGAGGCCGGTGAGCGTCGCGTCCAGCCATTCCGCCTTCAGCCCGCGCGCCAGCGCGCCGGCACGATAGGTCGAGAGCCAGGCCTCGAAGCGCTGCTCGTCGGTGGGCGGTGCGACCTCGGCATTGTCGGCCGGCGGCGCTTCGGGCGGCGTGACCTCCTGCGCAAGGGCGGGCGACAGGGCGAACAGGCACAGGAACGGCAACAGGAAACGCATCGGCCACCCTTTGGCACAGAGCGGCGGCGGGAGGAAAGCCTTACGCCGCTTTCGCCTGCGCCTCCATCATGTCCATCATGCTGGCGGTCGGGCTGCTGAAGGGCGTGATGCCGATCTGGTCACGCAATGCGGCGATGGGTTCGCCCAGCCGCGCGTGCCAGGGGATGGTGAGGAGGTCGGGCGTGGCGCGGCCATGGCGCCAGCCGTCGAAGCTGACCTGCAACAGCAACTCGGCGATGGGGCCGAGGTGGAGCGCGGCGAGCGTGGCGACGGTCGCCAGGAAACGCGTGGAATAATTCTGCCCGAACTGCGCCATCTGGAAGCCGGAAATGGCGACTTCGCCGGCACCGGTGAAGCCATAGCCGGCGACCAGGTGCCAGACGTCATGCAGTTGCAGGATGCGGCGGTTGGTACGGTTCTGCGCCGGATAGTCGCCGGGCAGCACCACGGTGTCGGCGTCGATCACTTCCAGGTCATAGCCCTGGGCGCGCAGCATGGTGAGGAGGTCGGTGCCCAGGCTGTCCACCGGCCAGCCTTCGAGGTCGCTGGTTTTCATGCGGGTTTCGGGCGTGGCGATCAGAGCGCGGACATTGTCATGGTGCAGCAGCGCGCGTTCGCAGCGGTCGATCAGTTCGGTATCATAATGATTGCCGAGCGCCACGACGGCGACGGTGAAGGCGAGCGGATCGACATTGCCGGCGGGCGGCGCGCCGGCGATGTCCCAGAACCCCTGCCACAGGGCACGGGGCAGGGCGCGACCGTTCGTCAGCGGCGGCAGGGCCAGTGCCGCCAGCCGCTCGGGTTCGGGCAGCGGCATGACGGCGGCGAGCGCATCGAAAATGGCGGTCGACTGCTCCGGATCGACGAAGGCGGCGTGGGCCATCAGCGCCGCAGCGGTCAGGCCGAAGGGGGTGCCGGCGGGCACGACACCGCTTTCGACGGCGGTCTCGAAATGCTGTGGCTGCATGGCGCTCTCCCTCTGGCGGCAAAATAGGCCGGGGCTGGCGATACAACAAGTTGACTTGGGCGCCCGCGCTGCCAGCCTGTGGCAAAAGGGAGTGTGCATGGCGGGGCTGGGCAGCAGGCTGATCTATGGCGCCGGGGCGGGCGCGTTCGGCATCAAGGACAATGGCCTCAACTATCTCCTGCTGCTCTATTACAATCAGGTCCTCGGGCTGCCGGCGCAATGGGTGGGCGCGGCGCTGATGATCGCGCTGGTGATCGATGGCTTCGTCGACCCGATGATCGGCTATGCCTCTGACCGGACGCGCTCGCGCATCGGCCGGCGGCACCCGTGGATGTACGCCGCCGCCATCCCCGCGGCGCTGGCGTTTTTTGCGTTGTGGAACCCGCCGGCGCTGCATGATGCGGGGCTGTTCGCCTGGCTGATGGTGACCCTGGTGCTGCTGCGGATGCTGATGGCCGCCTATGAGATCCCCAGCACCTCGATGGCGGCGGAGCTGACCGGGGATTATGACCTGCGCACGCGCTATGTCGCCTGGCGCTTTTTCTTCGGCTGGGCGGCGGGGATCGCGGCGGGGTTCATCGCCTTCGCGCTGTTCCTACAACCCGCGGCCGGGGTGGAGGTGGGCGTGCTGAACGGTGAGGGGTATCGCCGCTATGGCGCGGCGGCGGCGGTGGCGATGCTGGCCTTCATGCTGGTGTCGGCGCTGGGCACGCAGCGGGCGATGGCGGGCATTCAGCCGCTGCCGGCGCCGCCGGGCCGCAGTTTTCGCCAGCGCTGGGGCGAGATCCGGGAGAGCTTCGACAACCCGGCGTTCCTGGCGGTGCTGTTCAGCGGTGTGTTCAGCCAGATGGCGAACGGGCTGGGCACGTCGCTCAACATCTATCTCAACAGTTTCCTCTGGGGGCTGACGTCGACGCAGATGAGCTTTCTGGTGCTGTCCAGCTTCGTGGGCTCGACGCTGGCGCTGCCGCTGTCGGGCATCCTGTCGGCGCGTACCGACAAGCGTTTCGGTGCGCTGGCATTGTTCGGCGCGGCGATCGCGGTGATTCCCATGCCTTATCTGGGCCGGCTGCTGGGGTTGATGCCGGACAATGGCACGCCGGCGCTGCTGACGACGCTGCTGCTGTTCACCGCGCTGACCGTGATGCTGATCGTGGCGGCGGCGATCCTGGGAACGTCGATGCTGACCGACAGCATCGATGTGAACACGGCGGCGACCGGCCGTCGGGCGGAGGGGCTGTATTTCAGCGCCAACCTGTTCGTGCAGAAATGCGTGACTGGATTGGGGGTGTTCATGTCGGGCATGTTGCTGGCGGCGGTGGGTTTCCCCGAAGGCGCGAAGCCGGGGGAGGTGCCGACCGCGACGGTTCACGCGCTGGTCTATGGCTTTCTGGGGCTGACGGTGGTGATGCTGCTGGCGTCGATCTGGTGCCTTTCACGCTATCGCCTGACCCGTGAAAGCCATGCCGCGCTGCGCGCGCGGATCGCCGCGCGGGAGGGTTAGCGGCGAACGCCCCCCTTGCGCGACCGACGGCCTGTGCCTAGTCAGCGCCTGACGGAGCGGTGGCCGAGTGGTCGAAGGCGCACGCCTGGAAAGTGTGTATGGGTCAAAAGCTCATCGAGGGTTCGAATCCCTCCCGCTCCGCCAGTTTGGAACAAAGCTGGTGCCGGTGGTCGTTGTCCTACGCCCTGGTGCAATGGATCAGGGCGGTAGGGAGGGTGCGATTGCCCACCTGCTCCAGCGGCGTCCCCCGGGGTTGCGGGCCTTTGTGCGGGCTTGCACGGCATCCCGCTTGGCACGGTCGATCATCGGCGGCTCCGCGCCGGGAGTGACCGCCCCGCTTGTCACGTAGGCCATTACCCAAGGCGGACAAAAGAGTCACGGCGCTTCAGACCGAAACCGCTTGTCAAACATCAGCGCCAGGCATTCGCTTTGTTCCATCGTCTACTTCAACAGGGCATGAAGCGCCCGCCAGCCGCGTTCGGTAAGGGCGACAAGGGAGCGCCTTGCGTCCTCTTCGTCCGTGGTTTTCTCGATAAGGCCCGATTCGATGAGCCGGTCGATCCAGCGCACCGCGGTGGAGGTCGGTGTGCAAGCCGCCAGACAGAGGTTCTTGACCGGAGTCTTCTTTCCCTCGGCTGTCCGGATGAACAGATCGAGGAGCATGTCCCAGGCCGGTTCGCCGAACAGGTCGCCAAGCAGTTTTCCCCGTTGCCGACGCAGATTGTACAGGTGCCGGGCATGGTCGGCGAGCCGCCGCAGTTCCATATCCTGGCCCTCGCGGCCGGGAACAAGGCGTTGCACCTCGGCCTTGATCCGTTGCAGCGCCAGTTCGATGCTTTGCAGACCGGCAGCGGTGGCGGCACAGGAGATGTTCAGCGGCGGCGATCCCGAAGTGAACCCAAAATGATGAGCAACATGACAGGAATCATCCACAGGCTGTGAAACGGCGTATAGGGCTGGAGTGTTGCCCGGAGCTGGAGAAAGACGACGAGATGTTTTGTGACTGCGATCAAGAGGATGGAAGTTCCCCATAGTGGCCAGAACTTTCGTGATCTGAGCGCCAGATTGACAAAGGCCAGAAGCGCCAGCGTGTCGATGACAACAAGCGCGGCATTCACGGTGACTTCGGACAGGCGGTCGGATTGAAGAATGAGGATGGTGGGAATGCCCGCCGCCAGAAGGATAGCCGCACCAATCTTTTCGGTGCGACTGCCGAGGCGAAATGCCAACAGGCTGGTCAGCAACAGGCTCGCAAGCTGCAAACCATGGTAGAAGGTCTTGCCTGTCAACAAATCCCTGCATCTCCGGAAAGCGGATGCGATGTCCGGGTCGTGCCATTGTCATGTCCCCGAGGGCATGGCTTACCAATGGCATCCCGATATCCTGGGCGGGCGTTCGCGGAGCCGGTCTATCTATATGTCGATACTGGATCGGTCATTCTGTCACTCCCAATCAAGACCCCTATCGGAAGAATTCAAAGCCAGTGCTGTATTGACACGATCAGCGCAGTAACTCCACTCGTAAGGCCGCCAAGCAGCAATGCAATCGCCGCTGCAAGAACGAGAATCCACATAATTCTCTGGGCGGCGGTCATATTGTTTATTGGCGTTTTGACTGTCGATACTGGCAACGGCAACTGACTGAGGGCTTTTACTCCACCCGACTTGTTGTGGTTAATGAGAGATGTAGCGGGATTGGCAATGATTTTTGCTTCGTATGACTGTTCATATGAGGTGGATACATCACAATCCTTCACCATTGCTGCCGCTTGTTTGCGGCTGCTCGCTCCCAGCAGGCGCATCGCGATGCCGATCTCGACATTGATGGTGTGGTGTGAACCGCCGACGATCTGGCTGATCTGCTTTGACGTATATCCCTGTGCCACCAGTTGCAGATATGTCCTTTGGGTAGCGGTCAATAACGCGACCTTCACGGCGATGTCCGGCAGGCTCATGATCGCGCCCTACACCAGTCGGGCGCCCTGAACCAGCGGTGAACCCTATGTTAATTCAGGACAGTCGATGGCGCGTGGGGAACGAGGCGAAGCCTTGCATGCGCAGCGGCCATCTCACCGCCGCTATGGAAGTGTGGACGATGCTGGTTGTAGCAATGCCGTCCAGATCCTGTCCTGGATCTGGTCGAGCGTGATGTTGTGCGGCGCGTCGACCAGCCGCACCAAAAGAGCATTGTCGGCAGCCGCGGCGCGCAGCTTGCGCCCCTGTTCAAACGGCACGGTGGTATCCGCGGTGCCGTGCAGCAGGAAAAGCGGCACCTTGATCGTGCGGATTATCGCAGCGCTGTTGAATTGGTCGGGGATCATGCCGCGGATCAAGGCGGGTGCCATCGATCGCAATGACGAAAATGTGCCGAGTGTGACCACGCCGTCCACGGGCTGTGTGGCGGCGGTGTGCAGCGCGACGGCCCCCCCGAGCGAGAAGCCGAACAGGTAGATTTTGCGGGGCTCGGACTGTCGGGCGAGTTTCAGGAAGGCGGCGGCATCCCGGAACAGGCCTTTCTCGTCGGGCTCACCGGGGTTGTCCCCATATCCGCGATAAGAGGCCACGATGATTTCGGCGTCCGGCCGGCGCAGCGGTGCCGCCATCAGGGCGGCGGTGTAGCGGTTGCCGCCATTGCCGTGAAAGAAGACCAGGCTGACATGATTGCGGGTTTTCGCTGGCCAGCGGTAGCCGCGAAGAACCAGCCCGTCCTCGTTGGTTACGGTGACCGTTTCGGGTTCAGGGACAGACTGCCATTCCAGCCGGGCGGGCATTGGATCGGGTTTGAACACACGGTCGCGCATGACCGACGCGGAGCAGCCGGTGGTGGCAAGCGCGAGCAGGCAGGCGAGCGAAGCGGCCAGCACGAAGGTGCGAGGTGACGGGGTCTTCACGTCGGCATTCCAATCGTCACGAGAAAACTTGGCTGAGAATATCCCTTGTCACGCGATTGATAGAGCGTGTGGAAAAAGCAGGCCATGCGCACGAGCAGTTCGGGCCGCCCGTCCGCGGCGACGAAGCGCAGGTCCAGCCCGGAGCCGCGTTCCCGCAGAAGGGCGACCATGGAGTCGGTCATCACGCCGCTGGCGCCGAGGCGGTATCCGACAAGCGCATCAAGGTCGGCGGGTTCGTGTTGCGCGCGGACAAAGCCGCCACCGACCAGGAGGAAGAGCGGTTCGACCCCATGGTCTCGCAGCCTGCCGAGACGATCGGCAAGGGCCCGGAGCAGATGCCTGCGTGCCGGCGAGGTGGCAAAACGATCGGCAAATGTGCCAAAGTCCAGCATGTGCGGGCTGCTCTCAGCCAGGATCGGCGCATCGGCGGGCGACTGCAGATGGCAGGTGGGGGAGGTGTCGGTCACGAAGCGGCACCGCTGAACAGGGTTGAGGGTGTTTCAGGCGTCATTTTGGCCCGGTGATCGGTTTCACGCCGCGCGGATGGCAAGGGTGGCACGAGCAGCACCGTCCCCTTCACCAGCGACCGCGCGTCACGATCATAGGCAAACAGGTTCGAAAAGAAGATCGAGCGCTTGACGAGGATCATCGGATCGACATCGACCGGGCAAAAGCTGAGATCGAGACAGGCCGCCGATCGTGCCGCCGCGAGCCGCGTGAGGGCGGCCTTTGCCTGTGACAACCGGTCAGGATCGATGGCGTAGAATATCAGCGCGTCGATGTCGGCGGGGATGGCGGCGTCCCGCAGGAAACTCCCGCCGATCAGGGCAAGTCGCCATTCGACGCCCTGGGTGGCGAGCGCCGCCAGTTGCGCTTCCAGCGTGGCGATCATCGCGCGCCGGCGTTCATCGGTTCCCAGCAGCGCCGCAAAGCCAGGCAGGTCGACGACATAGGGGGCGCTGTTCAGCGGTGTTTCGGTGCGCAACCCGGTGCAGAAGGGCGGAAAGCCGAGCGATGCGGCGGTGGCGTTGATGTCGCCGCAGGCGAGGCGAAAGCGTTCGAGGGCCTCAGACATGGCACACCGCCAGTGAGGCGTTCAGACCACCGAAGGCGAAGCTGTTCGACAGCAGCGTCTTCACATGAGCCTGGCGCGCCGCGTTCGGCACGCAGTCAACGGCGCAGCCGGGATCGGCTTCGAGATGATTGGCGGTAGGCGGGATGATGCCGGTGCGCAGCGTCATGATGGCGACCGCCATTTCCAGCGCGCCCGATGCACCCAGCGCATGGCCGAGCACCGACTTGTTCGCCGTGACGGGAATGGCAGGCAGCCGATCGCCGAAGACGAGGCGCAGGGCATGGCTTTCGGTCTGGTCGTTGGCGTGTGTGCCCGTGCCATGGGCATTGACGTGATCGACCGCGGTGGCGGGTAGCCGGGCATCGGCGAGGGCGCTGTTCATCGCGCGCGCCATGCCATGCGCGTCGGGCGCGGTGATCGACGCGGCGTCGCAGCTCATGCCGAACCCGACGATCTCCGCCAGGATGTCGGCGCCTCTTGCCTGCGCGGTCTCGAATGCCTCCAGCACCAGGATCGCGGCGCCTTCCCCCAGGATCAGGCCGCGCCGGCCAAGCGAGAAAGGCCGGCACAGGTCATCGGACAGCACATGCAGCGCCTGCCACGCCTTGAGGCAGCCATAGGTCAGGCAGGCTTCGCTTCCCCCGGCGACGGCAACATCGACCATGCCATGACGGATGTCCCAGAATGCCTGTCCGATGGCGTGGGCGGCGGAGGCACAGGCGGAGCTGACCGCATAGACCCCGCCCTTTATCTGGAGGTCGAGCGCGACATGGCTGGCGACCGCGCTCAGCATGATCTTCGGAACCGTCATGGGATGCAGGCGGCTGGCACCCTGATCATAGACCTGGCGGGATGCGTGGTCGTGCGTGACTTCGCCGCCGGTCCCCGAACCGACGATGCAGCGGGTCCGTTCGGGGGCATGATCGGCAAGGGCAAGGCCGGACTGGGCGATTGCCTCTCTTGCGGCGATGACGGCATATTGGGCGACGGGATCCAGCGCGACGAGCTGGTTGCGTTCGAAATGCCCGGCAGGGTCGAAGCCGGCGATGGCGGCGACCGGTATGGCGGCCGTGCTGCGATCGCGTCCGGCCTGCGCGGGTGCCACCCGGCTGATGCCGTCGCGCACGGTTTCCCAGCTTTGCCCGGCGGTCAGCCCGCCGGCGCAGATCATGCCGATTCCCGTAACCGCGACGCGCCTCACGCTGGAACCGTCTTGCTGCCCACGAGCTGGCAGACCGCGTCGGCGGCGCTGCCCACGGTTTCGAACGGGAAGCTGCCGTCGGCGTTGGCGTTGAAGCCGATGTCGATATCGAACTTCTCCTCGATCATGAACAGCAGTTCGACGAAATCGAGCGAGTCGATGCCGAGCGTGTCGATCCGGGTGTCGGCGTCGATGGCCAGCGCTTCATCCCGCCGCACATGACGGATGAAGCCGGCGATCTGGGTGATCACGTCGTCCTTAAGCATGACTTTCCTCTCTCTGCTGCTGTTGCGTCATGGGGGGTTGATGCAAGACCGGCGCAAGCCGCCCTGCTTCCATCCGGAAGACCCGGGAGCAGTTCTGCAGCACCTGCAGGTCATGTGAGGTGATCACCTTGGTCGCCGGATGCGCTGCCAGGTTGGCGATCACGGCCGCGGCGGTCTCGGCGTCGAGATTGGCTGTGACTTCGTCGAGCAAGAGCAGCGGCGGCTGGTGATAGAGCGCGCGGGCAAGCATCAGGCGGCGCCGCTGCCCACTGGAAAGCACCCCGTTTTCCTCGCTGATGACCGTGTCGATCCCGCGCGGCAGTTCCGCCACCGCTTCCAGCAGGCAGGCGATGCGCAATGCCTCCATCACCCGCGCCGGGTCCGGGTCCAGATCGAATGCCGTCACATTTTCGGTGATGGAGCCGTGCATCAGCTTGTCGGCGCCCAGCAGCAGCCCGATGTTGCGACGATAGGCGGTGAGGCCCCACTGTTTCAGCGGGGTCCCGTCGATCTCGACGGTGCCCGTGGACGGCTCGTACAGGCCGGCCAGCATTTTGAGCAGGGTCGTCTTGCCGGAACCCGAGGGGCCGAGGATCGCAACCAGCTCGCCGTTCGCCGGCACCAGTCGCAGGTTGGTCTCGTGCAGGATCGGTTTGTCAGCGAAACCCGCCCGGTAGGTCACATCCCGCAGCTGGACACAGTCGCGGATCTGACGTTCGACCACGTTGGTCTTGGGCTCGGGCTCCATTTCCAGAAAGTCGGCGAGCCGTCCCATGTTGGCGCCAAGCATCGAGATTTCGGTCATCGTCGTCACCAGATTGTCGATCCGGCCGAAGAACAGGGTGCGATAGGTGAAGAAGGCATAGAGCATCCCCACCGTCAGTTCCTGTTTCAGCACCGCCGCGATGCCGAGGTAGAGGGTCAGCGCGGTCCCGATCGCCGTCACGATTTCGACGAGAAGCACCGCGTTGGCCTCCGTCATCTGAATCTTGAAGGTGGCGTTCACATATTGGACAAAGCTGTCATACCAGCGCGACGCCGCCGCCGAGGTGGCGTTTTTCGACTTCAGCGCCGAAATCGCACGCAGCGTGTCGATCATTTTGGCGCGTTCTTCAGACCGGGACTTCAGCGCATCCGTGGCCTGCCGCCGCATGCGCGGGTAAAGGCTGAGCCGGATGCCCACGACCACCAGGAAGATGGACGAGATGATCAGCGCCAGCTTCGGCGCGTAGAGGAACATGATCAGCCCGCTCAGCGTGATCATGATGCCGTCGACCGCGGCTGCCACAAAGGATTTGGTGACGACGACGCGGATATAATCCACCGATTCGAGGCGCGTCGCCAGGTCGCCCGGATGCCGCCCCTCGAAATAGCGCAGCGGCAGCCTGAGCATTTGCCCGACGGCGTTGCGCGTCAACTGGGCGAAGAAGGAACCGCCGACATTGGAGATGATGCGCGTTTGCAGCCAGTCGGCGAACGCCGCCGTCAGCGTCACGAGCAGCAGGCCGATGGCAAGGGCGGTCAGGAGTTCGAGGTCGCTTTGCGGCAGCACCGTGTCGATGGCGGCCTGCACGAACAGCGGCATCAGCATCATCACCATGCTGCCGACGATGGCGATGGCGACCACTTGGACGATGGAGATTTTCAGGCCGTATGTCAGTTCCAGGATACGCGCGAGCGGATAGCGTTTTTCCTGGACGATGGTGCGGAACGTCTCGCCCAGCTGGACCTCGAGTACAAAGCCCGAGAAACTGTCCTCGATATCCTTGCGCGTCAGCTTGCGCACGCCGACGGCGGGATTGTGAACCACATACCGGTCCTTTCGGACCGATTTCAGCACCACGAAATGGTTGCCGCCCCAGTGCAGGATGGCCGGCAGCCTGACCTTGCCGAGATCGGCGACATCGTCGATCCTGTAGCCCCGCACGTCGAAGTTCAGCTGGTCGGCGACCGCGGCCAAGTCGGCGAGACTGAGCCCGCGACGGGTGGTGGGGTAGCTGGCCTTCAATTGCGGATATTCCAGCCGATGGCCGTACCAGCCGGCGATCATGGCAAGGCAGGCGATACCGCATTCGCCGTTGGCGTCCTGCAGGATCAGCGGCAGGCGGCGGCGGGAGAAGGAGAACAGGTTCATCCGATCCGCTCCCGCAACGTGGACAGCGGTGTCAGCCACCATTCGAGCAGGCTTCGCCGTTCCACCTGGATGTCGGCGGTCAGCATCATGCCCACCCTCAGCGAGCGTTCCCGGCCATAGGCCACCACGGAGCTATCCTCTGGCAGGACTTCGACGAGGAATTTGCGGTCGGTTTCCCGGCCATCGGTCGAAAGCGCCTGACCGCTCTCCAGCGAGGCATTCTCGACGCTGACCACCCGTCCGTAGCGCAGGCCGAAGGTCATGTAGGGGAACGCATCATATTTGAGCGAGACGCGCTGGCCGGCCTCGATGAGGCCGATCGCCTTCGATGGCACCTCCAGCACCACGGTCAGCCTGGCGGACGGTCGGGCAACGGCGAAGGCGCGATGACCGGCCTCTATGCGCTGTCCGGGACGCACCGATATGGCGGCAACGACGCCGGCCGCGGGAGCGACGATGGCAACCGCCTGCCGTGCGCGCAGGTCGATCAGCTGCTTTTCGGTGTGCAGGCGTTCGGTTGCGAGTGTCAGCCGGACGTTGACCAGGTCGCGGATCCGGCTTTCGAGCGCCGCCACCCGTTCGTCGCGGGCGCGGCCGATCTCATTGATGGTGAGATCCCCATCCGATGCCTCCTGCAGCAGTTGCATCGACTGCACCCGGGCCTGGTCGACCGCCATCGTTGTGACGATGCCTTCCTTCGCCAGCGCTTCGAGCTGTTCGAGCCGCTTGGCCGCGACCTGCCTGCGCTGCTCGCTGAGCGCACGCCGCGCCGTGGCAGCGGAGGTCGATATGCCAGCGCTGCGCTGCATCTGCGCGATGTGCCCACGCGCCGCCGCGATCGCCTGTTCGGTCTCGCGCAGGCGCAGGTCGACGTTGGCCAGTGCCTGCGTCGCCTGCGTGATCGAAAACAGCGTGGTATCGCCCTGCTCGCTGACGACCTGGGTCCTTGACAGCCGCGCCAGCGGCTCCCCTTTCTCGACGCTCTGCCCCGGTCGGACAAGAAGCTCGGAGATGACACCGCCCTCGTCGGTCACGACGGCGGAAAAGCCGGAGGCCGCGGTGACCTCGCCTCGCGCCGTCTGCACGCGGGTATATTGCGCCAGCGCGCAGAAGGTGACGCCGGCGATGAACACCGTGCCCAGGAAGCCGGACAGCACGCGGTCCATCAGCGGCTGCGCCAGCAGGACCGGAGAATGCATGTTATAGCCGGAGCTGTTGCCGCTGTTCTTCATGCCGGAACCTTCGAACCGCGCGGAACCGGCAGATACTCGCCGAAGCGGCTCCACATGTGCCAGTGATCGGGATAGTCCCGCACCGAGGCGGCGATGAAGCGCGTCATTCTGGCCACGGCACGTGTGCGGGAGGCATCGTCGCGCCGGCCGACATGAAACAGGTCGCCGGTTTCCAGGATGTCGCCGGTCAGTCGCGCGCGCACGCGGAAGAGCATGATCGGCACGCCCGACAGGGCCGCGAGGTCGGCGCCGCCTGTCGCGATGTGCAGCTGGTGGCCAAAAAGCTGCACCGGGTCGCTGCGCCCATAGGATGGTGGCAGGTCGATGAGAATGATGCCGAGCGCGCCCTGCCGCAACCGCTTCACCATCTGGTGAAACGCCTGCGGCTCGTCGGGGGAGAGAAACTCGACATGGGCACCCAGCTCACGCAGCCTGGCGATGGCGCGCGCCTCGTCCGGATCCTCCGTCTGCGATTTGACGATCAGCACCTGCCGCCCCTGGAAATAGCGGTGCAGCAGCCAAACTAGGGCCAGCGAATAGGGGCCGAAATGCATGGTGGCGATCAGCGCGCCCTGCTGCGCGGCAAGCCAGGTCAGCTTGTCAGGATCGTCGACCGCGATATGCCGGGCATCGGCCAGCAGGCCGGGCTTGCTGCGGCTGCCCAATGCCAGCCATTCCATCTGGAACAGGCCATCGTGCAGCAGCGAACGGTAGAGGAATTTGCAACTGTCCTTCGATGAAAGACCCAGCGTCTGGGCACAGGCCGCGACAAGACGGTCATCGGGCCGGCCGACAATATGGCGACCCACGGTATGGAACAGCAGGCTGAGGCTGGCTCGGCGAACCGCGAAGGGATGAATGGCCAGGCGGCGAAGGCTGATGTGAAGGGCGTGCTGGCGCAAGCGCGCCAAGCGATCCAGCAGCCCGCCAAGAGGCAATGGAACCTTCACGCCGCGCTGCTGGCATGGCGTGCGTGAAGAGGGGCGGCGCCGGCTATCCGGCGCCGCCCCTTCAACAGCTTACGACTTGCCGCCGACGGAAGCCTTGACGCTCCAGCCGCCGTTGCTGACGGTGCCTTCGACGCGCCAGTCGATGGCCATCGACGTTGCCTGGCCTTCGAGCGCCTGCGCATCGCTTTGCGCGACGACCCCACCATAGTCGCCGACCGCGTCCTCATACAGCGTGGTCTGGCCATAGCTGTAGGTGCCGTCACCACCGCCCCCGCCATAGCCGCCGACGATGAGTTCGAGTTCGACCAAAGAAAGTTCACGCATGACATCAACTCCGATTTGAGGATCGCCCCGTTCTTTGAACAAAGAAGCGGTATCACTTCAATCGCCCGTGATTGCATCATTGTAAAACCGTTTCGACTTCAGAATCGGATTGAGCCGCAATTGAACCGTTTCTGTGTGGCCTGTCGGTCTGCGCGGTTCCCTTCCCCTCCTCGTCGACCGCTCGGGTGGTCATGCGGAGCGACATGCGCATCTGCTGAAACTGCCCGTCGACCCGGCTGCCGACATAGCGGCGCAGCGTTGCCTCGGCTGAAGGCGAGAGGCTGAGCAATCGGCGCCTGCCATCCTTTTCATCGGTGGTGCTTCGCAGGATGCCACGCTTTTCGAGTTGCAGGATGCTGCGCAGCGCCGTCGTCTGCGCGCCGCCGATGGTGAGGCAGGCCGTCTTCACCGAGATATCGATGGCGCGACTTTGGGCGACCAACAGTTCGAGGAGCAGCAGCCAGCCGCGGTCGCAGAAGCAGTCGGGGACACCGAAATCCGGTCGAGCCCGATAGTCGGCGATCAACTGCTGCGCGGCCGCCGCCACTTTGTCATCCAGGGGCTGCCGCGGGTCGAGCAGATCTGCTGTCGGCGGCTCGGGCTCCGGCAGGGCCGGCTGCTGACTGCGTCGACTGATTTCCTGTGCGAGCCGGACGAAGCGTTCCGCCGACCGGGCAAGCCGGGCGACATCATCGGCAGCGAGTGGCGTTTTCATGATGACGTCCGCATGGTCAGGCGCGATCCTGATGAAATTGTGCGGCTGAAACATCGCCTGGAAGAATGACCCCAAGTCCCTTGCGAGGATGGTGCAATAACAAATGGATGAAACAGCCGATGACTCATGTTGTACGGTGCCCGTCTAGAATCGAATTGGAATGCCGATCAGCAGATGGCTCATCTGATTGTCGAGATGACGGAAATCGAGCCGCACGCCGACCGCGTCTGAGATCCGGTATTCCAGGCCGCCACCGACCGTGAAACTGCTGCCCGAGCTTTTCACATCGTCGATGCCGAGGCTCTGCACGCGGTACCTGTGCCCGCCATAACCAAATGTCGCGTAGGCAAGCAGGCGCGTGGTCACGAAATAGCCCGCCTTGCCCGTCAGACGATATCCCCAGCGCGGTTTCGATGTGTAGAAGGCGCCATCGGCAAAGCGGGCAGTCGGTCCCTCACCGCCCAGGCTGACGCCGGCCTCCACCCCCAATCGGGTCCGCCGTGCGACCGCGAAGTCATAGCCGATGAACGCGCCACCGCCCACGCCCCAGCCGCGATAATATTGCCCGCGTGTCTGTCCTGTCGGGATGTCCGTCTCGGCGATGTAGACATGATGCTCGTGCAACCCAATCTCGGGTCCAGCATAGAATCCCGTCAATCCCAGGCCATCGTCCGCCGATGCCGCAGTATGTGACATTGCAAATGGCACGAAAAGTGCAATAAATGCTGCTGACTTCAGCTGTTTTTGCACTATTGATGCTCCCATTACTGCCTTGGCACTGGTTTGAACCAATCGTTTCTGGCTGTCATTGGGCGATTCCGGTGATTGAAACTCATTTTGAACTGATTGCTGTCTTTCGCAGGGACGGTTGCGCAACTCTTTGATTGTCTTGAGTCTTGTGCGCAGGTGCCGGCCGTCGCCTCTTGGCGCGGTGGGGGTTCAGGCGAGGAAAGCGCCGTTTTCGGTGCCGAATGACGACCGGATACCATCCGAATTGAACGCAATTTACAGGTGGGGCAGCGGATCGTTTTGCTACGCCTGCATCGAAACTTAGGTGCAATTCTCCATGAACGTGCATGACAAAGGCCGCTGCTCGTCTTTGGCCGCAGCGACCAGGCCTGCTGCTAGGGCGAAATGGGTGACGAGACTGTCCTTCCTGCTTGTGGCCCTCCCGTCGCCGGCGGCCGCGGAGCAGTTTCAGGATGCATTGGCCTATGCCTATGCCCATAGCCCGGTGCTCGGCATCGAGCGTGCAAACCTGCGCGTCGATGGTGAGGATGTGCTGGAGGCAAAGGCAGTCGGCCGTCCGCGGGTGAGCGTGCTGACCACCCATACCGAGGACATCGAGCAGGCAATTCCCAGCCAATTCCTTCCCGACCGGACATTGCGGTCCGACCTGGCGGTCAGTGTCCCCTTCTATCGTGGTGGCGCGGTGCGCAATGCGGTCAGGGATGCGCAGGCCCGGTTTCGGGCATCGTCCGAGGACTACAAGGAAGCCGTGGTACAATTGTTCGGCGCCGTGGCCGTCGTGTACAATGATGTGATACGGGACCAGTCGATCGTTCGATATGGCCAGCAGAATGTGAATGTGCTGGAGGCCACCTTGCGCGCGGCGCGGGGCCGGTTCCGCATCGGTGACCTGACGGTGACTGATGTCGCCCAGGCCGAAGGCCGCCTGGAACTGGCGAAAGCCGGCCTGAAAGCCTATCGCGCGCAGTTGATCACCAGCCGCGAGGAATATGTTCGCATCGTCGGCCGGGCACCCACCCAGATCGCCGCGGCGCCGCAGTTGCAGAATCTGCCCGACAGCGTCGGGGAGGCAGTGTCCATCGCCCTGGAACGAAGCAACATTCTGAAGGGTCAACGTTTTCGGGTGGAAGCGACCGAGCACCGGATCAAGGCGGCGCAGGCTGAACGCTCGTTCCGCATCACCGGCACGGCATCGGTGAATTATTTCAACTATCTGGATTCGATCGGCAGGGCCTTGCCGTTCCGGCCGATCATGGACGGCTTTGCCGTTCGGGCCGGCGTGACGCTCGACGTGCCGCTTTATCAGGGCGGATTGCCCGCTTCGCGCGTCAGGCGCGCACGGGCCGAACGTTCGGCTGCCCTGGAGCAGGTGACGGAGGCACAGCGCATCGTCATCGCAAGGACCAGAACGGCCTATGCGAACTGGCGCCTGGCGCTGGCCTTCCAGGCCGATGCGGAAGCGGCAATCGCCGCCAATATCCGCGCGGTGAAAGGTGCCCAGAAGGAATATGCCATGGGTTTGCGAACCCTGCTGGAAGTGCTCGATCTGGAACGGGAGTTTTTGAACAGCCAAGTGGCGCATGCCAGCAGCGAGCGAAATTCGAATGTGGCGGCTTTCGCCCTGCTTTCCACGATGGGGGTGATCGATGCATCCATGCTCGAGGGGGCTGTTCCCGCGGACCGTGACGCGCAACCCTTGCCCAGCCCGCGCGGCAGCTGGAGCGATTGGGCCGACGGCAAGCGCAGCTATGACGCGCCTGGAACCTCCACCATCAATGTGGCGCCCCAAAACGGCGATGTCAGCCCAACAACCGCAGAACCGCGCTGAATACGGCATGAGACCGTGGACCCGCCGACCAAAGGTGTGATGATTGGCCCTTGGTACGGCAAACCCGTTTGCCCGGGCCTCTGCCACGCACCAACCCGGGCAGCCCACAGGATATTCCCGCAGGAGCAGCGCTCCCTATGGGTTGATGCACCCGTCTTGGCAGCTCAGGCGAGCGTCAGGCGTTCGAAGCGGCGGAGGTGGTGGTCGGCGTCGCCGAACTGGCTTTCGATCATGGTGGCGCGCTTGAAATAATGGCCGACCGCGAGTTCGGTGGTGATGCCGATGCCGCCGTGGATTTGAACCGCTGATTGACCAGTGAAACGGGCGCCCTTGGCGATCTTCGATTTGGCGGCGCTGACCGCGGCCATGCGGTCGGCGGCGGGTTCATCGAGCTTCAGCGTGGCCATCAGCGTCATGGACACGGCCTGTTCGACCTCGAGGAACATGTCGACCATGCGGTGTTGCAGCACCTGGAACTTGGCGATGGGGGTACCGAACTGCTTGCGCTGCCTGGCGTAATCGAGGGTCATGGCGTGCATGACACGCATGACGCCGCTGGCCTCGGCGCAGACCGCGGCGGTGGCGCGGTCGACGAGTTCCTCGATGAGGGGAAGGGCTTGTCCTTCGTAGCCGAGCAGGGCCTGCGGGCCGACGTTGGCGTTTTCGAAGAAGAGTTCGGACGCCATGAAGCCGTCGACGGTGGGGTAGTCGCGGCGGATGATTCCCTTGTCCTGCGCGTCCACCAGGAAAAGGCTGACGCCACTGGCTTCGCGGCGCGAGCCGCCGGTGCGGGCGGTGACGAGATAGTGGGTGGCATAGGGCGCGGCGATGACCACGGATTTGTGGCCGTTCAGCGTCCAGCCGCTGCCGTCGGCCTTGGCGGTGGTGGTGAGGTTCGCCAGTTCGTAGCGGCCCTGCGGTTCGGCGTAGGCGAAGGCGATGATGCATTCGCCCGCGATGATGGCGGGGATCAGCGCGTCGGCATGGGCGCCGCCGGCGCGCTCCAATGCGGTGCCGCCGATGACGACGGTCTGGACATAGGGCTCGACGGCGATGGCCTTGCCGAGTTCTTCCATCACGACCATCGAATCGAGCGCGCCGCCGCCGAAGCCGCCGCGGTCTTCACTGAACGGCGCGCCCAGGATGCCGAGTTCGGTGGCGAGCGCACGCCAGATGCCGGGGTCGCGGCCTTCGGGGCGGCTGAGCATCTTCTGCCGGGCATCGAAGGTGTAGGTGTCCGCGAGCCAGCGCGAGAGGCTGTCGCGCAGCATGGTCTGGGT
This sequence comes from Sandaracinobacteroides saxicola, assembly GCF_014117445.1. Taxonomy (NCBI): domain Bacteria; kingdom Pseudomonadati; phylum Pseudomonadota; class Alphaproteobacteria; order Sphingomonadales; family Sphingosinicellaceae; genus Sandaracinobacteroides; species Sandaracinobacteroides saxicola. Next base: position 2,399,105 of record NZ_CP059851.1, on the reverse strand, counting down.
TTCGGTGAAGTTGAAGTCCATGGTCGTTCCGTCCCCTGAATGCTCATTATTGGCCGGTTTGGCGGCACCCACCCCCGCTCGCTGGCGCGAGTCGCCCTCCCGCTCTCCGCTTCGCGGGGCAGGAGGGGTATTTACAGGCCGAGCACCATTTTGGCGATGATGTTGCGCTGGATTTCGTTGCTGCCGCCGTAGATGCTGGTCTTGCGGACGTTGAAGTAGGTGGGCGCGGCGCGGTGGGCGTAGTCGGGGCCGATGGGGTGTTCATTGTCCGATGCGCCGAATGCCCGGAAGTAGGGCGCGCCATAGTGGCCGACGGCTTCCAGCGCGAGTTCGGTGATGCGCTGCTGGATCTCGGTGCCCTTGATCTTGAGGAGCGAGGATTCGGGACCGGGGCCCCTGCCGGAGGCTTCGCCGGCGAGCGTGCGCAGTTCGGTATATTCGAGCGCGGTCAGGTCGATCTCCAGCTCGGCGATCTTGCGCTTGAAGAAGGGATTGTGAATGAGGGGCTGGTCCTCGTCCAGCTCGGTGCGGGCGATATGCTTGATGCGCTCGATGCCGCGCTTGGAGCGAGCGACGGCGGCGATGCCGGTGCGTTCGTGGGCGAGCAGGAACTTGGCGCAGGTCCAGCCCTTGTTCTCCTCGTACACGCGGTTTTCCACCGGCACGATGACATCCTCCAGCCAGACTTCGTTGACCTCATGCTCGCCGCCCAGCGTGATGATCGGGCGGACGGTGATGCCGGGCGTCTTCATGTCGATGAGAAGGAAGCTGATGCCTTCCTGCGCCTTGGCCGCGGGGTCGGTGCGGACGAGGAAGAAGCCCCAGTCGGCATGTTGCGCCAGCGTCGTCCAGGTTTTCTGGCCGTTGACACGGTAATATTCGCGGCCGTCGTCGCCGGTGAAGCGTTCCGCCTTGGTGCGCAGGTTGGCGAGGTCGGAGCCGGCGCCGGGTTCGCTGTAGCCCTGGCACCACCAGACGCTGCCGTCGGCGATCCCGGGGAGGAAGCGCGCTTTCTGCTCGGGCGTGCCGAAGGTGTAGATGACGGGACCGACCATCGAGAGGCCGAAGGGCAGGAGCGTGATCGAGTCGGCGCGGGCGAGTTCCTCCGACCAGATATAGCGCTGCGTGGCGGTCCAGCCGGGGCCGCCATATTCGCGCGGCCAGGCGGCGGCGAGCCAGCCCTTGGCGCCCAGGACCTTGTGCCAGCTCAGCATGTCCTCCTTGCCGATGTCGTCGCCCTCGTCCTGCTTGCCGCGGAGTTCGGCCGGATAGTTAGCGGCGATCCAGGCGCGCGCTTCCTGCTGGAAGGCGAGGTCTTCGGCGGAAAAAGCCAGGTCCATTTTATTCTCCCGTTGGTCGAAGCCGGCTTCGCCGGAGTCGGCGCGGGCCCGCTCCCTCACCCGGCCACCCATAGGATACTGGCGCAGGGTGCCCGGGTGGGGGAGCGGGCCGACATCGACGGTGCCTGTCAAACTAAGGCCCGGTTATCAACCGGAATCATGGCTGCCAAGCTGGCACAAGCGGGAAGGGATTGCTACACGATGACGCAACATGTGGCGATTGCACCAGTTTCCGCTTTGTCCGTTCAGCCGCGCCGTGCGCTTCGCGCTCGCCGAGAAGGGCGTGGTGGTGGAGCTGGTGCCGGTGACGCCGTGGGGCGGGCGCGATGCCCTGGTGGCGATGAACCCGGCGGGGCAGACGCCGGTGCTGGAGAATGGCACGTTGACGCTGTGCGACAGCATGGCGATCCTGGAATATTTCGACGAGACGGTGGAGCGCGCGCCGCTGCTGGGAGCGGGCGCGGCGGAGCGGGCCGAGGGGCGGCGGCTGGCGGCCTGGTTCGCGCAGCGATTCTATGGCGAGGTGACGGCGCCGCTGCTGCGGGAGCGGATGTACAAGCGCGTGGTGACGCGCGAGCCGCCCGACGGCAACGCGATCCGGCTGGCGGGGCGGGCGGCGGAGGTGCAGCTGCAATATCTGGAATATCTGCTCGATCATAACCGCTGGCTGGCGGGGCCGACCTTCGGCGTGGCGGATGTGGTGGCGGCGGCGCAGATTTCGGTGGCGGATTATCTGATGGGCATCGAGTGGGGCGGGCATGAGGCGGCGCGCACCTGGTATTCGGCGCTGAAATCGCGGCCGAGTTTCCGCAGTCTGCTGAGCGACCGCATGGAAGGCGTTCGGCCGCCGCCGCATTATGACCAGCTCGACTTTTAACGGGGCGTTGCGGCGCGAGGCTGAGGGCCAGGGGTTCGTGGCGGTGGGGGTGTGTGGGGCCGACGCGGCGCCGGCGGCGGGGGCGCGGTTGCGGGCGTGGCTGGCGGCGGGGTGCCATGGCGACATGTTGTGGATGGAGCGGCCGGAGCGGGAGAGCCCGCGCGCGCTGTGGGCGGATGTTCGCTCGGTGGTGGTGCTGGGTTTTCCCTATACGCCGGTGGTGGATCCGCTGCGGCATGCCGGGTCGCCGGAGGTCGGCGTGGTCAGCGTCTATGCGCTGGGGGCGGACTATCATGACCTGGTGAAGCGGCGGCTGAAGGCGGTGGCGGGGTGGCTGGCGCGGGAGACCGGGGCCGCGCTGAAGGTCTTTGTCGATACCGCGCCGGTGATGGAGAAAGCGCTGGCGGCGGCGGCGGGGATCGGCTGGCAGGGGAAGCACAGCAATGTGGTGAGCCGCAGGCATGGCAGCTGGCTGTTCCTGGCGGCGATCTACAGCGAGGCGGTGCTGGAGCCGTTCGGCGACGACGGGAGCGTGGCCAGTTGCGGGACATGCAGCGCCTGTATTGCCGCCTGCCCGACGGAGGCGATCGTGGCGCCGCATGTGGTGGATGCGCGGAAGTGCATTTCATACCTGACCATCGAGCATAAGGGTCCTATCCCGCCGGTGTTGCGGGCGGCGATGGGCAACCGGGTCTATGGCTGCGACGATTGCCTGGCGGTGTGCCCGTGGAACCGGTTCGCGCGAGCGCCGAGCGAATTCGTGCCGCGCGGCGAGCTGCTGGCGCCCGACCTGGGGGATTTGCTGGCGCTGGATGACGCGGCGTTTCGCCAGTTGTTCGCGGGTTCACCTGTGAAACGGATCGGCCGGGGGCGGCTGGTGCGCAATGCCGCGGTCGCGGCGGGAAACAGCGGCGCGTTGCGGTTTTTGCCGGCGTTGCGGCGCTTGATGGGGGACACGGACGCGGTGGTGGCCGAGGCGGCGGGCTGGGCGGTGGGGCGGTTGGAGGACTAGCGGGGGGCAAGGAGGGCGAGGCACGTGGCGGGGGCCATGCTTGTGCCGGCGGGGTCGCGGGCGGCGGCATAGGTGGCGACCGGCGTGTTGGGGCGGGGGTAATAGAAGAGGTCGAGGACGCAGGCCTTGCCGGCGAATTGCAGGATGCGCGCGGGGCCTTCGCGGCGGTCGAGGCGGGGGGTGCCGAGGAGGGTGAGGGCGGTTTCGGGAGGCTTGCCGATCAGCCGCTCCATGCCGGGTGGCGGTGGCGGGGCCGCCTGGCGCGCGGGCGGGGGCGGTGCGGCGGGGGTGGTGGCGCAGGCGGCGAGGAGCAGCAGGAGGGGAAGGGTACGCATGATGTGACGTAATGCGCTGGCCTATTCGCGCTGTCCATTGTAGCGCGGCGCGCGGACACTTTCGGGAGCCATGATGAGCGACGATTATGATGTGCTGGCGGTGGGCAATGCCATTGTCGATGTGCTGGCGGCGGCGGACGATGACCTGCTGGAGCGGCTGGCCATTCCCAAGGGCTCGATGCGGCTGATCTCGGCGGAGGAGGCGGAAGCGCTTTATTCGCAGATGGGGCCGGGGCGCGAGGTGTCGGGCGGGTCGGCGGCGAACACCACGGCCGGCATTGCCGCGTTGGGCGGGCGCGCGGCGTTCGTGGGGCGGGTGTCCGACGACCAGCTGGGGCGGGTGTTCGCGCATGACATCCGCGCCGCGGGCGTGGAATATCGGGTGCCGATGAGCCATGGCGGCCGGCCGACGGGGCAGTGCCTGATCATCGTGTCGCCCGACGCACAGCGGACGATGAGCACCTATCTGGGAAGCTGCCAGGAGCTGGACGAGAGCGACATCGACGAGGCGATGGTGCGCGCGGCGAAGGTGACTTATCTGGAAGGCTATCTGTGGGATCCGCCGGCGCCGACGCGGGCGCTGAAGAAGGCGATGGCCGTGGCGCGGGCGGCCGGGCGGACGGTGGCGTTCACCCTGTCCGACGTGTTTTGCGTGAATGGCTTTCGGGATGACATGCTGGGGCTGCTGGGGGCGCATGTCGACCTGCTGTTCGGCAACGAGAATGAGGTGCAGGCGCTGTTCCGGACGACCGACACCGCGGCGGCGATGGCCGAACTGTCGCGGCGGTTGCCGCTGGCGGTGGTGACGCTGAACGCCGCCGGTGCGGTGGTGGTGGAAGGGGACGCGCGGCATGCGGTGCCGGTGTCGCCGGCAAAGCGGGTGCGCGACACGACGGGCGCGGGGGATTTGTTCGCCGCCGGCTTCCTGACGGGGTTCACGCAGGGGCGGTCGCTTTCGGACAGCGCGGTGATGGGCACGATCGCGGCGGCCGAGGTGATCGACCATTATGGCGCGCGGCCGGAGGCAGACCTGAAGGCGCTGGTGCGGGCGCGGCTGGGGTAGGGCCCCCTCCGCCAGCCTGCGGCTGCCACCCCCCCGGCGCGGGAGGGGCTTGAGTCTAGCTTTTGACGGCTTTTTTCGGGCGGCCACCTTTGGCGCCGTTCTGGCGGGCGGCGGCGGTCTTGGCGGGCGAGCGGGCGGTGCCGCCGCGCCTGCCCATCTCGCTGGCCATCCAGTAGCGGGTGCCGAAAATGCCGGCGACGAGGCCGGGAACATAGACGTCGGCATCGAGGCGCGGCCAATAAAGGCCGAGACCGGGCTTGGGAACTTCGATCTGGGCCAGGTCTTCGTCGGTGGCGCCGTGCAGGTCCTGGACCAGCCGGGCGGGGAAAGCAAACAGGCAGCCATTGGTGAGATCGAGGATGATGCGGCCGCTGCCGGCATCATAGCGGGCGGTGAGCGCGCGGGGTTGGGTGGCCAGCAGGCTTTGGCCACGCATGTTCGCCGTGGCGATGTCGGTGTCAGACAGGTCCATGGATACGCTCCCACTCGGCGAGCAGGCGCTCGCGTTCGATCTGTACTTCGGCCATCGCCCGCCGCAGTTCGGTGCGCGAAAGGCCGGCATTGCTGACGAGCCCATGTTCCCGCAGCGAAATCCGCGCTTCGCCGGCCTGCCCGCGAACATGGACATGGGCGGGTTCATGATCCTGGGTATAGATGATGAACCGTAGGCCATGGGCGCGGTGGACGGTGACCATGGCTGAGGAGTAACCCAAGCGGATTGGGTTTTCAAGGATGAATGGCGAGGTCGGGGACATGCCCTCACCCTCCCATGGCTGTGCCATGGGTTCCTCTTGCCCCTCTCCCGAGCTACCCTACGAACAAGTTCGTGGGGACCCCGGCATGCGGGAGAGGGGGTTGGGGTCAGCCCTGGGCGCGGGTGCGGTTGCCGGTGGGGCGGTTGTTGCCGAAGCGGCGCTGGCCGCCGGACGAGGCGCCGGGGCCACGGCCGTTGCTGTGGCCCTGGCCCTGGGGACGGTCGCCACGCGGTGCTGTGGTCATGCTGCGGTCACCGCCGGTGCGCTCGCCGTCGCGCGCCCCCTGCGGACGCTGGCTGTCGCGCGCGACTTGGGGACGCGGTCCGCGGTCGGCGCCGAAGCGGTCGCCCTCGGCGGCGAAGGGGCGGGGGGCGTTGCGGTGCGTCGCCTGCGGCTTGCGGGGCGCGCGGCTGTGGCCGGACCATTCGCGTTCCTCGTCGCGGGGTGCCGCGGCGACGGGGATTTTGGCGAGTGCCGCCGCGGCGGCGACGAAACCGGGGGGCAGCGGCATCGGCGTGACCTTCTGCCGGGTGAGCTTTTCGATGTCGCGCAGGTAGGCGCGTTCATCGTCGGCGCAGAAGCTGAGCGCGATGCCGGCCATGCCGGCGCGCGCCGTGCGGCCGATGCGGTGGACATATTGTTCGGGCACGTTGGGCAGTTCGAAGTTGATGACGTGGCTGACGGCGTCGATGTCGATGCCGCGCGCGGCGATGTCGGTCGCCACCAGCACGCCGATGTCGCCCTTCTTGAAGGAGGCGAGCGCCCGTTCGCGGTGCGGTTGCGACTTGTTGCCGTGGATGGCGGCGGCGCGGATGCCGGCGGCCTCCAGGTGGCGGACGACGCGGTCGGCGCCATGCTTGGTGCGGGTGAACACCAGCGTCTTCGCAAACTCCGGCTTTTTCAGCGTCAGCGTGAGCAGCGCCTGTTTTTCCTTCTGGTTGACGAAGGTCACCTGCTGTTCGACGCGCTCGGCGGTGGTGGCGACCGGCGTGACGGCGATCTGCACCGGATTCACGAGGAAGCGCCCCGCCAGTTCGGCGATGGTTTTCGGCATGGTGGCGGAGAAGAACAGGGTCTGGCGTTTGCGCGGGACGAGCTGCGCGACGCGGCGGAGCGCGTGGATGAAGCCCAGGTCGAGCATCTGGTCGGCTTCGTCGAGCACCAGCACCTCGACGCTGTCGAGCAGCATCGAGTTGCGGTCGACGAGGTCCAAGAGGCGGCCGGGGGTGGCGACGACAATGTCGACGCCGGGCTGCATGGCGCGTTCCTGCCGCGGGATGGGGACGCCGCCGAAGATGGTGACGATCGACAGCTTCATGTTGCGGCCATAGGTCGCGAAGGATTCGGCGATCTGGCTCGCCAGCTCGCGGGTGGGGGCGAGGACGAGCACGCGGGTGGAATATTTGCGGCGGTGCGCCGGGTTGGCGCCGAGGCGGTGCAGGATGGGCAGCGCGAAGGCCGCGGTCTTGCCGGTGCCGGTCTGCGCGATGCCGCACAGGTCGTTGCCCTCGAGCGCCGGCGGGATGGCCTGGAGCTGGATGGGGGTGGGGTTTTCATAGCCTTCGGCGGCGAGCGCACGCACGAGGGGTTCGGCGAGGCCGAGGCTGTTGAAGCTGGTCATGATGGTCTTTCAATGCGGTCCCCGACGGTCTGCCGGGGGAAAAGCCGCCACGCGTGAAGGGGCAGGCCGGGTGCGGCGGACAAAAATCGGGGCCGGTGGCCGGTAGGGCCTGGGTCACGCACCCCGCATCACGCGCCCTTCGCACACCCGTCTTCGCCAGATGGCGTTCGGGGCAAGACGCCTTCGCTGCGGTGCGGCATATGGCATGTCGCATCACAAATGGCAAGACGCGCCGGTTTGCGCCTGTCGGAACCGGCGCCGGGGCGGGGTGGCATCAGGCCGGTTGGGGCCGGCGGCCGCGCCGGGAGGCCACCCCGATCATGCCGAAACCGAGCAGCATCAACGCCCAGCTGTGCGGCTCCGGCACGGCGGTGGCCGGCGTTGGACCGCCGCTGAAGCCGTAGCTGCCGAAATCGCCGGTGGTACAATTGGCGGTGACGATGTTGCTGTCCAGCGTGATCGCCGCCACCGCCGCCACCGCCGCCAGCGCGCGCCCGCAGAGGATCTGCGCCCCTGTCGTCAGCGTGATGCTCTGCGCGGCGAGGATGTTGCCGGCGAAGCGGGTGGACGTTCCCAGTGTCGCCGAACTGCCGACATTCCAGTAAACCGTAGTGTTGGCATTGCCGTTCAGCACCACGATGGAGGAGGCGCTGGCGGTCGTGAGGGTGGAGCCGACCTGGAACAGGAAGGCGGCGTTGGGGTCTCCGGCGGCATCGAGCGTGAGGACGCCGTCGAGCAGGGCCCCGCTGGAAAAGGCATAGGTGCCCGGCGTGAGGCGGGAGAGCGTGCCGCCGGTACCCAGCACCTGCCCGGTCAGGTCCGTCGTCATCGGCAGCGCGGCGAGGGCCGCCCTGGCGATGACCAGATCGCGCTGTGCCAGCATTGCCACGGCGTCGGTCTGGTGCAGCGTGCCGTTGAGGGTGATGCTGCCGCTGCCGGTGATCGAGGTGCCCGGGCTGAGGCCCAGATCGCCGTTGATCGTGGTGGGTCCGGTGTTGGTGACCGTCGAGGCGCCCAGCACGGCGAACGCCTGCGCGGATTGAAGGACGGATACGGCGTGGGCGGACAGGGGGAGCCCAAGCAGCGCAATCGGCGCGATCAGCCGTGAGAGCGACCATATACGTCGCGCATCAGCGATGAGCCGGAAATGTTGCGTTTTCGGGTAATAAGGGGAGAAATTTGCGGGCTTTAGAGCAAGGCGGATCATGCCGTTTCCAGTCAAGAACGCATGCAACTTGAAATCAAAAATAATCCTGATTGATATAAATTATTCAGAAATATTTCCCGTTTCATGTTTTGACGACCCAAATGAAATATTAACGAACATCCTTTGAATTGCAAGGAATATAAAAATGGCTGAAATCAGCATGCGTTAGCGCTGGCATGGTGTTTCGGCCGATGCACATCGGGGCTGGGGCCACGACGTCATCCGGTCATCCGCGGTCGATGAGAGGGGCCAAGGCGGCGATGGCGGCCGCCTCGATATCGGCGCCCGGGGGTGTTTCGATGTCGGGGCGCAGCAGGTCGCGGGGGCGGTCGTGGATGTCGTACACGGGTTCGGCGCTGTATTGGGCGCGAATGCCGCTGCGGTCGAGGGTGAGTGGGAAGACGGCGGCGCCGAGCTGCATCATCGGCGTGCCGATGAGGGTGGCGTTGGCGATTGCCTTCATGCCCATCGGGAATCCTTCGGCCATGCTGGCGCTGAAATGGTCGATGAGGACGGCGACCGGCGCGGTGATGCGGGGGCCGCGCGGGTCGACGGTTTCGGTCCAGGGGGCGGAGAGGCCCTTGCCCTCGCGCCGGCGCATGCGGGCGTAGGGGGTGGGGGTGGCCACGAAACGGCCCATGATGGGGCGGGCGACCGCGGTGTCGCCGCCGCCGTTGCCGCGCACGTCGATGAGGAGCGCCTTTATCGGCCCGAAGCCGGCGATGAGGTCGTCGAAGGCGGCGATGGCGCTGTCTTCGGCGAAAGAGGGGATGCGGATCAGGCCGATGCCGCCGGGGAGGCGGCGCCCGGTGACGGCCTGCGGATCGGCGGGGGCGTTGGGGTTGGGGCGCAGCGTGAGGGTTTGTGGCGTGCCGTCGCGCAGGATGTCGAGGGTGCGGGGGAGGCCGCGCGCGCCGGCGAGCGCCAGGTTGAGGGCGATGTGGTCGGCATGAGGATCGGGGCGGGTGAGGAAGCGGGGGGCGACGGCGGCGGTGGCGCGGGGCAGGGCAATGCCGTCGATGGCGCGGATGCGGTCGCCGGGTTGCAGGCCGGCGGCTTCTGCCTGGCCACGGCGTGCGAGGACGCGGGCGGCTTCGCCATCGGCAACGGCGACGATGTCGTTGAAGGCGCTGCGGCGGGCGCCGTCCGGGGCGTCGGACAGGCGGGTGTGGGGGTCGTAGAGCTCGTCCAGCAGGCGTTGCAGGATGAGTTGGAAGGTCATGTCGTCAGGCGCGGCGAGGGCGTCGCGGCGGTAATGGGCAGCGGCGGCGCGCCAGTCCACCGGTTTGGCGCCGAAATAGCAGTAGCGGCGATCGAGGGTGGTCCAGAGCTCGTCGAAATCCTGGGCGCGGGCGACGTCGCGCGGGGGTTCGGCGGCGGGTAATGCGGCGACGGCGGCAAGCGAGAGGCCAGCGCCGAGCCCTGCACGAAGCAGGGCCCGGCGGCTGGCCGTGACCTCACTCGGCAGGGGCGGCGATCGCCTTTGCGACATGGCTCTTCCGGTAGCCGTAGAGGGCGTAGACGAACAGGCCGATGACCGCCCAGCCGGCGAACATCAGCTCGGTGTAGCCGGAGAGCTGGAAGAAGAGGAAGACGCAGCCGACGATGGCGAGTGGCGCGACCACCCAGACCGCGGGGGTGCGGAAGGAGCGGTGGCGGTTCGGTTCGGTGCGGCGCAGGATGAGGATGCCGACGGCGACGGTGAAGAAGGCGAACAATGTGCCGGAGTTGGAGATGTCGGCAAGCTTGCCGACCGGGAACAGCGCGGCGAAAACCGCGACGAAGGCGCCGGTGCACATGGTGACCACGTGCGGGGTGCCATATTTGGGGTGGAGCTTGCTGAACACGCTGGGGAGCAGGCCATCACGCGCCATGACGAAGAAGATGCGGGTCTGGCCGAACATCATCATCAGGACGACGGAGGGGAGCGCCAGGCCCGCGGCGATGGCGACGAGGTCCCCGGCCCAGCCGTGGCCGGTTTCGCGCAGCACGAAGGCGAGTGCTTCCTTCGACGCAGCGAGCGGCCCGTCGGGCTGCGCGCCGACGCTGCCGATGGCGCCGGCGGCGACCAGTAGATAGATGACGGTGCAGATGGCGAGGCTGCCGATGAGGCCGATGGGGATGTTGCGGTTGGGGTTGATGGTTTCCTCGGCCGCGGTGCTGACCGCGTCGAACCCGACATAGGCGAAGAAGATTGAGGCGGCGGCGGCCGAGACGCCGACGGTGATCATGCTGCCGGTGAGCGGGTCGGTGACGTTCTTCGCGAAGAAGCCGTTCGGCATGAAGGGTTCGAAATTGGCGCTGTTGATGGCGGGGACGGCAAGGATGATGAACAGGCCGAGCGCGACCAGCTTGACGGCCACCAGCACCGCGTTGAAGCGGGCGCTTTCCTTGGTGCCGCGCACCAGCAGCGCGGTGACGAGGAGGGCGATGCCGAGCGCGGGGACATTGAGGATGCCGGGCGTCTTGTCGAACGGTCCGTTGGTCCACATCGGCGAGACGCTGACGTTGAAGATTTCCTCGACCAGGCGGACCATGTAGCCGGACCAGCCGACGCTGACCGCCGAGGCGGCGATGGCATATTCGAGGACGAGCGCCCAGCCGACGATCCAGGCCACCAATTCCCCCATGGTGGCGTAGCTGTAGGTGTAGGCGGAGCCGGAGACCGGGACCATCGAGGCCATTTCGGCGTAGCAGAGCGCGGCGACGGCGCAGACCGCGGCGGCGATGACGAAGCTGATCATCATCGCGGGGCCGGCCTTGGTGGCGGCCTCCGCCGTCAGCACGAAGATGCCGGTGCCGATGATGGCGCCGATGCCGAGCATGGTGAGCTGCGCCGCGCCGAGGGTACGGGTGAGCGATTTCTTCTCGGCGGTGGCAAGGATGTCGTCCAGTGGCTTGACGCGCCAGAACAGCATGAAACTCTCCCTTGTGTGCCCGGGCGATACGTGTCGCGCGGGGCTGATCCCATGGTTCGAGCGTTGGCCGCTTGGGCAGGCGTGGTCAAGCGGTTTTGCGGGGATGAAACTTTGTCGCGCAAGCGATGGACCGGTTGGCCGTTACCTGGCTTGGAACCTTCTGAGGAGATGGCCATGCCCCGGTTGATGCTGCAACGGTTGAGCGTGACGGCGATGATGCTGTTGGCGGGTGCGCCGGCAATGGCGCAGGATGCGACGGCGCCATCCGCGGACATGCGGATGTGGGCGACGGCGATCGCCGGCGCGGTGCTGGTGGCGCTGTCGATGCGGCGCGGTCAGGCGGCGCGGGAGGATTGACGCGCGAAGGGGCGCCGGGTTGCCCCGACGCCCCTTCTGTGGACGGGATCAGCCGCGCGCGACGTTGCGCCGGCGGAGCGTAGCCTTATTGCGCTGCACGGACCCTGCGGCGTGCAGCGATGCCCACGAGGCCGAAGCCGGCAATCAGCATGGCCCAGGTGGCGGGTTCCGGCACGGCGCCGCCATTGTCCGCGGTGCCGAAGAAGGCGATGTGCGACAGGGCGTGCGCGTTGCGGCGGAAGGGGATGTCGAGGGTGTTCCAGAGGCCGGAACTGGAAATCTGCGCCAGCTTATACAGCACGAACTGGTTGCTGGCCTTCACGCCGATGAAATCGATCTTGTAGCCGGGCGTGGACCAGGTGCCGGATGCCGTGTTGGCGCCGGTGAAGCTGACACCGCTGGGCAGGCCGGCGTTGGTGTCGAAGAGATAGTTCAGCGTGATGTCCGGATTGGCGGCCGGGTGGCTGTTGTTGAAATTATTGTAGGCCGTTTGCGTGTCGCCGACGCTGTTGACGGCAATGTTGCCGTTGAACAGGCAGCCCTTCGGGTGCGTGACGCTGATGCAGTTGGCGGCGACGACGCTGACCGCGGCACTGGCGGGCGCGGCGACCATGGCCGCGGCAAAGGCCGCGCCGATGATGGCGAATGATTTCATGAGTGACCCTTTCGACCCTGTTGTGCGGCCGGCTTCCCCCGATCGCGTGACGGATTTATGACATGGTGACGGTCAATTGCAATCGGTTGCGTGGTTAACAGTGTGAATTATCGTGCGGAGCGACATTCAGGTACGCGGCAGCATGGCGCCCAGTTGCCGGCCGCCAAAGAGATGGACGTGCAGGTGCGGCACTTCCTGATGGCCGTGGCCGCCGATGTTGGAGAGGATGCGATAGCCGGGGTCGGTGAGGGCGAGCAGGTCGGCGGTGATGCCGACGGCGCGCCACAGGCCGGCGATCTCGGCATCGCTGGCGTGGACGGTGAAGTCGGCCAGGCTGACATAGGCGCCGCGCGGGATCACCAGCGCGTGCACCGGGGCCTGCGGATTGATGTCGTGGAAGGCGAGGGCGTGCGCGTCCTGATAGATTTCGCGGCAGGGGATTTCGCCGCGCAGGATGCGGGCGAAGATGTTGGTGGGGTCATAGGGGTCGCGGGTGTTGACGGGCATGGGGTGCTCAACTTCCTGTCGCGCGTCGAAGAAGGGACAGTTCGGATTCGAGTTCGGCGACCCGCAAGCGAAGGCGGATCGCCTCGGCCTGAAAGGCGTCGCGCTGGGCCTCCATTCGCTCGAACAGCTGGTTGACGGCTTCCAGTTCGTCGGCCCGCTCCTGGGCTTCGCGCAGCGCGCGCTTGATTGAGCGGAGTTCCTTCTCGATCTCCGGAGTGGCGGCCCATTTAGCGATCCGGTCGATGACGAACTTGATGAGCCCGCCTGAAACGGGGTCGAGCGGCACCGGTCAGGCGGTCAGGCCGAAGTCTGCCAGCATGCGGTCGCCCTTGGCCACGCTTGCTTCCAGCCGGGTTCGCAAGTGGCGGGTCGCGCGGGCTTCGGCGGCCAGTGCATCCGACAGGGCGCGAACGAGCATGAGATCGTCGAGCGCCGCTGCGGCTGCCGGAGCGACACCCCGCGCCGCTTTGGATTTTGCCGGATGGAGGGACGGAACGGGAACGGCGAGGCGGCCGGTCATGCGATACTCCTTGGCGACAGGCTGGAGAATAGGAACTGGGGGGTGAGAGGTCAAGGCGTGTCGCGGCGGGGAAGGGCGTTGGGGCGGGCAGCTTTTTCGGTGAGGCCGGAGGTGCCTTCGCGGCGGGCGAGTTCGGCCATGACCGATGCCAGTGGAATGTCGCGTTCAGCGAGCACGAGCAGCAGGTGGAAGAGGAGGTCAGCGGCTTCGGCGGTGAGGGCGGTGTCGTTCTCGCTGAGGGCGGCGATGACGGTTTCGGTGGCCTCCTCGCCCAGTTTCTTGGCGATCTTGGCGCGGCCCTCATGCAGCAGGCGGGCGACGTAGCTGGTGGCGGGGTCGGCGGTGCGACGGGCGCGGATGGTGTCGTCCAGACGAGCGAGCGGGCCGAGGTCGGTCATGCGGCCAGGTTTCGCACGGGGACGCCGGCGGCGGCAAGGGCTGCGCGGGCCTGGGCGATGCTGGCTTCGCCAAAGTGGAACAGGCTGGCGGCGAGGACGGCCGACGCGTGGCCCTGGGTGACACCTCGCACGAGGTCGTCGAGGGTGCCGACGCCGCCCGAGGCGACGACGGGGACAGGGACGGCATCGGCGACGGCGCGGGTGAGGGCGAGGTCATAGCCGTCGCGGGTGCCGTCCCGGTCCATGCTGGTCAGCAGGATTTCGCCGGCGCCGAGGCTGGCGACCTGTTGCGCGAAGGCGACGGCGTCGATGCCGGTGGCGCGCCGGCCGCCGTGGGTGAAGATGTGCCAGCGGCCGGGGGCGACGGCTTTCGCGTCGATGGCGACCGTGATGCATTGCTGGCCGAAGCGTTCGGCCAGTTCCGCCACCAGCCGAGGATTGGCGACGGCGGCGCTGTTGATGCTGACCTTGTCCGCGCCGGCGAGGAGAAGCGCGCGGACGTCCTCGGCTGTGCGGACGCCGCCGCCGACGGTCAGCGGCATGAAGCAATGGTCCGCGGTGCGGGCGACGATGTCGAGGAGGGTGCCACGGCCCTCGTGGCTGGCGCTGATGTCGAGGAAGGTGAGTTCGTCGGCGCCTTGCGCTTGGTAGCGGATGGCGGCCTCGACGGGGTCGCCGGCGTCGCGCAGGCCCTCGAAGTTGACGCCTTTCACGACGCGACCGTCCTTCACGTCGAGGCAGGGAATGATGCGGGTGGCGAGGGTCATGGGTGGCGGGCCGATGGCGGGTTGGCGGTGAGATTGTCGCTCGCTTTGCTCGCACCCACCCCCGACCCCTCCCTTCTCCGCGTCACCCGGGGTCCCCACGAACTTTGTTCGTGGGGTGGGGCGGGAGGGAGGGGAGGCGCGATGATGATTACACCGGTCATGCGGCCGCCAGCGCGGCTGCGAGGGTGAGGCGGCCGTCGTAGAGGGCGCGGCCGGTGATGACACCTTCGATGTTGGGGTGGGCTTTCAGCGCGTGGATGTCGTCGAGGCCGGCGACGCCGCCGCTGGCGATGACGGGAATGGCGACGGTGGCGGCGAGCGCGGCGGTCGCCTCCACATTGACGCCTTTCAGCAGGCCGTCGCGGGCGACGTCGGTGAACAGGAGGGCGGCGACACCGGCATCCTGGAAACGGTTCGCGACGTCTGCGGCGGTGAGGGTGGAGACGCTGGCCCAGCCGCGGGTGGCGACCATGCCGCCGACGGCATCAACGGCGACGACGATCCGGCCGGGGTGGGCGCGGGCGGCGGCGCGGACGAGCTGGGGGTTGTCGAGCGCGGCGGTGCCGATGACGACGCGGGCGACGCCGAGCGCCAGCCAATGCTCGATGATGGCGAGGCTGCGGATGCCGCCGCCGACCTGGACCTGGGCGGTGGTCGCCTTCAGGATGGCCTCGACCGCGGCGCCGTTGCGGCTTTCGCCGGCGAAGGCGCCATCGAGATCGACGACATGGAGCCAGCGGGCGCCGGCGGCGCGGAAGGCGGCGGCCTGGGCGGCGGGGTCATCGCCATAGACGGTGGCGCGCGCCATGTCGCCTTCGGCAAGACGGACGACCTGGCCGGCCTTGAGGTCGATGGCGGGGTAGATGGTGAGGGTCATGGGCGCCAGTTCAGCCAACGGGTGAGGAGGGCAAGGCCATAGGCTTGCGACTTTTCCGGGTGGAATTGGACGCCCAGCAGGTTGGCGCGGCCGATGGCGGCGACGATTGCCTCGCCATGGGTGGTGGTGGCGAGGATGTGCGCGGGGTCGGCCGTGCGGACAACATAGCTGTGAACGAAATAGGCACCGCCTGTTTCGACCAGGTTCGGGCCAGTGGCCGTGACCATGTTCCAGCCCATATGGGGGATTTTGAGCGCGGGGTCGGCAGGGGTGAGCCGCTCGACATGGCCGGGTATCCAGCCCAGCCCCGCGTGCGCGCCATATTCGCGGCCTTCGTCCGCCATCAGCTGCATGCCGACGCAGATGCCGAGGAAGGGACGGGCGTTGGCGATGACGGCATGAGTGAGGGCGGGTTCGAGGCCGGGGACGGCGCGCAGGGCCCCGGCGCAGGCGCCGAAGGCGCCGACGCCGGGGAGCACGATACGGTCGGCGCGGGCGACGATATCGGGATCGGCGGTGACGGTGACGCGCGGGGCACCGGCGGCGAGGAGGGCTTTTTCGACCGAGCGCAGGTTGCCGGCGCCGTAGTCGACGAGGACGGTGTCAGACACCACCGAGACTGCCCTTGGTGCTGGGGATGGCGTCGGCCTTGCGCGCATCGATGCTGACGGCGGTGCGGAGCGCCCGGGCGACGCCCTTGAAGCTGCTTTCGACGATGTGGTGGTTGTTGACGCCGTAGAGGTTCTCGATGTGCAGCGTGATGCCGGCGCTGCCGGCGAGCGCGTGGAAGAACTCCTTCACCAGCTCGCTGTCGAGCGTGCCCAGTTTGGGCTGGGTGAAGGCGACCTTCCAGACGAGGTAGGGGCGGCCGGAGATGTCGAGCGCGACGCGCGTGAGGGTTTCGTCCATCGGGATCAGGGCGTCGCCATAGCGGGTGATGCCGGCGCGGCTGCCGAGGGCGCGGGCGATCGCCTCGCCGATGGCGATGCCGCAATCCTCTGTGGTGTGGTGGCCATCGATATGGAGGTCGCCCGTTGCCTGCAGGTCGAGGTCGATGAGGCTGTGGCGGCTGAGTTGTTCGAGCATGTGATCGAGGAAGCCGATGCCGGTGCTGACCGTGTAGAGGCCCGTGCCGTCGAGGTTGACGGTGACGCTGATACTGGTTTCGGAGGTGGCACGGGTGACGGTGGCGGTGCGCATGGCTGACCCTTTCCTGGGCCGCGGGTTAGGGGAAGCGGGCGGGGGGTGCAAGCGGCGGGAGGCGCGCGGCTTCGTTCGCCAGGAGGCGGCGCCATTGGTCGAGCGCGGTTTCGCGGCTGAAATGCGACGCGCGGGTGCCGGGGCGGATGGCTTCGGCGCCCGTTTGCAGGAGGAGCGCCTGCGCCAGCGCCGCGGGATCACCGGGCGGGACCAGCAGGCCGTGGGCGCCATGGTCGAGGACGGTGACGGCATTGCCGGCGGTGCGGCTGGCGACGATGGGCGTGTTGAGCGCGAGGGCTTCGAGCAGGGCGTTGGAGGCACCTTCCCACAGGCTGGGGAGGCCGAAGACCGCGGCGCGGGCGAGGAGCGGCATGGGGTTGGGGAGGCTTCCGGGGAGGCTGACCCAGCCGGTGAGGCCGAGAGCGGCGACCTGGGCGTCGAGGGCGGGGCGTTGCGGGCCGTCACCGAGGATGAGGAGGCGGAGCGCACGCTGCCGGCGGAGGAGCGCAAAGGCGGCGATGAGGGTGGCGAAATCCTTTTGCGGCGTCAGGCGGCCGATGCCGATGATGAAGGGTGGACCCTGGTCGGTGGCCCAGGGGTGTGGGCAGGGCAGGGCGGCGGCGCCGCGAGTGGCGGCGATGTCGATGCTGTTCGGGATGAGAGTGAGGGGGATGGCGGCGAGGCGCGGGTCGGCGGCCAATGGCTGGCTGACGGCGATCAGGTGGTCGGCGCTGTGGCGCAGCAGGGCGAGTTGCGCGCTGTCGGCCAGCGGTTTCCACCAGCGGCGGCGGCCCCGGGAATCGCGGTGGTCGATGTCGTTGGAGAAGCGGTAGAGGCGGCGGAGGTGGGGCAGGCCGGCGAGGGCGGCGAAGAAGAAGGGATGGCCGCGATTGCCGGCGGAGAGGGCGAGGGCGGGGCTGAGGGCGCGGGCGAGGGTGCGCAAGCGGTGGGCGGCGCGGGGGCCGTGGCCGCCGAGATCGATGGCGCCGGCGGCTTCGGCAGCAAGCGTGCCGGTGGCGCGGCCGGTGGCCAGCGTGATGTCGTGGTCGCTGGCAAGGGCGGCAGCAAGCGCCAGGGCGTTGCGGGTGACGCCGGTGGCGGAGAGGTCGTGGAGGTAGAGGAGGAGGCGCGCCACGCCCCTATTCTGCCGGCGGAGGGAGGAGTTCGGGGGCGGTGGGGGGGCGGAGGGTGGCTTCGATGAGCTTGGTTTCGGGGAGGTCCTTCTTGCCGGTTTCGACGCCCATGTCGGGGAGGCGGCGCGCCTTGGGCAGGACGTTGCGTTCGAGCGAGGCGACGAAGTCGTTGTAGTTGCCGACGCTTTGGGTGAGGTTCCGCCCCAGTTTCTGGACATGCTCGGCCATGGTGCTGATGGCGGCGTAGAGCCGGCCGGCTTCCTCGCCGATCTCTGCCGCCTGGCGGGCCAGCGTTTCCTGTTTCCAGACCATCGAGACGGTGCGGGCGAGCGCCAGGAGGTTGGTGGGGCCGGTGAGGATGACGCGGCGGTCCATCGCCCAGCCGAGCAGGTCGAGGTCGGTTTCGAGCGCGGCGGAGAGGAAATTCTCGCCAGGGATGAACATGATGACGAAGTCCGCGCTGGCGGCGAATTCGGACCAGTAGGATTTGAGCGCCAGGCCCTGGGCATGGGCGCGAAACGCGGCGGCGTGACGGGCGAGGGCAGCGCGACGCTCCTCGTCACTGGTGGCGCCGGCGGCGGTGAGATAGTCATTGAGGCTGCATTTGCTGTCGATCACCAGCTCGCGACCGCCGGGGAGGTTGATGATGGCGTCGGGGCGTCTCTGCCGGCCGTCGTCGCCGGCCTGGCTGGTTTGCAGGGTGAAATCGATGCCCAGCCGCAGCCCGCCCAGTTCGAGCGTGCGTTGCAGCTGCTCCTCGCCCCAGCGGCCGGCGGTCTTGCCGCTGCTGCGCAATGCCGTGGCGAGACGGGCGGCTTCGTCGCGGACGGCGGCCTGGCCTTGCGCCACGTCGGCGAGCTGCTGGCGGAGGCCGCCATAGGCGTGGACGCGGGCTTCCTCGATGCTCTTGAGCTCGGTCTGGTAGCGGGTGAGGGTTTCGCTGACGGGGGTGAGCAGCTTTGCCAGCTCGGCGCGGCTGCTGGCGATATTCTGACCGGTTTCCTCGCGGTGGCGTTTCAGCGTTTCCTCGGCCTGGGCGTTGAAGCGCGTCTGCGCCGCGGCGAGGGCGTCGCCGGCGAGCTGCTGGAACTCGGTCTTCATGGCCAGGAGCTGGCGGGCGTGGGCGGCGTCGCGCTCCGCCTGGGTGGCCTGAAGCGCGGCCAGCGCGGTGGCATGGGTGGCGGCCTCGGCCTGCCAGCGGGCGGACTCGGTGCGCGCGGCGTCGCGTTCGGTACGGAGCGTGGCGAGGTCGCGGCCGCGCAGCACCCAGGCAAGGCCCGCGGCGATCAGCAGGGCGGCGACAGCGATGGCGAGGGCGACGGGATCCAACATGGAACAGGAGGTGAACGAAAGCAGGCGCAGGGTCAAGCCAGCCGATTGTCCCGCGAGACAGGAAGACGATCGTCCCGCGAGGCGGAAAGACGATCGTCCCGTTCGATGACGTTGACGAGGATGCCGTCCGGGTCGGCGCAGGTCATCTCGCGCTGGCCGCGCGTGGGGCTGACCTGGAGGAAGGTGGGCGGGCAGAGGATGCGGTGGCCGGCGGCGGTGAGGCGGGCGACGAGGGGGTCGAGGTCGGCGCAGTAGAAGACGAGGACGGCCTCGCCGACATTGACCCCTTCGGCGCGCTTGCGGACGCGGGCGGGGCGGGGGGTGACCTCGAACAGGCCGATCATGCCGAAGCTGGGACCGGGCACCTGGAGGATGCGCGCGCGGGTGCTGTCCGTCGCGCCGACGCCGATCAGCGCGGGGACGGCGGGGTGGTCGAGCGGGCCGTCCCAATAGCTGACGGTGAGACCGAGGATGTCGCGGTAGAAGGTGGTGGAGGCCTCGATGTCGGACACGAACAGGGCCGCTCGCACAAGCGCGCTGACGTTGCTGGCAGGGGGCGTGTCGGCAGATTGCAACTTGTTGTCCATGGGCGGGTTGATAATCTGTCTGCATGGCAATGGGGAGAGGAATGATGGGCCGACCGGTGGTGAGCGTGGCGACGGCGCTGGCGATGGTGACGGGGCAGCTGGGGTCGGTGGCGCTGCCGGTGGCGGTCGGCTCCTTGGCGCTGGCGGCGCCGGCGGCGGCGCAGCAGTGGCAGGAGATCGAATGCGCCAGCCGCGGGCGCGATCGGGCGGAATGCGCGCTGCCGCGCGGGGTGCAGCGGGTGGAACTGGTGCGGCAACTGAGCAGCAGCGCCTGCGTGGAGGGGCGCAGCTGGGGCACGCGGGCGAATTTCGGCGGCCCGGTGCTGTGGGTGGATGAGGGCTGCCGCGGGCGGTTCGCGCTGGTGGGGGCCGGCGGCGGTTGGGGCGGCGGTGGCAACCCGGGCTGGGGCGGGGGTCAGGGCGGCTATGCGGCGCAGCTGACCTGCGACAGCTATGGCAGCCGGCCGCGGCGGTGCGAGGCGCGGACGGACAATCGCGTGGCGTTGATGCAGGTGCGCGGCGGGCGCTGCGCCGAGGGGCGCGACTGGGGCTATGACGCGCGCTCGATCTGGGTGGACAATGGCTGCCAGGCGACCTTTGCCTATGGTTATGCGGGGGGAGGCGGCGGCAATTGGGGCGGGGGCTATCCGGGGGGCGGGAGTTTTGCCGCCGAGACGGATTGCCAGAGCTGGAACGGCACCTACCAGCGCTGCAACGTGAATACCGGCAACCGGGTGGGCATCGTGCGGGTCTATGCCGGGCAGTGCCGGGAGCGGCGCGACTGGGGTTATGACGACCGCTCGATCTGGGTGGACAATGGCTGCCGGGCGCGGTTCGGCTATCGCTATCAGGGCGGCGGCTATCCCGGTGGGCGGCCGGATGACGGCGGTTCGAACGCCGGCGGGGTGATCGCCGGCGTGGCGATCGCGGCGGGGCTGATCGCTTTGCTGGCGGCATCGGGAAAGAAAAGCGGCGGCGGCGGTGGTGCGCCGGCGTCGGTAAGCGCGGATTATGACCGGTTCCCGTCGGACGCACGGGAGGAGGCGCGGGCCTGCATGGCGGAGGCCGGGCGGCAGATCGGCGCGACAGGCGGCAGCCGTGTGGCGCTGAACCGGGTGGATGGTGTGGTGCGCAGCGGCCGGGGATACCGGATCGAGGCGCAATTGGCGGCGACGTACGATGGGCGGGCGCAAACTGTGACGATGCACTGCACCGCTGAGGGTAATCGGGTTTCTGCGTTTGATGTGAAGCGATGAATGACTATCTTCACCGGCATGGAAGCGAGGAGTTGACCATGGCGAAGAAGAAGACGGCGGGCGTGGACCTGGGGATCGACGAGAAGCAGCGGAAGGCGATCGCCGCCGGGCTTTCGACGCTGCTGGCGGATACCTACACGCTCTATCTGAAAACGCACAACTATCACTGGAACGTGACCGGGCCGCAGTTCAACACGCTGCACCTGATGTTCGAGACGCAGTATAATGAGCTGGCGCTGGCGGTGGACCTGATCGCGGAGCGGATACGCGCGCTGGATGAGTTTGCGCCGGGGAGCTATTCGGCGTTCGCCAAGCTGTCGAGCGTGAAGGAGGCCGATGGGGTGCCGACGGCGGAGGCGATGATCCGGGAGCTGGCGGCGGACCAACTGGCGGTGGTGCGGACGGCGCGGGCGGTGTTTCCGCTGGCGGATGCGGCGCATGACGAGCCGACGGCGGACCTGCTGACGCAGCGGATGCAGGTGCATGAGAAGACGGCGTGGATGCTGCGGGCGATGGTGGCGTAGGGCGCAGCGCGGCTGAAAATAGCGGTGCGAAGCCCGCTATTTTCAGACTCGCGCAAGCTTGGCCGGCGTGCGGTTTGCCGGTGACCAACCGACACGTCCGACAGCACGGCTTTGCCGTGCTTTTTTTCGTTCCTTTCTCCTTCCGCACTCTGCAGCCCGACTGCTGTTCGTTTCGCGCGGCTTGGCCGCGCAGGGGCTGCTCTTTTGTTGCAAGCAGGAAATATGGAAGGTTTTGCGCAAAAAGTGACAGCCTGAATCAAGGAGTTAGCGGTTTTCGGGGTTTTGGGCGGGTCGTGCGCGGCTTTCATACTGTTGGAGAGCGACTCGATTAATGCCAATATGGTTATCATATTGATGCGTTCAAGGCAAGCGATTCGGTGCGTTGCCTGCGCGCATCGAGCTCGCCCGAGGCTCGCACCCGCACCCACCCCCAACCCCTCCCTTCTCCGCTGCGCGGGAGGGAGGGGAGGCGCCCACCCCCGCACGGCTGTCGCCGAGTCGCCGCTGACGCTTTGCGTCGTCTTTGACTCCCCGCTCTCCGCTGCGCGGGGCAGGAGGGGTATCAGACAAAGCAACGCCCGGTTTGCACCGGGCGTTGGAGGGTCAGGACTCAGAGGACTGGGGATGAGTTTTGCGGTGGGAGGCTTTCGCGAAGCTGAACGCCCGGGCGAGTTCGTGGAGGGCGAGGAGGAGCATGGCGAGGAGCAGCGGCGCCCAATAATAGATGAGGCGATAGGCGATCAGCGCCGACACCAGCGTGGCGCGGTCGACCTGGGGGAGGGCGACGAGCATCACCGCCTCGAACACGCCGAGGCCGCCCGGTGCATGGGTGATGAGGGCAACGACGATGGCGACCACATAGGCGGCGAGGAAGAGCGGGAAATGGGCGAGCATCGCCTGGGGCACGAGGACCAGCAGGGCGGCGGCGGCGACCGAGATGTCCAGCGCGGCGAGGGTGAACTGGATGAGCGCCTGGCGCAGCGTGGGGACGGGCAGCGTCCAGCCAAGGATGTTCAAGGGCGCGCTGTTGCCGGTGACGTGGCGGCGGTGGCAGAGCCAGAGGTAGAGGGCGATCGTTGTGAGAATCACGACGCCGATCGCGGCCTGCGCCGGGTAGGCGAGTTCATAATGATGGATGCGCAGCGCGCCGGGTTGCAGCGCCAGGATGACGCCGAGCAGCAGGAAGATGCCGAGCCAGAAGGTGACGCCGGCGATGACGACGATGCGGGCGATGTCGGCGGCGTCGAGGTTGGTGCCGCGATAGGCGCGCCAGCGGGCGGCGGCGCCGGTGATGGGAGCGAAGCCGAAATTGTGGCTGAAGGTGTAGCTGCTGAAGCTGCCCAGCGCGGCGCGCCAATAGGGTTGGGGCTTGCCGATGGAGCGCAGCGCGAGCACGTCGTAGCCGGTGAGTATCAGGTAGCTGAGGATGGTGAGGCCGACGCTGGCGAGAAGCTGCGCGGGGGTGATGCGGCGCAGCGCGGCGAGGATGTCGGCGGGGTGGAGGTTTTTCAGCAGCTCGTAGAGCGCGAAGCCGGCGATGGTGAGGACGAAGACCATCAGGCCGGCGCTGAGCTTGTTCTTGTGCGCGGCGAGGAAGGCGAGGAGACGCTGGAGGCGGGGGTCTAGGGTCACGGCGTTGTGCCCGCAGCGTGGGGCGGATTGCCCCCACCCCCGCTCGGCTGCGCCGGGTCGCCCCTCCCCTGAAGGGGAGGGGGGTTAGCGGGTGGCATAGTTGGCTTCGACCCAGTCCCGGTAGCTGCCGTCCATGACGGCGCGCCACCAGGGTTCGTTGGCGAGATACCAGGCCAGCGTGGCGGCGAAGCCGGTTTCGAAGCTGTGGGTGGCGCGGTAGCCCAGCGCATTTTCGATTTTCGTGCAGTCGATGGCGTAGCGGCGGTCGTGGCCGGGACGGTCGGTGACGAAGGTCTTCAGGCTGGCGGTGGGTTTGCCGCTGGCGGCGGGGGCATCGGGGAAGCGCTGCGCCAGCGCCGGGTCGGCGGCGAAGGCGGCGTCGACCGCAGAGCAGAGCGTGTCGATGACGGCGAGGTTGGCCATCTCCGCCCCGCCGCCGATGTTGTAGACCTCGCCGGGGGTGCCCTTTTCCAGGCAGAGGCTGATGCCGAGCGCATGGTCGGCGACGTGCAGCCAGTCCCGCACCTGTTGGCCGTCGCCGTAGATGGGGAGGTTGCGGCCGTGGAGGGCGTTCAGGATGAACAGCGGGATCAGTTTTTCCGGGAAATGGAAGGGACCGTAGTTGTTCGAGCAGTTCGACGTCGTCACCTGAAGCCCATAGGTGTGGTGATAAGCGCGGACGAGATGGTCGGAGGCGGCTTTCGACGCGCTGTAAGGGGAGTTGGGGGCGTAGGGGGTGGTTTCGCTGAAGGCGGGGTCTTGCGGCCCCAGGCTGCCATAGACTTCGTCTGTGGAGACATGGTGGAAGCGGTGGGGCTGGCCGCTGCCGGCGAGCCAGACGGCGCGGGCGGCTTTCAGCAGGCTGTGGGTGCCGATGATGTTGGTGTCGATGAAGGCGTCGGGGCCGAGGATCGAGCGGTCGACATGCGATTCGGCGGCGAAGTGGACGAGGGTGGTGACGGCGTGGTCGCGCAGCAGGGTTTCGACCAGCGCCTGGTCGCGGATGTCGCCGTGGACGAAGTGCGCGTTGCTGCCGGCGAGGTTGGCGCGGTTGCCGGCGTAGGTGAGCGCGTCGAGCACAACGATGGGGGTTTCGGGGTGCCGGGCTTCGTGGAAATGGACGAAGTTGCTGCCGATGAAGCCGGCGCCGCCGGTGACGAGAAGGGTCATGGGATTGTCTTTCGGAGCAGGTGCGGTGCGGCGAACCCCCCTCCCGCTCGCGGGCGCGGGTCGCCTCCCCCACAAGCGGGGGAGGGGCTTTGGGGCGGTTTATGCGGCATCGCGGATGTCTTGCAGGCAGAGGCGGAGTTCGGCGCGCCAGGGGAGGGCGGGGCCGGTGAGGGCCCAGGTATCGGTCTTGTCGAGGACGCTGTAGGCAGGGCGGCGGGCGGGGGTGGGGTAGTCGGTGGTGCGGATGGGAAGGATGGGGATGGCCGTGGCGAGGAGGCCGAGGGCGAGGGCTTCTTCCTGGATGGCGACGGCGAAATCATACCAGCTGCAGACGCCGGCGTCCGTCCAGTGGAAGATGCCGCGCGCGTTGGCGGCGGCGAGGGCCCAGAGCGCGCGGGCGAGGCCGGTGGCGTGGGTGGGGGTGCCGACCTGATCGGCGACGACGCGCAATTCGGGGCGTTCGCGCATCAGACGCAGCATGGTGTGGACGAAGTTGTTGCCCTTCGCGGCATAGACCCAGGCGGTGCGGACGATGAGGGCGTCGGGGTTGGCCAGCGCCGCGGTTTCGCCGGCGCGTTTGGTGGCGCCGTAGAGACCGAGGGGGTTGGGGGTGGCATCGGGCGGGTAGGGGGTGGAGGCGGTGCCGTCGAATACGAAGTCCGTGCTGATGTGGACCAGTTTGGCGCCGTGCGCTCGGGCAGCGGTGGCCAGCGTGGCGACGGCGGTGGCGTTGACGCGGTGGGCGGTGTCGGCGTCGGTTTCGGCCTTGTCCACCGCCGTGTACGCCGCGGCGTTGAACAGGTGGGTGGGGCGGGTTTCGGCGATGATCGCATCGACGGCGGCGGCGTCGAGGATGTCGAAGCGGGCTTCATCGGGGGCGATGACGGTGGCGCCGGCGGGGGCGGTGGCCTGCAGCGCGCGGCCGAGCTGGCCGGCGGCACCGGCGATGAGGGCGATCATGCGAAGGTCTCCGCGTCGGCGAGCAGGGGGGCGGCGGCGTCCTTGGCGCTGAGTTCGGGGGGGAGGCCCTCGAACGGCCAGTCGATGGCGAGCGCCGGATCGTCCCAGCGGATCGCGCGGTCGGAGGGGGCGTGCCAGAGCGTGGTGCATTTGTAGAGGAAGTCGGCGCTGTCGGTGACCACCAGGAAGCCGTGGGCGAAGCCGGGGGGGACGTAGAGCATCTGGTGGTTTTCGGCGCTGAGGAGCGCGCCGCACCAGCGGGCATAGGTGGGGGAGGACCGGCGGATGTCGACGGCGACGTCGAACACGGCGCCGCTGGTGACGCGCACCAGCTTTCCCTGCGGGTTGGTGAGCTGATAGTGGAGGCCGCGCAGCACGCCCCGGCGCGAGCGGCTGTGGTTGTCCTGTTGCCACTCGGTCGGCAGGCCGTGGATGGCGAAGGCGGCGCTGTTGAAGCTTTCCAGGAAGAAGCCGCGCTCGTCGCCGAACACGCGCGGCGTGATCAGCTTGACCTCGGGCAGGGCGAGGGGTTCGACGATCATCGCGCGGTCGCCAGCTGTTGCAGCAGATAGTCGCCGTAGCCGGATTTGCGCAGGGGCTCGGCGATGCGGGCGAGCTGGTCGGCGCTGATGAAGCCCTTGCGCCAGGCGATTTCCTCGGGGCAGGAGATTTTCAGGCCCTGCCGTTCCTCGACGATGCGGACGTAGAGGGCGGCATCGAGCAGGCTGGCGTGCGTGCCGGTGTCGAGCCAGGCGAAGCCGCGGCCCATCATTTCGACGTTGAGGCTGCCCGCCTCGAGATACATCCGGTTGAGGTCGGTGATTTCGAGTTCACCGCGGGGGGACGGCTTGATGGCGTGGGCGTAGTCAACGGCGCGCTCATCATAGAAATAGAGGCCGGTGACGGCGTAGTTGGATTTCGGCTGCGCCGGTTTTTCCTCGATGGTCTCGGCGCGCCCGTCGGCGCCGAAGCTGACGACGCCATAGGCCTGCGGATCCTTCACCCAATAGCCGAAGACGGTGGCGCCGGTGGTTCGCGCGTCGGCGCTGGCCAGCAGTTCGGGGAGGCCGTGGCCGTAGAAGATATTGTCGCCCAGGATCAGCGTGCTGGGGTGGCCGGCCACGAAATCCGCGCCGATGTGATAGGCCTGCGCCAGGCCGCCGGGGTGGGGCTGCACGGCGTATTGGATCGACAGGCCCCAATCGCTGCCGTCGCCGAACAGGCCCTGGAAGGCGGCGCTGTCGTGCGGCGTGGTGATGATCAGGATGTCGCGGATGCCGGCGAGCATGAGCACCGACAGCGGGTAGTAGATCATCGGCTTGTCATAGACCGGCATCAGCTGTTTGGAGACGGGTTTGGTGAGCGGGTAGAGGCGGGTGCCGCTGCCGCCGGCGAGGATGATGCCTTTGCGGTTGGTCATGATCGGGTTCCTGACGGTCTAACGGCGGTTCTGCAAGATGCGGCGGGCGGTGCCCAGGAAGGATTTCGCCTGTGCCCTGAGGGTGGCGGTGGCGGCCGCCGGCGCCAGCGCGAGGCCGTTCATGCGCGGGCGGGGCTGGGCGGTGACGGCCATGGCGGCGAGGCGGGAGACGAGGAGGCGGCGGCGGGTGGCTTGCGCCGGCTGCATCTTGACGATCTCGCCGATGGCGAGCGGCGCGGTTTCCAGGAGACCGGCGGCGACGGCATCGGTGATGAGGCGGTCGCCGAGCGGGGTGCGGGTGAGGATGAGGCTGCGGCCGTCGGCCTCGTCGAACGCCGGATAGCCGGTTTCGCCGCCATACCAGGCGTCGGCCGCGGCGACATCGGCGACGCCGCCGATCGCGTCGGGGCAGATCTTGCAGCGGAACTGCACCTCTTTCGACAGCACATCGCCCCAGCTTTGGGCGTAGCTGAGGCAGTGGGCGGTGCCGTCCGGGTGGCGGGCGGTGGCGAAACCGGGCCAGCCGTCGCCGCGATAGCGGAAATGGGTGATCGGTTGCTCGCCGGCGCCCATGCGGTCGATCAGGCGGTCGGTGCCGTCCTGGCTGGGTGTGCCGGCGCAGAAGAAGCTGAGCATGAGGGGGACGCGCGCGGCGATTGTCGGGTCGAGGCGGGTGAGTTGCCGCATGGCGCCGACGTCGCACGGCTTGCCGATGAACAGGATGCGGCCGGGGGTTTCCAGCTCCGCGCTGAGTTCGGCGAGCGGGGCGGCGGGGGCGTAGCGGGAGCCGGCGGCGCGCAGCACGTCGGCGCGGCCCGTCGAGCGGACGATGTGGGTGAGGAGCGGCGCGTCCGGGTCCATGGCGACATGAAGGATGCGGTCCACCAGGCCCGATTGCAGCGCGTGGAGGGCAAGGGCGGAGAGGACACCGCCCGAGGAGGCGGCGTGGCGCAGTTCGGCATCGGTCGAATGGCCGGTGAGGCAGCGGTGATAAGGGCCCCAGATCGGATCGCTGTGCGGGGCGGTTGCCCAGGGGGCGACGGTGGCGCCGGGACAGACGGCGGCGAGGCGGGCATCGCTTTCGGGGGAGACGGGGGCGCTGGCGTACGGGCGCCACCAGCCCTTCGCGTCGCGGGCGAGGTGGATGGCCGGTTCGAGGCCGGCGCAGGCGCCGCAACCGCTGCAGGCATGGCCGCGCATCACGCGGGCGAGGCTGGGGGGAAGCGGATGGGTCATCGCGGCAGGGTGGCGAAGATGTCGACAAGGGTGGCGGTATAGGTTTCGAGGCCGCGCTCCACGATGTCCGTGCCGCGCATGATGTCGGCGGCGAGCTGGGCGCGATTGTCGAACGCGTTCATGACATAGGCGACGGCGGCGTCGGTGGTGAGGCCCTTGACGGGCACGAGCCAGGGATAATCGAGGCCGCCGAACAGCCCCTCGAACTTTCGGCTGTAGCTGATGGGGACGACGGGCACGCCGGCGGAATAGGCGGCGATGGTGGCATGCATGCGCGCGCCGGCGAGGAAATCGAGGCCGGAGATGTGGGATTTGGCGGCCGATGGCGAGGCGAAATCGGGGACGCGGACGGTGGCCGGATAGCGGGCGTGCAGTGCATCGCAGGCGGCGCCGTCATCGTCGCGCGGGATTTCGGGCGCGTTGACGTGGGCGATCAGCTCGACGCTGAGGCCGGGGCGGGCGAGGAACGCCTCGATGAGCGCATGGGTGAAGGCCTTGTAGTCGATCTGGGTGCCGAACTGGTTGGTGCCGCTGTAGCCGCCGGCATAGAGCAGGCCGGAAATGTTGAGGCCGACGCGCGGGGTTGCGGCCTTTGGCGCGCGGTCGAACGGCAGGGCGAAGGCGACGTCCACCACCTGCGTTGCCGGCGTGCCGGGGGCGATGCGGGCGAGTTCGGCCATCGACAGCGGGTCGCGCGCGAAGACGGCGCGGCTGCGGCGGACCGCGGTGGCGGCGAGCGCGGTCTGCGGCTGCCTGCTGAACGGGCCGATGGTCTGCGGCGAGAGGATGAGCGGTCGGTTCGCCGCGAAGCACAGATATTTGCTGGCGAGCAGCATGGCGTAGCGTTTTGCCGGGTAGATGTCGGTGAAGCTGTCGCCGGCGCCGATGTCGAGCATGACGTCGAGATCGCGGATGGCGCCGAAGGCGGCGGTGGCGAGGAAGGCGAAATTGACGCCGTGCCGGCGGACGATGTCCTGGTGGATGTAGGGCGCGCGCTGGTCCAGGGGTTGGAACAGGTGGAAGCGGGGCGTGCGGCCGACGCGCGCGGCGGCGCGGCGGGCAAGTTCCATATTGCCGACGGTGAGCGCGCCGACGCCCAGATTGCCGTTGCAGTCGCTGTGCCAGGCAAGGCCGATGTCGATGGGATCTGAGGGCGGGACGGTCACGCGGGGCCTTTTCTGAACAGTTTCACGCCGATCACCCTTTCCACGATCAGGAAGGCACCAAGATGACGGACGACGACGGTGATGGTTGCAGCCCAGGCCGCGCCGACAGCGCCATAGCCCGGGATGAGCAGCGCGCAAGTGCCGATGCAGAGCGCCACGCCGAGCGCGGCGTAGGCGATGATCCAGCGCTGGTTGCCGGTCATGATGATGATGGTGCCGAGCGGCCCGGCGGCGAGGCGGACGAGCTGGCCCAGCGCCAGCACCTGGAGCGCGGTGGCGCCGGCGACGAACTCCGGACCGAACAGACGCATGAGGAGGCCGGGGGCGGCGAAGAAGGCGAGGAACAGCGGTGCCGACAGCAGCAGCATGGCGAGCGAGCCCTTGCGCGCGGTGGCGGCGATCTCCGCCATATCGCCGACCCGCGCCGCGGCGGCGATGCGCGGGCCGAGGATGGCGTCCATCGCAACCTGCACCAGGCCGGCAACGGCGACGAACTGCCAGGCGACCCGATAGATGCCGACCTCTCCGGCCGGCCAGTGGGCGCCGAGCGACACGGTGGTGAACCATTCGGTGAAGATGTTGGCGAGCGCCGACATCAGCACGGGCAGGCCGGCGAGCAGCAGCGGGGCGAGCGGCAGCAGCGGCAGCGCCGGCGCGGCGCGCGGTGCGCGGCGGCGCAGCAGCAGCCAGCCGGTGACGGCGCCGACGGTGAGCGCCGCGAGATAGAACCAGCCGACCTGGGTGAGGCCGGCGATCAGGCCGAGTGTCAGCGCGGCCGCGAGCGCGACCGCGGCGAGCCCGGTGCCGAGCGGTCCGTCCACCAGTTGCGAGGCGAAGACATGGCCATGGGCGCGCAGCACCACCGAGGCGAGCTTGACGAGGGTGAGCGGGAGGGCGGCCCAGAGCATGATGGCGAGAAGGGGCGCGACGTCGGGCTGGTCCAGCAGCCGGGTGGCGAGCGGCGTGCGCAGCAGCCAGAGCAGCAGCACCACCAGCGGCGCGGCGACCAGCAGCAGGCGGGTGACGGTGCGGACGGCGGCGTCGGCGGCGCGGCGGTCGCCGACCTTGAGGTCGCCGGCGACCAGCCGCAGCAGCTGGGTATCGAGGCCGAACAGCAGCAGCATGGCGAGGAAGGTGGTGGTGGTGACGGCGATGCCGAACAGCCCCGATCCGCGCGCGCCGAAATGATGGGCGATCAGCCAGCTGATGGCGAAGCTGGCGACGGCGCCGATGCCCTTCAGCGCGAAGACCGCGATGGCCTGGCCCCCCAGCCGGTCGAGCGAGAGCATGGCCCGAAGCCGGGCGGGGAGGCGGGTCATGGGATCAGGCGTCAGCTTTTGGGAACGATGTTCTGCGAGGCCTTTTCGGTGGGCGTCGCCAGCCGGTCCTGGCCATCCTTGGCGGCTTCATCGGCGACCTCGCTGGGTTTCGGACGCTGCGCCGGGCCGGCCGGCTTGGCGGCGGCGGGCGGCGCATAGCCGGCCTGGTAGGTGATCTTGTCCTTGGCCTTGTCGCGCAGCTGGCCGACCTGCTGTTGCAGGGTGCCGTTGACCTTGATCTGCATCAGGAAATTCTGCGCGAACGCCATGGCGCGCTCGCCGGTGAAGGGGATGGTGCGCAGTTCGGTGACCTTGTTGATCAGCACCACCGGCGCGGGCGCGCCCTGCGGCTGGTTGGCGAACATGAAGACCTCGTCCGGGTTCTTCTGAACCACCTTCACCACTTCATTGATGAAATCCGGGTTCGCCGACAGCGCGTCGAGCGAGGCGGGCTGGCGGCGATACTCGACATTGGCGTTGATCAGCACGCGCTCGACATCGGCCATGGTCTTGGCGCCGGCGAGCGGCAGCTGGTCGATGTTCTTGGGACGCAGGAACTGGATCTGGTCGAGGATGAAGAATTTCCGTTCCGAGAACAGGTTCGGATAATCGCGCATGAACTTCTCGGCTTCCTCGCGCGTTACCGGCGGGATGCCCTGGGTGATGGTCCTGAGGTAGCTCTGCACCAGCAGCTGCTCGTTGGCGCGGCGCTGCTGCATCAGGAAATCGGGGTTCTGGTCGAGCTTCTTTTCCTTGGCGACATCCATCAGCAGGCGGCGGGTGATGATGGATTGCAGCGCCTGCTGCTCGGCTGCCTTGCGCGGCGTGTTGGGCGGGAAGGGCGAGCCGGCGATTTCGGCGTTCAGCTCGTGGATGGTGATTTCCTCGCCGTTGACCGACGCGACGACCTGACCAGCGGGCTTGTCGCCGTCGCCCTTCTTGTCGCCGCAGGCGGCGAGCGCGATCGACGCGACGCCGATCAGCATGAGGGTGCGAAGTCTGGTTCCTGCGAGCATCTGTGCTGTCCTCCCTTTTGCCGGCAGCATAGGCAGCCGGCCGCTGTTGTAAATGCCGCGCCTGCCTATCGGCCGAGACCGAACAGCGCGCGGGTCATGATCCAGGCTTTCTTCGGCTGGCGGCGCAGCACCCGCCGGGCGATCTGCATCAGGCCGACAGGATATTGAAGCGGCCAGAGCAGCGGAAAATTGCGGCGGTAGAATTTCACGCGCGAGCGCATGAGATAATATTCGGACAGGTCGGACCGGTTGCCCTTCTTGCCGGAGGAGCCGATCGAACCGCCTTCCTTGTGATAGACGATGGCGCCATGGGCGAAGCCGATGGCGAAGCGGCCGCGGTTGCGCACGGACCAGTCCATCTCCTCGAAATAGAGGAAATAGCTTTCCTCCATGAAGCCGACGGTTTCGAGGAAGGCGCGGCTGACGACCAGGCTGGCGCCGAGGACGAAATCGGTTTCGCGCGCGACGCGCTGGGGATCGAAGGGCCGGTTGACCGGCTGGCCGCGACCGATCCCGTTGCTGGAGCCGGTGAGCATCCGGAAGCGGGAGCCGTTGAGCGCCTGGAAGGTGCCGGGGCGGTGATAATAGCGCACGACCGTTCCGCACATGCCGATGCGGTGGGTGGCATCCATGCGCGAGACGACCGCCCGGACGGCGCTTTTTTCGACCACCGTATCGTTGTTGAGACACCAGCAGTAGGCGATGGCCGGATCGATGAGCGCGTGGCGGAGGCCCAGATTGTTGCCGCCGGCAAAGCCGCGGTTGCTGCCGGCATCGATGATGGTGATCCCGTCGGCCACCGTGGTTGCCGCCTCGGCCTCCTGCGCGGACAGGCGGGTGATGGCGATGGGTTTGGGGAGCGGCGGCGTGGTCAGGCGACCGAGCGGCCCCGTGGGCGGCTGGTAGGGCAGCTCGCCCGATGCCCATTGCAGGATGGTTTCGATGGAACCATCCTCTGAGGCGTTGTCCACCAGGATGATCCGCGCGGGCGCATCCGATCGCAGCAGCGATTCGAGACATTCGATGCTGTTTTCAGCACTGTTCCAATTGATGATGACCACCGCGAGGCGCGGTCGAGTTGCAACAGTCACGCGATTCGGTTCCATTCCAGCGAAGCACCCCCCGCACCGGTTTTCAGGACGCGGAGCATTTCCCGTGCCCGAAACGCCCTGATGCGCCACAGAATCGACAGGCCGCGGATGCGGTTTGACAAGCCGTGCAGGCGGGGTGACACCAGCAGGCGCCAACTGTCAACCCATGCAGACATCCACACCGCCGCCGCCAGCGCGAGCCAGCGCAGCGCGGGCACGCGATTGCCGCTGTTTTTCATCCAGTCATGGGAGATGTGGCGACGCCATTTGGCGACAAGTCCCTGGAAGTCCGTGCGTGCCGGGTGATAGACAACCATGTCGGGAGCATAGCAGAAACGCAGGCCCATGGTAGTGGCGCGCTGGCCCCAGTCGCGGTCCTCGGCAAAGGCGATGCCCTTGAACGGGCCGACCCTGGCGTGGACCGGGCGCCACATGCCCAGATTGCCGGTGCCGGAGAAATTCTGTTTCCGGATGTACATTTTCTGGCGGTAGGCGAACACGGCCTCATAGGCTTCCAGCCCCGTCAGGATCCTGGGATCGACGAAATCGATGCGGACATCGCCGCCGACCAGCCCGTCGTCCGGGCGTTCCCGCAGAGCCGCCACGGCGGCGCTGACCCAGCCCGGCGCGGCGCGGCAATCGGCATCGATGAACAACAGGATGTCCCCCGTGGCGGCCGCCACGCCGGCGTTGCGCGCCGGACCGGGGCCGGGCGTGGGTTCGCGGAGAAACAGGATCTCCGGCCGGGCGATCTGGACCGGGGCAAGCGAGATGCGCGATCCATTGTCGACGACGATGATCTGGATATGGCTGCGGGGATAGTCCTGACGGTCGATCGAGGCCAGGCAGCGCACGAGCTGCTCGAGCTGGTTGAGATGCGGAATGATGATGGAAACCCGGGGGGCCGTGGGGGGGGTCATGCCGCCACCTTGAGCCGGGCGAGCGCCGCGGCGCTGGGGTGATAGACGAGATCGGGGTCCCGCCGGACCAGCGCGGCGAGCCCGGCGCGGTCGAGCAGCCACCAGCGGCTGGCCTCGATGGCGGCGATCACCCCGGGGTCGAAGCGCATGCGCAGCGGTTTTGCCGGAAGGCCGGCGACGATGCTGTAGGCGGGCACATCCTGCGTGACGACGGCGCCGGCGCCGATGACGGCGCCGCGGCCGATGAACTTGCAGCCCGGCGTGACGGTGACGTTGTGGCCGAGCCAGACATCATCCTCGATCACCAGCCAGGGGGGATCGATGTGCGAGGTGGTGGCGACGCCGAAGGCCGGATCGTACAGGAAGGGGTGGGTGGAGAGCGCGCCGAGCAGGTGGTTGGCATCGACCACGCGGGCGGTCGGGGCGAAGGAACACCAGCGGCCGATGCGGGTGCGGGCCGGAACGCGCCAGCGGTCGAAGCAGCCATAGCTGTAGAGGCCGACCTCGACCCCGAAATCGCGCGCGAACCAGCGGCGCAGCGGCATGCTCTCATACTCGTTGCGGCGCAGGCGGCGCAGCTTGAGCTGATAGGCGAGGCTGTCGATGAGGCTCATCGCGGGCGCCAGCCAGGGGCTTGCGCGTCGCGCGGGACAAACGCTTCGGGCCGGGCCGCGGGCTCGATGCTGCCGCTGAAGACCTCGCCGGGGGCGCGGCCGGCGTCGCGGGCGCCGAAGTGGGGGCCGCGGCAGGCGAGCAGGAGATTGTCGCGCTGGATGAGGCCGCTGTCCTCGCGGCTGTTGAAGGTGCAGGCGATGTTGCGTTCGACGATGGCGTTGCTGGTGCGCTGGGTGTTGATGCCGCTCTGCTGTTTCTGGCCACCGAGGTTGAGGATGGTGTTGTCGCGGATTTCCGGGGCATCGGCGGCGTCGATGGTGATGCCATGCAGGCTGATGCCCTGGTAGAGGTTGTTCTGGATGACGAATTTTCCGTAGCGCGCG
The DNA here is from genome assembly GCF_014117445.1 of Sandaracinobacteroides saxicola. Lineage (NCBI taxonomy): Bacteria > Pseudomonadati > Pseudomonadota > Alphaproteobacteria > Sphingomonadales > Sphingosinicellaceae > Sandaracinobacteroides > Sandaracinobacteroides saxicola. Next base: position 2,364,936 of record NZ_CP059851.1, on the reverse strand, counting down.
CCGCTTTCGCTGCGGATGAAGATACCCTGGGCGTAGCGGCCCTTCCCCTGAAGCATGATGTTGTCGCGGATGGTGATGTTGGCCGAGGGGCCGGCCTGGTTGGTCCAGAACTGGATGAAGTCGGCGTGGTCGCCTTTTTCGGCGGAGAAGAAGAAGTCGCGGAACCGGTTGCCGGCGATCAGCGCGGTGTCGACCTCGGCGAAATCGAAACCGTCCGAGCGGAGGGTGTCGACCTGGTTGCCGGTGATGCGCAGGTTGCGGCTCTGTGCGAAGACCGCGCCGCGGAACAGGTTGCGGAAGGTGCAGTTCTCGACCGTCAGGCCATCGACGCCGCGGGCGTTCAGGCCGAAACCGTCATTGTCGGGGTTGCCGTCGTCGGTGCCGGAAAAGGCGCAGTTGCGAAAGGTCAGCGCTCCGCCACCGCGGATGTCGGCGCCGCGGGTGCGCTCGCCCTCGCCGGCGCCGAGGACGAGGTCGAGGCCGGTGCCATCGAAGATGAGGCCGCGCACGTTTTCGAGTGCGATGCGGGCGAAGCGGGCGGTGCCGGGCTGCGCGGCGCGGAGCGTGACGGGGCGGTCCCAGCTCTTGTCGCGGAGCTGGAGCCGGCCATAGTCGCCCGGTTGCAGGATGATGGTGTCGCCGGGGCCGGCGGCGGCAAGGGCGGCGGCGAGACCGTCGGCATCCGCCACCGGGCCGCGTGGCGCGGCATGGCAGCCGGCCGCCAGCAGCAGGGGCAGGAGGACGACGGTGGCGGGTTTCACGCCGACAGCCGTGCCATCGCGGCGGACAGGTTGAGCAACTGCGCCACGCCCTGGTAGCGGAAGCGGAAGCGGGCGCCGCTCTGCGCGTCCTGGCGGGTCTCGAACAGGTCGAGCGGGCTGAGGAAGCCGGCGAGCGTGCGTTCGACCGCGGGGGCGGTGTCGATGTCGCCGGCCTCGGCGGCGACCTCGTCGGCGCCGAACCAGCCGTCCGGGGAGCCGGAGGCGCGGGCGGCGGCGATCAGGGTGGGCCAGGCCGCGCGCACCTCCGGCCGGGTGAGCATCGCCTGGACACGGCGCGGCAGGCCGGCGTTCCATTCGTTGAGGGTCGATTCGGTGGCGGCGCGGACGTGGGCGTCGGTAACGGTGGCGACGCGGGCATCCAGCGCGGCGTGGGCGGCGCGGCTGCCGAGCAGGCGGGTGATGTAGGGGGAGCCGCCGGCCATGGTGACGATCATGGCGCGGGCGCTGTCGGCATAGGCAAGGCCGGTGGCCTTTTCGCCCATGGCGAGCAGGTCGGTCATTTCGCCGGCGGCCATCGGGGCGACCGGCAGGCCGATGATATTGCGGCGGATCGACGGGGTGAAGCCGATCAGCTCGTCGAGGTTGGAGGCGACGCCGGTGAGGATGAGCTGGACACGGGCGGCGCGGTCGGAGAGGTTCTTGATGAGCTCGGCGATGTCGCGGCGGAAGCTCGCGTCGGCGACGCGGTCATATTCGTCGAGGATGAGGACGACGCGGGTGCCCACCAGGTCGACGAAGATGTCGGCGAATTCGCGCGGGCCGGCCGGGCCTTCGGGCAGCAGGGTTTCGAAACTGCGGTTGTGCTCGGCCTCGTCCGCGGTGGGCGACACGTTGCGGTGATAGAGCAGCGGGATGCGGGCGGCGAAGCTGCGGAACATCTCGTCGAAGCGGGCCTCGACGCCGCAGCTGCCGTAGAGGACAAGGTAGCGGGCATCGCGCGCGGTTTCGGCGAAGACATGGACCAGGCTGGTCTTGCCGATGCCGCGCTCGCCGTAGATGACGACGTGGGCGCGTTGTTGCTCGATGGCGGCGATGAGCTCGGCAAGGGTATCGCGGCGGCCGGCGAAACGGTCGCGCTGCGTGACGGGCTGCGAGGCGCCGAGCGTCTCCGAAATGGCGAGGCGGGCGCGGGACAGCGAGCGGACGCCCTGGCCGTCGGCGAAATCGTCGGTGGCGTTGGTGGCGAAGCCGGGAAGGTCGGGGACGGTGGTGGCCGTGTCCGCCCCGCGCATCCGTTCGAGGAAACTGACACCGCGTGTCTCGCCATCTTTGCCGCGCTTGAAGATCATGCCCGTCCTGCTTGCTGGGGCGAGTGACGGGTACCGGGCCGCCACGCGCCGTTGTTACGTTCAAGGCCGCGTCGCGGATGCGGCAACGGCTGTCAGCCGCATGGCCTTCGCCCCGACACCGCGCCAACAGCGGAAGGCGCTGCCATAGTGCGTCTGGACGGCTAAAGCCATAATCCATTAACCGTTACAAGATTGTAAAATTGCTTTGCCTTTGTTAAGTCGTTGCCAAACGGGGTGACTTTGCCCGCTCGACTGTTGCCCGCAAGGCGCAGCCGGGGGCTTTTGCAACGGGTTGCGCGATGGGCGGGGTTGCACGACAGGTGGCTGCTGTGGCACCTGCGCGGTCAGCGTTCATGAGGGCGGGGTTTTGATGGACGGGTTCTGGGTGCGGAAGATCGGCAAAGCCGCCAGGCCATGGTTGGTGCTGGCGCCCCTGCTGCTGGCATCGGCGGCACAGGCGCAGGTGGGCGGCCCGATCGGCGGGCCCGTGGGGCCGGTGGGCGGTCCGGCCGCGGGCCCGGCGAGAGTGGCCGGCGTGCCGGGGGGCGGCACGGTGGCGCCCGATCGCGGCGCGGATGACGACGCCGCGCCGACCGGTGGTGTCGTTGTCAATGCGCAGCGCGGCTTTGACGTCGGTGTCTCGTTCGTAAGCGAATATGGATCGAACCTGATCCGGCTGGGCGACGGCATCGCGCTGTCGAACGGGCTGGTCAGCCGGTCGGACTTCCGCTTCCGGCCCGCGGTCAACGTGCGCTTCGGCCAGCCGCTGGGGCGGCAGCTGCTGTTCGTGAACGGCACGCTGGGCCGGGATTTCTATGCGCGCAACACCATCCTGAACAAGAACCGCTATGGGGCGGACGCCGGCCTTGCCTGGGAGCTGGCGCGCTGTACCGGGCGTGCGCAGGGCAGTTACACCCGACGGCAGGCGCAGTTTGAGCTGGACAATGACGTGATCGACAACCCGCAGGAGCGCAGCACGCTGCTGGTGTCGGGCTCCTGCCCGATCGGGGCGCGGCTGGCGCCGTCGCTGAGCGCGTCATGGAACAAGATCCGCAACAAGGCGCCGGGGCGCGACCGGTTCGACACCGACACCTTCAACCTGAACGGCGCCTTGGGCTATGCGGTGACGCCGCGGCTGCAACTGGGGCTGAACGGCAGCTACACCAACCTGCGGCGGTCCAACCTGTTGGTGTTTGCGCTGCCACCGGTTGGCCCGCCGGTGCTGCTTGGCGTCAACACGCTGGATTTCTACAGCGCCACGGTCAACGCGACCTACGCGATTGGCCCTTCGCTGAAGGTCAACGGCAGTGTGGGTCTGAACATCAGCAAGGAAATCCTGCCGCCCTCCAAGCAGATCACCGACACCGTCTATTCAGCGGGTGTCAGCTATACCGGGCCGCGGATCAGCGCGTCGCTGAATGCGGACCGGGCGGTGCAGCCGGCGCCGGGAGGCGAGGCATCGGTTTATGTGACCGACGGGCTGTCGGCCAATCTGGGCTATCAGCTGGGCAGTTCGATCGACCTTTATGCCGGCTGGTCGCACCGGAAGCGCGAGTTCCGGGGCAGCGCCAATCCGCAGGAGCCGTTGATCCGCCGGTCGGAGCGGAGTGACCGTTTCTTTGTCGGCGCATCGACCGATGTCGGCCGGCTGTTCACGATCGGTATCGAGGGTTCGCACGTGCGACGGCGGTCGGACCCCTCGATTTATAACTACAGCACCACGAATGCGCAGATCAGTCTGCGGGCAAATTTCTAATCCGTTTGCGGTTGTTGACCGTAACTGGGGTTGAAAGCGAGAGGACGAGATGGACAACACAGGTTTCCGCCGGCTGATCGCCGCGTTGTTGATGCTGCTGCTGGCCGTGCCGGCGATGGCGCAGGGCCGACAGGCGCTGACCGAGCGCGGCTATGTGCTGGGGCCGAACGATTCGATCAGCGTGATCGTGTATGGCCAGCAGGAATTCAACGTGGCGACGCGGGTGAAGCCCGACGGCACGGTGGTGCTGCCACTGGTGGGGAAGGTCATGGCGTCCGGCCGGACGGTGGTGACACTGGCGGACGACATCAACAAGAAGCTGGTGGGCGCCAATTTCCTGAAGGATCCGATCGTCAACGTCGAACTGACCGCACCGGCCAGCCGCTGGGTGCGGATTTCCGGCAAGGTCGGGCAGCCCGGGCTGGTGCAGCTGGACCGCAACTACACGCTGCTGGATGCGCTGCTGCGCGTGGGCTGGATCCAGGAGTCCGGGGCGACCTACGTGCAGGTGCGGCGCGGTGCCGACGGGCGGGAGCAGACGATCCAGGTGGCCGACCTGGCGCGCGGCAATCCGGAAACCGACATTCTGCTGGAGGCGGGCGACACGATCTTCGTGCCGGACGCGGACCTGGTCTATCTGACCGGGCAGGTGAACCGTCCGGGCGCGTTCGCGCTGAAGCCAGGGATGACGGTGCGGCAGCTGCTGGCGATGGCGGGCGGCGTGACGGCGACGGGCTCGGCGAACAAGGTGGGCCTGACGCGCGGCAACGCGCGAGAGACGGATGCCGACCAATCGACATTGTTGCAGAAAAATGATGTCATCATTGTTAAGGAACGGCTGTTCTAAAGCCTGCTAGGGTGACGACGGCCGAAGGGGTTTGATATGAGTCTGATCCAGTTTCTGCGCATCCTGATGGCGCGGCGGATGATCATCCTGGTGGCGACACTGGGCTGTTTCGTGGTGGCGACGGGCATCGCGATGGTCTTGCCCAAACGCTATCCGGCAACGGCGCGGGTCATCCTGGACGTGATCAAGCCCGATCCGGTGACGGGGCAGATCATCGGCACGCAGTTCATGCGCGGCTATACCCGGACGCAGATCGAGCTGATCACCGACATGCGCGTGGCGGGCGCGGTCGTCGACCGGCTGGGGCTGGCGAATGACCCCGGGACGATCGCGGCTTTCCAGTCCAGCGGCGCGGCGGAAGCGGACGGCGGTGTGCGGCGCTGGATCGCGCAGCGGATCATCGACAACACCAGCGCCAACCTGATCGAGGCGTCGAACATCCTGGAAATCAGGTATGAAGGCCAGAACCCCGAACTGGCGAAGCGGATCGTGGATGTGATCCGCGACGCCTACATCGAATCGAGCCTGCGGTTCCGGACCGATTCGGCTGGGCGCACCGGGGACTGGTATCGGGAGCAGGCGACCAAGGCGCAGCGGCTGCTGGTGACGGCGGAGACCGCGAAGACCGAATTCATGCGGGCGAACAACATCGTCATGCAGGGCGGCGTGGAGCTGGAGCAGCAGAAGCTGGCGAACTTGGCGGCGACGCTGGTGGCGGCGCGCGGCAACAGCGGCACACAGGAGGCGACGGCGACGGCGCGGCTGACCAACGATCCCGTGGCGGACCAGCTGCGCCTGCAGCTGTCGACCATCGAGGATCAGCTGGTGCAGTCGAGCGAGAAGCTGGGGACGCAGCACCCGACCTATCAGGCGCTGCTGGCGCGGCGGAACCTGTTGCGGACGCAACTGGCGCAGGCCGAGACCCAGACCCGCAAGAGCGTGGCGAGCTCGATGAATGTCGGGCGCAAGTCGATCGGCGAGCTGGAAGCCGATTACGAGGCGCAGCGTACCAAGGTGCTGGGCATGAAGACGGTGCTCGACCAGCTGGACCAGATGCAGCGCGAGGTGGACCTGCGGCGCGACCAGTATCAGAAGGCGGCTGCGCGGGCGGCGGAACTGCGGCTGGAGGCGGATGTGGCGGAGACTGGCCTGGTGGTGCTGGGGGATGCGGTGGCGGACACCAATCCTTCCTGGCCGAAGGTCCCGCTGATCATGGCCCTGTCGCTGTTCTTCGGCCTGGCGCTGGGGGTGTTGACGGCGCTGATCACCGAGCTGTTCGCACGGCGGGTGCGCGGCGCGGAGGACCTGGCCTTTGCCGCGGGGGCGCCGGTGCTGGCGGTGGTGAACGATGGCAGCAGCTCGCCGATACGTGACCGGATCAAGCGGTTGCTGACACGCGGCGGCAAGGACGAAACCGGCGATTTGCAGGCGATCTGATGATGACAGAGGTGACGACGAGCGCGCCTGCAGTGGCGTTTGTGGATGACAGCGGGCCGGACCTGCTGGCGGGCGATGCGCTGTTGCGGACGGGGTTGCTGACCGACGAGCAGGCCGGCCGGGTGCAGGCGCGGCAGGCCGAGACCGGCGCCAGCTTTGACGCGGCCGCGGTGGAGCTGGGCTTTGCCAGCCTGGCGGATGTGGAGCGGGCCAACGACCTGCTGGCGGGCACGCTGGCGATGACGGTGGCGCCGAACCTGGTGATCTCGGAAGAGGTGGTGGTGTTGAGCGATCCCGCCTCGCCGCGGGCGGAGGCGATCCGGCTGCTGCGCACGCAGGTGATCGCGCAGCATCTGGGGGCCGGCCGGCGCGCCTTCGCGGTGACCGGTGCGGTCGATGGATCGGGGGCGAGCTATATCGCGGCCAATCTGGCGGCGGCGCTGAGCCAGGTCGGGATCAAGACGCTGCTGGTGGACGCCAACCTGCGCTCGCCGCGCATCGATGCGATGTTCGGGCTGGACCCCAACGGGCCGGGGCTGACCACCTATCTGTCGCTGGGCGCCAACCGGCCGGAACGGGTGGTCTATGCCAATGTGCTGCCCAATCTGAGCATCATTCCGGCGGGGCCGCCGGTGGCGCGGCCGCAGGAGCTGCTGTCCAGCGCGCGGTTCAAGGCGGGCACCGACATCCTGTTGCGGGAATATGACGTGGCGATTTTCGACACGCCGTCGGCGAACGAGAATGCCGATGCGCTGACGGTCGCCGGCGTGGTGGGCTATGCCCTGATCGTGGCACGGCGGGACCATGGCTATACCAATGACGTGGCGACGCTGTCGAAGCAGCTGGCGGCGTCGCGCAGCTCGGTCATCGGCGCCGTCCTGAACGATTATCGCTGATGGCGGGCCTGGCGCGCATCAAGGGGTCGAGTGCGCTGGCGCATGCGCGGCGCTTCCCGCTGCTGACGCTGGCGCTGCTGGCGGTGGTGATCCCGACGCTGCTGGCGATCGCCACGCAGAGCTGGTCGACGGAAGCGGGCGTGCACGGGCCGCTGGTGCTGGCGACGGCGCTGTGGCTGATCTGGCGCCGCTGGGACGAGATCGTGGCGGAGGCCCGGCCGGGCAACCTGTGGCTGGGCCTGGCGGTGTTGCTGGCGGCGGCGGGCATCTATGCCTTTGGCCGCGCCTTCAATTTCCTGAGCGTCGAGGTCGGGGCGATGCTGCTGGCGCTGCTGGCGATCGCCTATGTCTTCGTCGGCCACCGGCTGCTGCTGAAGCTGTGGTTTCCCATCCTCTACATGGGGTTCGTGGTGCCGCTGCCGGGCTGGTTCGTGGACGGGATCACGCAGCCGCTGAAAATCCTGGTGTCGGAATGGGTGACGTGGCTGCTGGCCACCGCCGGCTATCCGATCGCCCGGATCGGTGTGACGCTGTACATCGCGCAATATCAGCTGCTGGTGGAGGATGCCTGCGCCGGGCTCAACTCGATCATCAGCCTGACGGCGATCGGGCTGTTCTATATCTATCTGCTGTACAACGCCTCGGCCCGCTATGCGCTGCTGCTGCTGCTGTTCGTGATTCCGGTGGCGGTGGTGGCGAATGTCATCCGGGTCATCGGGCTGGTGCTGATCACCTATTATTTCGGTGACGCGGCGGCGCAGGGCTATCTGCACAATTTCGCCGGCATCGTGACCTTCGTGTCGGCGCTGCTGACGATTTTCGCGGTGGACTGGGTGTTGAGCCCGCTGCGGCGCTGGTTGAGCGGCGACGCGCGCGAGGGAGGCGTGGCATGATGGATCGGCGCGACCTGTTGCTGGGCGGCGGCCTGTTGCTGGGCGCCGGCGCGGCGCTGGCGCTGACGCCGCGCGAGCGGTTGAACCTGCTGGGCGACAAGAAGATGGAGGCGCTGGTGCCGGAACGCTTCGGGGCCTGGAAAACGGTGCCCTCGAACGCCTTGGTGCTGCCCAAGCCCTCGCCCGGCAGCTTGGCCGACCGGCTGTACAGCCAGACGGTGAGCCGGCTGTACGATTCGGAGACCGACCTGCCGGTCATGCTGGTGATTGCCTATGGCAGCACGCAGAGCGACCAATTGCAGCTGCATCGCCCGGAGGTCTGCTATACCGCGGTGGGATTCCAGATTTCCGCGTCCGCGAAGGTGGAGGTGCCGCTGGGCGGCCGTGCGATGTTGCCGGCGCGCGAGCTGACGGCGGAGAATGACCGCCGCATCGAGCCGATCCTCTATTGGACGCGGATCGGTGACTCCCTGCCGACGACGGGGAGCGAGCAGCGCAGCGTCAAGCTGCGGGGCGAGCTGGACGGCTATATCTCCGACGGGGTGCTGGTCCGCATGTCGACGGTGGGCGAGGCGACGGCGGAGCGGTTCCAGGGCCTGCAGCGCTTTGCGCGGGCGATGATCGGGGCGATCGCGCCGGCCTCGCGCAGCGCGCTGATCGGGCGGCCACTGGCGGCGAAGCTGGCGGGAGCGTGATGAGCGCGATGGCGAGCGATGCCCGGCTGGACGATGGCAGGGGGTCAGTCCCCGAAATTGTCGAAGGGGCGCAGAAAATACTGGATGAAGGCGAGCGTGGCGACCAGGCCGGCGATGGCGAAGCCGTGCCAGAGGATGCTGTTGTCCTCGATCGCCTTGTTGCCGATCTGATTGGTCACGGCGCAAGCAACCGAGGCAACCAGATAATGCCACATCGAATCGCGTTCGGGGCCGACCGAGCGTTGCAGGAAGAGCACGATGATGCCGGCGAAGATGGCAACCGTCACCCAGTCGTAAACCGTCTGCACTGTCTGTTGCCTCCCCGTGACTATTGGGGGCGATATAGCATCATTTCCTTGGCGCGCCAGACGCGAGTTGGCGTGGGGTTGGTTAACTGCGCGCCATGAACAAGATGACGCCCGAACGCACGATGCTGGCGGACAGCGTGCCGCAGAAGGATGGCCGCATCAGCGTGCCCATCGACCTGCTGGTGCTGGGCGTGCGGCTGGTGGAGGGGTTGAGCGTCGTCCTTGCGGGCGGCGTCGCGCTGTACCTGTGGGCGCAGCGCATCCCGGAGGTGGAGTTTCAGACCTATACCCGCGCGATCATCGGCGGCGGGCTGATCTTCGCGCTGTTTGCCGAGATGCTGGGCAGCTATGACATCGATGCCCATTTCAGCCTGCGCCGGGCCTGGCAGCGGGTGATGATGGCCTGGGGCATGGCGGCGGCCTTCATGGTCATCATGGGCTTCCTGCTGAAGGCGTCGGAGGATTTCTCCCGCGGGTGGGCGCTGACCTGGTTTGCCTCGGCGACGGTGATGCTGCTGGGCACGCGGGCGGCGATGACGCTGTGGATGCGCCGGATGAAGCGACAGGGGGTGTTCAACAGCCGCGTCGCCATCTTCGGCGCGGCGGCGCAGGGCGAGCGCATGGCGCGCTACATCCGCGGAAACCAGCGGCTGACGATCTCGCTCGTCGGCTTTTTCGACGACCGGCAGGACGGGCGGGTGCCGATGGTGGTGGACGGGCTGCCGCTGCTGGGCACCAGCGATGACCTGATCGCCTGCATCCGGCAGGGGCATGTCGACCAGGTGATCGTGGCGCTGCCCTGGTCCGCGGAGGCGCGCATCCAGCAGCTGGTGGCGAAATTCGCCATGACCCCGGTGCGAATCCGGCTGGCGCCCGACCTGGCGAGCTTTGCCTTCCTGCACCGGCCGCTGGTGCTGCTGGGCGATGTGCCGGTGCTGACCCTGTTCGAGCGGCCGATTTCCGGCATGGATGCCGTGCTGAAGCGCGTGGAGGACTGGGCGCTGACGCTGGGCATCCTGTTCTTCGTGTGGCCGGTCATGCTGCTGGCGGCGATCGCGATCAAGCTGGACACCCCGGGGCCGGTGTTTTTCCGGCAGCCGCGCGAAGGGTTCAACAACCAGCCCTTCCGGGTGTGGAAGTTCCGTTCGATGACGCATGACGAATGCGAGGTGGACGGCATCCGGCAGGCGACGCGCAATGACAAGCGGGTGACGCGGGTGGGGGCGGTGCTGCGCCGGACGAGCATCGACGAGCTGCCGCAGCTGTTCAACGTGCTGACCGGCGACATGTCGCTGGTGGGGCCCCGCCCTCACGCCGCATCGACGCGGGCGGGGGGGCGGTTGTTCAACGATGTCGTGGCGACCTATGCGGCGCGGCACAAGGTGAAGCCGGGGATCACCGGCTGGGCGCAGGTGTGCGGCTGGCGCGGTGAGACCGACACCGAGGACAAGCTGGTGAAGCGGCTGGAGCATGACCTTCACTACATCGAGAACTGGTCGATCGGTTTCGACCTCTACATCCTGGTGCGAACGGTGTTCGCGGTGATGGTTCCGCGAAACGCCTTTTGAGCGGGCCGGCGGGATAAGCCTTTTTCGGAGTCACGCGATGGCGGTGTTGCCGGGAGCATGAGGCCTGTCGGCAGGCCGTACGCGCAGATGTCGGAAATCCGTCAGAACGACGTCTTGCCGAGTGTCGGATTTCTTGACAGTCACTGTAAGCGGGGAACTACAAGATATTATGCATTTCAATGGCTTGCCTTGTTTCTAAAGTTTGGCACGAGCCTTGCATCCCCATTTATGAAGCGGTTTCACCGACCTTTAGAGGTGGAAAAGCTGTCGCTGCGAAGGCCTGGCTGGTTTGCGTGGCAGATGGTTTTGTCCAAGACCTTGACGGTCATGTGCGGATTGGCTTTAATCAATGGCATATCGGGTGCCGCGATTCTCGCGGACCTCCCGGGGGCAGCGAATTCGGAGGTATATAATGAAATTCTGGTCGTCTCTTGGTCTTGCGGGTGCAGCGGTTGCTGCCTCCATGGCCGTTTCGGTCCCGGCTGATGCCGCGATCACGACGTTTGCGAACTACACGCAGAAGACCAATGCGCGCCTTCTGAACTATGTGCGCCTGGGGCCGGTGGCGACGCCGACCGGCAACCGTCTCTACACCTCGGCGACCGTTGGCGGTGCGCCTGGTGCCGCGGCGGTCAATTTCTTCTATCTGATCTCGGTGCCGCCGGCGCTGCAAGGCCTGCAGAACGCCCTGATGACGCTCGATGCCTCGACGTCGCAGATCGTTACCTCGAACGGCACGTCGCGCAACCAGGCCGGTTATTCAGGTTCGGTCAGCTTCAAGCGGGTCACGCCGCTGGGTGGTCTCGACAATCTGCTGACGGTGACCTTCAGCAATGTGACACTGTCGACCCTGCAAGGCGGTTCGTCGGGTTCTTTCTTCGGCTCCACGCCGGGCAGCACCATCTCGATGAGCTCGGACTTCATCACCTTCAGCCCGACGTCGAACTTCGACTTCTCGCTGGCCGTGACCTCGATCCTGCCGCCGTTCGCGTCGCCGGGTAACGGTGGCTATGGCCGCGCGTTCCGCGCCAACACCAGCGGTGGCTTCGCTTCCGACCCGCCGCCGTCGTTCGTGCCTGAGCCCGCCACCTGGGCGATGCTCATCATGGGCTTCGGTCTGGTCGGCGTGGCGATGCGTCGCCGCACCAACACGGCGCGCGTCACCGCCTGATCCTGGCGGATTACCTCCGAAATCGGGGCGCATGGGAAACCATGCGCCCTTTTTCGTGAGTCCGGCCCGCGCCCGCATGGAAATCATGGACCATCGCCGACGAACGGTTATGGAGCGTGCATGGCAACGGAAATTGATCGCGCCGCGGCGCTGGCCGCCCTCGACGAACGGTTGCGCTGGCTGTCAGCCTGGACCATTCACAACGCCAATCACCTGCGGCCCAGCCGCGACGGGCTGAAGGTCGGCGGGCATCAGGCAAGCTGCGCGTCGATCACGGCGATCATGGCTGTCCTCTATTTCCATGCCCTGCGGCCGCAGGACAAGGTGGCGGTAAAACCGCACGCTGGGCCGGTGCTGCACGCCATCCATTATCTGCTGGGGCAGCAGACCCGCGAGCAGTTGCAGGCGTTCCGCAGTTTCGGCGGGGCACAAAGCTATCCCAGCCGCACCAAGGACCGGATCCCGGTGGATTTCTCCACCGGAAGCGTGGGGCTGGGCGTGGCGGTGACGGCGTTCGCCAGCCTGGTGCAGGATTATCTGATCGCCCACAATGCCCTGGCCGAGACCGATGCCGGCCGGATGATCGCGTTGATGGGCGATGCCGAGCTGGACGAGGGCAACATCTACGAGTGCCTGATCGAGGCCTACAAGCATGACATCCGCAACTGCTGGTGGATCGTCGACTACAACCGGCAATCGCTGGATGCGACGACGGCGGACCGGATGTTCCGGCGGTTCGACGATATCTTTGCCACCACCGGCTGGCGGGTGGTGACGCTGAAATCAGGGCGGTTGCAACGCGCGGCGTTCGCGGAGCCGGGGGGCGAGGCGCTGGAGGCGTGGATCGATGCCTGTCCGAACGCGGATTATGCCGCGCTGACCTATAATGGCGGCGCGGCCTGGCGCACGCGACTGACGGCGGAACTCGGCGGGGTGCCGGGCATCCGCGAGTTGCTGGCGCGGCGTGACGATGCGGCGTTGCAGGCGTTGATGACCAATCTGGGTGGGCACTGCATCGAGACGCTGATGGCGGCGTTCGATGGCGTGACCGACGAACGCAACACGCTGTTCATCGCCTATACCATCAAGGGGCAGGGCCTGCCCTTTGCCGGGCACAAGGACAATCATGCCGGGTTGATGACCCCGACGCAGATCGAGGGACTGCGCGCCAGCCTGGGGATTGCGCCGGGCGAGGAGTGGGAGCCCTGGGCGGGGCTGGGGGACAACAGCGCGGCGGCGTTGCGGGCGTTCGTGGGGCAATCGGCACTGGCGCGCGCGCGCGCGGCTCGGCCGGCGGCGACCGTGGCGGTGCCAGCGCTGCCGACGCCCGAGGGCGCGGAGCAATCGACGCAGGCGGCGTTCGGCAAGATCCTGTTCGAGCTGGCGAAGGGCGGCAGCGCGCTGGCGGAGCGGATCGTCACCACGTCTCCGGACGTGACGGTCAGCACCAACCTGGGTGCCTGGGTGAACCAGCGCGGCCTGTTCCGGCGGCGGGATCATCCGGATGTGTTCCGCGCCAACAATATCCCCAGCCCGCAGAAATGGGCGGCGACCGGCACCGGGCAGCATATCGAGCTGGGGATCGCCGAGCATAACCTGTTCCTGATGCTGGCGGCGGCGGGGCTGAGCGGGCCGCTGTTCGGGCACCGGCTGCTGCCGGCGGGGACGGTCTATGACCCGTTCATCGCGCGTGGCCTCGATGTGCTGAACTATGCCTGTTACCAGGATGCCCGCTTCCTGCTGGTGGCAACGCCCAGCGGCCTGACCCTGGGGCCGGAGGGTGGCGCGCACCAGTCGATCAACACGCCGCTGATCGGCATGGGACAGCCGGGACTGACGGCATTCGAGCCGGCCTTCGCCGACGAGCTGGCGGCGATGATGGCGTGGGCATTCGGGCATATGCAGGCCGACGATGGCGGCAGCGTCTATCTGCGCCTGTCGACGCGCGCGGTCGCGCAGGTGGCGCGGGCGGATGATGGCTGGCGGGAGGGCGCGCTGGCCGGGGGCTATTGGCTGCGGCCGCCGGCGCCGGGCGCGCGGCTGGCCCTGGTGGCGAGCGGCGCGCTGATGCCGGAAGCGCTGGCGGCGTGGCAGGCGTTGAACACGGAGGAGCCGGGCACCGGGCTGCTGAATGTCACCTCGCCCGACCTGCTGCACCGCGGCTGGTCCGCGGCGCAGGCGGCGCGCTGGACGGCGGGCACGCGGCCGCAGGCGCAGGTCGAGGCGTTGCTGGACCCGCTGGCGGCGGACGCGCGGCTGGTGACGCTGATCGATGGCTCGCCGGCGGCGCTCAGCTGGCTGGGCGGGGTGCGCGGGCAGCGGGTGGCGCCGCTGGGGGTGGACCGGTTTGGCCAAACCGGCGACCTGCCCGACCTGTACCGCACCTATCGGCTTGACGTGGAGGCGGTGCTGGACGCGGCGGCGGAGCTTTACGGGTAAAGCAGGCGCAACTGCCAGCCATCGCCGGCGCGGTCGAACCGTTCGCGGTGGTGCTGGCGGCCCAGCCGGTCTTCCCAGAATTCGAACCAGTCCGGCGTGACGCGGTAGCCGCCCCAATGCGGCGGACGGGGCACGGCATCGGGAAAGCGGGCGGCGGTTTCGGCGAGGCGGGATTCAAAGGTCTCGCGGTCGGCGAGCGGCTCCGATTGCAGCGAGGCCCAGGCGGAGAGCTGGCTTTCACGCGGGCGGGTGGCGAAATAGGCGTCCGACTGTGCCGCGTCGACCGGCGTGACCGCGCCGCTGATGCGCAGCTGGCGGCGCAGCGATTTCCAGTGGAAATCGAGCGTGGCGTACGGGGTATGGGCGAGCTGCCGGCCCTTCGCGCTCTGCCTGTTGGTGTAGAAGACGAAACCCTGGCGGTCCCATTCCTTCATCAGGACGATGCGGACATCGGGGCGACCGGCGGCATCGACGGTGGCGAGCGCGCAGGCATTGGGATCATTGGCTTCGGCGGCGGTGGCAGCAGCGAACCAGTCGGCGAAGCGGGCGAAGGGGTCGGTCATCGGGACGGCTTATCGTTCGGCTTGTCGGGCGGCAACTGCTGGCCTATATGTGTGATATATTTGCAACGGTTGTTGCCGGATGAGGCGTGCGATGGCGGATCCCTATAGCGTTTTGGGCGTGGCGAAGTCGGCGGATGCGGAGGCGATCAAGCGCGCCTATCGCAAGCTGGCGAAGGAACTGCATCCTGACCGCAACAAGGACAATCCAAAGGCGGTGGAGCGGTTCAAGGCGGTCAGCAGCGCCTATGAACTGTTGAGCGATGCCGGGAAACGCGCGCAATATGACCGCGGCGAGATCGATGGCGAGGGCAATCCGAAGGGGTTCGCGCCGGGAGGGGGTTTCGGCGGTGGTTTCGGTGGCGGCGGCTTCCGGCAGCGGCCGGGCGGTTTCGAGTTTTCCGGCGATCCCGGCGATATTTTTTCCGAGCTGTTCCGGCAGCAGGGCAGCCCGTTCGGCGGCGCGGGGTTCCGGCAGCCGCCGGCGAAAGGCCCGGATCGGGCCTATCGACTGGCGGTTCCCTTCGTCGACGCGGCGCTGGCGCGGCCGCAGCGGATCACGCTGGCCGATGGCAAGACCATCGATCTCGCCATTCCCAAGGGCGTGGAGGACGGACAGAAGATGCGGCTGGCCGGCAAGGGCGAGCCGGGGCCGGGTGGTCCGGGTGATGCCATCGTCACGCTGGCCATCAGTCCGGATGCGCGGTTCGAGCGCGCCGGCGACGATGTGCGCCTGGATGTGATGGTGCCGCTGGCGGATGCCGTGCTGGGGGGCAAGGTGCGCGCCGAGCTGCTGGATGGCGCGGTGATGCTGAACGTGGCGGAAGGCACCAGCAGCGGGCGGCTGCTGCGCCTGCGCGGCAAGGGCTGGACGCGCAAGGATGGCAGCCGCGGCGATGCCATCGTGCGGCTGCTGCTGGCGCTGCCCGCCGAGGAAAAATCGCTGGAAGCGTTGCAGGCCTGGGCAACCGGCGTGCGGGGAGAGGCGTTCGGCGGGGTATGAAGCTGCCCCGCCTGTTGCTGGATGTTGCGCGCAACTGCTTTCGGGACGGCTTCATCCATGCCGGCAACCTTGCCTACCTCTCTTTGGTCACGCTGTTTCCGCTGTTCATCCTGCTCGCGGCGGTGGGAGGCGCCTTTGGCCGGACGGAGGCCGGCGCGGCGGCGCTGGAGGCGTTCTTCCAGGCGGTGCCGCCCGATGTGGCGACGCTGCTGGGGCCGGCGATCGAAGGGGTGATCGGCGGCAAGAGCGGCGGCCTGCTGACGCTGGGCGCGCTGGTGGCGTTGTGGACGGTCAGTACCTTTGTTGAGACGTTGCGCGACCTGATGGCGCGGCCCTGGGGCGTGCCGCCGGCGCGGCCGCCCTGGCAGACACGGCTCTTGAGCATGGGCGCGGTGTTGCTGGCGGTGCTGCTGATGCTGCTGGCCTTTGCCAGCCAGATCATCCTGACGGCGGCGTTGCAGTTCGTGCTGCGGCTGCTGCCGATGGCGGACAGCGTGGCGGGCTGGCTGGGGCTGTCGCGGCTGGTGCCGCCGGTCATCCTGTTCCTGGCGCTGTGGGCGCTGTTCGAATTGCTGACACCGCGGAAGTTTCGCCACCATGCCAGTTGGCCGGGCGCCGTGGCGACCACGCTGGTGTGGGTGGGGGCCACGGCGCTGATGCCGTGGCTGCTGACGAGTTTCGGCGGCTATTCACTGACCTATGGCGCGCTGTCGGGGGTGATGGTGGCGTTGCTGTTTTTCTATGTGGTGGGGTTCGGCTTTGTCGTGGGCGCGGAACTGAATGCGGCGCTGGCGCAGCGGCATGATGCTGCGCTAAGGGCGGTGGTTGAAAGGAGCGCGCATGAGCGGATTGATGGCGGGCAAGCGCGGGCTGGTGATGGGGGTGGCGAATGACCGCTCGCTGGCATGGGGCATCGCGCGGGCGCTGAGCGCGCACGGCGCGGAGGTCGCCTTCAGCTATCAGGGCGAAGCGCTGGAGAAACGGGTGCGGCCGCTGGCGGAGAGCCTGGGGAGTGACCTGCTGATCGACTGCGACGTCGGCGAGATGGCGAGCATCGATGCCGCCTTCGCCCGGCTGGCGGCGCGCTGGCCGACCATCGACTTCCTGGTGCACGCCATCGGCTTTTCCGACAAGAATGAGCTGCGCGGGCGCTATGTCGACACCAGCCTCGACAATTTCCTGACCAGCATGAACATCAGCGTGTACAGCTTCACCGCGGTCGCCCGGCGTGCGCTGGCGATGATGCCGGATGGCGGCGCGCTGCTGACGCTCAGCTATTATGGCGCGGAAAAGGTGGTGCCGCACTACAATGTCATGGGGGTGGCGAAGGCGGCGCTGGAGGCGAGCGTCCGTTACCTTGCCATGGACCTGGGGCCCGACAAGGTACGGGTCAACGCGATTTCCGCGGGGCCGGCCAAGACGCTGGCGGCGAGCGGCATCGGCGATTTCCGCTACATCCTGAAGTGGAACGAGCTGAACAGCCCATTGCGCCGCAACATCACGCTGGACGATGTGGGCGGTGCCGGGCTCTATCTGTGCTCCGACCTGTCGAGCGGGGTGACGGGCGAGGTGCATTATGTCGATGCCGGATACAATGTGATCGGCATGAAGGCCGAGGATGCGCCCGATATTGCGCTAGCATAGCATCGGCTGACGGGCGGGGTCGGGCGGGCCGCCCTCACGGCGTCTCCGGATCGAACCCCCGATAGCCGCGGGCCCGGCGCAGCGTTTCGGGCAGGCCGAACCAGATTGCGGCCGCGATCAGGAAACTGAGCGGCGCCAGCGCCATGCCGAATGCCAGCGGTGCCTGCGCCGCAACGACGGTGACGAGGATGGGCGCGAAGGCGGAGACGATGTGCCCGCCATGGAAGAGCGACGTGCCCATCGAACGCAGCCGCACCGGGAACAGCTCGGCGAAATAGGCGGCCCAGCAGTTGGTGCACGACAGGCCGATGGCATAGCAAAGCTCGATCGCCAGCAGCAGCGGCACGATCGTGGGGGCGGCCAGCAGGGCCCCGATCGCGACCGCCGCCAGCACGAAGCCCCACAGGTTCGCGCGGCGGCCGTAGCGGTCGGCGATGATGCCCCAGATCACCGTCCCCACCAGCGTGCCGATGCCGTCCACGGTGACGAACAGGCCGGTCAGCTCGTTCGAGAAACCGCGCACATCCTTCAGATAGGTAGTGATGAAGCCGCTGTAGAATTGATAGGCGCTGAAATTGAGGCCGGCGATCACCAGGCATGCGGCCGTCAGCCTGATCCGTGCCGAGGCGAACATTTCGCCCCAGCTTCCGCGCGCGCGATTGTCCGCGCCCGACTGGTCGTCATTGGCATAGACCTGGAACCTGCGGTCGTCGGGCAGGAAGACCAGCGTTGCCACGGCAACCACCAGCGGCAGGATCGCGGCGACGCGCACCAGCCAGCGCCACTCGCCGCCGATCGCCGATCCCAGCGCCCCGAACACCATCAGCGAGACCGAGAACATCGCCATGTTGACCGAGAGCAACCGGCCGCGGGCGCGCGGCGGAAACAGGTTGGCGAGCATCGTGACCGACGCGATGTAACAGCCCGGCAGCACGATCCCCACGATGAAGCGCGTGGCCGCCCAGGGTGCGAAGCCGGTCACGACTTCATTGGCAAAGGTGCACAGTCCGAGCAGCAGGCTCGACCCGATCAGCACGTTTTTCGATCCCAGGCGCGCCACCAGCGGCGGGATGGCGAACGAGCCGATGATCACCCCCAACGCCTGGACTGTGTAGAGCTGTGCGGTTTGCGCGAAGGTCATCACCCCGTCGTTGCGGAGGAACGGGCGGATATAGTCGACCAGGATGAAGCTGAAATTATAGCCGAGGCTGGCGATCAGCATGACGCAATAGATCGCCACCTGTTCGCCGCGCCGCAGCTGATCGGCACGGCGCAACGGGGCAGCGGCTGTCATCGCACCAGCACCGCGACGCCGTGTTTGGGCAGCGTCACGCGCGCCTTGGTCGTGCCGTCGACGATGTCGCGCATCGGCGCGGGCAGGGCGAAACTCTGATCCGCATCGGTCCAGTTGATCGCCACCGTCGTACGCCCCAGTGGCCCTTCGCGCGCGGCGATTTCAACGCCGCCGGGCACGCCGGCGATCAGCGGTTTCGCGCCCGCCTGTTGTGCCGCCCAGGCCGCGACCCGTGCGAGCGACGGCGCGTCGAGCCAGGCGCCGACATAGGTGATGCGGCCCTTGCCGACGCGGCGCGACACCACGGCCGGCTGGCCATCGAGGAACCCGTCGCGCGGCGCGTAGCTGAGCAGGGTTTCCAAGCCGGGCGCGGTGGCGGTCAGGCGTTCGGCCCAGACATTCGCCTTCGCCTCACCCAGTGCGCCGGCCAGCGCCAGCGGCCGGTCAAGCACCTGCGTATGATCGACGCGCGCGCCGATCAATGCGCCCAGCGGCCCCGGCGCGCCCGGCTGCCACAGCAGGTTGAACTCGTCCTTCACCCCCGCACGCGGCCCCACCAACAGGTGACCGCCGGCGCGGACATAGCTGTCGAGGGCCCTTGCCGCGCCCGCGCTGATCATGTGCATCGTGGGCGCGACGACGAGGCGATAGCGGGCAAGGGACTCGGGTGTGCCCAGCACGTCGATTCCGCCGACCGCCGGCGCGACCGCGCGGTAAAGATCGACCTGCACCTTCCAGGGATCATAGTCGCGGGTCATCGGCAGGCGTTCGAGTGCCCAGCGGCTGGGATAATCGTGGAGAAACGCGACCTCCGCGACCGGATTCGAGCCGCGCAGGACCGGCCAGGCGCGTTTGATCTCGGCACCTGCCTGTGCGATTTCGGCGAACACCGGGCGGTCGCGGCCGCCGGCATCGACCATCGAGCCGTGAAATTGTTCGTTGCCGCCCAGCGGTGATTTCCACACCCAATAGGCGTAGCCGTCCGCCCCGTGCGCGATCGATTGCCACGCCATCGCGCGCACCTCGCCGCGCTGCTGGGTGAAGTTGCGGTCGACGAAGACGATGTTGCCGGCTGACGATTCCATCACCCACGGGTTCCTGTTGAGGAAGCCGCGGTACAGGCCGCTCATCAGCGCGCCTTCAGGCGGGTCGAGCCGTTCGCCCTCGCTGTAGAAATCCCACGACACGAGATCGAGGCGCCGGGCCGGAACGCTGAAATCGAACTCGCTGTATTTCGACACATAATTGTGCGTGATGAACTTGTCCGGCGACAGGTGCGGCCGCATCGCGTCGATCTGCGCCTGTTGATAGTCGCGCCACATGTCGCTCTTGAAACGCTTGCCATCGACGACATGGCCGGGGAAATCGAAGGGGCGGGGCAGGTCGACCTGCGCCCAGTCGCTGTAGCTCACGCTCCAGTTGCCGGTGTACCAGGCGCGGTTCAGCGCGGCGAGCGTGCCATATTTCGCCCGAAGCCAGGTCTGGAAACGCGATCGCATTTCGGGGTCGAAGGTGTCGCGGCCATATTCATTGTCGATCTGGAAGCCGAGCACGTCAGGATCATGACCATAGCGTTCGGCAAGCCTGGCCGCGATCCCCGCCGCCTTGGCGCGATAGGTGCCGCTGGCAACGGAGAAGTGCCGTCGACCGCCATGGCGCGCGCGCTGCCCGTCGGCTTCGACCAGCAGCGTATCGGGATATCTTGTCGTCAGCCAGGCGGGCGGCGCGGCGGTCGGCGTGCCCAGCACGACCTTCATGCCGGCCGCCTTCGCCTGGGCAATCGCGTGGTCGAGCCAGCCGAACTCGAACCGCCCTTCCTCGGGCTCCAGCCTGCTCCAGGAAAATTCGGCCATCCGTACGAAACTGATATTCGCGCGCTTCATGGCTGCCAGGTCGCTGCCCCAGCTGTCCTCCGGCCACAGCTCGGGATACCAGGAAACGCCATAGGGAAAGACCGGTTGCGAGGCGGGTGGCGCCGCCGCCACGGTCTGCGCACCGAGCAGCGCACCGGTCAGCGCAACGCCGGCGAGAAGTGCGCGAACCCGGCCCAACCCATGTCTCACGCGCCTCTCCCCTTTCCGCCGGCCCGGGCCATACTGCATTTCGACGGCAATCGAGATGCGGGTTCAGGCCCTTGTTGTCGTGCGTCCCTCCGGCGGAAAACCACCCTCCGCCTGGTCGTCAGCGGCTTTTGAAGCTAAACCGGATGCCATAGAAGCGCGGCGGCTCATAGCTTGTCAGCAGTGTCTGGGAGCCGAAGGCGGCATAGTTGAGCACCGCCTTGTCGGTGAGGTTCGTCACGAAGGCCTCCAGCCCGAACCGCTGATCTTCCGATTTCCAGCCCAGCCCCGCATCGATCGTGGTGTAGGCGCGCTGCACATCGATCACCGTATTGTAATCGGTGTTGAAATATTTACCCGAGAACACCGCGCTGGCACGTGGCGTGATCGTGCCAAAACCGGGGATCACGAAGTCATAGCTCGCCCCGGCCGTGAACTTATAGTCCGGCGTGTGGCCGAGCGAATTGCCGGACAGGTTGATGTCCTGCAGGGGATAGAAGGTCGAGGGCCGGCCGCGGAAGCGATAGTCGGTGAAGCGCGCGTTGACGAGCGCGGCCGTTGCATTCAGCGTCAATTCCGGCATCGGCCGCACCACCGCTTCGAGTTCAAGGCCATAGGCGCGCGCGGAACCGGCGTTGAGGACTCCCGACGAGGAGACCGTGGATCCCGGGATCGAGAACTGGTTCTGCAACTGGAGGTTCCGGAACTGGTTGTAATAGGCCGAGGCGTTGAGCTGGATCGTTCCGCCCGCGAACCGGTTCTTCGATCCGATTTCATAGGCCGTGATATTCTCCGGCTGAAAGGCCGCCGGCAGGTTGGGGTTGTTCAGGCTGGCGCCGTTGAAGCCGCCGGAGCGAAAGCCGGTCGAAACGCTGGCATAAAGCAGGTTTTCAGGCGTCAGGAACGCCTCTGCCCCCAGCCGCCAGGTGAATTTCTTGAAGGTTCCCTTGGCGGGAAAGGCCGCCGGGAAGCAGGTGGCATTCAGGCTGGCGCCCGGGCAGCGATAGGCCTGAAAGGCGGCCTGGTTGGTGAATGCCGAGGGAAACGGGCTGATCGTGTCGGCATAAAGCTCATTGTAGATGAAATTCTTCTCGTCCGACGTGTAGCGCCCGCCGGCGGTGATCCGGAACATGTCGCTGAGATAGAGCGACGCCTGACCATAGGCCGCATATGACTTGGTGGAAATGGTCTGCCCGGACTGAAAGAAATAGCCCGGATCGTTGATGTAGAAGGAGTCATAATATTTATCGTCGAGATAATATAGACCGGCGATCCACTGGAATGGCTTTGAAGTGACGCTGCCGACCTGCAGCTCCTGAGTAAAGGTCCGGGTATTGCGGATCGCGACATATTCGGTGCGCGGGGAGCCGCGTGCTTCACCGGCATTGCTCTGATATTTGAAATCCTGATAGCTGGTGATCGAGCGCACGAAGATGCTGTCGTTCGACCAGCGGATCTGCCCCGATCCGGCATATTGCTTCAACGCCGCGGACGGGCGGAACTCACCCACCCAGCTGTAGGGGTCGGGGGAATCGGGGCTGCCGATGTCGACCCCGTTGATGTCGGGAATGCCGTCTCGGGGCGCGCCGGCGAAAAAGAAGAGCGGTGTGCCGGTCAGAAGGCCGCGTCCGCCGCGCACGCCCGCGGTCTCAGGGGTGACGTTCGGGTTGGCGATGACACCGCCCTGTTTGTAACCGAACGCCCCCGCCCCGGTGCCGCCCTCGCGCCAGTAGGTGCCGCGCACGATCACCTCCAGGCTGTCGGTCGGCGTCCAGCGCGCGGTGCTGCGCATGAAGTCGGAATCGCGGCTGTAGAGATCGTTGCCGCGCGCCACGGGATTGACGTTGATGACATAGCCGTCGCGCCGTTCGCGCGACCCTGCCAGGCGGATGCCGAAGCTGTCGCTGACCGGGATGCTGATATAGCCGGTCGCCTTGATCCGGTCATAATTGCCATAGGTCAGATCGAACCCGCCCTCCAGCTCGTTGGTGGGCAGGGCGCTGACGATGGAGATCGCGCCGCCGAAGGTGTTGCGGCCGAACAGCGTGCCCTGCGGACCGCGGGCGATTTCCACGCGCGCCACATCGACGATCGGCGCGGACGCCTGCACCGCCAGGCTTTGATAAACGTCGTCGATGTAAAAGCCGATCGTCGGATCGCCGTTGCCGTCGACACTGTCGGTACGGACGCCGCGGATCGCGGGGCGGGTATCGAAACCGGATTGGCCGAAATTGAAGCCGGGGGTGAACTGCGCCAGGCGGCTGATGTCGCGCACATCATTCTTCGTCAGCTCCTCCTGCGTGAAGGCGCTGATCGCGATCGGCACATTCTGCAGCCGCTCCTCGCGGCGCTGCGCGGTCACGACGATGTCGTCCAGGCCATCGGCCGATGCCTGCGGCGCCGGGGCGGGGGCGGGGGCCTGGGCGGTGGCCGGCGCGGCGACCGCCAGAAGCGACGTTCCGATCAGCAAGGCCGTGAGTCTGCTCTTCATCGTCATTCCCCTTTGCTTTTGGTCTCGTTCGGTGATCGGCGGCTAGATCGGCTCCGACGCCATGATCTGCTGAAGCAGGTCGAATTCGTTGAACATCATCCATTCCTCCACGACCTTGCCGCGGACGATATGCTGCTGAAGGATGCCCCAGATGCGGACCTGGCGACCGGTCGGCGGGCCATAGACGCCGAAGCCGCGGTGCGTGCCGACGCCCGACCAGCGCACCGAGGTCAGGTATCCGTCCACGTCGTTGCCCATCCAGTAGATTTCATCGACCTGGGTCGCGATGTCCGGGAACATGGCGATCATGCTCAGGATGAAGCTCTTGTAGGCGGCCAGGCCGCGCAGCTCGCGGTCGGTCGGCCCGTGGAACACCAGGTTCGGATCATAAAGCCGGTCGAGCGCCGCCATGTTGCGCCAATTCCAGCTGTAGTGATGCGCACGCCGCACCGCGTCCTCGATGTCGAAGCCCGCGGGCGCTGAGGGCAGATGGATCGGCTTGCCCTGCCCGGCAAGCCGCGTCGGCTCGCTCGGCAGCAGCTTCGGCGCGGCATCGCGGACGCGCGCATCACCGAATTCGCGCGCCTTTTCAAACAGGTTGAACCCCAGCTGCTGGAGCATCGAGGACTGGTTGTAGATCACCCATTCCTCGAAAATCTCATTGTCCTGTGCCAGGCAGTTGGCGATGCACCAGACGGTGATCTTCCTGCCCGTCGGCGGGCCGAAACGGCTCCAGCCGGTGTTGGTGCCGGTAATGACAGTGCGGTGGGAGGTGAAGAAGCCGCTGTCCTCATTCCCCGCCCAGACGATCTCGTCCGCGTACAGGCGGATGTCGGGAAAGGCGTTCACGGTATGGACGGTGTCGGCAACGATCTTGTCGCGGCCATATTGCAGCCCGGCGTCATCGGTCACCCGGCAATTGTGCCGATAGGTGTCGTAGATGTAGCCGATGTCCTTTTCTTCCCAGATGCGGTGGGTGATGCGGACGATGTAGTCGATGATGTCGACATACTGCTCCTCGAAGCCCCGC
The DNA here is from genome assembly GCF_014117445.1 of Sandaracinobacteroides saxicola. Taxonomy (NCBI): domain Bacteria; kingdom Pseudomonadati; phylum Pseudomonadota; class Alphaproteobacteria; order Sphingomonadales; family Sphingosinicellaceae; genus Sandaracinobacteroides; species Sandaracinobacteroides saxicola. The sequence goes on along the minus strand of NZ_CP059851.1, from coordinate 2,340,773 downwards.
ATCGGCTGGCGGCGCTGGCCCTGATCGGGGCGCAGCAGCGAATCCGTCCCACCGCGGACGGATTTTCGCAGCGCGATGTCATAACCGTCCGGCATCGCCGATCGGGCGATGCGCAGCGGATTCGCCACAGGATTCTCAAGCGGTTCCGCCAGCTTCACCGGCCGCGACGAGCTGTTGCCCTGCGTCCTGCTGCCCAGATCATGATCGGCCAAAGCCATCGTTCATCCTTCAATTTATCCGGATTCGGACAAAATGTGCACGCATTGCCGCCCGGACGCAACCGATTTGTTGCGAAGGCTTGACCAGGGCTCGCCAGACCCGAAACAATGGCATCGGGAGAATGGCATTGGTGCGGGACAAGAGCGCGAACAGTGGCGGCAGCCGGGGCCAGGTGGCGTTGCTGATCGCGCGCGCCACCATGCTGGCCTATCCGGAACTGCTGCCGGAGCTGGCGGGGCGCCTGGAGCGGCGCGGCTATCGCGCGGTCCTGTCGGTCCTGGAGCATGAGGGCGATGTCGATTCCGCCCTGCACCATGTGGCGGGTGTCGGCATCGTCGGTGTCATCGCCGCGGCGCTGCCCTCGCTGACGGAGGTGTTCGCGCTGGAGAAGGCCGGCCTGCCGCTACTGCTCTACAACTGTTTCACCCCCAGCGTGCGGGCCAATGTCGTCAGCTGCAACCACCGCGAGTGCGGCTGGTCGATCGCCATGCGGCTGATCGATGCCGGGCATCGCCGCTTCGGGATCATTTCATCCCCCGCCGATTCGCTGGTCGGCCGCGAGCGCGTGGCAGGCGCGGTCGAAGCCCTGGAACAGCGCCGGGCGCGCGAAATCCTGATCGAACCCGGCGATTTTTCCTACGAATCCGGACAGGATGCGCTTGACCGCATCTTCGCCCGCGTGCCCCGGCGACCGACCGCGATCATCGCCGCGAACGATGCCATGGCGATCGGTGCCATGGAACGCGCACGCGCGCTCGACATCCGCGTGCCACGGCAGATCAGTTTCGTCGGCTTCGACGGCATCGGCATCGCCCGCTGGCCCGCCTATCAGTTGACGACGATGCGGCAACCCCTGCGCCGCATGGCGGAAGCGGCCGCGGCGGCCATCGCCGACCGCATCGAGCACCCCGACCACCAGCCCGAAACCCGCCTGTTCGCCGGCGAACTGATTGTGGGCAAAAGCGCCAGGCTGGAACGACCGGTGCCGACGCGGGTGACGGGTTAGTCGGGGATTTCGAAACGTCGGCTATTGAGCGTTGGCCAGAAGAAAGCTGCCGAACATGAGTAGAGGAATCGAAATCCAAGCTGTCCCAATTGGCTTGCGCTGCGCGTCATGGGCATAGAAAGGAGACACCCATGCAATATATGATCCTCAATATCGTTCCTTCGGCACAGCCGGGGGACGCCAGCGCTGCAGTTCACGCCGATATGGAGGCATGGGGCGCCTATACCAAAGCGATGATCGATGCCGGCGTGATGCGCGGCGGCAACGCGCTGGAATCAAGCTCGAAAGCCACGACGCTGCGCATCCGTGACGGCCAGCGCGACATTCAAGACGGGCCCTATGCGGACAGCAAGGAGCAATTGGGCGGATACTACATCATCGAGGTTCCCGATCTCGATACCGCGCTGCAATGGGCGGCGCGCAATCCGGCGGCATCTTATGGCGCGGTCGAGGTGCGGCCCGTTATGCAGATGTGAGTTTGGGCGATTAGCGTCCGGGCAAGCGTCGAGGCAGAAGCGCGGCAGGCCTATGGTCGCGTACTTGCATTGCTTGCCGCTCGCTCCGGGGACCTTGCGACCGCCGAGGACATGCTGGCGGACGCGCTTGTCGCAGCACTTGAGCGGTGGCCACAGGACGGTGTTCCCGCCAATCCGCAGGCCTGGCTGCTGACGGTCGCCCGGCGCCGCGCGATCGATCGCTCTCGTCGACGCATGCGGCACGATGCCGCGCAAGCCGAACTCATGCGAATGCACGAAGAGGCGGAAGCGATGATGAACGCCGATCTGTTATTTCCCGACGAGCGGTTGGGACTGATGCTCGCTTGCGCGCATCCGGCCATCGAAGAGGCGGCGCGGACCCCGTTGATGCTCCAAGTCGTACTGGGCCTTACCGCCGAACGGATGGCACCGGTTTTTCTCACTTCGCCCGCTGCGATGACCAAGCGACTCGTCCGGGCAAAGGTCAAGCTGGCGGCGAGCGGCATCGGCTTCGCCGTGCCTGGTCACGAAGACTTGGCGCCACGTCTCGCGCACTTGCTTGATGCCATTTATGCCGCTTTCACGCTTGCCCGCGACGCCTCGCGTCAGGCCGATCTGGAAGGTGAGGCACTGTGGCTAGGGCAATTGGTGGTCTATCTTGTGCCCGAGGAACCCGAAGCACTCGGGCTCTATGCGCTTATGCTGTTCGTATCGGCGCGGCCATCGATGGCAACGCAAGGCCATTATGTGCCACTAGGTGAACAGGATTTGACCACATGGAATGAGGCAGCGACGATCAGGGCCGAGCAATGGCTGCATACCGCCGGTGCAATGGCGCAGCCGGGCCGCTTTCAGCTCGAAGCGGCGATCCAGGCGGTTCATGCCAATCGCCGCCGCAGCGGGCGAACCGACTGGGACACAATCCTCCACCTATACGACAGCCTGCTGGCGCTCGCCCCGACCGTCGGCGCGCGTGTCGCCCGCGCTGCTGCGCTGACACAAACCGGCGATCACGCTGCTGCGCTTGCCGCTCTTGATGCCATCGAAGACCAGAGGATTGCCGCTCATCAACCCTATTGGGCCACCCGCGCGCATGTGCTTGCGGCGCTCGAGGAGGCGTCGGAGGCTGCCGATGCCTATCAACGGGCGGCGGGCCTCGCCTCACAGCCTGAAGTGCGCAGTTGGTTGCTCGCCCGGCGCGCGGCGCTGGCTAACTGAAAACGGCCTGTCCCAATCTGGCCTACTCCAACGTCATGGCTTCGAAACCCAAGGAGAAGCCAGATGTCGCAAGTTCAAGTCATCGGTCTGCCACAGAGCAATTTTGTCTGGGCAGTGCGCATCGCACTCGCCGAAAAAGGCATCGCACATGAATTGGTGGTCGCGCCACCGCACAGTGCCGAGGTTAACGCCATTCACCCGTTCGGGAAATTGCCCGTGTTCCGCCACGGCAATGTGACGCTCTGCGAATCCCGCACCATTATCGATTATATTGATGAGACATTCGAAGGGCCGCCTCTGGTTCCTACGACACGCGAAGCCGCACTCAACGATGCGCAATGGACGTCAATCATTGCGACCACGATCGAACCGCTGCTGATCCGTCAATATCTGTTCGCCTACATGTTTCCGCAGGGTGCTGGCGGCGCGCCTGACCGTACCGCCATTGACATCTTGTTGCCTAAGGTTGAGGCGGCGCTTGACATTCTCGACGACAGCTTTGCAGCAGGTAAGCTAGGCGGTGAAGCCTTTACGCGCAGCGACACTTATCTGTTTCCAATCCTCTTTTATGCGCGCACTTTACCCGAAGGCGGAGCGATGATCAGTGCGAGGCGGCGCCTCAGCTCCTACGTCGATCGCGGCCTTGCAAGGTCCAGCATATTGGCGACAATGCCACCGCCACCCGGCCAGTGATTGAACCAAACGGTCGTTGACAGCGGTTGCTGACCTCCGCATTTGGCACTGTGGCGGGTATTTCGGAACGACCAATACTTGTCCCTAACGCCCATACTCCGCCGTGATCCTTGGCGCATCAGCAGCCTGTTGATCGAGCGATTGGCGGTAGGCCAGGCATCCCCGCAGGAATTGCGGCCATTCCGGCACCTCGATGTGCGGCTGAACCGGCTCGGGCAGCATCGACCATAGCCTGGGGTGATGCCAGCACAGGTCGTGCCCGGAGGCGTCGCGATGCTCCCGGATGGCCTGACGCAGCCTTTTCACTTCGTTGAGAAGCGCGGCGCGATCCATCGAATCCAAATCAGCGTCCATGGTCCTCCAGGCTCCAGATGATCCCCGCGTTCAACGCGCCAACCCGCGCCCTGTTTCACCCGAACCCTGTTGCCCCCGCCGTCACGCCCGCCCGCGCCGCCGGTCGCCAAGCTCGCGCATGCGGGCGAACAGGTCATAGCCCAGCTGCATCAGCAGTTCGGGAATGTCGATGAAGATCCAGTTCTCGATCAGCAGCCCGTCCTGCGCGCGCCACCAGTCCATCACGCGGATGGTGATCGGCTTGCCGGTGGCGGGCACGCTGAAGAGTTCCTTGCCGCTATGCGTGCCCCGGATCGAGGGCCAGCCGGTCGAACAGACATAGTCGCCATCGCCGAAACGCGCGACATGGTTGCCGCCGCGGAAATCCGGGAAGGCCTCGTTCCACGGGATTTCGTGAAAGCGCATGAAACCGTCGAAGCTGCGCGTCGTGCCGATCCCGCCCGGGCCGTACCACATCAGGTTCCGCGTGAAGTAACGGTCCATGTTCATGGTCGAATGATCCACGCCGTCGAAGCCGTGCATGCCTTCGAAAATCATCCGTTCCACACAGGCGAGGCTGGCCGCGCTCTGCCCGGCGGGCATGGTCGCCAGCATCACCCCGTCGCGGGTGGATGGCCCCGGGCACAGCCCCTCGATCCCGCGCGCGGGCGGCAGGGGATTGACGCCGGCCTGGCGCATCAGGTCGATCCAGTCGAAGATGACGTAGCCGTCGACGATCCTGCCCTCCACGATCCGGTAGAATTCGCCGAAGCGCAGATAGGCCCAGCCCTGGTGCGCCGGGATGCCAAACAGGTCCCGTTCGAAACTGCCGTAATAATAGCCGGTGGCCGAAATCCAGTCATGGCCCTGCCAATGCCCGCTCATGAAGATATCGTCATAGCGCTCTATGTCGGGGAAACTCTGCTTCAGCGGGCGCCAGACATGCGCGGCAATCGCCGCGATTCCCTGCAGCTGGTTCACCGGATGTGCGCCGAGATAGCCGGCATCGGGGGCGAAAATGGCCCCTGCCGCGGCGTCGATGGCATCCACGGGGGCCAGCGCCAGCGCCCGCAATCCCTCCAGCATCCGCCTTTTCGTGCGGCCCGCATCATGCGCCATCATCGACCCGTGCTTTCTTCCGATTCCGGATAAAATGATAGAGGAGTTTCAGGCCGGCGCAAGCTCGCCGCCGGAGCGGCCTCTACAGGGTCACGCTAGCGCAGCAACTCGCGGCTGATGCCGGCGTCGGTGTTCATCCAGCGGTCCCAGAAGCGGAAATACAGCCCGAAATTGGCGCCATAATTGCCATGGTGCAGGTGATGGTGGCTGGCGGAGATCAGGTGGCGCCCCAGCCAGCCGTCGATCCAGCGGCGCGGAAAAATCTCCCAGCCCATGTGGTTGGTGACGGCGAAGAAGCTGGCGATCGCCAGCACCACGCCCAGCGCGCCGACATGGATGGGGACGAGGAACACCATCACCGGATAGAGCCAGGCGGCAGACAGCGCCTCCGTCGGGTGGAAGGCCATCGCCGCCCAGGCGGTGGGGGGGCGGCTTTCGTGATGCACCGCGTGCATGGTTCGGAAGATTTTCGCCGATCCATGCATGGCACGGTGCGTCCAATAGAACCAGGCGTCGTGCGCCAGCAGATAGACGAGGACGCTGAGAGGCAGCCACCACAGCGGATGGTGCATCGGATCGGTATAGATGAGGGTCAGGCCCTTTGCCTGCCAAGCCCACACCGCCAGCCCCGCCGGCGCGCCATAGATCACCGCGCTCAGCAGCGACCAGCCGATCTCGCGCCGGATCTGCCGCGCCATCCGCGCCGCCTTGGCCGGCAGCGCGGGGCGGTACAGGCCCGGCCGCACGCGCGCGGTGATGGCCGCGAACAGCCCCGACAGCGCCAGATAGCGCAAGGCCACGATCAGGCTCATCAGCAGCATTGTCGCAATCAGGGTCGGTGCCATCCGCATCTTCTAGCCTTGCCGGGCCAAAGCGGCTAGGCGCAGCCGGTGACGCAGCCCGATTTCGACCTGATCCTTGCCGGTGGCGGACTGGCCAATGGCCTGATCGCGCTGCGGCTGGCGCAGGTGCGGCCGGATTTGCGCGTGGCGCTGGTGGAGGCTGGCGAGCATTTCGGCGGCAACCACACCTGGAGTTTTTTCGCCAGCGACCTGACGCCGGCGCAGCATGACTGGATCGCGCCGCTGGTGGCGCATCGCTGGCAACGCTACACGGTGCGCTTTCCCACGCACAGCCGGACCCTGCACAACGGCTATTACAGCGCCACGTCGCCGCTGCTGCATGCGGCGCTGTGCGACGTTTTGCCAGCGAACTGCCGTTTCACCGGTGTACCGATCGTTCATGTGACGCCCGACAGCGTGACGCTGGGCGACCAGCGGGTGCTTTCCGCCCACGCGGTTGTCGATGGTCGCGGGCAGGGGGGCGCACCGGCGCTCGACCTCGGCTGGCAGAAATTCGTCGGACTGGAAGTGGAACTGGCCGAACCGCACGGGCTGAACGACCCGATCATCATGGATGCGACGGTCGACCAGCATGACGGCTATCGCTTCGTCTATACCCTGCCGTTCGGGCCGACCAGCTGCCTGATCTATGACACCTATTATACCGACGGTCCCGAGCTGAGCGCGGCGACGCTGGAGCAGCGCACCCATGCCTATGCGGCATCGCAAGGCTGGCGGATCGCGCGCACGCTGCGCACGGAAAAGGGCGTGCTGCCGATCGCCATCGGCGGTGACATCACCGCGCATCTCGCCAGCCGCGCCGCCGGCATCGCGCCGTCGGGCATGAACGCCGCGCTGTTCAACGCGGTGACGGGCTACAGCCTGCCGCATGCCGTCCGCGTCGCCGACCTTGTCGCTACCCTCCCCGAACTCAGCGGTGCGACGCTGGACCGCGCCATCCGCGACCACGCCCGGCAGAGCTGGCAGGACCAGGCTTTCCTTCGCGTTCTCAACAAGATGCTATTCCGCGGTGCGCGACCTGACGAGCGCTGGCGCATTCTGGACCGATTCTACAAGCTTGACGCCTCGCTGATCGAGCGCTTCTACGCCGGTCATACCAACTGGCGCGACAAGGTGCGGATTCTCACCGGCAAACCGCCGATTCCGATCCACCGCGGCCTGGCGGCGATCCTGAGGGGATAGAGATGCAACGGACGGCAGCAGTCATCGGCAGCGGCTTCGGCGGCCTGGCACTCGCCTGCCGCCTGCAATCGGCCGGCATCGCCACGACGCTGATCGAGGCGCGGGAGAAGCCGGGCGGGCGCGCCTATGTCTGGCACGACGAGGGCTTCACCTTCGACGCCGGGCCGACGGTGATCACCGATCCCACCTGCCTTGAAGAGCTGTTCGCGCTGTCGGGGCGTAAGCTCGCCGACTATGTCGACCTGATGCCGGTGACGCCCTTCTACCGGCTGATGTGGGAGGACGGCAGCGTCTTCGACTATAGCAACGACGAGACGGCGCTGTTCGCGCAGATCGCCGCAAAAAGCCCCGGCGATGTCGAAGGCTATCGCAAGTTCCTGGGCTTCAGCGAAAATGTCTTTCGCGAAGGCTATCAGAAGCTGGGGCACGAGGCCTTCCTGGATTTCAAATCCATGCTGAAGGCAGCGCCGCAGCTGGCGCGCTACCAGGCCTATCGCAGCGTCTATTCGATGGTCAGCAGCTACATCAAGGACCCGCAGCTGCGCGAGGCGTTCAGCTTCCACACGCTGCTGGTCGGCGGCAACCCGTTCAAGACCAGCAGCGTCTATACGCTGATCCACGCGCTGGAGAAGAAATGGGGAGTCTGGTTTCCCAAGGGCGGCACGCATGCCCTGGTGCGCGGGCTGGTGAAGCTGTTCGAGGATCTGGGCGGGCGCACCATCATCGGCACCAAGGTGGAGGCGATCGAGGCGCTGGCCGGCCATGTCACCGGCGTGCGGCTGGCCGGCGGGGAGGAGCTGCGCTTCGACGCGGTCGCCAGCAACGGTGACGTCGTGCACACCTATCGCGACCTGCTGGGCCATCACCCGCGCGGCGCGAAGATGGCGAAATCGCTGCTGCGCAAAAGCTATTCGCCCAGCCTGTTCGTGACATACTTCGGCCTGAAGCGGCAGCATCCGGCCATTCCGCACCACAGCATCCTGTTCGGCCCGCGCTATCGCGAGCTGCTGGACGACATCTACAGCCACGGCATGTTGGCGGATGACTTCTCGCTCTACCTGCACCATCCGACGGCGAGCGATCCCGACCTGGCGCCGGCGGGGTGCAGCAGCTTCTATGTGCTCTCCCCCGTGCCGCACCTGGGGAAGCTGCCGGTGGACTGGAACGCGGTGGCACCGAAATATGCCGAGAAAATCCTGGCCTATCTGGAAAAGCGGCTGATCCCCGGGCTGCGCGAGGACCTGGTGACGATGCGCACCTTCACGCCGCAGGATTTCGCGACCGAGCTGAACGCGCACAAGGGCAGCGCCTTCAGCCTGGAACCGGTGCTGTGGCAGAGCGCCTATCTGCGCACGCACAACCGCGACGATGTGCTGTCCAACCTCTATTTCGTGGGCGCAGGCACGCATCCGGGCGCCGGCATTCCGGGCGTGGTGGGCAGCGCCAAGGCGACCGCCAAGCTGATGCTCGCCGACATGGGCGCGGCCTATCCGTTGGTGGGAAATGGCGGGCCCGCGCTTGCCGCCTGAGGCAATCGCGGCGAGCCGCGCGGCGATCGCCGCCGGCTCCAAGAGCTTCGCGCTGGCGGCCCGGCTGTTCGATCCGGACACGCGCGACCGGGCGACGCTGCTCTATCACTGGTGCCGGCATTGCGACGATGTCATCGATGGCCAGCATCTGGGGCAAGGAAGGGTAGCGTCGGCGGACAGCCCGGCGGAACGGCTGGCGATGCTGCGTGACGCGACCGACCGGGCGCTGGCCGGCGACGGCGGCAGCGAGCCGGCGTTTCGCGCGCTGGCGGCGCTGAACGCGGTCTGCCCGCTGCCCCGCCGTTATGCCCATGACCTGCTCGACGGTTTTGCCATGGATGTGGCGGAAACAGCCTATCAGACGGAAGCCGAGCTGCTGACCTATTGCTATCATGTCGCCGGTTGCGTCGGCGTGCTGATGGCGCTGGTGATGGGGGTGGAACCGTCCGACCACGCCACGCTGGCGCGGGCGAGCGACCTGGGGCTGTCGTTCCAGCTGAACAATATCGCGCGCGACGTGATGGAGGATGCCGCCAACGGCCGGCGCTACCTGCCGGCGGACTGGCTGCGGGAGGCGGGGATTCCGGTCGGGGATTTCGCCGAACCGGCGCATCGCGCGCGGCTGGCGAAGGTGGTGGCGCGGCTGGTGGCGCTGGCGGAAGTCTATGAGGAATCGGCGGACTGGGGCGTGGCGGCGCTCGATTTCCGCTCGGCCTGGGCGGTGCTGTCGGCGGCGCGGATCTATGGCGACATCGGCCGCAAGGTCCGGCGGCGGGGGATGGCGGCGCTGTCTGAGCGGGTGGTCACCAGTCCGCAACGCAAGCTGCGCTCGGTCGCCGGGTCGCTGCCGCAGGCATTGGCGCGGCGGTCGCGCTGGGCGGCGCCGTCGCCGGAACGGGTCGGGCTTTGGACGCCAGATTTTGCCTGACGCTCAGGCCGGCCGGGTGCGGAACAGGCCGACGCCTTCCATCGTCATCACCAGCACGCCATGCTGGTTGAACAGCCGGTAGTGCTGGTTGACCATGCCCATTTCGGGGCGGCTGCGCGAGGCGCGGACGCTTTCGACCTCCACCTCCATGTGCAGCGTGTCGCCCGGATAGACGGGTTTCAGCCAGCGCACCTTGTCGACGCCCGGTGAGCCGAGCGAGGCGGTCGGCGCGTCGGCATGGCTGTCCACGATCATCCGCATCGCCATGGCGCAGACATGCCAGCCGCTCGCCGAAATCCGCCCGAAAAAGGGGTGGGCGGCGGCGGCTTCGTCGTCCAGGTGAAAGGGCTGCGGGTCATATTTGCGCGCGAAATCCAACGCTTCCTCGCGGGTCAGGGTATAAGGTCCCATGTGCCGCACCTGGCCGACGGCATAATCCTCGAAATAGAGCATCAGCGGGCCAATGCCGCTTCAACGTCGGCCAGTCGATCCTTGCCGAAATAAAGCTGGTCGCCGACGAGGAAGCTGGGGATGCCGAAGGCGCCGGCGTCGGCGGCGGCCTGCGTGTTGGCGGCGAGCTTTGCCTTCACGGCATCGGTGGTGGCGGCGGCGAACAGCGCCTGTGCATCCAGCCCGGCGTCGGTCAGCACGGATGTGGCGACGGCGGGATCGTCCATCTTCAGGCTGCGTTCCCACATCGCCGGATAGATGGCGGCGCAATAGGGTTTCAGTTGCCCGGCCGCGTCGGCGGCGACCGCGGCGCGCATCAGCAACAGGCTGTTCATCGGGAAATGCGGGTTCATGGCGAATTCGCTCAGCCCATGTCTGGCGATGAAGCGGCGCATTTCCAGCATCTCATAGGCGAGCTTGTTCGGGATGCCGGCGAACGCCACCATCGGCGCGCTGTTGCCGGTCAGCTTGAACAGGCCCCCCAGCAGCACCGGGCGATGGTCGAAGGTGACACCCGTGCGCGCCTCGATGCCCGGCAGGACACGCCACACCAGATAGGCGTTGGGGCTGGCGAAATCGAACAGGAAGGCAGGGGGCATCACCAGGTCTCCGAGAAAGGTCGCAGGTCCAGCTCGAACGTCCAGGCGTCGCGCGGCTGGTTGAACAGGGTCCAATAGGTGTCGGCGATGGTCTCCGGCCGCAGCAGCGTGTCGGGCGGCAGGGTCTCGGGATCGCGGCCGGTTTCGCGGATGCGCTCGCGAACGAAATCGGTGTCGACGCCGCCGTCGATGATCAGGTGGGCGACATGGATGCCCTGGGCCCCCAGCTCGCGGGCGGCGGACTGCGCGACCGCGCGCAGCCCCGCCTTGGCGCTGGCGAAGGCGGCGTAATGGGATGCGCCGCGCACGCTGGCGGTGGCGCCGGTCAGGAAGATGGCGCCGCGACCGCGCGGCAGCATGCGGCGGGCGGCTTCGCGCGTCGTCAGGAAGCCGGCGGCGCAGGCCATTTCCCAGACCTTGCGGAACACGCGCTCGGTCGTGTCGGTCAGCGCGAAGCGGACATTGGCGCCGATATTGAAGATGACGGCGTCGAGCGGCGCGTCCGCCTCGGCGGCATCGAGGAAGGCGACGACCTCGTCCTCCAGCCGCGCGTCGAGCCGGTGTGGGGTGTAGCGGCCGCCGGTCGCGGCGATGCTGTCGGCGAGCGCGTCCTGCCGCTCGGCGCGGCGGCGGCCGCCGTGGACGGGGTGACCCTCCCGCGCGAAACGCCGGGCGATGGCGGCGCCGATGAAATCCCCGGCGCCGACGATGGCAATACTGCCCTTTCCTGTCATGCGGGCAGCTTGCGCGCTGCGGCGGGCGAGGGCAAGTCCGTGCGATGGACGACGTGACCGACTTGCTGCCGCGCTTTGTCGCCGCCTGGCTGGACAGCCCGTTCGGCGCGGTGGAGCGCTCGCCCTGGGGGGTCACAAATGACCTGCCGGCGCTGGTGGCGGCGCTGCTGCCGTCCCTCTGCGATGACTATGTTCGCACGGGGGATGCCGCCGTGCACCGCAGCGCCACGGTGGAGCCCGGCGCGGCGCTGAAAGGTCCGCTCATCGTCGGGCCGGACTGTTTTATCGCCGCGACGGCGCTGCTGCGCGGCGGGGTGTGGCTGGGCGCCGGCTGCATTATCGGCCCGGCGTGCGAGCTGAAAAGCAGCCTGATGTTTGCCGGAGCCAAGCTGGCGCATCTGAATTTCGTGGGTGATTCGATCCTGGGGGCCGGGGTGAATGTGGAGGCCGGGGCAATGATCGCCAATTACCGCAACGAGCGGGAGGACAAGCGCATCCGCATCCGGACGGCGCATGGCGTGATCGAGACCGGCGTGGAGAAGTTCGGCGCGCTGGTGGGCGATCACGTCCGCATCGGCGCCAATGCGGTGATCGCGCCCGGCGCGCTGCTGGCGCCGCGCACGGTGGTGCCGCGGCTGCATCTGGTGGATCAGGCGTTTCACCCATGAAACCGCATATCATGGGTATCCTGAACGTCACGCCGGACAGTTTTTCCGATGGCGGCCGGCTGGGGAGCGTGGAGGAGGCGGTGGTGGCGGCGCGGGCGATGCGCGCGGCGGGCGCGGCCATCATCGATGTCGGCGGGGAATCGACGCGGCCCGGCGCGGCCCCGGTGGCCGTCGCGGAGGAGTTGCGGCGGACGATCCCGGTGGTCGCGGCGCTGGTGGCGGAGGGGATTCCGGTCAGCATCGATACCCGCAAGGCGGCGGTGATGCGGGCGGCGCTGGCGGCCGGCGCGACGATGCTGAACGATGTCAGCGCGCTGACCCATGACCGGGAGAGCCTGGCCGTGGCGGCGGCGTCGGACGCGGCCATTGTACTGATGCATCATCAGGGCACCCCTGAAACGATGCAGCGCGCGCCGGCCTATGCCGACCCGCTGGCGGAGGTGATCGAATGGCTGCGGGCACGGGTGGCGGCGTGCGAGGCGGCGGGCATCGACCGCGCGCGGCTGATCGTCGATCCCGGCATCGGGTTCGGCAAGGGGCTGGCGCACAACCTCGCGCTGCTGCGCGGGCTGGACCGGATTGCAGTTGAGACCGGCTGCCCGCTGCTGCTGGGCGCCAGCCGCAAGAGCCTGATCCCGGCGATCGCCGGCGCGGCGCCGGTGTCGGACCGGCTGCCCGGCAGCCTGGCGCTGGCGCTGCACGGGGCCACAAAGGCCGCCGCCTGGCTCAGGGTGCATGATGTGGCGGAAACGGCGCAGGCGCTGGCGGTGTGGCGGGCGCTCAACGGGCCAGCAGCTGAACCGCCCCCACGACGAGCAGCACCGCCCCCAGCGTGACGGCCCAGCCTTCCCAGGTCACGGGGGTCCAGCCAAAGCCGAAGGTCTTCGGGCGGAACCAGCGTTCGATCGGGTTGAGCTGCATGGCCATCCTTTCAGATCACGACCTGTGCACGCATTTTATCATGGCAGGGATTTGCCACGCAAACTTCATTTTGGTTGCATCGGCTCCACCTTGATCACGGTGGCCTGGCGCAGCACCAGTTTCCAGCCGCCGCTTTCGTTGCTCCACAACTCGCTTGTGCGGCGGCGCAGGACCTGGCCGGCATATTGCGACACGCCGACGGGGGTGTAGCGCTCCTCTCCCATCAGGATGACATCATGCGCCCCGCGACGGGCGGCGAATTCGATGGAGCGCTCCAGGCTGGTGTAGTCGATCATGCCATTGCGGATGCGCTGCATCGCCATGTCGCGGGTGGCGACATTGTTGTACGGGCTGTTGACGACCGCCGCGGGATCGAACAGGCCGCCAAAGGCCTCGGCATCGCGCTTCAGGATCGCCTCGTCCATGCGGACGGTTGCCGCCAGCACGGCCGCGATGACCGGATCCTTTGCCGCGGCTTCTACCGTGGCATTGGCGGCTTTCCAGTTCGCCAGGGCCGGCGCCGCGCCCGCCAGGATGATGCCCGCCGCCGTCAACGCCGCGATCCACGTCCGCATGACCGAAACTCCCCTGCAGCCTTGCCCGGCATGACGGTAGCATGGGGTCATTGCGCCGTCGAATGCCCGGGCGGGGCCCTGCGACCGTTTGGCCGCACTTCGCGCCCTGCTCGTCCTGCCCTATGTGGGGGCATGGCTGATCATTCCTCGCTCACCGGTACCCTGGCGCGTTTTGGCAAGGTGGGGTTGCAACTGGGGGGCTTTGCCGCGCAGGCGGGGGCGGCGCGGCTGGGCGGGCGGGATTTCGCCGATCCGAAGAATGCCGCCGAGCTGCGGCGGGCGCTGGGCAGCCTGAAGGGCCCGGTGATGAAGATCGCGCAGATCCTGTCGACGATTCCCGATGCCCTGCCGCCGCAGTTCGCCGCCGAGCTGGCGCAGTTGCAGGCAAATGCGCCGCCGATGGGGCCGGGCTTCCTGCGCCGGCGCATGGGGGCGGAGCTGGGGCCGGACTGGCGGAACCGGTTCGGGACCTTCGACGACACGGCGGTCGCGGCGGCGTCTTTGGGGCAGGTGCATCGCGCGACCCTGCCCGGGGGCGCGCCGGTGGCCGTGAAGCTGCAATATCCCGATATGAGCAGCGCGGTGGAGGCCGACCTGAAGCAGCTCGACATGCTGTTCGGCGCGCTGCGGATGGTGGACAAGAGCATCGACCCGTCCGAAATCCGCGAGGAACTGGCCGCCCGCCTGCGCGAGGAACTGGATTATGCGCGGGAGGCCCGACATCTCTCGCTCTATCGCGCGATGCTGGCGGACAATCCCCATGCCCATGTGCCGGGCGTGCACCCCGACCTGTCCACCACCCGCCTGCTGACGATGGACTGGCTGGACGGGGCGCCGCTGATGTCCTTCAAGGGTGCCGACCAGGCGACGCGCGATACCATCGCCGAGCGGCTGTTCAACGCCTGGTATGCGCCCTTCTATCGCTATGGCATCATCCATGGCGACCCGCACATGGGCAATTACAGCGTGCGCCCGGACCTGGGCATCAACCTCCTCGATTTCGGCTGTGTGCGCATCTTTCCGCCGCGCTTCATCGGCGGGGTGAACCGGCTGTATCACGCCATCGAGGCGAACGACCGCGACGCCGCGGTGCACGCCTTCGAGCTGTGGGGCTTCCGCGACCTGAGCCGCGAGATCATCGAGACGCTGCTGATCTGGGCGGAGTTCCTCTATGGCCCGTTGCTGGACGACCGGGTGCGGCCCATCGCCGACAACATCGCGCCGGGCGAATATGGCCGGGCGACCGCGGCGAAGGTCCATGCCCGGCTGCGCACGCTGGGGACGGTGACCGTGCCGGCAGAGTTCGTGTTCATGGACCGCGCCGCGATCGGGCTGGGCGGCGTGTTCATCCATATGGACGCGCGGCTGAACTGGCACCGGCTGTTCCGCGGCCTGATGGACGATTTCGACGAAGCGGAGGTTGCCACCCGGCAGAGCCGGGCTTTGCACGATGCGGGCTTGTCAGCGGAAGGCGCGGACGGCAAAAGCGCGGCGACGCTGTAAAGGGGACCGCCATGGCCGAGATCGAGAAGACGGGTAAGGACAATCAGGAAACCTATTCCGGGTTCCTGAAGTTGACGATGTGGCTGATCGTGCTGGTGGTGATCGTGCTTATCGGAATGGTCAGCTTTCTCTATCACGCGCCGACGCCCTAAGGGCGGCGTTCACTTCGGGGGACAGACATGAAGATTGCGGTGCTGAAGGAAACCGCCGCGGGTGAGAAGCGTGTTGCCGCGACCCCGGAAACCGTGAAGAAGTTCATCGGCCTGGGCGCCAGCGTGGGTGTTGAGGCGGGCGCGGGCCAGGGCGCCAACATCCCCGATGCGGCGTTCGAGGCGGCGGGCGCGAGCATCGCGGATCGCGCCGGCACGCTGGCCGACGCCGGCATCGTGCTGGGCGTGCAGGGGCCGGAGCCGGCGGGCCTGCCGCAGGGCGCCAGCGTGATCGCCGCGCTGAACCCCCACCAGACGCGGGAGCGGGTGGCGGCCTATGCCGCGGCCGGCGTGACGGCGTTCGCGATGGAATTCATGCCGCGCATCACGCGGGCGCAATCCATGGACATCCTGTCCTCCCAATCGAACCTGAACGGCTACAAGGCGGTCATTGATGCCGCCGAAGCCTATGGCCGCGCCTTTCCGATGATGATGACGGCTGCGGGCACGGTTTCTGCCGCGCGCGTGTTCGTGATGGGCGTGGGGGTGGCGGGGTTGCAGGCGATCGCCACGGCCAAGCGCCTGGGCGCGGTGGTGAGCGCCACCGACGTGCGGCTGGCCACGAAAGAGCAGATCATGTCGCTGGGCGGCAAGCCGATCTTCATCGAGGATGAGGAGACGAAGGCCGCCGAGACCGCCGGCGGCTATGCCAAGGAAATGTCCGACGCCTACAAGGCGAAGCAGGCCGCGCTGGTGAGCGAGACCATCGCCAAGCAGGACATTGTGATCACGACGGCGCTGATCCCCGGCCGGCCGGCGCCGCGCCTGGTGACCGCGGCGCAGGTGGCGACGATGAAGCCTGGCAGCGTCATCGTCGACCTGGCGGTGGAGGCCGGCGGCAATGTCGAAGGCAGCGTGCCGGGCGAGGTGGTGGTGACGGACGGCGGCATCACCATCATCGGCCACCGCAACTACGCCAGCCGGCTGGCAACCGACGCCAGCAACCTCTACGCCCGCAACCTGTTCACCTTCGTCAGCACCTTCTGGGACAAGGAAGGCAAGGCGCCGAAATGGGATGCCGAGGACGAGATCATCAAGGCGGTGAAGCTGACCGAGGGTGGGGCGGTGGTGCATGGGGGGTTGGCATGAATGCCCCCTCCGTCAGCTTCGCTGACACCTCCCCCTGCGGGGGAGGACAGCGGCGATTTCCGCGCCCGGCAACATTGGAGCGTGCGCGTGCCCTGCGGAGGTCGATGACGCAGGACGAAGCTCAACTCTGGCAGATCCTTCGCCGGCGCCCGGAAGGCTTGAAGTTTCGCAGGCAACATCCGCTTGGGCCGTATATCCTGGATTTTTTCTGTTCCAGTCTTGCTTTTGCCGTCGAAATGACGGTGCAAGCCACGACATCGCTGATCGTGCCGAACATGATAGGCGTCGTGATGCCTGGTTGGCCGGGCAGGGCGTTGAGGTGCTTCGGCTGCGCGCTGAAATGGTTCGTTACCGCCCGCGTGATGCCCTTGGAACGATCCTCGCCCGCTGTACCGCGCTGTCCTCCCCCGCAGGGGGAGGTGGCCGCGAAGCGGACGGAGGGGGCATCGACGCCAAACCGAACTCGCCAACGGAAGTCTGAACCATGGATTTCATAAGCATCCTCTCCATCTTCGTACTGGCCTGTTTCGTCGGCTATTATGTCGTGTGGAGCGTCACGCCGGCGCTGCACACACCGCTGATGGCGGTCACCAATGCCATTTCGTCCGTCATCATTGTCGGCGCGCTGATCGCGTCCGCCGCGGCGGGGAGTGCGACGTCGAAATGGCTCGGGCTGATC
Organism: Sandaracinobacteroides saxicola; assembly: GCF_014117445.1. Classification (NCBI taxonomy): domain Bacteria; kingdom Pseudomonadati; phylum Pseudomonadota; class Alphaproteobacteria; order Sphingomonadales; family Sphingosinicellaceae; genus Sandaracinobacteroides; species Sandaracinobacteroides saxicola. The sequence continues at coordinate 2,323,780 of NZ_CP059851.1, read as the reverse complement.
GCCGTCGTGCTGGCCTCGGTGAACATCTTCGGCGGGTTCGCGGTCACGGAACGGATGCTCGCCATGTACAAGAAAAAAGAGAAGAAGGGCGGGCACTGATCGATGGAACATGCACTTTCGGCCACACCTGCCTGGGCAATGCTCGCCTATCTGATCGCCGGCATCCTGTTCGTGCTGGCGCTGCGCGGCCTCAGCAGTCCTGAAACCAGCCGCGCCGGCAACCGCTATGGCATGGCCGGGATGGCGATTGCCGTCGTCACCACGCTGGTCACGCACCAGCTGGCGAGCATCCTGGAAATTGCCATCGCCATCGCCATCGGCGGCGCGTTCGGGCTGGTGATGGCGCGGCGCATCGCGATGACCGCCATGCCGCAGCTGGTCGCCGCCTTCCACAGCCTGGTCGGCCTCGCCGCGGTGCTGGTGGCGGCTGCCGCCTTCCTGAACCCGGCGGCGTTCGGCATCGTGGACGCGGCGGGTGACATCCTGGCCGTGTCGAAGGTGGAGATGGGGCTGGGCATCGCCATCGGTGCCATCACCTTCTCGGGCTCCGTCATCGCCTTCCTGAAGCTGAACGGCAACATGTCCGGCGCGCCGATCCTGCTGCCGGCGCGGCATGTCATCAACCTGGGCGTGCTCGCCGGCATCCTGGGCCTGGTCGCCTATTTCATCTTCGACAGCAGCCCGTGGATCTTCTGGACGATCACGGCGCTGTCCTTCGCCATCGGTTTCCTGCTGATCATCCCGATCGGCGGCGCGGACATGCCGGTCGTCGTCTCGATGCTGAACAGCTATTCCGGCTGGGCGGCGGCGGCCATGGGCTTCACCTTGCAGAACAGCGCGATGATCATCACCGGCGCGCTGGTCGGTTCGTCGGGCGCGATCCTGTCCTACATCATGTGCAAGGCGATGAACCGCAGCTTCATCAGCGTCATCGCCGGGGGTTTCGGCGCGGAGGATGGCGGCGGCGCGGCGGTGGCCAAGACCGACCGGCCGTGGAAGCGCGGCAGTGCCGAGGACGCGGCGTTCGTGATGAAGAATGCCGAGAAGATCATCATCGTCCCCGGATACGGCATGGCCGTCAGCCAGGCGCAGCACCAGCTGCGCGAGATGGGCGACCTGCTGAAGAAAGAGGGCGTGGAGGTGAAATATGCCATCCACCCGGTGGCGGGCCGCATGCCCGGCCACATGAACGTGCTGCTGGCCGAGGCGAACGTCCCCTATGACGAGGTGTTCGAGCTGGAGGACATCAATGGCGAGTTCGCGCAGGCGGACATCGCCTATGTCATCGGCGCCAACGACGTGACCAACCCGGCGGCGAAGACGGACAAGACCAGCCCCATCTATGGCATGCCGATCCTGGACGTGTACAAGGCGAAGACCGTGCTGTTCGTGAAGCGCTCCATGGGCGGCGTGGGCTATGCCGGGGTGGACAATGACGTGTTCTACATGGACAACACGATGATGCTGCTGGGCGACGCGAAGAAGATGACGGAGGAAATCGTCAAGGGTCTGGGGTAGGGGAGCGCCAATCCTCGATGACGAGATTGGCGATGCGCCGAAAGTCGCGATCGGACGTGACCAGGATCAACCCATGCCGGCGGCAATGCCCTCCGATCAGCATGTCGAGCGCACCGATCCTCTGGCCCCGGGCCGTCAATTCCGCGCGAACGCGGGCTGCCTCCGCCGCATCGTCCGCGTCGAAGGACAAAATGTGCAGCCTGCCCAGAAACCGATCCGCGACAGCATGATGGTGCGGGGGCCGAGCGGATCGGTTGGCACCGAAGCGCAACTCTTCGACGGTGACGGCTGACACGGCGAGAGACGGAAGCAGCCGGGCGAAGGGTTCGAACAGGGAAACTGGCCGGTCGCGGATGATGTCGAGACAGGTGCTGGTGTCGAGCAGGCGGGTGATCGCAGTCAATCGAAATATCGATCACGGACCTGTTCAGGCGGCTGTTCCCGTTCAGGAAAGTCCTCGGCGCCGGGCATGGCAAAAAACTCTTCCCAGTTCGTGGCAGTTTTCGGCCGCAAGGGTTCCAGCACAAGGCGGTCACCTTCGCGACGGATCGTCACGTCCCGAACATCGTCGGGAAAGGCCAGCGCGCGTGGGATCCGCACGGCCTGGGAACGGTTGTTGCGGAACAGGCGCATGGGGATCATCGCGTTCATGAACATCAAATATCATATGCCATGGCATCGCGCAAAGGCATATGCCATCAACCTCGCAGGGCGCAGCCGAACCCCGCGCGCAGCACCACGGCCAGGGTCGGTCCATCCAGCACGCGCCCCAACCGTGCCGCCAGTTCACCCGGTGGCAGGGCGCGCGCCTGGGCCTCACCCATGCGCACCAGCGATTGCAGCTGGCGCAACTGCTCCACGCTCAACTGCTCCGCCAGCGGCCGCGCCATGCAGGCGGCCTGAGAGGGCGGCATTCCGGCATCCTGCAGGGCGGACCGCACCCGCATCTCCTTGGTGGCAGTGCAGCCTGCCAGCAACACCAGCGCCAAACCTGTCATCAAAACCCGTTTCATCGGCGAATTCCCTTCACTTGCGCTGGCATTTCCCGACCCCGGCCCTTAACAGCGCCTGAAACCATGTCCACTCTGCCCCCCGCCACCAGTTTCCGGCCGCGCGCGCTGAAGGCGCTCAACGGCACGCTGCCGCCGCTCTGGGCCAACCGGCTGCTGCCGCCGCCCGACCTTCTGGAACACAGCATCACCGCGATGGCGACGCGCCGCACGGGCCTCAGCGATTTCGGCGACGACCTGTTCTTCCGCAAGCAGCTGCGCATCCTGCTCGCCAGCCTGGCGGAGGAAGCGCGCCTCAACCCGCTCGGCCGCATGCTGGCGCATGGCCAGCTGCTGAAGGTGATGAAGGAACGGCTGTGGGCGCAGGCGCTGTTCACCCGGCACCCGGAAATCCTCGACATCCCGCTGGCGCCGCCGATCGTCATCGTCGGGCCGATGCGCAGCGGCACCACCCGCCTGCACCGGCTGCTGGCGCAGGACACGCGCTTCACGGCGCTGACGCTCTATGAATCGATGTGCCCGGTGCCCTGGCCCAGCAGCGAGCGCCGCGCCCGCGACCCGCGCATCGCCTTCACCGCAAAGGGCCTGCAGTTCGTCAACTGGGTGAACCCGGCCAACGCCGCCGTGCACCCGACCGGCGTGCACGAGGTGGACGAGGAACTGGGCTTGCTGGAAGCCAGCGCCTCGGGCAGCCAGATCGAGGCGCAGCGCCGCGTGCCCAGTTTCGCCCGCTATGGCGAGGTCACCGACCAGACACCGGCCTATGCCCATATGAAGCGGCTGTTGCAGCTGCGCACCTGGTTCCGCGGCATCGACCCGGCGCGACCCTATGTGCTGAAGACGCCGCAGCACATGCAGGACCTGCGGGCGCTGCTGAACGTCTTTCCCGATGCGAAACTGGTGTTCACCCATCGCGATCCCGTGAAGGTCGTCGGCAGCTCGGCCTCGCTCGCGTGGAACCAGATGGTGGTGCAGTCGGACGATGTCTGCCCCTATTGGGTGGGGCAGGAATGGCTGCACAAGACGCGGCTCAGGATCGACGTGACCGCCGCGGTGCGCGAGACGCTGCCCGCCGCGCAGGTGACGGACATCCATTACGAATCGATGGAGCGCGACTGGCAGGGATCGCTGCGGACGCTCTATGGCTGGCTGGGGCGGGAATTGCCGCCGGCGACCTTGTTCGCCATGCAGGCCTGGCTGGTGCGGGCCGAACGCGAGCACCCGCATCGCTCGCACCGCTACGATCTCAGCGATTACGGCCTGTGCCCGCACGACATCCGCGACCGCTTCGCCGATTACCGCGAGAGTTTCGATCTGGCGGCTTGACAGGCCGGGATCGCGCCGGCAATGTTCTCCCTATGTTCATGGGGAGAGCGACATGATCGGTTATGCGATGCTGGGGACCAACGACCTTGCGCGGGCGCGGGGCTTTTATGATCCGCTGTTCGAAACCGTCGGCATCAAGCCGCTGATGGAGTTTCCCAAGGGTCCGGCCTATGGCCTCAGCTGGGACAAGCCGATGCTGGCGATCGGCATTCCCTATGACGACGCACCGGCCACGGTCGGCAATGGCAGCATGGTGGCGCTGGCGATGGCCGAGCGGGCGCAGGTCGACGCGCTGCACGCCAGGGCGCTGGAGCTGGGCGGCACGTGCGAGGGGCCTCCCGGTGTGCGCGGCGAGGAGGGACCGCAGGCCTTCTATGGCGCCTATTTCCGCGATCTCGACGGCAACAAGCTCTGCGCCTATCGCGTCGGCCCGGCCTGAGGCGCGGCCGCCCGCGGCAACAGCTGTCCGGCGGGCCGTTCGCTGCCCGTCGGTAATGCTGCGATCGTCATAACGTCCCCCGCCGCCAGGGCGGGGAAGCGTTCGGCGGCGATGGCGCCATCGGCCAGCGCCGCCGCCAGGTCCGCCCGCGGCGCGTCGATGGCCTCATCGGTCAGCTGGAAGGTGCCCCAGTGGATGCCGACCGCGGTCGCTGCGCCCAGGTCGGCCATGGCGGCAACGGCCTCGGCGGGGTTCATATGCTGTTCGGCCATGAACCAGCGCGGTTCATAGGCGCCGACCGGCAGCAGCGCCAGCCGCACCGGGCCATGCCGCGCGGCGGCGCGGAACAGCGCCGCGTTGTAACCGCAGTCGCCGGCGAAATAGAGGTTGCCGCCGGGCAGCACCACGGTGAACCCGCCCCACAGCGCGCGGTTGCGGTCCACCCCCCAGCGGCTGCTCCAGTGCTGCACGGGTTCCACGATCACCTCGATGCCGTCGCGCACCACCACCCGCTCGCCCCAGTCCCGCGCCAGCGCGGTGACACCATGCGCCGCCAGCAGCGTGCCGTTGCCCAACGGCGTGACGATCAGCGGCCGGTCGCGTGCCCACAGGCGTTTCAGCGTCGGCAGGTCGAGATGGTCGTAATGGCCATGGCTCACCAGCACCAGGTCGATCCTGGGCAGGTCCTCGAACCGCACGCCGGGCGCGCGCACCCGCTGCGGCCCCGCCCAGGCGACGGGGCTGGCGCGCGCGCTCCACAGCGGGTCGGTCAGGATGTTCAGCCCCTGCGTCTGCACCAGCACGCTGGCGTGGCCCACCATCGTCACCACCATCGCCTCGCCGTCCACCCGCGCCGCCGGCACCACCGGCGTCACCGGCACGCTCGCCGGCCACACGGCGGGCGTCCGCCCGATCCGCCAGCGCAGCAACTCGCCGACCCCCTTGTCGCCGACATTCGGCGCGCCCGGCAGGAAGAAGCGCTCGCCGTCGAAATGGTCGCTCACCGGGCCGACATAGGCGGGCTTGTCCAGCGACACGCGAACCGCGATGAACAGGACCAGCAGCCCCAGCAGGATCGCCGCCACGATGAGCATCAGCAAGCGCCCCACTCTCTTTGCCGTCATCGCCCTGCTATGCGCTGCCGCCGCGCCCGCCGCAACCATTCCCGATCTGGCGCCGCTGGTCGCCGGGCAGACCGCCGCCGCCCCGGAACTGTCCGGGCTGGCGGTCGCCGCCATCGATGCGCGGGGCAGGCTGACCGCCCGCGCCTGGGGCGCCGCGGAACGCACGGCGGATGGCGGCATCGCGCGGCCGCTGCAACCCGATACGCCCGTCCGCATCGCCAGCATCAGCAAGCTGGCCATCGCGGTCGCCGTCCTTCGCCTGGTGGAGGACGGCGTGCTCGACCTGGACCGCGATGTGTCGGCCTATCTGAAGGCGCCGCTGCGCAATCCGCTCGCGCCCGATGTCGCCGTCACCCTGCGCATGCTGCTCGGCCACCGCAGCGGCCTCAGCGACGGCGCGCGCTTCAGCGTGCCCTTGGGGGGGCGCTGGCAGGACATCCTGGCGGGGGAGGGCGCCAGCCGCTTCGTCGCCGCGCCCGGCGCACGGTTCGAATACAGCAACAATGCCTGGGCCATCATCGCCAGCGCGATGGAGGGCGCGACCGGCGAGCGCTTCGACCGGCTGATGACCCGCCTGCTGTTCACGCCGCTCCGGCTCGACGCCGGCTTCAACTGGTCGGGCGTCGCCGGGATCGCGCGCGGCGGCGCGCTCTATCGCAAGCGCGACGCGCAGGAACGCTGGGGCGACCGGTGGATCGCCCAGATCGATGATGTCCGCCCGCGTCAGGGGTGTTTCGCCAACATCGCGCCCGATGCGCCCTGCGCGCTCGACCGCTATGTTCCGGGCAGCAACGGTTTCATCTTCTCGCCCGCCGGCGGCCTTCGCATCGGCGTCACCGACCTCGCCCGTCTCGGCGCCGCCCTGCTGCGCCCGCGCGGCAAGGGGGGGCTGTTGTCGCCCGCCAGCCTCGACCGGCTGTTCCACGCCACGCCCACCAATGCCGGCCTGCCGCCCGACGATTATGGCGGCCTGATGCTCAGCTATGGTCTTGGCATGCAATGCCTCGCCGGCAACGGCCGTCCGGATGGCGACCAGCCGCTGGCGCCGCGCGCCACCGCCTTGTGCGGCCATCTGGGGGAGGCCTGGGGCCTGACCTCCGGCCTGTGGATCGACCGCGCCCGCGGCACCGTCGTTGCCTATGCCGTCACCGGCGTGGCCCGGGATCCGGCGAAATATCCCGGCCGCCGCAGCCGCTTCCAGGCCTGGGAGGAGGCGATCCTCGGCGCGCTGCTTGCACGCTGACGCCACCACTGGCACGGCGCGGGGATGAGCGATCCCCGCCCCGGTCACAGCCTCATCGCCGCGGCGCTCGGGCTGTCGCTGCTGCTCGCCTGGCCGGGCGGGCCGGGATTTCCGGCCCTGGCCGTCAGCCTGACTGTCATGTTGCTGGTCTATGCTGCGCTGATGCGCTTCTTTGCCCGACGCGAACCGGTCCCGCCGCCCGCCCCCGTGGCGCCCGATCCGGCCCTGCCCGATCCCGCGGTCCCCATTGATGCGCTGGCGGAACCGGCGCTGCTGATCGATCCGGAATGGCGCGTGCTCGCCGCCAACCCGCCGGCGATCGACCTGTTCGGGCCGCGCATCACCAGCGGCGATGTCCGGCTGGTGCTGCGCCACCCGCAGGTGCTGGAGGCGGTGCGGCTCGCCTTCGCCGCGCCGGCGCCGGTCGTGCGCGAGGTCAGCGGCGTCGGCCGCAACGATGCCGCCTTTCGGGTCCGCGCCGTCGCCGCCGCGCCTACGCTGCTGCTGCTGACCTTCGCCGACATCACCCAGGCGCGCCTGACCGAGCGCATGCGGGTCGATTTCGTCGCCAACGCCAGCCACGAGCTGCGCACGCCGCTCGCCACCATCGGCGGCTTCATCGAAACGCTGCAAGGCCCGGCCGCCGAGGACGAACCCGCCCGCCGCCGCTTCCTCGACATCATGGCGCGCGAGGCGGCGCGGATGAGCCGCCTGATCGACGACCTGCTGAGCCTGAGCCGCATCGAACTCGACAAATATGTCCGGCCCCAGGATGCCGTCGATCTGGCGCCGCTCCTGGCCGATGTCGGCAAGACGCTGGCAATGCGGCTCGAGGCCGATGGCCGCGCGCTGCGCATCGAGACCGTGGAACCCCTGCCCAAGGTGATCGCCGACCGCGACCAGATCCTGCAGGTGCTGCACAACCTGGTTTCCAACAGCCTGAAATATGGCCGTGCCGGCACGCCGATCCGGCTGTCCGCCGCCGCCGGCCCGCACGGCGTGAAGGGCGAGGCGATGATCCGCGTCGCGGTCGCGGACGAGGGCGAAGGCATCGCGCCCGAGCATCTGCCGCGCCTGACCGAACGTTTCTACCGCGTCGACACCAGCCGATCGCGTTCGATGGGCGGCACCGGGCTGGGTCTCGCCATCGTCAAGCATATCGTCGAACGCCACCGCGGCCGCCTCGACATCCACAGCCGCCAGGGGGAGGGCACCGAGGTAAGTTTCACCCTGCCGCTGCTGCCCGAATATCCGGCCACGGACGCTGTCACGAAACCGTAACAATAAAGTCACATTACTCCAACACGCCGCTTCTACGGCATGGGTCACCGGAGCGCCGCGCAGCCACGCGCCAGGTCGCCGGGCGACATGCGAACAGGAGAGATGATGAAGACCAAGGCCATTTTGGGCGCCACCGCGCTCGCCATCGCGGCCGCCGGCGCCACCAGTGCCGACGCTCGCACCCAGATCCGCATCGTCGGTTCGTCCACGGTGTTCCCGTTCACCACCGCGGTTGCGGAAAACTTCAAGCGCTCCAACCCGCAGTTCCAGCCGCCGATCGTCGAATCGACCGGCACCGGCGGCGGGGTAAAGCTGTTCTGCGCCGGCATCGGCGCGCAGCATCCCGACATCGTCAACGCCTCGCGCCGCATGACGCTTGCCGAGTTCAACACCTGCAAGGCGAACGGCGTCACGCAGGTCGTGGAGATCAAGATCGGCATCGACGGTCTGGTGATGGCCGAATCCAAGGCCGGCGCGCCGCTCGGCCTGACGGTTCGCGACGTCTATGCCGCGCTTGCCGCCAACCCGTTCGGCGGCACGCAGAAGGCGCGCACCTGGAAGGATGTGAACAGCGCCCTGCCCGCGAACAAGATCGAAGTGATCGGGCCGCCGCCAACCAGCGGCACGCGCGATGCCTTCAACGAACTCTACATGATCGCCGGCTGCATGACCAACCCGTCGATGGTGGCGCTGCGCCGCAGCGACCGGGCGCGGTTCGACACCGTCTGCCAGAAGATCCGCGAGGATGGCGCCTTCATCCTGGGCGGCGAGAATGACAATCTGATCGTGCAGAAGCTGGTCGCCAACCCCAACGCGGTCGGCGTCTTCGGCTACAGCTATCTCGAGGAAAATCTCGACAAGCTGCGTGACGTGAAGATCAACGGCGTGGAGGCCAATTACAACACCATCTCCACCTTCAAATATCCGGCCTCGCGCCCGCTCTACATCTATGTGAAGGCGCAGCATGTCCGCGCCGTCCGCGGCATGCGCGAATTCATCGCCGAATATACCAAAGACACGACCTGGGGCCCGCGCGGCTATCTCGTCCGGCGCGGCCTGGTCGCGTCGCCCGATGCCACGCGTGCCGAGTTCGCACAGAAGGCGGCGGCGCTGACGCCGCTCGCCGACGGCGACATCAAGTAAGGCGAGGGGGGCGGGTGGTGACACCCGCCCCTTCGTTGCAGCGGCGCGGCGGTCCGTGCCGAGGGGTTCCGGGGGGCTGAATGTCCGTTTCGTTCATGTTTCTTGCCGCGTTCGGCCTCGCCCTGCTGGCCTTCTATGTCGGCCGGGCCAAGGCGCTGGCCTTCGCGAAACGGCCCGCCGGCGGCGCCGCCATCGGCCAGGTGCACAGCCGCGCCCATTACCATGGCGCCTTCGTCGCGCTCCTCGCCGCCGTGCCGGCGCTGCTGCTGATCAGCGCCTGGGGGCTTTACGGCGAGGGCGTGGTCACCGGCCATGTCATCAACTCGCTGCCGGCGGACGCGCGCCCCGCCACCGCGCTCGACCGCGACGCCTTCATGGCCGATGTCCGCGGGCTGGCGACGGGCGAGATCGAAGAAGCCTTCGACCCCAACGCCGGACAGGCGGCGGAGGTCTATAAATCCACCCGCGCCACCTACAATGGCATCGCCGCCTCCGCCGCGCTGGCGCTGGCGCTGATCGGCGCCGCCTGGGCCTGGACCCGCATCCGCCCGGATTTCCGCGCGCGAACCGCGGTCGAACGCGCCATCATGTGGACGCTGATCATCGCCTCGCTTGTCGCCATCCTCACCACCTTCGGCATCGTCGCCTCGCTGGTCTTCGAAAGCTTCCGCTTCTTCCAGAAGGTCTCGCCGATCGAGTTCCTGTTCGGCCTGCAATGGTCGCCGCAAACCGCCATCCGCGCCGACCAGGTCGGCAGTTCGGGCGCGTTCGGGGCGGTGCCGCTGTTCTGGGGCACCATCTTCATCGGCGCCATCATCGCCATGATCGTCGCCATCCCGCTTGGCCTGATGACCGCCATCTACCTGACGCAATATTCGGCGCCCGCCTTCCGCCGCGTGGCGAAGCCGGTGCTGGAGATTCTGGCCGGCGTTCCCACCGTCGTCTATGGCTTCTTCGCCGCGCTCACCGTCGCGCCGGCGGTACGGGATTTCGCCGTCTCGATCGGCATCACCAACGCCAGTTCCGAAAGCGCGCTTGCCGCCGGCATGGTGATGGGCATCATGATCATCCCCTTCGTCAGCTCGATGGCGGACGACGCGCTGACCGCCGTGCCGCAGGCAATGAAGGATGGCAGCCTGGCGATGGGCGCGACCGAGAGCGAGACCATCCGCAAGGTGCTGATTCCGGCCGCGCTCCCCGGTATCGTCGGCGGCGTGCTGCTCGCGGTCAGCCGCGCCATCGGGGAGACGATGATCGTCGTGATGGCGGCCGGCCTCGCCGCCAACCTCACCGCCAACCCCTTCAGCTCGGTCACCACTGTCACCGCGCAGATCGTCGCGCTGCTGACCGGCGACCAGGAATTCGACAGCGCCAAGACGCTCTCGGCCTTCGCCCTCGGCCTGGTGCTGTTCATCGTCACGCTCTGTCTCAACATCTACGCGCTCTCCGTCGTGAAGCGCTATCGGGAGGCTTATGACTGAGGCCCTCACCATGACCGGCGCGGTGCCCGACGCCGCCCGCCGCGCCCCGACCGACTGGGCGGGGGGCGAGATGCAGAACCGCATCCGCAAACGCTATCGCTCGGAACGCAATTTCCGCTTCCTCGGTCTCGCCGCGCTCAGCATCGCCGGCGCCTTCCTGATCTTCCTGCTGTCCACCATCATCGGCAACGGCTGGAACGGCTTCCGCGCCACCGAGGTTCGCGTGCCCGTCACCTTCGACGCGGCGGTGCTGGGGGTGGACGCCGCCGCGCTCACCGGCCCCAACGCCGCCAGCGCGCTCGCCAGCGCCAATTACCAGGAGGCCGTGCGCGCCTCGGTCGCGAAACTCGGCACGCAGACGGATGTCGTCTCCGAAGGCGCCTGGCTCGCGGCGCGCGACGCGCTCACCGCCGACCCGTCGCTGCTTGGCAAGACGGTCGAGCTGGAACTGAAGGCCAAGGGCAATATCGACCAGCTGCAGAAGGGCGGCTTCGATCTCGACATCACCGAGGACAACCGCGGCGTGCGGGACGATGAGGTCGCCGACTGGAAACTGCTGCGCGACCGCGGCCTGCTCACCACCGGCTTCAACGAGACCTTCGTCACCGGTGCCGATTCGACCGACCCCGAAAGCGCCGGCATCTGGGGCGCCGCCAAAGGCAGCTTCCTCACCCTGTTCGTCACCCTGGCGCTCAGCTTCCCGATCGGCGCGCTCGCCGCCGTCTATCTCGAGGAGTTCGCGCCGAAGAACCGCTGGACCGATATCGTGGAGGTCAGCATCAACAACCTCGCCGCCGTGCCCAGCATCATCTTCGGCCTGCTCGGCCTGGCGGTCTTCCTGAACACGTTCGACATGCCGCGCTCGGCGCCGGTGGTCGGCGGGCTGACGCTGGCGCTGATGACGCTGCCCACCATCGTCATCGCCGGCCGCGCCGCCATCAAGGCGGTGCCCCCCAGCATCCGCGACGCGGCGCTCGGCGTCGGTGCCAGCCGGGTGCAGGTGGTGTTCCACCATGTGCTGCCGCTGGCGCTTCCCGGCCTGCTGACCGGCACCATCATCGGCATGGCGCGCGCGCTCGGCGAAACGGCGCCGCTGCTGATGATCGGCATGCGCGCCTTCCTGACCGACGTGCCCAGCGGCCTTACCAACCCGGCGACGGTGCTGCCGGTGCAGGTCTATATCTGGTCCGACAATGTCGCCCGCGGCTTTGTCGAGAAAACCTCCGCGGCCATCATCGTTCTTCTCGTCTTCCTGATGCTGATGAACAGCCTGGCCATCTATCTCCGCAACAAGTTCGAGGTGCGCTGGTGAGCGACATGACCGTGACCGCAGGCGACGACATCGCCGCGAAACAGCAGGCTTCGGCCATCGAAACCACCAAGATGACGGCGCGCGACGTCAGCGTCTTCTACGGCCCGAAACAGGCGCTGAAAGAGGTGTCGATCGACGTCTCGACCGAGAATGTCACCGCCTTCATCGGGCCGTCGGGTTGCGGCAAGTCCACCTTCCTGCGCTGCCTGAACCGCATGAACGACACGGTGGACAGTGCCAAGGTCACCGGCCGCATCGAGCTTGACCAGGAGGACATCTATTCGCCGAAGATGGATGTGGTGCAGCTGCGCGCCCGGGTCGGCATGGTGTTCCAGAAACCGAACCCCTTCCCGAAAAGCATCTATGAAAACATCGCCTATGGCCCGCGCATCCACGGCCTCGCCCGCACCAAGGTGGAAATGGATGCCATCGTCGAACGCTCGCTGCGCCGCGCCGGCCTGTGGGAAGAGGTGAAGGACCGGCTGAACGACAGCGGCACGGCATTGTCGGGCGGCCAGCAGCAGCGGCTGTGCATCGCACGCGCCATCGCCGTCGATCCCGAGGTGATCCTGATGGACGAGCCCTGCTCCGCGCTCGACCCCATCGCCACCGCCAAGATCGAGGAGCTGATCGACGACCTGCGCGGCAAATATGCCATCGTCATCGTCACGCACAACATGCAGCAGGCGGCGCGCGTCAGCCAGAAGACAGCCTTTTTCCACCTGGGCACGCTGGTGGAATATGGCAACACCAAGGATATCTTCACCAATCCGCGTGAGCCGCGCACCAAGGATTACATCACCGGCCGCTACGGCTGAGGCGTTGAAAGGACGATTTGTGGCACAGACCCCGACGACCGCGCACACGGTCAAGAGTTTCGACAGCGACCTGGAAACGATCCGCAGCCTGATCAGCCAGATGGGCGGCCTGGCGGAGGCGCAGATCGCCGGCGCCATCGACGCGCTGATGCGGCGCGATGCCGATGCCGCGATGAAGGTGGTGGCGCAGGACGCCGCCATCGACACGCTGGAGGCCGAAGTGGAGAAGCTGGCGGTCGCCACCATCGCGCTGCGCGCCCCGCTGGCCGATGACCTGCGCGAGATCATCGCCGGCCTGAAGATGTCGGCGCTGCTGGAGCGCATCGGCGACTATGCCAAGAACATCGCCAAGCGCGCCTCCACGCTCGCCCAGGCGCAGCCGGTGCAGCCGGTGGTCATCATCCCGGAGATGGGCCGCGCCGCCGCCGCGATGGTGCGCGACGCGCTCGACGCCTATGTCGACCGCGATGCCGAACTGGCCGAAGCGGTGATGGCGCGCGATGCCGTGGTCGATGATTTCTACAATTCGCTGTTCCGCTCGCTGCTCACCTACATGATGGAAAACCCGCACCACATCACGCCGTCGGCGCACCTGCTGTTCATCGCCAAGAATCTGGAACGCATCGGCGACCATGCCACCAACATCGCCGAGCTGGTCACCTTCAGCGTCACCGGCGAGCATGCCGCCGAGCGGGCGAAGGCCGACGATACCGCGTTCGTCACCACCCCGCAGGGCTGATCCGATGCGCCCGAAAGTCCTGCTGGTCGAAGACGACGCCCATCTTGTCGAGCTGGTCCGCTACAACCTCGACAAGGAGGGCTTCGACGTCGTCCAGACCCATGACGGCGAGGAAGCGCTGGTGCTGGCCCAGGAAGAGGCGCCCGACCTGGTCGTGCTCGACTGGATGATCGCCAACCTCTCGGGCATCGAGGTCTGCCGCCGCCTGCGCCGCGCCCCCGCCACCGCCGGCATCCCGATCATCATGCTGACCGCCCGGGCCGAGGAAAGCGACCGCATCCGCGGGCTGGAGACCGGCGCCGACGATTATGTCACCAAACCCTTCTCCCCGCGGGAGCTGATCGCCCGCGTCCGCGCCCTGTTGCGCCGCCTGCGCCCGGCGCTGTCCGGCGGCAACCTCGATTATGGCGGTATCATCATGGACACTGCCGCGCACAAGGTGACGCGCGACGGCCTGCCGGTGCAGCTCGGCCCCACCGAATTCCGCCTGCTGCGCCATTTCCTGGAACATCCCGGCCGCGTCTTCAGCCGCGAACAGCTGCTCGATGCGGTGTGGGGCCGCGACGTCTATGTCGAGTTGCGCACCGTGGACGTCCACATCCGCCGCCTGCGCAAGGCGATCAATGGCGAGGACCTGCCGGACATGATCCGCACCGTCCGCTCCGCCGGCTATGCGCTGGACAGCGACGCCACGCTGCGCATGGCGAGCTGACGCCTTACTGCGCGATCCGGACAGTCGGCGTCATCACCTGTTCACGTGCCGAGCGTTGCAGGTTCATCAGCTGCTGCACCAGCACGAACACCGCGCTGCTGCTGCCCGCCACGCTGTTCTGCACGGCGCCGGAGGCCGGCACCGACCACAGCCTGCCGCCAAAGCGCGCGCTGACAAAGGCATCCGGCGCCGCCCCCGGCCGCACCACCAGGATCGGCATGTCGATGCTTTCGCCGCTGGGCAGCGTGGTGCGCAGCACGCGCGGCGCATCCCCGCGCCGCGCCAGCGCCCCCATGTAATAGACCAGCCCCTCCACCGATCGGATGGTCGAGACGAACCGCACCTCCACCTTCTGGCTCGCGGCCCCGGCGGCCACTAGTTCCGCCTGCAACCCGCGAGCGTCGCGGGACAGCACCACCTCCCGCACCACCGCGCCGCCGCGCAGCCTGGCTCCCTCGGTCACCGCCACACGGCACGGCGCATCCCCGGCCGGCATCCAGCGCAGCGGGGGCGCCTTGGCATCACCGTCCCCGCTGTCCGGCTGCACCTGGAAACAGCGCGCCAGTGCCGCGAATCCCTGCGTCCAGCCCGCCATGTCGGGCGCATTCACCACCCGCGCCAGCACGGCGCCCGGTGCCAGGTCGTCCGGCCCGGCGGGCACATGGCGCGCCGACACCCGTATCTCGACGTCAGTGACGAACATGAAGGTCACCAGGTCGGCCGGCCATCCGGCATAAAGATAGCCCGCGACCGTTGCCTGCGGGATCGAGGTGGTGATGCCGGCGTAGAATTCCTGCGTGTTGTGCACGGCGACATCGAAGCTGCTGCCACTCGTCACCTCGATCCCCATCGAGGGCGAGAGCGTCGCTGCCGCCTGGCTGATGCTGCCCCCCGTTCCCAACCCCGCGGCGTCCAGGTTCGCCGTCGACCCCTTGCCGGCCACCCCGCCGCCCAGGCCGAGGTCACCTTTCACATTGGCCTGTCCACGCAGCGCCGAAATGCTGGTGAAATGCATCGGCAGCCGTTCCCGCGCGCGCAGCACATTCACCAGCAGCAGCTGATTGGTGGTGTTCGCCACCAGCTCGTTATGGTCCACCGCCACGCGGCCCAGCTGCGGCGCCATCGCGCAGCCCCCCAGCAGCAGAGTTGCCAGCCACCATCCCCTCATGACGCGGAACCTGTCACAACACCGCTTCCGCCGCAACCGCCTGCCGGCTATGCTGAATCAATGGTTTCGCCGCGCCGCGCCGCACTCGTCCTTGCCGCCGCTTTCTGCGCCAACATCGCCTGCGCCAACCCGCCCACCGTCGGCGAACCGGCGCCGCCCTACGAACTGACCGCGCTCGATGGCACCAGGCTCGATTCCGCCGGGCTGAAGGGCCAGGTCGTGCTGATCAACATCTGGGCCACCTGGTGCGCGCCCTGCCGCAAGGAGATGCCGCTGCTCGACGCCTATGCCCGCGCCCAGGGCAAACATGGCTTTCGCGTCATCGCCGTCACCACCGAGGATTCGCTGCCGCCCTATCGCCTGAAGGCCGTCGCCGACGCATTGCCCGGCATCACCTTCGCGCGCCGTTTCCGCGGGCCCTATGGCAGCGTGCGCGCCGTTCCCACCAGCTACCTGATCGACCGCGCCGGCACCGTCCGCTACGCGAAGGCCGCCTCGCTCGAGCTCGATGACCTCAACGAACTGATCGTGTCCCTGCTGGCGGAACCCGCGCCGGCCGTGCCCTGACCGCCGCTGTTCCGACAGCTCGACCACCGCTTCCACCTCCACCGGAATGTCGAACGGCAGCGACGGCGCGCCGACCGCGCTGCGCGGCGCCTTGCCGCCCTCGCCGAAGGCCAGCACCATCATGTCGGAAAAGCCGTTCATCACCGCGGAATGCTGGGTGAAATCGGCCGTGCTGTTCACGAACCCCAGCACGCGGACGAAGCGCTTCACCTTGCCCAGGTCGCCCGTCGCCGCCTTGATGGTGGCCAGCATGCACAGCGCCACCCGACCGGCCACCGCCTGCCCCTGCGCCACCGTCAGCTCCCGCCCCAGCTTGCCCGACGCGCCGGGCCCGCACTCGCCATGGCCGGACAGGAACAGCAGATTGCCCGAGCGCGCAAAGGTCAAATAGGTCGCCACCGCCCGCGTCGGCGCCGGCAACACATGCCCCGCCGCGGTCAGGCGGGCTTCCGGCGTCTGAGACAGGGACGGCGCTGACATGGCGCCCATCAACGCCAAGGCCGCGCACCGAATTGTAGGATGTATCACCATAGCCGCGATACGCCAAAGCGATCGAACATCGTCTCATTCGATACGATCGTCAGATTTTCCAGCAATGCCTGGGCGATCAGCATGCGGTCAAACGGATCCTTGTGGACGTCAGGGAAACTGCCCGCGCGTTGACCGTGTCGCACGGTCAAGGGCAACAGCTTGAACCCTTCCGCCAGTATCTTTTCCTCGAACCGCTCCGCCAGCCGCTTCGCTGACGGCAATTTGCCGATCCTGACCTTTGTGCAGATTTCCATGGCCGATACCGCGCTCACAAAAACATCGGAGTCGGCAATCTCGGCGCAGGCGGCCGGGGTCAACTGCGGGTCATCAGCAAGCCACCAGATCAACGCATGCGTGTCCAGCAACAGCGTCACGCCGGAACATCCGCCTCCGCCGCATCGCCCGTTCCCCACATCGCCAACTCGTCATCGGGCAAGGGATCAAAAAAACTATCGTCCAGGGCAATCAGGCCTTTCATGCTGCCAGGCACGCGCTTGGGCTTGGCCACCGGAGCCACCGGCACCAGCTTTACCACCGGCACCTTCCCACGGCTGATCACCACCTCCTCGCCCGCCTCGGCAGCCGCGATCAGCTTCGACAAGGTGGTCTTGGCCTGCCCGACAGACACGGGGTCGGCACTCTTCACGGACGCGTTCATCACGACATCTCCTTGGCCAAGCACTTAGCCAACCTGGCCGGAAAAAGCAATCATATCTGCACAAACGCCGCCGTGACGGCGGCAAAAACCGGCAACCAAAACGCGCATCATGCCGCCACCGCCGCCGCAATCCGCTCCCGCCACACCGCCGGCCCGGTCGCGTGCACGCTCTCCCCGCTCGCATCCACCGCCACCGTCACCGGCATGTCGCGCACGGTGAACTCGTAGATCGCCTCCATCCCCAGATCCTCGAACGCCACCACGCAGCTCGCATGAATCGCCTTCGAAACCAGATAGGCCGCACCCCCCACCGCCATCAGATAGGCCGCCTTGTGCCGGGCAATCGCCTCGATCCCCGCCGGGCCGCGCTCCGCCTTCCCCACCATGGCGATCAGGCCGGTCTGCGCCAGCATGGTTTCGGTGAACTTGTCCATCCGCGTCGCCGTCGTCGGCCCCGCCGGCCCCACCACCTCGTCCCGCACCGGATCGACCGGGCCGACATAATAAATCACCCGGTTGGTGAAATCCACCGGCAGCGCCTCACCCCGCGCCAGCATGTCCACCATCCGCTTGTGCGCGGCGTCCCGCCCGGTCAGCATCCGGCCGTTCAGCAGCAGCCGGTCGCCGGGCTTCCACGATGCCACCACCTCGGGCGTCAGCGTGTCCAGGTCCACCGGAATCGCTTCGGCGCTCGGCTTCCAGTCCACCTTCGGCCAGGCGGAGAGGTCCGGCGCCGGCAGATAGGCCGGGCCACTTCCATCCAGATGCACATGCGCATGGCGCGTCGCCGCGCAATTGGGGATCATCGCCACGGGCTTGGAGGCCGCATGCGTCGGGCAGTCCAGGATCTTCACGTCCAGGATGGTCGAAAGCCCGCCCAGCCCCTGCGCCCCGATGCCCAGCGCGTTGACCGCGTCGTAAATCTCCACCCGCAGCCGCTCGATGTCGGTCGCCGGCCCGCGGGCCTTCAGCACCGCCATGTCGATGGGCGCCATCAGCGCCTCCTTTGCCATCACCATGGCCTTCTCGGCGGAACCGCCGATGCCGATCCCCAGCATCCCCGGCGGGCACCAGCCGGCGCCCATCAGCGGCACGGTCTTCACCACCCAGTCGACGATGCTGTCGGACGGGTTCAGCATCACGAACTTGGACTTGTTCTCGCTGCCGCCGCCCTTCGCCGCCAGGCCGATCTCCAGATGGTCGCCCGCCACCATCTCCACATGCACCACCGCCGGCGTGTTGTCCCGCGTGTTCACCCGCGAAAAGGCCGGGTCCGCCACGATGGACGCCCGCAGCCGGTTGTCCGGGTGCAGATAGGCGCGCCGCACGCCCTCGTTGACCATGGCGTCCAGCGTCATCGCGCCGTCCCAGCGCACGCCCATCCCCACCTTCACGAACGCCACCACGATGCCGGTATCCTGGCAGATCGGCCGATGCCCCTCCGCGCACAGGCGGCTGTTGGTCAGAATCTGCGCGATGGCGTCCTTCGCCGCGGCGCTTTCCTCCGCCTCATAGGCCGCGCCCAGCGCCTGGACATAATCGATGGGGTGGAAATAGCTGATGTGCTGCAAGGCATCCGCCACACTCTCGATCACATCCTCACTGCGGATCAGTCCCACGCATGCTCTCCTTCGCTGCGCGGGTGGTTAGCGCGGGCGGCATGGGGGCTGCAAGCCAGGCGCCGTCAGAAGCCCACCTGCACGAACAGCGCCGGCCCGTTGAACTTGTAATCCACCCGCCCCGTCCAGTCGGCGCTCGTCACGCGGACACGATAATCCACCAGCCGGTACATCGCACCCACGTCGATGTTGCGGTGCAGGCTGTAGGCCAGCGAGGCCTCGGCATTGATCAGACGGCCGTTATAGTCGTCGATCGTCAGGGACAGCCAGTCCACCCGCGCGTTGACATGCACCTTCCGGCCGGGCCGGGCGTTCAGAAAGACGCCGATGGTGGGCAGCGGCGCGAACAGGGACCGGCTCTCGGTGCGAAAGCTCCGCGTGCCGCCCCCCACCGATCCCTCGCCTTCGATGAACACGCTGAAATCGGTCGCATGCAGCCCGATGCCCGCGCCGATCTCCAGGTTGCGCCACTGGAACAGCCGGTTGCCCACGGTGAAGCGGATGATGTCACTGTCGAACCCCGCCCGCACCCGCCCCGCCACCGGATAGGTGGTGTCGCCGATGCTGATGTCGCGCTCCAGGCTTTTCGTGCTGGTGCGCCCCAGCTTGTAATATTGCGCGTCGAACACCCAGTCGTCGCCGGGCCGCCATTCCAGCAGGAAGGCGGGCAGCGTCCGGTGCCGGTTGAACCCCAGGTCCCGCTCGAAATCCACCGTCGTGCCCAGGCCGCGGCTGCTGTCCACGCGCAGCTTGCTGTCGATGTCCGGGAA
Organism: Sandaracinobacteroides saxicola; assembly: GCF_014117445.1. Taxonomy (NCBI): domain Bacteria; kingdom Pseudomonadati; phylum Pseudomonadota; class Alphaproteobacteria; order Sphingomonadales; family Sphingosinicellaceae; genus Sandaracinobacteroides; species Sandaracinobacteroides saxicola. The sequence goes on along the minus strand of NZ_CP059851.1, from coordinate 2,304,321 downwards.
ATAGGCCCCCACCTGCAACAGCCAGGTCTTGTCGAGCGATTGCGCGGCGGCCGGGCCGGCGGCAAGGCACGCCGCCACCAGCCACCAGGCGCCGCGCCGTCTCATCCGCGCAGGCCCAGGATCGCCGGCGGCCGCTTCTGCACCCACTGCGTCGCCGCTTCATAGGCATGGGCCATCTTGATGACGGCCAACTCGGCCTGGCGCTTGCCGATCAGTTGCACGCCCATCGGCACGCCACCGGCGCTGAACCCCACCGGCAGGTTCATCACCGGTGTGCCCGCCAATGTCCAAGGCAGCACGATCCCCATCCACTGGTGATAGGTTTCCATTTTGCGTCCCCCCACTTCGCGCGGCCAGGGAATCGTCGCGTCGAAGGGGAAGACCTGCGCGGTCGGTGCGATGGCGAAATCATATTTTTCGAAGAAGGTGCGAACGGCATCGGTCACCCACGCCGAGCGCATGGCGGAGGTTTGGAACACGTCGTTTGCGGTCAGCTTGAAACTTTGTTCCACCTCCCAGCGGGCGTTGTCGCTCAACAACGGCCGCTGGGCCGGGTTGGCATAGTAGTCACCCAGATAATTGCCCATGATCCAGGCGCGCTGTGTCAACCATATCTTCCACAGCATCGCAGGATCAAAGGCCGGCACCGCCTCTTCAACAATGCAGCCAAGGGACTCGAACACCTTAAGGCTGGACTTGCACAGGTCGATCACACCTGGCTCCATCGCGAAATAGCCGTTCCAGTCGCCCATCCAGGCGATCTTCTTGCCCTTCACGTCACTTTGCAGGTCGCCCGTGAACTGCGCCGTGTCCAACTGTACCGACAGCGGCGCCCGGGGATCATGGCCGGCCTGGACCGACAGCAGCATGGCCACATCCTTGACCGTGCGGCCCATGGGCCCTTCGATTGCGTATTGCTGGACGAACACTTCGGGGCTGGGGGCAAGGGGAACCGTGCCGGCCCCTGGCCGCAGCCCATAGACATTGTTATAGGCGCTCGGGTTGCGGATCGAACCGCCCATGTCGCTGCCGTCCGCCACCGGCAGCATCCGCATCGCCAGCGCCGCCCCGGCGCCGCCGCTGCTCCCCCCTACCGTCTTCTTCAGGTCATAGGGGTTCCAGGTCGTGCCCCACAGCGGATTGAATGTGTTCGAACCCAGTGCCCATTCCGGCACATTGGTCTTGCCGATGACGATCGCGCCGGCCGCTTTCGCACGCTCGACAATCACCGAATCATATTTGGCGATATTGCCCTTCAACAGCGGCGATCCGGACGTATAGACGAATCCCTTCGCCAGTGCCGTATCCTTGATGGCCTGGGGAAAACCGTGCATCCAGCCGAGATACTGGCCCGCGGCCAGCTGCCGATCGCGCTCTGCCGCCTGCGCGCGCAATGCGCCTTCGTCAGCCATGCCAATGATCGCGTTGATGCGCGGATTGAAGCGTTTGATCTGCGCCAGATAGGCATCCATTACCTCGACGCAGGACACATCCTTCGCCTTGATCCGCGCCGACAGCACGGTCGCGTCCCAGCCGGTGATCTCGGCCGCCGGCGTGGCGGCGAACGCGACATTCGCCATGGAGGCGGAGGCCAGCACGGCACCCGTCACCGCGCCCGCCTGCTTCAGGAAGGTGCGGCGTTCCACACCCCCGCTGTCGGGCGTCGCAGCGGTTGTCACATGCGTGTCAGTCATGACCTGTATCTCCCATGGTCGGACGGGGTTGGGCACTCGCCCGGACAGCCAGACCCAACCCCACACGGCTCTCCCCGGATGCGGTCAAAATATTCGACACATATCGATTCGTCAATCGGTTGGCGTCGTCTCGAACTTGATCGCCAGATAGCCGCACATCGCCAATGCCGCCTCCTGCCCCAGCGCCGGGGTGATCTCGCCATGCTCGGCGATCGACAGGGTGAACACCGCGTCGCCGATGCTGATTCCCACCACCACCGCCTCGAACAGCACATCGGCGGGCACATCGGGAAACTTGTCGGCGACCAGCTCCACGACGGCCCCGGCGATCCGGCGGTTGTTGGCCAGGTCGGAACGGCGGATCGCCCAGCTGTGGTCCGATCCCAGGATCAGCTTCTGCGCATAGGGATGCTCGCGATAGAAGGTCACGGCGCGCTGGTTCAGGGTGGCGATGACCTCGCGCCAGCCCAGCCGTTCGCGGTTCGGCACCGGCCGCATCACCAGCTCGCCGAAGCCCGCCATATAGCGTTGCGACAGCGCCACCGACACCGCCGCCGGGCTGGGCAGGAAATGATAGACGGACGCCATCGGCACGCCGGCCTCCCGCGCCAGCCGCTGGATGGTCAGCGGCTGTCCCTCGCCCTGCTCCAGCAGGCGCTCGGCGGCATCCAGCAGCAGTTCATACCGGCGCCGGCCATTGGCCCGCACCGGCAGCCGCGGTTGTGCCGCGTCACTCTGTTCGGGCGGGGTCAGGCTGGCATGCATCGCAACGTCCATGGTCTTTCGCCGTCGGTTTTCTTCACGGCGCTGCACAAACGCCCATGCGATTCATTCGTCAACCTGTCCGATGCGTTTGCCACGCGCCGCGCCACTCCGCCCCCGATCCCGCCGCTGCCCCGGTCTTTCCCCGTCCCACCAAGCTTTTGCCGCCGGTTGCTGCCACCAAAGCTGATGCGGCCTTCCTTGGCCACGGCACCGCGCCGGCCACCCGCGCCATCACCCGCAAATTTTTTCGCCGCTCGCCACCCCCGCCAAGGCCGCGCCCGAAGCTCTTGCCGCGCCAATGCTTTCCCCCCTGTGACGGCGCCTTTCTCCCCGTTATCCACAGCATCGGCCGGCATTTTCCGCTTGCATCCGCCGACCTTTTCACCACTATCTGTGGTGCGGCCCGGCGTCGCCGACACAACCCCTAGTATGTGATCCCCATCCTCCGATGGAACCACGCCCCGGGAAACAGGTTCGGCATCGCGTCCCCGCCACCAATCAGAGGCTGGCCACACCGGCCAAAAGCGCGTAGGGGTAAAAGGGGAACAAAATGGACTTTCAGGCACCAACCATGGCCAGCGCCGACACGCTCACCGCCCCTTCCAACAGCCACAGCGTCTATGCGCCGCGCTTTCCGGTCACCGTCGACCACGCGCGCGATTCGCTGCTGACGGCGTTTGGCATCGACACGCTGAAGGATCGCTACCTGCTGCCCGGGGAGCGCTGCCAGGACCTGTTCGCCCGCGTCGCCGCGGCGTACGCCGACGACGCGCCGCACGCGCAGCGCCTCTACGACTATATCTCGAACCTCTGGTTCATGCCCGCCACCCCCGTGCTCTCCAACGGCGGCACCGGCCGCGGCCTGCCCATCAGCTGCTACCTGAACAGCGTGTCCGACAGCCTCAACGGCATCGTCGACACCTGGAACGAGAATGTCTGGCTCGCCAGCCGCGGCGGCGGCATCGGCACCTATTGGGGCCGGGTGCGCGGCATCGGCGAGCCCGTCGGCCTCAACGGCAAGACCAGCGGCATCATCCCCTTTGTCCGCGTCATGGACAGCCTCACCCTCGCCATCAGCCAAGGGTCGCTCCGCCGCGGTTCCGCCGCCGTCTATCTGGACATCAACCACCCGGAGATCGAAGAATTCCTGGAAATCCGCAAACCCAGCGGCGATTTCAACCGCAAGGCGCTGAACCTGCACCACGGCGTCCTCATCACCGACGCCTTCATGCACGCCGTGCGCGACGGCCGGCCCTTCACGCTCGTCAGCCCGAAAACCGGCGAAAAACGCGGCGAGGTCGACGCCCGCGCCCTGTTCCAGAAGCTGGTCGAAACCCGCCTGGCCACCGGCGAGCCCTACATCATCTTCATCGACCATGTGAACAACCACATGCCCAAGCACCAGCGCGACCTGGGGCTGAAGGTCAGCACCTCGAACCTCTGCTCCGAAATCACGCTCCCCACCGGGCCGGACCATCTGGGGAAGGACCGCACCGCGGTCTGCTGCCTCTCGTCCTTGAACCTCGAAACCTGGGACCAGTGGCACGGCGACGACCGCTTCATCGAGGATGTGATGCGCTTCCTCGACAATGTCCTCTCCGATTACATCGCCCGCGCCGAACCCGGCATGGAGCGCGCGGCCTATGCCGCCATGCGCGAACGCAGCGTCGGCCTGGGCGTCATGGGCCTGCACAGCTTCTACCAGGCGCGCGGCATCCCGTTCGAGGGGGCCACGGCAAAATCCTGGAACATGAAGATGTTCCGCCACATCCGTGCCAAGGTGGATGAAGCCTCCATGCTGCTCGCCACCGAACGCGGCCCCTGCCCGGACGCGCAGGACATGGGCGTGATGGAGCGCTTCAGCTGCAAGATGGCGATCGCGCCCACCGCCAGCATCAGCATCATCTGCGGCGGCACCAGCGCCTGCATCGAACCCATCCCGGCCAACGTCTACACCCACAAGACGCTCTCGGGCAGCTTCGTCGTGCGCAACCCGCACCTCGAAAAGCTGCTCATCGAAAAGGGCCGCAACGCCGACAGCGTCTGGAACTCGATGCTGGAGATGGGGGGCAGCGTCCAACACCTCGATTTCCTGTCCGCCGACGAGAAGGCCACCTTCCGCACCGCGTTCGAGATCGACCAGCGCTGGATGCTCGAACTCGCCGGCGACCGCACGCCCTATATCGACCAGGCGCAGTCCCTCAACCTCTACCTCCCCGCCGACATCGAGAAGTGGGACCTCCTGATGCTCCACTTCCGGGCCTGGGAACTCGGCATCAAATCGCTCTACTACCTCCGCAGCAAGAGCATCCAGCGCGCCGGCTTCGCCGGCGGCGTGGAGGCCGACAACACCCCGGACCTGCGGGTGATCCAGGCGGAAACGACGGATTACGACGAGTGTTTAGCTTGCCAGTGAAAGGAAACGACATGGCGAACAAGTCTAACGAGCAGACCTCTTCAAAGGTCGCATCCATTGCCAGCAAAGCGTTGCAAAACCCCAGCAGTATCACAAAATCCCAGATACAGTCGCTTGCAGCTTCGGTTCTTACACAGGCCCCAAACAAGCAGTCTAAGGGTAAGTAACGCGTGTTCGGATAGTCATTTTCATGAGAAACCCGGGAGCCTGAAGCCCTAGAAACATCTCTTGCCAAGGACCCCACCCATGCCCCTCCCTCAAACCCCCCACCCCTGAAGCAGCCCTCCATGCGCCTGACCGCCCACGAAGCCACCGCCATCAAGGCCGCCGCGCGCGACGCCTTCGGTGCGTCGGTCGCCGTGCGCCTGTTCGGCAGCCGCGTCCGCGATTCGGCGCGCGGCGGCGACATCGACCTGCATCTCGAAATCGATCCCGGCCGGAACAGCGACGCCGCCATTGACCGGTTCGAAACCCTCCTGTTCGGCGCCATCGAGCCGCAGCGCGTGGACCTCATCTTCGCCGTCCGCGGCGCGCCCGCTGGCCCGTTCCAGACGATCGGCTATCGCGACGGGATCCTCCTGTGACCGCCCCCGAAACCGCCATCCTCCAGGCGCTCGATTCCTCTGCGGCCACGATTGCCGTTGGCGTTCAGGAAACACTCGATCTGCTCGGCCCGCCGCCGGCATCGCCCGCCGCGTTCGACGCGCTCGATCGCGTGCAGCGCACCGCCGCCACCGCGCTTCTGAAACGCATCGAGCAGCAGCAGGATATTCTCGCCCGCATGTTCCGCACCGCGCTCATTGCCGATGGCGTCGACATCGCGCCGATGACCGCGCGGGATATCGCCAACCGCATGGAAAAGCTCGGCGTCATCCCCGATGCCGCCGGCTGGTCGGCACTCGTCCGCCTGCGCAACCGCCTGGCCCACGAATATCCGCTCAACCCGCACCAGCAACATCAGCGCCTGCTCGATGCCATCGCCGCCGCACCGCTGCTCGATGCCATCCACAGCTCACTCGCCGATTTTCTCCGCCGCCAGGCGCTCCTTCCCGTGAAAGGCTAACCCATGCCCCTCCTCCAGGCCTCCAACAGCTACAAGCCCTTCGAATATCCCTGGGCCTATGATTTCTGGAAACGCCAGCAGCAGATCCACTGGATGCCCGAGGAAGTCCCCCTCGGCGAGGACTGCCGCGACTGGGCGCAGAAGCTGCACGAGCATGAGCGCAACCTGCTGACGCAGATCTTCCGCTTCTTCACCCAGGCGGATGTGGAGGTGCAGAACTGCTATCATGACAATTACGGCCGGGTCTTCAAGCCCACCGAAATCAAGATGATGCTCACCGCCTTCAGCAACATGGAAACCGTCCACATCGCGGCCTACAGCCACCTGCTGGACACCATCGGCATGCCCGAATCCGAATACAGCGCCTTCCTCAACTACAAGGAAATGCGCGACAAGCATGATTACATGGCGACCTTCGGCGTCTCCAGCGATACCGACATCGCCCGCACGCTCGCCATGTTCGGCGGCTTCACCGAAGGCCTCCAGCTCTTCGCCAGCTTCGCCATGCTCATGAACTTCCCGCGCTTCAACAAGATGAAGGGCATGGGCCAGATCGTCAGCTGGTCCGTCCGCGACGAATCGCTCCACTGCGAAGGCATCATCAAGCTGTTCCACGCCTTCTGCGCCGAACGCGGCTGCCTTACCAAGGCGGTCCGGGACGACATCGCCGACGTCTGCCAGCGCACCGTCCGCCTGGAGGACGCCTTCATCGACCTCGCCTTCGAAATGGGCCCGGTGCCCGGCATGACGCCCAAGGAAATCAAGAAATATGTCCGCTTCATCGCGGACTGGCGCCTGAAACAGCTCGGCCTGCAACCCATCTACCTGATCGAGGAACACCCCCTCCCCTGGCTGCAACCGCTGCTGAACGGCGTCGAACACGCCAACTTCTTCGAAACCCGCGCCACCGAATATTCGAAGGCGGCGACGCGCGGCAACTGGAACGAAGTCTGGGACACCTTCGACAAACGCGCCGCCGCCAAGGGCGCCGCCGCCAACGACGCCGTGGACGAAGGGCAGGGGGTCCTGCTGGGCGCGGCCGAATAAGCCCTCTGGCTCTGAAGATGCCCTACTAACACGTCGTTTGGGCAAGACAGGATCAAAAGAAAGAAGTGAGGGATATCTACTTGTTCCAACAAGATCAGGGATACGACGTAAGGGAGTTGGCGAACTTTATTCTCGATTATGGCCGATCTCGAAAAGCTTTTCTCACGAACATGGCGCTGAATAAGGTTTTGTATTTCCTTGTCGAATCGTGTCTGGTAACCTCTGGCAGGATCATAACGCAGGCTAAAATTGAAGCTTGGGAGCATGGACCTGTTTTTCCCGAGATTTATCGTAACTTCAAAGTTCACGGGGACAAACCGATAGACACATACGCCAAGAGGTTTGATGTTATCTCTCGTCAAATGGTCATCGCCAAACCCAGCATTGCTGAAAACGACGCCCGCCAGTTCAGCGCAATCATAGAGCCCCTTATCTCTTTGAGCGCGGCGCGTCTTCGAAGCTTATCTCACCTACCAGGAAGTGCTTGGGATATGGTATGGAACCATGATGGTCCAGTAAACCCAGGAATGGAAATAACGCCTCAAATAATTATCGATGCCAGTATGAAAGGGGTTAATGCATGAGCGAGTCGGACGATCTGATCAGGAAGCTACGGCGGCCTCCGTCGGTTGCTAATTGGGTTCGATACAACTACAAGCGCGTGAATGATACTGCTCGCGCTCTTTTGGCATTTGTTCTTGGCAGGCCTAGAAGTAGCCTACAGGCAGTGTATCGAATTATAGGCGATGCGGTGCATTTCGGCCGGACCTATGAAGAGTCTATGCGGTCGGTTGCGGCTATCTCAAGCCCGCGAACCCGAGCGATGGCGTACGAGATCGTTCCCGCCTTCTTTCGCTATAATGGCCGTGAGAAGCTGGATGGGTTGAACGTTTTCCCCGGCCTCAAGGAGAATTATCCTGTTGGTCGGAATGTTTCAATTCCAGTCGAACCCACCTTTACCATACTAAAGGACGGACAGCTCAAACCGGTTTTTGTGGTCGGATGGGTCGCGGTCGCACTTGATGACTATCAAAAACGAATTATGTCAACGATTGTAACAGAAAGTATCCTGCGACTGTCCGACTTTCAGGGCTCAGAAGCGATTTTCATTTTCTTCCCCCGCATCAAGGGTACGAAGGAACGCTATGTTCGTGTTTGGACGACTGCGGACTATGCCCCGCTCGACCATGACGAAATGAAACAACAGCTGCAGTGCTACGGCCAAGCGCTGGAAATGGTTGAAAAACAATTGCGTAGTATGTTTGAGGATGAGTAATGATAGAATTACGGTGACAGTCTACTTTGAATTACATTGACATTTTGCTAAATGAACGAATCGCCGCTAGGTATTGCTTGCACTTCACGGCAAGTTTATTTCAAGCATGCCCTGCCGAAAGGGGGCAGCGCACTACCCGGTGTCGTGCGTTAACTCGCTGATTGCTGCGCAATCTTCGCATTAAGCGCCGCTCCGCATATTACCGCACTGCACGTCCAAGCTCACCGTTTCGCATTGCAGCCGCTGGCCATCAAGCCTACCACCTTCTTAACAATTCCCTGTCAGCACATGATGGAGGTTCCATGGCGCGAACACCGCTCCTCACGCCCGCCCGGCTGCTGCAGGCACCCAGAGAGATCGTCAACGCCTTCGAAGACCTTGAAAGAGAGGCCGACCGGGCAACGTCGCTGGAGGTGGCGGTGGGTCAGGAAAATGTCGCTCGCGATCCCGCTCGCTCCACCCGGCTCAAATATTACAGCAAGCTCAACCTGAACGCCCTGCCACCTGCGCCCCTGACCATTCAGGGTTTCTGCGGCGCGCGAAGGGCACAATGGATCGCGGACATGAAAAACTATCTGATCGGGAATTATCCCCGCGCCACGCCCAGGGATGACGTGGAACGGGGATTGCCGGGAACGGTGGATAACGCCATCGCCCACGAATATCCCCTGCACAGCGCGACTGTCCGAGACGAGCTTGTCGAATTCGCCCTGGCGCTCCGAACGAACGACTTTGACGGAGAGGACGTTACCGGAACGCAAATCGGCAACCACACCGGCGGCGGCCTCAGAGGCATGGGATTCAAGGACGACTAGAGGCTGAATTGCGGCGACGGTTCATCTGGTGAACTGTTCCGTCGGAAGAAACTAGGCGCCCGCCTTCGCCATCGCACCGGCGAAAATATCATCGATCGTCCGGCTGCTGATCCCGCTCTGCCGGCCCTCTTCCACCATGGCCCGCAACGTCGCCAGCTTCGCTGCATCCGCCCGCTCGCGCTCCATCAGCGCCGAAATCAGTGACGCCGCATCCCGCGCCCGCCCCGCCCGCACCTGCGCCGCGATCCAGGCCTCATCCTCCGCCGACACCGTCACGCTCGCCATGCGCCACTCCTTCCCCCATTCCATAACACCCCCCAACCCCCCGGCCAATCCGCCCCACGGTGCGCTCGCCCGAAACCGCTGCAAAATTGCTTGCTTTTTTCGCTCGGCAATGATAACCATATCGGAATTATCGGATCAATCGCCAGCGGCTTTTCCCTCCCCGCAGGCCGCCCGGATCCCCCAAAATCGCCAAGCCCTTGATAAAAGCTGTCACTTTTTTCGACAAACCTTCCAGAATTCGGCCCTGCAACAAACCAACAGCCCCTGCGCGGCCAAGCCGCGCGAAACGGGCGGAGGTGGCAGCGGAAAAGACGAAAGAAGAAAAGAAGAACAGAAAAGAGCGGGCAAAGCCCGCTTGTCGGACGTGTCGGTTGGCCACCGGCCAACCGCACGCCGGCCAGGCACTGCGGCGAGTCCGGGAATAGCGCCTTGCGCTATTCCCGGCCGCCTTGGCCGTTGTCATTCGCCACCCGCCGGCGGGCATCCAACAACCGCAATATCTCCCGCGTGTGCAGTTCAGACAGCAGCGCATTCATCAACCCGATGCCATTCTCCGCCATGTCCGCCGCCTGCGCCACATCCACATGCGGCGCGATATTCTCGAAGAACTCGCGCACCTCCGCCTCCGCCAGCGCCCGCGCCACATTCAGGTACCGCACCATGGCGAACGGCTCATAGCCATGCTCGCGGTCGAACCCCAGCTTGCTCGCCTCCGCCAGCAGCCGGATGATCCGGGCATCGCGCGGGCTGACGCTGCCGTCACCCGCCAGCTCGATCAGCCCTTCCGCGGCGGCATCCGCCAGGCCATCCTCCACCAGCCCCGCGTCCGCCGCCACCTGCGCCGCCGGCAGCCGCCCGCCGGCCCCGTCCAGCCGCGCCCGCAGCACGCTGTCCAGGTCGGGCAGCGCCTCCGGATGCAGCCAGCGCGCGCCATGATCCTCGTCCAGCAGGCTGCGGATCACCGCCAGCGGCAGGAAACGCTCGTCCTGCAACCGCCGGATGGCGCGCAGCCGGGTCAGGTGATCGTCCGAATAGACCGCGCTGTTGCGCGTCGCCCGCTCCGGCTCCGGCAACAGCCCCTCGCGGATGTAGAACCGGATGGTCTCCCGCCCCACCCCCGATTCCCGCTCCAGCTCCCGCATCCGCATCCGCATCGTTCAGCCCTTCGCCACCGGCAGGGTCGGCATCACGGGCAACGTGCTCCACATCACGATATTGAACAGCAACACCACGCCCGCCGCAAGCATCAACAGCGCCCGCTTCCGGTCCCGCCGCCACAGCCACAGCCCGCCGCCGACCAGCGCGAAACTCACCAGCACGCCCAGCGCCAGCAGCGCGTCAATCATGCCAGCACCTTGGCGATCGCCGCCGCCCACGCCGCGCGACGCCCGGCGCGATCGCCCTCGCGCGGCTCGAACCGCGCGTCCGGCGCCACCATCGCCGCCGCCGCCACCGTCAGGTCGGCGAAATGCCCGGCCCCCACCGCCGCCAGCATCGCCGCGCCCATCGCCGTCGTCTCGATGCAGCGCGGCCGCTCCACCACCAGGCCCGTCGCATCGGCCAGGTCCTGGCACAGCCAGTTGTTCGCCACCATGCCGCCATCCACCTTCATCACGCCGGGCCGCACCCCGTCGCCCGCCATCGCGTCCAGCAGGTCCGCGGTCTGCATCCCCATCGCTTCCAGCGTGGCGCGCACGATATGCGCCCGCGTCGTCCCGCCGGTGATCCCGGTCAGCATGCCGGTCGCGCGCGGGTTCCAGTGCGGCGCCCCCAGCCCGGCGAAGGCCGGCACGAAGGTCACGCCGCCGCTGTCCGCCACGCTCGCGGCCAGCGCCTCGGACTCCGCCGCGGTGTGCAGGATGCCCAGCCCGTCGCGCAGCCATTTCACCGCGTCACCACCGATGAAGATCGATCCCTCCAGCGCATAGCTCGGCGCGTCCGTCTCCGCGGCCAGCGTCGCCAGCAGCCGGCTGCGGCTGATCGGCGGCGCCGCGCCGGCATGCGCCAGCATGAAGATGCCGGTGCCATAGGTGGTCTTCACCATGCCGGGCGAAAGGCAGGCCTGGCCGATGCTCGCCGCCTGCTGGTCCCCGGCGATGCCGGTGATCGGGATCGGCGCGCCGAACAGCCTGGTTTCGGCCAGCGCCCCGGCGGACGGCACGATCGCGGGCAGCGCCGCCGCCGGCACCCCGAACAGCGCGCACAGGTCGGGTCGCCATTGCCGCGTCTTCAGGTCCATCAACAGGGTGCGGCTGGCGTTGGTGGCGTCGCTGATGTGCGTCCGGCCTTCGGTCAGCTTCCACACCAGCCAGCTGTCGATGGTGCCCACCGCCAGGTCGCCGCGCGCCGCGGCCTCCGCCACCGCCGGCCAGTGCGCCAATGCCCAGCCGATCTTCGACGCGCTGAAATAGGGGTCGAGCAGCAGGCCGGTCGCCGCCTGCACCGCCGGCTCCTGCCCGCCCGCCTTCAGCCGCGCGGTGATGTCCGCCGTGCGCCGGTCCTGCCAGACGATCGCCGGCGCCAGCGGCCGGCCGCTGGCCCGGCTCCAGAAGGCGATGGTCTCGCGCTGGTTGGTCAGGCCGATGGCGGCAACCCTTCCCACCTCGGCCAGCACGGTCTGGATGGAGGCCAGCGTATGTTCCCAGATTTCGTCCGCGTCATGCTCCACCCAGCCGGGCTGCGGATAATGCTGCGTCAACGCCACGCCATGGCTGGCAACGATGCCGCCGTTCAGGTCGAACGCCAGCGCGCGGGTGGAGGTGGTGCCTTCGTCGATGGCAAGGATCAGCGGTTGCATCGCCGCTGGTTATCCGGTTGCGCCGCGCCTTGCAAAGGCTAGCATAGCGCAGGAAGGAGACAATGATGACCCGATTTCTCGACCGCGTGGCCGTGGTGACCGGCGCCGCCAGCGGCATCGGCCGCGCCGCCAGCCTGCGCTTCGCCGCCGAAGGCGCCGCCGTGGTCGCCGTGGACTGGTCCGCCGGCGTCAACGAGACCGCCGACGCCATCGCCGCCAGCGGCGGACGGGCGGTGGCCATGCGCGGCGACTGCGGGGAGGAGGCGTTCAACCGGCAGATCGTGGACGAGGCGGTGGCGAGCTTCGGCCGGCTCGACGCCTTCTTCGCCAACGCCGGCGTCGGCGGCGGGCTGGCGCGGCTGCCGGATGTCGGGGTCGATGAATGGCTGACCGTGCTGCGCGTCAACCTGATCGGCGTGTTCCTGGGTATCCGGGAGGCGGCACGCATCATGGTGCCGCAGGGGTCGGGCGCCATCGTCGCCACCGCCAGCGTGGCCGGCATCCGCTCCGGCGCCGGCGGCATGCCCTATTCCGCGTCCAAGGCCGGCGTCATCAACCTGGTGATGACCAGCGCCAACCAGCTCCAGGGCAGCGGCGTGCGCGTCAACGCCATCTGCCCCGGCCTCACCGAAACCGGCATGACACAGGGCCTGTTCGATGGCGCCCGTGCCCGCGGAACGGATGGCAAGCTGGGACAGCTCAACCCGCTGAAGCGCGCCGCCAGCGCCGACGAGGCCGCCGCCGTCGCGGTCTTCCTGGCGAGCGACGAGGCAAGCTATGTCAACGGCCAGGCACTGGCGGTCGACGGCGGCCTCAGCAGCAGCCATCCGGTGGTGCCCGGCAAGTTCGTCTGAGAACCTGTTTGATAAATCGTCCATGCCGGGCTGCGAACGCCGATTTTCTGCGCTCCGATGCTCACGACCCTGAAGGTCGCTGCGCTTCGGTGGTCGAAAATCAACGTTCTCGCCACGGCCTGAACGATTTCTCAAACAGGTTCTGATAGGGTGCCGTTGACCGGCTTGGACAGGAAGGCCAGCAGCGTGCGCTCGTCGGCGCTCATCCACCGTGTCGCGCGCTGCCGGCGGAGCGCCGGCGCGCCCTCGCGCAGCCAGCCGACCACCGCGGGGTGGACATAGCTTTTGCGCGCCATCGCCGGGGTGTTCCCCAGTTCGGCGGCAACCATGTCCAGTGCCTCGCGCAGGCCCGCGCCGCGCTGCCCCGCCGCCAGCGCCAGCGTGCTCGCCCACCAGGTGCGGAACGCCTTCGCCGTCACCCCGGCGCCGGCGACACCCTGCAACCAGGCATTGACATCGGCCGAGGTGACCGCGCGCACGCCGTCACCGGTCTCGCAGGCGAACAGATGCTGCCCCGGCAGCTCCTGACAGCGGCGCACCGTGGACGCCAGCGCGCGATCGCTCAGCACCACCTCCCGCTCGATCCCATGCTTGCCGCGAAACCGCAGCCGCACCCGCGCGCCCTTCACCGCGGCATGCCGCCCGCGCAGCGTGGTCGCGCCATGCGTGCGGTTGTCGCGGGCATAGCGCTCGTTTCCCACGCGAATCCGGCCGAGGTCGAGCAGCCGCACCACCGCCGCGATCACCCGCGCCGGGTCCAGCCCGCGCGTCTCCAGCGCCTGGGCAACGGCGCGGCGAACACGCGGCAGCGCCTCCCCGAACGCCACACAGGCCTCGAACTTGCTCAGCTCCTGCCGGGCGCGAAAGGCGGGGTGATAGCGATATTGCCGCCGGCCGCGCGCATCGATGCCCACCGCCTGAATATGCCCGTCGGGATCGGCGCAATACCAGGCGTCGCGATAGGCCGGCGGCAGCGCCACGGAATTCAGCCGCGCGATCGTCTCCCGGCAGCGCACCGGCCGGCCCGCGGCATCGCGATAGTGAAAACCGCTGCCCCGCCGCACCCGCGTGAAACCGGGGGCATCGAGGTCGGAGAAATGCAGCGCGGGCTCGGCATCGGGCAGGCTGGCCATGACCTGCGATGAACGCGCGCGCGTTCATTTCGTTGCGACGCGGTGTCAGCTCCTGATGCGCACCGACAGCGCGTGCGCCGGCAGGCCTTCGGCGTCGGCCAGCGTGGCTGCCGCATCGGCGACCGCGTCGAATCCCCGGCTGCTGTCCAGGAAGGTCGTGCGTTTCATGAAGTTCAGCACGCCCAGCCCGCTGGCGAACCGCGCCCGGCGGCCGGTGGGCAGCACATGGTTGGGGCCGCCCAGATAGTCGCCGATCGCCTCCGGCGTGCGGTGCCCCAGGAAGATGCTGCCGGCATGGCGGATGGCGCGGAACAGCGGTTCGGGATCGGCGAGCATCAGCTCCAGATGCTCGGCGGCGAGCGCGTCCGCCAGCGGCACGGTGTCCATGATGTCGGCGACCGTGATGATCGTGCCGAACCGCGCCCAGCTCGCCCGCGCGGTTGCGGCGCTGGCCAGGCCGGGGAGCAGCCGCTCCACCTCCGCCGCCACCGCGCCTGCCAGCGTGGCGCTGTCCGTGATCAGGATCGACTGCGCCACCGGATCATGCTCGGCCTGGCTCAGCAGGTCGGCGGCGACATGCGCCGGATCCGCGCTGGCATCGGCGATCACCAGGATTTCCGACGGCCCCGCCACCATGTCGATCCCGACCACGCCATAAAGCTGCCGCTTCGCCTCGGCGACCCAGGCATTGCCCGGGCCGACGATGACATCACACGCCGGCACCGGCGCGACCCCATAGGCCAGCGCCGCCACCGCCTGCGCGCCACCGATGCGGAACACCCGGTCCACGCCGGCGATCTCCGCCGCCAGCATCACCAGCGGGTTCAGCTCGCCCCCCGGCGTCGGCGTCACCATCACCAGCTCGCGCACGCCGGCGACCTTCGCCGGAAGGGCATTCATCAGCACGCTGGAGGGGTAGGCGGCGCGTCCGCCCGGCACATAAAGCCCCGCCCGTTCCACCGGCGTCCAGCGCCAGCCGGCGCGGATGCCGCTTCCATCCACGGCATCATGCCCTTTTGGCAATTGTTCCACGTGGAACATTCCAATTCGGTCTGCGGCCAGATGCAACGCGGCGCGCGTTTCCGGTGTCACCCGCGCTGCTGCCGCTGCCCGTTCATCGCGGCCGATTTCGATCCCGCCCGCCGCCAGATCGACGCCATCGAAACGCGCCGTCAGCTCGGCGACCGCCGCATAGCCCCGCGCGCGCACCTCGGCGATGATCCGTGCCACATCGGCGCTGACGCCGGCATCTTCCTCCCGCCGGTCGGCGACCAGCGCGGCGAAGGCCTCGGCGAAGCCGGGCGCGCGGGCGTCAAGCCGCAGCGGCATCGCCCACCGCCCGCCGCAGCGCCTCCACCAGCACGGACACCCGCGCATCGGTCTTGGACGCGGCGCGGTTGACGACCAGCCGGCTGGTCACGTCCAGGATGACCTCGCGCTCCACCAGGCCATTCTCGCGCAGCGTCGCGCCGGTCGAGACCAGATCGACGATGCGCGGCGCCAGTCCCAGCAGGGGCGCCAGCTCCATCGCACCGTTCAGCTTGATGCACTCCGCCTGGATGCCGCGCGCCGCAAAATGCGCCTGGGTCAGGCGGGGATATTTGGTGGCGATCCGCAGGTGAGACGCCGTTTCACCCGTGATCGGCGGCGCGTCGGCATGGTCGGCGACCGACAGCCGGCAGTGGCCGATGCCGAGGTCGATGGGCGCATAAAGCTCCGGATAGGCGAACTCCAGCAGCACGTCATTGCCGACGATGCCCAGCGCCGCCGCGCCGAAGGCGACAAAGGTCGCGGCGTCGAAGCTGCGCACGCGGATCAACTCGACGTCGCGGTGGGAGGTGGCGAATTTCAGCGCGCGGCTCGCCTCGTCGTGGAACGCCGGCTCCGGCACGATGCCGGCGCGCGCCAGCAGCGGCAGCGCCTCTTTCAGGATGCGGCCCTTGGGAAGGGCGATGATCAGCGGTTCGGCCATGGTGCGGCGCGGCTTAGCGGCCTTGCCGCGATATGGGAACCGCCGCGACGATCCGCCGGCGTCAGCCGATCCCCAGCCGCGCCAGCAGGGCGCGGAAGCGCGGGTCGCCGCGCAGCGGGTCGAGCATCGGGTCGTTGCGCAGGTTCAGCATGCCCGGATCACGGGCGGCATGGGCGGTTTCCAGCATCGCCAGCGCCGCCGCCGCTTCGCCGCGTTGCGCCAGCACCTGCGCCACCTGATAGCCGGCGCCGGGGATGCGGCGCAGCGATGCCAAGGCCGAATCGGACGCCGGTCGGTTGCCCGACCGCGCCTCCACGATGGCCAGGCCCGCCAGTTGCGCCCAGCCGGTGGTCTCGGCGGCATAGGAGGCGCGCGCCTCCGCCACGCGGCCCAGCATCAGCAGCGCGTCGCCGCGATAGGCATGGCCCGCCGCCATGCCCGGCGACAGGCGCAACGCCGAATCGAAGGCGGGAATCGAATCGGCGAAGCGGCGGGATTGATAGAGTGCCGTCCCCAGCGCGCGCCAAGCGCGCGGGTTGTAGGGATCGAGCGCGGACGCCCGTTGCAGCGCCGCCAGGCCGCGCGTCGCATCGCCCACCCGCACGTTGAAGATGCCGAAGCGGATCAGCAGGTCGGGATCGCCCTGCGCCAGCGCATAGGCCCGGTCATAGGCGCGGGCGGCGCCGCGAACGTCCAGTTGCCCGCGCTCCAGAACGTAGGCCAGCGCGGCATGCGCGTCCGCCAGGTCGGGCGCCAGCCGCACCGCGGTCTGCGCCGCCTCCAGCGCGGCGCGGTTGCGGCGTGGCGCCTGCTGCTCGTCGTCGAACTGGCCGGCGATGGCGGACAGCGCGCCGGCGCGCGCGGCGTGGGCCGCGGCATAGTCGGGATCGGCGCGGATGGCGGCGTCGAACTGCGCCAGCGCCGCCCGCCAGGTCGCTTCGTCGCCGGACAGGTTGACCAGCTGCTGGCCGCGCAGCAAGGCGTCGTGCGCCGGTACCGACCGGGTGGCCGGTCGGGTTTCGACCGCGTCCAGCGTGCCGCCCAGCCGGCTGGCGACCGCCTGGGCGATTTCGTCCTGCACCGCGAAAATGTCGCCGTCCGGCCGGTCGAAGCTCTCGGTCCAGCGTTCGGTGCCGTCGCGCGTGTCGATCAGGCGCACCGCCACCCGGATGCGCCCGCCCGCCTGCCGCAGGCTGCCCTCCAGCACATGCCCCACGCCGAGCTGCGCGCGGAGGGTCGCCAGGTCGAGCGCGCGGGCCCGCAGCGATTCGCCGGTGGTGCGGCCCATCACCCGCAGGCGCGGGTCGCGCGACAGCGCGCTGAGGATTTCCTCCGCCACGCCGTTGGCGAACCAGGCCTGGTCGCGGCGCGGCGACATGTCCTGAAACGGCAGCACCAGCACGGCGTCGGCGTTGCCGCCCGCCGGCCGCAGCGCCCACCATGCGCCGGCCGCGACCAGCAGGAGGAGGAGCCCCGCAACGTAGAGTCGAAGCGGTTTCCACCAGGACAGGGGTGTTTCGACGGAAGCAGCGGTGGGGGCCGCGGGCGGCTGCACGGGGGCTGCCAGCGGTTCGACGGCCGCGGCGGCCGTCGCGGGCGGCGGGCTGCCGGCAGGCGCCGGCGCGGGCGTGGTCGCCGCCTGTGCCAGCAGGCGGACACCGACGCCGCGGATCGTTTCCAGGTGAAAACCACCGCTGTCATGGGCCAGCTTGCGCAGCTGCACCAGCACACGGTCGATCGCATCCTCCCCCACGATGCGGCCTTCCCAGCAGCTCTGGTTCAGCGATTCGCGGCTGACGGTGGTGCCGGCCTGGTGGAACAGCGCGACCAGCACCTGCATGGTTCGGGGTTGCAGGCTGTGGTGAACACCGTCCGCTCCCGTCACGCGCAGCCCGGCCGGGTCAACGATGGTCGAACCCAGCGTGAAGATTGGCTCGTCGGCCAAGATGATGCGTTTTTCGCTGCCGCTCACACCCGTCCCGACGCCCCCTGCGATGCGCGACTAGAGGCGGAAACAACCCCGAAAGTCAAAGAAAAGCGCCGGATCGGGATTTGATCGGGTGGCGGTCGGGCAATGAACGGCCTGCGTCCCTGTCTCGTCGGGCGGGCAGGGCCGACAAGGGTGCCACGCCGAACGCACCGCCCAATCCCGGGCAGCCAGCGGATCCGGCGGGGACAGAGAAGGATCACGCCATGACCAAGTTCAACCTGATGATCGCCGCCGCCCTGGTTTCGGTGGCCGCCCTGCCGGTGCAGGCCGGGCCGGCCAAGAGCATCGCCGTCGAAACCGGCGACCTCAACCTGGCCAGCGTCGAGGGCATCGCCGCCCTGAACAGCCGGATCGCGGTGGCGGTGAAGGCGGCCTGCAGCGACAGCGACGTCCGCAACCTGAGCGACACGCAGGACCTGCGCCGCTGCCGCCTGGAATCGATGGGCAAGGCGCAGAAATGGGCGGAAGGCCTGATCGCCCGCCGCAGTGCGCTGGCCTCGGCGAACTGACGGCAGCCGGCCTTTGCCGCTCAAAACCCCCGGCGCCTGTCGCCGGGGGTTTTTCCTGTCGATGGGTGTTGCGCCGCGCCACGGGCGGGCCTATATCGCCGTCACTTCCAACAAGCAGGCCCGCAGGGAAGTCGGACGGCACAGCGCCTCCGGCGCCGGAGGGCTTTTGGCACGAGGCAGGATTTTGGGCGACGAGAAGCTGAAGGCGTTGATCGAACCGGTGGTGACCGCCACCGGCTTCGCGCTGGTGCGCGTCGCCATGATCGGCGGCGAGCGGGCGCCGACGCTTCAGGTGATGGCGGAAGACCCGGCGACCGGCCAGATGACACTGGAGCAATGCGCCCGGCTGTCGCGTGCCCTGTCGGCCATGCTGGACGAGAAGGACCCGATCGAGGCGGCATACCGTTTGGAGGTCTCCTCCCCGGGCATCGACCGGCCGCTGACCCGCCTGGCCGACTTCGACCGCTGGGTGGGGCATGTGGCGCGCATCGACCTTTCGGAGCCGCTGCCGTTCAACGGGGCGGCCCGCAAGCGCTTTCAGGGGCCGCTGCTGCCGACGGAGGGCGATGACATTCGCCTCGAGGCCGAGGGGCTGGGGCCGATCGCGCTGCCTTTTGCCGCGATCCGGACCGCCAAGCTGCTGCTGACCGACAAGCTGATCGCCGAAACCGCGCCCTTGGACGCGAGCGGCGCTGATGATATCATCGAAGAAGAGGGATGACCGAATGAACCCGATTTCCGCCAACCGCGCCGAGCTGATCGCGATCGCCGACGCCGTCGCGCGCGAGAAGAGCATCGACCGGATGATCGTGATCGAGGCGATGGAGGAAGCCATCCAGCGCGCCGCCCGCGCCCGCTATGGCGCCGAGAACGACATCCGCGCGAAGATCGATCCGCGCAGCGGCGACCTGCGGCTGTGGCGCGTGCTGGAGGTGGTCGAGTTCGTCGAGGATTATTTCAAGCAGATCAGCCTGGCGGATGCGCAGGCGAAGGAAAAGGACGCCAAGCTGGGCGACTATGTCATCGATCCGCTGCCGCCCATCGAGTTCGGGCGGATTGCGGCGCAGGCGGCGAAGCAGGTGATCGTGACCAAGGTGCGCGATGCCGAGCGCGAGCGGCAATATGAGGAATATAAGGACCGGCAGGGCGAGATCATCACCGGCGTGGTGAAGCGGGTGGAATTCGGCCACATCGTCGTGGACCTGGGCCGCGCCGAGGGCGTGATCCGCCGCGACCAGCAGATCCCGCGCGAGATGCTGCGCGTGGGCGACCGGGTGCGCAGCCTGATCACGCTGGTGCGGCGCGAAAACCGCGGGCCGCAGATTTTCTGCAGCCGCGCGCACCCCGATTACATGAAGAAGCTGTTCGCCGCCGAGGTGCCGGAAATCTATGACGGCGTCATCGAGATCAAGGCCTGCGCCCGCGATCCGGGCAGCCGGGCCAAGATCGCGGTCATCAGCCGCGACAGCAGCATCGACCCCGTGGGTGCCTGCGTCGGCATGCGCGGCAGCCGCGTGCAGGCGGTGGTGCAGGAACTGGCGGGCGAGAAGATCGACATCATCCCCTGGTCGCCGGAAACCGCGACCTTCGTGGTGAACGCGCTGCAGCCCGCCGAGGTGAGCAAGGTGGTGATCGACGAGGAGGACACCCGCATCGAGGTGGTGGTGCCCGATGACCAGCTGAGCCTGGCGATCGGCCGGCGCGGCCAGAATGTGCGGCTGGCCGGCATGCTGACCGGCCACCAGATCGACATCATGACCGAGGCGGCGGAGAGCGAGAAGCGGCAGAAGGAGTTCGTCGAGCGCAGCGAACTGTTCCAGCGCGAGCTGGATGTCGACGAGACGCTGGCGCAACTGCTGGTCGCCGAGGGCTTCACCAGCCTGGAAGAAGTCGCCTATGTCGAGCTTGCCGAGATGGCGGAGATCGAGGGCTTCGACGAGGAGCTGGCAGGCGCGCTGCAGGAGCGGGCGAACGACGCCATCGAGCGGCGCGAGGCCGGCTTCCGCGAGGCACGGCGCGCGCTGGGCGTGGAGGATGCGCTGAGCGAAATCCCCGGGCTGACCGAAGCGATGCTGGTGCGGCTGGGGCAGAAGGGGATCAAGACGCTCGACGACCTGGCCGACCTGTCCACCGACGAGCTGATCGGCAAAGGCGACAAGCGGCGGGAGATTCCGGCCGGCATCCTGGCGATGTTCAACATCAGCCAGGACGATGGCAACGCGATCATCATGGCGGCGCGCAAGCATTGGTTCGAGGAGGACGCCGCCTGATGCGCGCCCGTTTCACCATCGGGGAGGGCGTTCTGACGCATGGTCCCCGATGAGACCCTCCTAAGCCCTGAGGAAGGCGACGCGAGCGAGGCAGGTCCGACCCGGACCTGTGTGCTGACGCGCGCCACCGGTGACCGCGCCGCCTTCATCCGGCTGGTGCGCGGGCCCGATGGCGCGGCCTGGCCGGACCTTGCGGCGAAGCTGCCGGGCCGCGGGGCGTGGATCGTGCCCGACCGTTCGCTGCTGGCGGCGGTGGCGCCGCGGAAACTGTCCGGCCTGCTGACGCGGGCGCTGCGCGCGCCGACGTCGGTGCCGGACGATCTGGTCGAGCGCATCGATGCTGGGTTGCGGGCGCGGCTGTTGCAGCGGCTGGGGCTGGAGCATCGCGCCGGGCATCTGATGTTCGGCAGCGACCGGCTGGGCGAAGGCGTGCGGCGGGGGCAGCTGTTCGCGCTGTTCCACGCCGCCGACGCGGCGGAGGATGGCGCGGGCAAGCTGGCGCAGGCGGCGCGGGTGGGGGAGGCGATTGCGCCCGTTCGTCTGCCGATCGACCGGCTCGCCTTGTCGCGCGCGCTGGGACGTGACAATACGGTGCATCTTGGTGTCACCAACAGCAGCGCGGCGGCTCGGATCATGGCCGATGTCGCCCGGCTGGCTGCATGGTGCGGCGAAATCATGGATAATGAAGGGGCCGCGGCCCCGCTGAAGGCAGAAGACGAAGCATGACCGAAGACAACAAGCCCAAACTCGGCCTCCGTCCCCAGCTGGGGGTGAAGCGCACCGTGGAGGTGGGCCAGGTGAAACAGACCTTCAGCCATGGCCGCACGCACAAGGTGGTGGTGGAGACCAAGAAGCAGCGCGTGTTCCGCAAGCCGGGGGACCCGGTTGACGCCGACGTGGCCGAGGAAATGGTGGAAGCGCCGGCACCCGTGGCGCCGCCCGCGCCCGTGGCCGCGCCGCCGAAACCCGCGCCCGTCCCGGCGCCGCCGCCCCGCCCGGTGATGCCGGCGATGGGATCGATGTCTGCCAAGGAGCGGCAGGCGATGATGTTGCGCCAGGCCGAGGAAGAGCGGCTGCGCATCGCCGAGGACATGCGGGTGCGCGAGGAGCGCGCCAGGGCGGAGGCCGCGGAAGCGGAAAAACGCCGCATCGAGGAAAAGGCACGGGCCGAAGCCGAAGCGGCGGCGGCCGCCGCGGCGGAAGCGGAACGGGCGGCGAAGGCCGCCGTGGAGGCACCGGCCGAGGCGGTGGCGGCGGCGGAAGCGGAGGAGGAACGCCCGCGGGGCGGTGCGCCCGTGGCGCGCGCGCCGCTGGCCCCCCGCCGTGCGCCGGAACCGCCGGCCAAGCCGGCGCGGCCGCGCGTCGACGATCGGCGCCAGGGTGGCAAGCTGACCATCACCCGCGCGCTGGGCGAGGATGACAATGGCTTCCGCGCGCGCTCGCTCGCCAGCCTGAAGCGGGCGCGGGAGAAGGACCGGCGCAGCCATGGCGGTGGTGCCGGCGCGGCGCCGGCGCGGCAGCCGCGCGAGGTGCAGGTGCCCGAGGCGATCACCGTGCAGGAGCTGGCGAACCGGATGGCGGAGCGCACCTCCGACCTTGTGAAGACATTGTTCAAGATGGGCACGCCGGTGACGGCGACGCAGACCATCGACCAGGACACCGCCGAGCTGCTGGTGACCGAGTTCGGCCACATCATCAAGCGCGTGTCCGACAGCGACGTGGAAATCGGCGTGGGTGGCGAGGCGGACGTGGATACCGACCTGCAGCCGCGGCCGCCGGTGGTGACGATCATGGGCCATGTCGACCATGGCAAGACCAGCCTGCTGGATGCGCTGCGCGGCACCGATGTGGTGGCCGGCGAGGCCGGTGGCATCACGCAGCATATCGGCGCCTATCAGGTGACGCTGAAATCGGGCGCGAAGATCAGCTTCCTGGACACGCCGGGGCACGAGGCCTTTACCGAGATGCGGGCACGCGGCGCGACGATCACCGATATCGTGGTGATCGTGGTCGCCGGTGACGACGGGCTGATGCCGCAGACGATCGAGGCGATCAACCACACCAAGGCGGCCGGCGTGCCGATGATCGTGGCGATCAACAAGATGGACAAGCCGGGCAGCGATGCCAACAAGATCCGCACCGCACTGTTGCAGCATGACGTGCAGGTCGAGGCGATGGGCGGCGAGGTGCAGGATGTCGAGGTCTCGGCGCTGAAGAAGACCGGGCTCGATGAACTGACCGACAAGATCCTGTTGCAGGCCGAACTGCTGGAGCTGCGCGCCAATCCGGACCGGATGGCGGAAGCGACGGTGGTGGAGGCCAAGCTGGACAAGGGCAAGGGGCCGCTGGCGACGGTTCTTGTTCGCCGCGGCACGCTGCGCACGGGCGACATCTTCGTGGTGGGCACGGAAAGCGGCAAGGTGCGCGCGCTGGTGAATGACAAGGGCCAGCAGGTGAAGGAGGCCGGGCCGTCGGTGCCGGTGGAGGTGCTCGGCCTGACCGGGGTGCCGATGGCCGGCGACAATCTGGCCGTGGTGGAGAATGAGGCGCGGGCCCGCGAGGTGGCGCTCTATCGGCAGCAGGTGGCGACGGCGAAGCGGACAACGTCTGCGCCGGCGAGCCTCGAATCGATGTTCTCGGCGATCAGCGCGACGAAGGCCGTGGAGTTCCCCTGCGTCATCAAGGCCGATGTCCATGGTTCGGTCGAGGCCATCGTCTCGGCGGTCAACAAGCTGTCCACCGATGACATCAAGGTGCGGGTGCTGCATTCGGGCGTGGGCGGCATCACCGAATCCGACGTGACGCTGGCGCGGGCTTCGGGCGCGCCGATCATCGGCTTCAACGTGCGGCCGAATGCCAAGGCGCGGGAGGCGGCGCAGCAGGCGGGCGTGGCGCTGAAATATTACGACATCATCTATGACCTGCTCGACGAGATGAAGCTCGCCATGGCGGGCAAGCTGGGTCCGGAATATTTCGAGACGGTGGTGGGCCGTGCCCAGGTCCGCGAAGTGTTCCAGGCCGGCAAGTTCGGCAAGGCCGCCGGCGTGATGGTGCAGGAGGGACTGATCAAGCGCAACCTGCGCGCCCGGGTGCTGCGCGACGATGTCATCGTCTATACCGGCAGCATCGCTTCGCTGCGGCGGTTCAAGGACGATGTGAACGAGGTGCGCCAGGGCTTCGAATGCGGCATCGGGCTGGAGGGTTTCCAGGACATCGCCGTGGGCGACATCATCGAGACGTTCGACATCGAGGAACGGCTGCGGAGTTTGTGAACGGATGAAGCGCGGTGATGCGCCCTTGGGACCATCGGTTCGCCTGCTGAAGGTGGGCGAGGCGATGCGCCATGTGCTGGCCGACCTGCTGGCACGTGGCGAGGCGCGCGATCCGGACCTGGAGGGGGCGATCATCTCGGTGAGCGAGGTGCGCGTGTCGCCCGACCTGCGGCATGCAACCGCGTTCGTGATGCCGGTGGGGGGCGACGAGGCGGCGCAGGCGAAGGTGCTGAAGGCGCTGAACCGCGTGTCGAAAAGCCTGAAGGGCGAGGTGGCGCGGCGGGTGAACACCAAATATGCCGCCGAGCTGCATTTCCGGCTGGACGAGAGCTATGCCGTGGGCGGGAAGATCGATGCGTTGTTGCGGGACCCGCGGGTGGCGAGGGACCTGGCCGAAGGCGGCTGAAAATAGCGCGCAGCGCTATTTCCAGACTCGCCGCAGGCCTGGCCGGCGTGCGGTTGGCCGTGTCCAACCGACACGTCCGACAAGCGGGCTTTGCCCGCTTTTTTGTTCTTTCTTTTCTTCTTCTCACGCTCTCCGCCCCGCCTGCTGCCCGAGTTCGCGCGGCTTGGCCGCGCAGGGGCGATGGTTCGGGGTTGGTGCAGACGCGCTGGCCCCCTCCGTCAGGCTTTGCCTGACACCTCCCCCGCAGGCGGGGGAGGGGCTTTGGCGCTGGAGCCGATAGTGTGGGGCCCCGGGTCAAGCCCGGGGTGACGGGGCCCCGGGTCGAGCCCGGGGTGACGGGGGGTGTTGGTTTGTTGCGGGTAGGAAACTTGGAAGGTTTTTCGCAAAAAGTGACAGCCTGAATCAAGGGGTTAGCGGAAAAGGGCTGTTTTTGCGCGGCGTCGGGGATCGGTGGCGCGATGGATGCTGAACCAGGTTCAGCAGGGCGGCGGTATGGGGGTTGACAGCGGGTCGGTCGAAGATGAGGGTTATTAACCCATATGGTTATCAGATTGCGTTGAAAAATGCAACTGTTTTTCCGGGGCGGGGCGCGGCATGGTCGGGGACATGGTG
The DNA here is from genome assembly GCF_014117445.1 of Sandaracinobacteroides saxicola. Taxonomy (NCBI): domain Bacteria; kingdom Pseudomonadati; phylum Pseudomonadota; class Alphaproteobacteria; order Sphingomonadales; family Sphingosinicellaceae; genus Sandaracinobacteroides; species Sandaracinobacteroides saxicola. The sequence goes on along the minus strand of NZ_CP059851.1, from coordinate 2,279,145 downwards.
AACCGGCTTTATTATGGCGACAATCTGGACTGGCTGGCGAATGCGGCGGTGTTTCCGGACGGATGCGTGGACCTGATTTACCTGGACCCGCCGTTCAATTCGAACGCGACCTACAGCCAGTTGTTCAAGTCGCCGGACGGGAAGACGGCGGACAGCCAGATCGAGGCGTTCGAGGACACGTGGGCCTGGGGGGTTTCGGCCGAGGCGGCCTATGAGCGGGTGCTGCGCGAGGGGAATACCGACGTGGCGCAGCTGTTGCAGGCGCTGCGCGGGTTCCTGCACGACAATGCGATGATGGCCTATCTGGCGATGATGTCGGCGCGGCTGGTGGAGCTGCACCGGGTGCTGAAGCCGACGGGCAGCCTGTATCTGCACTGCGATCCGACGGCGAGCCATTATCTGAAGTTGCTGCTGGATGCGGCGTTCGGGGTAGAGAACTACCGGAATGAAATTATCTGGAAGCGCACTAGCGCACATTCAAATGCGACGCGGAAGCTGGCTGCTGTCCACGATGTCATTCTACTGTACGTTAAATCTGAATCGGCGATCTGGAATCAGCTATATACGCCATATAGTGAGGAATATATCGCAGAGCATTTTGTACATTTTGACTCTGATGGTCGTAGGTTTCGACGATCAGATTTGGTAAATCCTTCAATACGTCCAAATCTGACGTATGATTTTCATGCTAGCAATGGCAGAGTTTATAAACCTCACCGGAATGGGTGGAAGGTTTCATTGCCCGTTATGCAGCAGCTTGATGCCGAGAACCGCCTCTTTTTCCCCGCCAAAGCTGATGCGAGATTGAGAAAAAAGATATACTTAGACGAGAGCCCCGGAGTTCCGTTGACGGATGCCTGGGATGACTTGCCTCCCATTCATGCGTCCGCCCAAGAACGCCTCGGCTACCCCACGCAGAAACCGCTTGCGCTGCTGGAGCGCATCATTTCCGCTTCGTCCAATCCCGGCGATGTGGTGCTGGACCCGTTCTGCGGCTGCGGGACGGCGGTGCATGCGGCGGAGAAGCTGGGCCGGAAGTGGATCGGGATCGACATCACGCACCTGTCGATCGCGCTGATCGAGAAGCGGTTGCGGGATGCGTTTCCGGGGATTTCCTTCGTCACGGAGGGGCTGCCGAAGGACCTGGCCTCGGCACAGCTGCTGGCCGAGCGGGACAAGCATGAGTTCCAGAAATGGGTGGTGACCTGGATTGGCGGGCGGCCGTGGAAGGGCGGGCAGAAGGGCGCGGACGGCGGCATCGACGGGCTGATGTTCTTCAACGGGTATGACGGTTCCGGCAAGATGACCCATGAAAAGGCGATCATCTCGGTGAAGGGCGGCGCCACGCGCGGTGTCGGCTTTGTGTCGGAGCTGGTGGAGACCATCGGCCGCGAAAAGGCCGCGCTGGGCATCTTGATCATGGCGGCGCTGCCGACGAAGGAGATGGAAAGCAGGGCGGCAGCGGCGGGGTTTTTCGAGACCGGGCTGCATGCGAAAGTGCCGCGCATCCAGATCCTGACGCTGGCGGAGCTGTTCGCGGGCAAGCGGCCGCTGATCCCGAATGTGAGCGCGGCGATGTTCAAGGCGGCGCCGGTGGAGGCGAAGGTGCAGGGGGATCTGGGGGTTTAGGGGGGTGGTGCACTCATGCGGAGGAGGCACCCACCCCCGCTCGGCTGTCGCCGAGTCGCCCCTCCCGCTGTCTGCTTCGCAGCGCAGGAGGGGTGTGGCAGCTACACCGGCTCGCTGACGCGGGGTTGCCCTTTTCTGTTCACTGTACTCAGAGGATATACGTGTGGGGGCCTTGCCGATGCGGCCGGCGGCGAAGCCACCGAGTCCGCTGGGAGGTGAAGAAAAGAAAGAAAATGTCGGCGGAGCCGACTCGTCGGCCATGTCAGGCGAGCCGGCTCGCCTGCATGCCGGCCGGGCACTGCGGCGAGTCTCGCGCGTTTCGGACCGACGGTCCTTCAAAGCGCGAGCCGCCTTGGCCTATTGCGGCGGCCCGCCGGCCGGGACGCCGCCGAACTGGCCGATGTTGCCGAACAGGTCGTCGAGCAGGCTTTCGTCGCGGCCCAGCGTGGGGGTCTTGTCGGGGTTGGGGGTGATGCTGGCGACCTGTTCCAGGCCGCGGCGTTCGACCTTCTGCACCACGTCCTTGGCATCGAAGGTGATGATCAGGATGCTCTGCGCGCTGGGGACGGGGCGGAGGAAGGCGAGCTGTTTCGAGTTGCGGCTGATGTAATACCATTGCCGGCCGTCGAACTGGGCGGCCATGGTGGGGCGGCCCAGGGTGCGCTGCACCGAGCTTTTGTTGTCGACGCCGGGCTGCACCGAGGCGAGCAGCTGCTCGTCCGCGACATAGCCTTCGGAGATGGGAATGCGGGTGCAGGCCGGGAGCAGGCCCGCGGCCAGCACCGCACTGATCAACATGAGACGCATCGACACACCCTTTGCTCCGCCCGGTCGCGGCCCACCTGTGCGCTTGCCATAGGGAAGGCGCTGCGGCACGGCAAGACCATGTCATTCCTGACCCGCCTGTTCACGCCGAAGCGCCGCGAGCGCGCCGACCTGTGGGACGCCATTGTGCGCGTGGCGCGGGAGGAGCGCTGGTATCTGCGCCACGGCGTGCCGGACACGGTGGATGGCCGGTTCGACATGGTGGCGCTGGTGACGAGCCTGGTGATGCTGCGGTTCGAGCGCGAGGGGGCGTTGCAGGACAGCGCCTGGCTGACCGAGAGTTTCGTGGACGACATGGACGGGAGCCTGCGGCAACTGGGCATCGGCGACATGGTGATCGGCAAGCATATGGGGAAGGTGACCGGCTCGCTGGGCGGGCGGATCGACGGCTATCGCCGGGCGCTGGAGCCGGAGGCGGACAGGGCGGCGCTGGCGGCGGCGCTGGTGCGCAATGTGTGGCGCGGGGCGGCGCCCGATGAGACGGCGCCGGCGGAGCTGGCGGCGGCGGTGGTGGCGCTGAAGGCGCGCCTGGACGCGCTGCCGGGGGAGGCGCTGCTGAATGGGCGATTTTGAGCTGCGGGTGCCGCTGGAGCGCTTGGGCGCGACCGCCCAACCCTATCGGATGGCGGCGGATGACAGGCAGCGGGCGGCGCTGGCGGCGCGGTACGACCTGATTGCGCTGGAGCGGCTGGAGGCGGTGCTGGAGGTGGCGCGGACGGCCGACGGCGCGGTGGCGACGGGGCGGGTGACGGGGCGCGCGGTGCAGGCCTGCGTGGTGTCGGGCGAGCCGGTGGTGGCGGAGGTGGACGAGGCGGTGAGCCTGCGCTTCGCGGTGCTGGCACCCGGCGAGGAGGTGGAGCTGGCCGACGACGAGCTGGATGTGGTGCCGATCGAGGGCGGGGCGATCGACCTGGGGGCGGCGGTGGCCGAGACGCTACTGCTCGCGCTGCCGGCATTTCCGCGCGCGGACGAGGCGGTGCTGGCGGGGGTGCGGCGGCGGCTGCTGAGCGAGGAGGAGGCGGCGGCGCAGATCGAACGCGACCGGCTGGCGGCGAGCCCGTTCGCGAAGCTGAAGAGATGAGCGTGCTGATTGCGCCGAAGACCACGGTGTTCGAGGCGACATCCGCCGCGTGCCGGGCGAGCGGGGCCATCAACCTGGGGCAGGGCTTTCCCGATGGCTGCGGGCCGCTGGCGGTGCGGGAGGCGGCGGCGCGGGCGGTGATCGACGGCCCGCACCATTATCCGCCGATGGCGGGCTTGCCGGAACTCCGGGTGGCGGTGGCGGACCATTATGCGCGGCATCTGGGGCTGGCGATCGAGCCCATGGACGGCGTGACGGTGACGAGCGGCGCGACCGAGGCGCTGGCGTGCGCGATTTTCGCCCTGGTGGAGCCGGGCGATGCGGTGGTGATCATCGAGCCGGCCTATGATGCCTATGCGCCGTTGGTGCGGCGGGCGGGGGGCGTGGTGCGGGCCATCGAGGTGCGGCCGCCGGACTGGCGCATCGACCGGCAAGAGCTGGCGCGGGCGGCCGAGGGGGCCCGGCTGCTGATCGTGAATGATCCGGTCAATCCGTGCGGCACACGGCTGCATGCCGACGACCGGGCGGCGCTGGCCGACGCGGTGCTGGCGAACGACGCCTGGCTGCTGTGTGACGAGGTGTGGGAGTGGGTGCTCGACCCGGGCGTGGCGCATGCGTCGATGCTGGCGGATGCGCGGCTGGCGGCACGGACGGTGAAGGTGGGGAGCGCGGGGAAGATTTTCGCGCTGACGGGGTGGAAGGTGGGGTGGCTGTGCGCGGCGCCGGCGCTGGGCGCGCGGCTGCGGGCGGTGCACCAGTTTCTGACCTTCACCACGCCGCCTTCCCTGCAGATGGCGGTGGCGCGGGGGCTGGCGGACGATGCCGGCTGGCTGGCGGCGATGCGGGCCGAAATCGCGGGCAGGCGGGCGCGGCTGGCGGCGGGGCTGCGGGAGGCGGGCTATGCGGTGCTGCCGTCCGACGCGACCTGGTTTTTGAATGTGGACCTGGCGGCGTCGGGCGTGGCGATGGATGACGCGGCGTTCAATGCGCGGCTGATCGCCGACCATGGCGTGGCGGGGATTCCGGTGAGCGCCTTTTACGAGAACGATGGCCCGCGGCACATCCTGCGGCTGTGCCATGCCAAGGCGGCGGCGACGCTGGACGCGGCGGTGGCGCGGCTGGGGGCGGCGTTGCGGGCTGTGACCTAAGCCGTAGACTCAAAGTCTGTCAGGTTATGGCGGCTGATGCCGACGTTGAACCATAAGCTAAACATGCCGCCAAGGCTTATGGCTGTGGGGGCTGGTCATATAGTGGCCCAACGCCCCAAGTAGGCGGAAGGTCAAGATCAGCCTGATCACACCACGTAAGGTGTCCGGCCTTGTAAGCATCACTGTGGACAAGGTCGGAATGAACTGTGCGCAGGGCCAGCATGAGTGCTTGAAGGCCATCTTCCCCGCACGCATACCGGCGAACCTCCCGCCCCGGCCATCCTATGAAATAATGGCACTGGAATTCGCCTCCAGGTGCCTTTGATGGCGTGAAAAAGCGGACAGTCAACGCACCGCCATTGAGCTCGAACCTGCGTTCTACGAATGGCGTTTCCGTCATCAGCCTTCCTTCACTGCCGAGCAGGTTTAGCGTGGAGCTTGGGGAGCGGCAACTTTTGTGAGTTTACCGCTTAAAAATCCGAACAGATGCCCTTGTTCTCCCAGTCGCCATAGCGGGTGGGTTCGGGGCCTTTGCGGCCACCTTTTTCCGGGGGAAGGGCGGGGGGTTCGGGCGGGTCGGCCGGTGGCGGGGCGGCTGGCGGAACGGGCTGGTCGGCCATCAGGGGTTTCCTTTTCCGCCTTGGCATCTAGGGTTTCGCGCAAGGCACGACAAGGAGGGGTGGATGGCGTCTTTGCAGGGGAAGGTGATCGCGGTGACCGGCGCGGGGAGCGGCATCGGCCGGGCGCTGGCGCTGGGACTGGCGCGGCGCGGGGCCAGCGTTGCGCTCGCCGACAAGGACGCCGATGGCCTGGCCGAGACGGTGCGGCTGCTGGGCAATTATCCCGTTTCGAGCGCCGCGTTCGATGTGACCGACCATGCGGCGTTGCGGCGCTGGGTGGAGGGGGCGGTCACGTCCTTCGGCGGGCTGGACGGCATCATCAACAATGCCGGGCTGAGCGTGGTGGCGCCGTTCGCCGACTGCCCGCGCGAGGATTTCGACCGGGTGATGGCGGTGAATTTCGATGCGGTGGTGGAAGGCTGCCGGCTGGCGCTGCCGCATGTCCGCGCCCGCGCGGCGGCGCAGGGGTCGGGGTGGATCGTCAATATTTCCAGCGTGTTCGGGATGATGGCCTATCCGACGCAATCGGCCTACAACGCCAGCAAGTTCGCGGTGCGCGGGCTCACTGAGGCGATGCATGAGGAGCTGAAGGTCACCGATCCGAACGTGACGGTGATCCGCGTGCACCCGGGCGGCATCAAGACCAATGTGGCGCGGAACGCCAAGCAGATCGCGCACATGCCGGGGACGCCGAACGCCATCGACAGTGCCGCCGAGTTCGAGAAGGCGGCGCGGACGACGCCGGAGGAAGCCGCGGAGGTGATCATCTCGGGCATGGAAAAGCGACGGCATCGGGTGCTGATCGGACCGGATGCGCGGTTCATCGATGTGATCACGCGGCTGTTCCCGGTCAGCTACATGAAGCGGATCGGCCTGTTCCTGGGCGGCGGCAATCGCTGAGGGCGATCCCGCGGGCACGCCGGCGCGGCGGGCGGCGGTGCAGCTGCTGCACGCGGTGACCGTGCTGGGGAAGCCGCTGGACGCGGTGCTGGGCGGCGCGCTGGGGGGATTGCCGCAGGGCAATGACCGGGCGCTGGCGCACGCCCTGGTGGGGCAGGCGCTGCGCTGGCTGGTGGATCTGGACGCGCTGATCGACAGCACGACGGCCGAGGTGCTGGCGCCCGACGTGCGCGTGCGGCAGGTGCTGCGGGTGGCGCTGGTGGGGGCGCTGCGGCTGGGGACGCCGCCGCATGCGGTGATCGCGACCGCGCTGCCGCTGTTGGCGGGCGGCCCGCGGCGGCTGGCGCACGGGGTGCTCTCGACGCTGTTCAAGCGGCGCGCGGCATTGCCGCCGGTGCCGACGCTGCCGCCGGCGTGGGCGGCGCGGTGGCGGGCGCAGTGGGGCGAGGACATGGTGGCGGCGGCGAGCGCGGCGCTCGCCGAGGTGCCGCCGCTGGATGTGGCGGTGCAGCGGGCGACTGACGGGCTGGAGGGGGTGTCCTTGCTGCCGGGGCATCTTCGGCTGGCGGGGACCCATGGCGTAGAGGCGATTCCCGGCTATGCCAGCGGCGACTGGTGGGTGCAGGATGTGGCGGCGCAGCTGCCGGTGACGCTGTTGGGCGATGTGGCGGGGATGCGCGTGCTGGACCTGTGCGCGGCGCCGGGGGGCAAGACGATGCAGCTGGCGGCGCGCGGGGCGCATGTGGTGGCGCTGGAGAAGGAGGCGCGGCGGGTGGCGCGGATCGAGGCGAACCTGGCGCGCACGGACCTGCGCGCGGAGATCGTGGTGGCCGATGCGCTGGAGTGGGAACCGGGGCAGGCGTTCGATGCGGTGCTGCTGGACGCGCCCTGTTCGGCAAGCGGCGTGTTCCGGCGGCATCCCGACCTGCTGCACCTGAAGGCGATGGAGGATCTGGGCGCGCTGCTGGTGGTGCAGGCGGCGTTGCGGGCCCGGGCGGCGGCATGGCTGAAGCCGGGGGGGCGAATGGTCTATGCGGTGTGCTCGCTGGAGCGGGCGGAGGGAGAGGAGCATGCACCGCCGCCCGGGGTGGTGGCTGAGCCGCTGCTGACAGCGGAGCTGCCGGATTGGGTGACGCCCGCGGCGGATGGCACGGTGCGGGTGCTGCCGGGGATGGTGGAGGGTGGCGCGGACGGGTTTTTCATGGCGCGGTGGCGGAGGGGGTGACGCACGTGATTTGGTCTTTGCGGCACGACCCCCACCCCGTCCCCCCCACTCTACGTTCGCTGCGCTCACGTGGGGGGAGGGGGTTTTGTGGGGCGTGTGCAGGGATGTCCCCCTCCGTCAGCTTTGCTGACACCTCCCCCGCAAGCGGGGGAGGGGCTTCGCTTCTATCCCATGCACTCGATCAGCGGCAGCGGACGCTGCCCTTGCCGCTTCAGCGGCAGCGAACACTACCTTTGTCGATTTCGCTGCCGATGATGGCGCCGATGCCGCCGCCGAGCACGCTGCCGAGCAGCTTGTCGCCGCGGCCGGCGACGAGGTTGCCGAGGGTGCCGCCGGCCAGCGCGCCGACCAAGAGGCCGGTGGTACCGTCGCTGCGACGGCAATAATAGCGGCCGTCGTCACCACGCCAGTAGCCGACGTTGCGGCTGTAACGCGGGTCGCCGCGATACCAGCGGTCATTCTGGTAGCGCCAGCCGTTGTTGTAGGCCTGGGTGTAATAATAGCGATCGCCGCGATAATGCTGGCGCCAGTCGCGGCGGTCGTCGCGCCAGTCGTCATGGCGCTTTTCATAGCGGCGGCCGTCGCGCACACCCTCGCGGTAGGCGCGGCGTTCATCGCGCCAGTCGTCGCGGTCGTCCTTGCGCACGCCCTGCCAATAGCCGTTGCGATAACCGTCGCGGAAATCGGGGTCGCGCCAGTCCTGATACTGGACGCGGTCGCCGCGCCAGCCGTGCGCGGGCGCCCAGTCCGGCGGGCTGGCCAGCGCCGGGGCGGCCAGCAGGGCAGCGGCGGCGGTGATCATGGCTTTCTGCATCATCATGCTCCTTCGAATCCACCATCTGCTGGTGTGAGACGGGAATTACGTGCGCCTGATTGAAGCGTTCCTTAAACTTTCCTTCATGTGACCTTCATCGGCCGAGGGCGGCGAGGAAGGCGGCGCCGTAGCGCTCGCGCTTGGCTTCGCCGACGCCGGGGATGGTGGCGAGGTCGGCGAGGTTGCGCGGGTTGGCGGCGACGATCGCGTGCAGCACGCTGTCGTGGAAGATGACGTAGGGGGGCACGCCGGCGGCGACCGCAAGCTCGCGGCGCAGCGCGCGCAGGCGCTCAAACCGGGGGTCGGAACTGTCGGCGGGGGTGCCGCGATCACGGCGGCGTTCGCGTTTCGCCCTGGGCGCCAGCGCGCTGTCGGCGACGCGCACGCTGCGTTCGCCCTTCAGGATGGCGCGCGCGGCGGGGCCGAGGCGGAGGCCGTGATGGTCGGCATCGCGCAGCAGCGCTTCCTCGGCCTCCAGCGTGCGGGCAAGGGCGGCCCAGGCGGTCTTGGGCAGGTCGGCGCCGATGCCGAACAGCGGCAGCCGGTCGTGGCCGAGATCGTTGACACGCGGCGTGGCCTGGCCGCGCAGCACGTCGGTGAGGTGGGCGATGCCGAAGCGCTGCCCGGTGCGATAGACGGCGGAGAGCAGCTTGCGCGCCGGTTCGGTGAGGTCGCTGAGGCGCGGCGGTGACAGGCAATTGTCGCAGGCGCGGCAGGACGGCGCCGGCGAATCGCCGAAATGCGCGAGGAGGGGGACGCGGCGGCAGCCGGTGGCCTCGACGAAGCGCAGCAGCGCGGCCAGGCGCTCGGCCTCGATGGCGCGGCGGGCGGGGTCCTCGATCTCGTCCAGCCATTGCCGGTTGCGGCTGATGTCGCTGCTGCCGTGCAGGGTGACCGCGGTGGCGGGGTCGCCGTCCCGCCCGGCGCGGCCGGTTTCCTGATAATAGCCCTCGATGCTTTTGGGCAGGCCGAGGTGGATGACGAGGCGGACGTCTGGCTTGTCCACGCCCATGCCGAAGGCGACGGTGGCGACCATGATCTGGCCGGGTTCGGCGGCCCAGCGCGCCTGGTTGGCGCTGCGGGTGGGGGCGTCCAGCCCGGCGTGGTAGGGCAGCGCCGGGAAGCCGGCGGCGGCGAGCGCGTCGGCGATCTGGTCCACCTGGGCGCGGCTGCGGCAATAGATGATCGCGGACGCCTGCGGGTGTTTCTGCAACAAGGCGGTGATCTGGGCGCGGGGGTTGCGGCGGGGTTCGACCCGGTAGGTGATGTTGGGCCGGTCGAAGCCGGCGACCAGCATGTTCGCGGGATCGATGCCCAGGTTGGCGCAGATGTCGGCGCGGGTGTTGGCGTCGGCGGTGGCGGTGAGCGCGATGCGCGGGACGTTCGGCAGCGAATCGAGGACGCCGCGGATGAGGCGGTATTCGGGGCGGAAATCATGGCCCCATTCGGAGACGCAATGTGCCTCGTCCACCGCCACCAGCGCGATTCGCGTGGTGGCGAGGAGCGACTGGAAGGCCGGCGTGGCGAGCCGTTCGGGGGAGACGTACAGCAGGTCGAGCGCGCCGCGTTCGAGCGCCGCGCGGGTGCGGGCCTGCGCGTCTGCCGGGTCGGCGCTGGTGAGGCTGGCGGCGCGGACGCCGAAGCCGGTCAAGGCGCGCACCTGGTCCTGCATGAGGGCAATGAGCGGCGAGATGACGAGGGCGGTGCCGGGGCGGACCAGGGCGGGGATCTGGTAGCAGAGCGATTTGCCGGCGCCCGTCGGCATGATGGCGGCGACATCCTGCCCGGCGCAGAGCGCGCCGACGATTGCACCCTGGGAGGGGCGGAAATCGGCAAAGCCGAAGATGCGGGTGAGGCAGTCGCGGGCGGCGGGGGGTGGCGGGGGAAACACGTTGCGGGTGATAGCGGGGCGGCGCGCGCCCTGCTATGGCCGCCCCCATGTTTTTCGAGACGGTGAAGATGCTGCTGGCGGTGGCGTTCGGGGGCGCGGTGGCGCTGTTCGCGGCCGGCGCGCCCTCCGCGGCGGGGGAGGTGAGCGAGATTGCGGTGCGGGCCGAAGCGCTGGCGATGAACCCGGAGGATGCGGCGGCGGACCGGGTGGGGCGGTTGCGCTTCATGGGCGGGCTGGTGCTGCGGTCCGACGAGCGGCGGTTCGGCGGCTGGTCTGCGCTGGCCTGGGAGGGGCGGTGCGGCCGGCTGCTGGCGGTGAGCGATACCGGCAACTGGATGGCGTTCGAGCCGGTGGAAGGCAAGGGGCGATTGACCGGCGTGGGGCGGGCCTGGCTGGCGCCGGTGCTGGGGGCGGATGGCGCGCCGCCGCCCACCAAGGAGGCGGGGGATGCCGAGGCGGTCTCGCTGAGCGGCGGTGAGGCGGACGTGGCGTTCGAGCAGACCCATCGCATCCAGCGTTATGACGGGATCGATGCGTGCGCGCCGGAGACGCTGGCGGCGCGGGCGCGGGCGGTGGAGGCGATTCCGGCGAGCGGCGCCTGGCCCCGCAATGGCGGCGCGGAGGCGTTCACGCGGCTGGGCGATGGGCGGATGCTGGCGCTTTCGGAAGAGGCGGCGGGGCCGGATGGCGGACGCGATGCGCTGATCTGGCGCGACGGCAAGGTGGAGCGGCGCTTCAGCTGGCTGCCGCCGAGCGGGTTCGATCCCACCGACATGGTGATGGTGGGCACGAAGGCGCTGGTGCTGCACCGGAAATTCTCGCCGTTGACGGGCGCGGCGGCGGCGATTGCCGTGGCGGACATTGCCGGCCAGCTGGACGGCAGCGCGACGGAAACGCTGGTGCGGCCGGAGGTGCTGGCGACGATCGCGCCGCCGCTGAGCGTGGACAATATGGAGGGGATGGCGCTGCGTCGGGAGGGGGGGCGGATGTTCCTCTATCTGATGTCGGATGACAATTTCCGGTCCGTGCAGCGGACGTTGTTGCTGAAGTTCGAGCTGGTGGGAGAGTGAAAGGGCGCGGTTTGCACCCACCCCCGCCGCGCTATCGCGCGAGTCGCCCCTCCCGCTCTCGGCTACGCCGGGCAGGAGGGGTGTATTGCGCCGCTGCCTCTAATCAGGCGCATTACCTTCGCTCATACGATGCGCCTTAGGGACTCGCAGGGCGTTGCATGCCCCAGAAAGGGAGGGTTTGGCCGACGGTCCATTGGTGCAGGGTGCGGAAGCCGAGCGATTCGTAGAGCGGGACGTTGGTGGGGGTGGCGGTTTCGAGGTAGGCGGGGAGACCGTCGGCGTCGGCGCGGGCGAGGCCGGCGCGGATGGCGCGGCCGCCGTGGCCTTTGCCCTGGTGCGTGGGGTGGCAGCCGGCGAAGTGCAGGTAATGGTGCGGGTAGCGGGGACGGTGGCGTTCCATCGCCTGGGTGTTGGCGAGCGCGCGGAAGAAACCGCCGCCGAGCAGGCGGATGAAGAGGGGGAGCCGCGGCAGCACGGCGGCGAGGGACAGGGGCTGGTGGCCGGGTGGCAGCCAGAGGGTGGCGGCCTCGCCGCCGGCGGTGACGAAGGCCGTGCCGCCCTGGGCATGGTCGTCATCCCAGATGGCGGCGAACAGGGCGGGCAGGCGGCGGGCGCGGCTGGCGGCGTCCGGCCAGATGTAGGTCATCGCCGGGTCGCTTTGGAACGCGGCGGTGAGCAGGGCGAGGGCGGCGGCCCGGTCGGTATCGGTTGCGATCCGTGCGGGCGGGCGGTGCATGGCCCCGGCGCGCGTCAGGCGGCCGGTGCGACTTTCTTGGCGACTTCGCGCTTCAGCCGGCGGGCCTTCAGGCTGAGGTCAGCTTCGCTGGTCTTCAGCAGCCAGTTGTCGAGGCCGCCGACATGCTCGACCGAGCGCAGGCCGTGGGTGGAAACGCGGAGGCGGATCGAGCGGCCGAGCGCATCCGACATCAGCGTGACCGGTTGCAGGTTGGGCAGGAAGGTGCGCTTGGTCTTGTTGTTGGCGTGGCTGACATTGTGGCCGACCTGCCGACCTTTGGCGGTGAGTTCGCAGACGCGCGACATCATGTGATCCTTGGGTTTGCTGAATGGGGAAATCGAAGGGCGGCGCATAGCGATGACGGCGGCGGGCGTCAAGGTGGCTGCGACGGCGGAAAGCCTATGGACCGGCCTGGGGGAAAGTGCCAAAGCCTTGGCGGTGCCGACCTTTGCGATCCACTGCATCGACAAGCCGCTGTCCGCGGAATTGCGGGCGGCGACGCGCCCGGAGCATCTGCGCTATCTGAAGGCGGCCGTCGAGAAGGTGGTGGTGGCGGGGCCGCTGCTGGATGATGCCGGGGCGCCCATCGGCTCGATGCTGCTGATGAACTTTCCCGATCGCAAGGCGGCGGTGGCGTTCGCGGCGAAGGACCCCTATGCCGAGGTCGGGCTGTTCGCGAGCGTGGCGGTGACCGCCTGGCGGCAGGTACTGCCCGAAAACTAAGTTTGGCAGGTGCTACCCGAGTAGTTTCAGGTGCGTGAGCCGGCGTTTCAGGCTGGCGGCGTCGGTGAACTGGTGGCCGATCCAGCCGGCGGCTTCGGCGGCGGCGACATTGTCCGGCCGGTCATCGATGAAGATGGCCTCGCCTGTATCAAGGGTGAAACGGCGTTTTGCCAGTGCATAGATGGCTGGATCGGGTTTCACCAACCTTTCGGCGCCGGAGACGATGATGTCGGTGAAGGCGTCGAAAACGGGGGCGGTGGGGCGGAACAGGGACCAGAACTCGGCGGAGAAGTTGGTGATGGCGTAGAGCGGCACGCCGCGGGCGTGCAGCGCGGCGACGATGGCCGCCATGCCGGGGACGGGGTCGCCGACGGTTTCCAGCCAGCGCGGGGCGTAGAGTTCGATGAGCGCGCGTTCGGCTGGATATTGCGCGATCAGCTCGGCGCTGGTGTCGGCAAAGGCGCGGCCGGCGTCATGCTGGAAATGCCAGGCGTGGGTGACGACGTGGCTGAGAAACCAGTCCAGCCGCGCCGGATCGGGGATGAGCTTGGCGTAGAGGTAGCGCGGGTCCCAGTCATAGAGGACATGGCCGACGTCGAAGACCGCGGCACGTATCGTCATGCCCTGGATCAGATGAGCGTGTCTGAAAATCGTTCAGGGCGTGGCGAAAACGGTGATTGTCGAGCATCGGAGCGCAGCGTGCGTGAAGGCACGTGAGCACCGAAGCGCAGGGAATCGACGTTTGCAGCCCGCCTTGGACGATTTGCAGACACGCTCAGCCCTGGCGGGCCTTGAAGCGGCGGTTGGTCTTGTTGATGACGTAGGTGCGGCCGCGGCGGCGAATGACGCGGTTGTCGCGATGCCGCCCCTTGAGCGACTTCAGGCTGTTGCGGATCTTCATTGGTCGGGCCCTGCAGGTGGTCTTGGAAAGCGCGGTCGCATAAGGGGGATGGGGGGCGGAGTCAACCGCGGGGTGAGCGACGTCGCTTCCGAAGCGAGTTAGTCCCCTTGCTAACCCACATTTTTAGAGCGATGTTATGGGATGACCCGCATCTTGAAATTGGTTTATGTCGCGGCAATCGCATATGTTTTGCTAACTTTTCTGCAAGACGCGATCAATCCGAATGTTATATTCTTCGAAAGAATCGGTTCAAAATCTTCCGATCTTAAAGCTATTGGGTGGATCATTTCGGCACTTTTTCCAATAATGTTGTCTATAATAATCTGGAAATTGATAGATGACAGCAGATTTCATTGGATTTTGCATGTATTATTTTTTCCATGTGCGTTTATGATTTATCACGTCGGGGCATCAATTCTGTTTTTTGCTGCTGGCGTACCGGATGGTGATAGCATTGAAGGCTATGCGCTATTGCCCGCATTTGCAGTTCTGCTTTTGACGTCGCTTGTGCATGGGGCTGCATTGGTAGCATGGTGCGTTATGCGCATGAGGCGCAGGTCAAAAACTGAATGACAAAATGGATGTAGTGGCTTCGAATGTGTTTCCCGTAGTTCGGCATCAACGATTGTGACGGCCGCAACCGGCTGGCTTGTGGGGCGTATCGGTTAGGGCGTAGATTGCGCTGGAGAAGCGGGAGAAGGGTGATGCGGCATGGGGCGAAGCTGGGGCTGGGGTTGGTGCCGCTGTTGCTGGCGGCCTGCGCGCAGCCGGGGTTGCAGGCGGATGTGACGCGCTTCCACCTGGCGCCGCCGCCGCCGCGCTCCACCGTGGCGGTGGTGAGCGCCGATCCGCGCGTGACGGACAGCCTGGAGTTTCGCGGGCAGGCGGCCGCGGTGGCGCGGGGCCTGGAGGCGGCGGGCTATCGCAGTGCGCCGCCGGAGAGCGCGGAGGTGATCGCCACCATGACGGTGACGCAGAGCGTGCAGGCGGGCGTGCCGAAGCCGTCGCCGTTCCGCATTGGCATCGGCGGCGGCACCTTCGGCGGGGGCGTGGGGATCGGCGGCAGCGTCAATGTGCCGGTGGGGCAATCGACGCCGACGCAGGTGCGCACGACGATGCTGGCGTTGCAGATGAAGCGAAAGAGCGACCAGAGCGTGGTGTGGGAAGGCCGGGCGACCACGGTCGAGGATGGGGTGTTGAAGGCGCCGGTGGTGGAGGCGCTGGCCGGCGCGCTGTTGCAGGGTTTTCCCGGCGAATCAGGCAAGACGGTGCGGGTGAAGCTGAAATAGGCTTTCGGGACGGCGGCCGGCGCTGCTAACGCGGGCGGCATGACGATCGCGATCCACAGCGCCTTTGATTCGGGCAATATCGAGGTGCGCGGCATCGAGGGTGATGGGGCGACGCTGGGCATCCGTCGCGATGCCGGCGGCGAATTCTTCCAGTGGTTCCATTTCCGCGTGACGGCCAAGCCGGGGACGGTGGCGACGCTGCGAATCACGGGGTTGAACGCGTCCGCCTATCCGCTGGGCTGGCCGGGCTATCGCGCGCGGGTGAGCGGCGACCGGGTGCATTGGACGCAGGCGGAGACGACTTTCGATAAGGCTGTCGACGAAGGCACGCTGACGATCGTGGCGCCGCTGCAGACGGGCGCGCTGTGGGTGGCCTATTTCGCGCCCTACAGCATGGAGCGGCATCATGACCTGGTGGCGCGCATGGCGGCGATGCCGGGCGTGACCCTGCGCGTGCTGGGGCAGAGCCTGGACGGGCAGGCGATGGATTGCCTGACCCTGGGCGACGGGCCGAAACAGGTGTGGCTCTATGCCCGGCAGCATCCGGGCGAGACGATGGCGGAATGGTGGATGGAGGGCGCGCTTGCCCTGCTGACCGACGCCGCCGATTCCGTCGCGCGGGCGCTGCGGGCGAAGGCGACGTTCCACATCGTGCCGAACATGAACCCGGATGGCTCCCGCCGGGGGTATCTCAGGACCAATGCGGCGGGGGCGAATTTGAATCGCGAATGGGCAAACCCGAGCGCGGAGCGCTCGCCCGAGGTGTTGTGCGTGCGCGATGCGATGGATGCGACGGGCGTGGATTTCGCGCTGGACGTGCATGGCGACGAGGCGCTGCCGCACAATTTCATCGCCGGGTTCGAGGGGATTCCCGGGATCACCGAGAAGCAGCTGGCGCTGTTGAACCGGTACAAGGCGGAACTGGCGCGGTTGTCGCCGGATTTCCAGACGCGGGTGGGCTATCCGCCGGCGGGCGCGGGGAAGGCGAACCTGACGATGAGCACCAATGCGGTGGCGCATCGGTTCGGCGCGGTGGCCGGCACGCTGGAGATGCCGTTCAAGGATGCGAAGGAGATGCCCGACGCGGTGCACGGCTGGTCGCCCGAACGCAGCGCGGCGCTGGCGCGCGATTGCCTGCGGGCGCTGGCGCTGATCATCGACGGGCTGTGATGCGCATCGTCGAGGATGACCTGTCCGGCGACGCCATCGCCAAGCTGATCACCGCGCATGTCACGGAGGCGCGGGCGGTGACGCCGGAGGGGTTCAGCTTCGCGCTCGACCTGGCGTCGCTGCGGGCGCCGGACATGACCTTCTGGTCGGCATGGATCGGCGGGGAGCTGGCCGGGATGGCGGCGTTGAAGGATCTGGGCGACGGGCATGGCGAGGTGAAGTCCATGCGCACCGCGGCGGACTTCCAGCGGCGGGGCGTGGCGGCGGCGCTGCTGGCGCACCTGGTCGCAGTGGCGCGCGCGCGGGGCTGGACGCGGTTGAGCCTGGAGACGGGGACGTCCGACGATTATGCCGCGGCGCGGGCCTTGTACGCGCGGTTCGGGTTTGTGCCCTGCGCGCCGTTCGGGGATTATCCCGACAGCCCGCATAACATATGCTATACGATGGAGCTTTGACATGCCGACGCTGGTGCTGATCCGCCACGGGCAATCCGCCTGGAACCTGGAGAACCGTTTCACCGGCTGGTGGGATGTGGATGTGACCGAAAAGGGCGCCGCCGAGGCGCGGGCGGCGGGCGAGCTGCTGGCGGCAAAAGGCTTTGATTTCGACCAGGTGTTCACCAGCGTGCAGATGCGCGCCATCAAGACGGCGAACATCGTGCTGGAGGCGATGGGTCGGCTGTGGCTGCCGATGACCAAGGACTGGCGGCTGAACGAGCGGCATTATGGCGGGCTGACGGGCCTGAACAAGGCCGAGACGGCGGCGCTGCACGGCGAGGAACAGGTGCTGATATGGCGGCGCAGTTTCGACGTGCCGCCACCGCCGATGGAGGCGGGGAGCGCCTATGACCTCTCCGCCGACCGGCGCTATGCCGGCATCGAGGTGCCGGTGGCGGAAAGTCTGAAGGATACGATCGCGCGCGTGCTGCCCTATTTCGAAACCGCGATCGCGCCGGAACTGCGGCGCGGGCAGCGGGTGCTGGTGGCGGCGCACGGCAATTCGCTGCGGGCGCTGGTGAAGCATCTGTCCGGCATCAGCGACGCCGACATCCTGCACGAGGAGATCCCGACAGGGGCGCCGCTGGTCTATGAGTTGGACGCCGATTTGCAGCTGGTGGAACGCTATTATCCGTCGTCGAGCGATTTGGCGCGCCTGTAGGCGGGGCGGTCGCGCAGGCGCTCGACATAGGCGTTGAGCGCGGGCGTGCCCTGAAGCATGCCGAACTGCATCGGCCAGTCGATCTGCGATCCGGCATAGACGTCCGCGGCGCTGAAGTCCTCGCCGGCGAGCCAGGGGTTGGCGCGCACGGCGACATCGAGCGCCGCGACCATGGCATCGAAGCTGCCATAGCCGGCCATGACCTGCGCCTCGGCATCATTTTCGATTCTGCGGTAGCGATCCATGATCGCCGATTCGACCGGGCCGGCGCCGAAGAACAGCCAGCGATAGTAGGAGCCGCGCCGGGCCGGCGGGGGCGCCAGACCCTTTTCCGGGAAGGCATCGGCGAGATAGGCGCAGCACGCCGCGGATTCGGTGACGATCTGGTCGCCGTGGCGGATGGCCGGCACCTTGCCCATCGGGTTGATGGCGAGATAGTCGGGCGCCTTCATGCTGGTGCCATAGTCCAGCACGACCGTGTCATAGGGCACGCCCAGCTCCTCCAGCATGAAGCGGACGGTGCGGCCGCGTGATTTCGGGTTGGTGTATAAGGTGAGGCTCATGAGGCATCTCCAGGAATGAACATAGCGGGAACATCGACCCTGGTTTCGTGCCTGTCAAGCGGACCGGGCGAAGGGGTGCGCCGAACGTGACCGATTGTGCGGGGGCGCGCGGCGGCGCTAAAGAAGGCGCATGGTGCGGTATGGGATGCGTGGATGATGCGGCTGCTGCTGTTGCTGCTGGGCCTGCTGTCGGCGCCGCTGATGGCGGCGCCGCTCAACATCTATGCGGCGTCCAGCCTGACCGAGGTGGTGAATGACCTGGCCGATGCCTGGGCGAAGGCGGGGCATGAACGGCCGGTGCCGGTGCTCGGTGCGTCCTCCGCGCTGGCGCGGCAGGTGCAGGCGGGGGCGCCGGCGAACCTGTTCCTGTCGGCGGATGAGCAGTGGATGGATGTGCTGGACAGGGCCGGGCTGCTGGTGGCGGGAACGCGGGCCGACCTTCTGACCAACCGGCTGGTGCTGGTGGTGCCGGCGGCGGACAGGCGAAAGGTGGTGATCGGCAACAATTTCGCCTTTGCGGCGCTGGTGGGCCGGGCGCGCTGGGTGACGGGCGATCCGGCGAGCGTGCCGGTGGGGCGCTATGCCCGGGCGGCGCTGAGCAACCTGGGCGTGTGGGCGGCGGCCGAGCCGACACTGGCGCGGGCGGAAAATGTGCGCTCTGCATTGGCGTTCGTGGAGCGCGGCGATGCCGTGGCGGGCATCGTGTATGCGACCGATGCCAAGGCGAGCGCGAAGGTGCGGGTGGCGGGCGTGTTTCCGGCGGTCAGCCATCCGCCGATCGTCTATCCGGTGGCGGTGGTGAAGGGGGGGGACAGCGCGGAGGCGCGGGCGTTCCTGGCCTTCCTGCGGGGGCCGGCGGCGCGGCGGCTGTTCGTGGCGCGGGGGTTCGGGATGGCGCGGTGAGCGAGGCCGAGACGCTCATCATCCTGCTGTCGTTGAAGGTGGCGCTGGTGGCGACGCTGTTCAGCCTGCCGCTGGCGCTGGCGCTCGCCTGGGCGCTGGCGAAGCCGGCCTGGCCGGGGCGGGCGCTGCTGGACAGCGCGGTGCATTTGCCGCTGGTGCTGCCGCCGGTGGTGACGGGCTACCTGCTGCTGATCGCCTTCGGCCGCGACGGCGTGCTGGGGCAGGCGCTGGCGGCGCTGGGCGTGTCGGTGCTGTTCAGCTGGCAGGGCGCGGCGATCGCGGCGGCGCTGATGTCGCTGCCGCTGCTGGTGCGGCCCATCCGGCAGGCGCTGGAGGCGGTGGACCCGCGGCTGCCGGCGGCGGCGCGAACCTTGGGGGCGTCGCGCCGGCGGGCGTTCATGAGCATTACGCTGCCGCTGGCGGTGCCGGGCGTGCTGGCGGGCGCGGTGCTGGGCTTTGCCAAGGCGCTGGGGGAGTTCGGCGCGACCATTACCTTCGTGTCCAGCATTCCGGGCGAGACGCAGACGCTGCCGCTGGCCATCTATGCGGCCTTGCAGGTGCCGGGGCAGGAGGGGGTGGCGGCGCGGCTTTCGTTGATGGCGGTGGCGCTGGCGGTGGCGGCGCTGCTGCTGTCCGAATGGCTGGCGCGGCGGGCGCGGCGGTATCGGGCATGAGCCTTTCGGTGGCGGTGGAGGCGCGGCTGGGGGAGCGGGCGTTCGCGCTGGCGTTCGAGAGCGACGCGGCGGTGACGGCGCTGTTCGGGGCATCCGGCTGCGGCAAGACCAGCACGCTGGACATGATCGCCGGGCTGCGGCGGCCGGACGCCGGCCGGATCGTGGTGGATGGCGAGACGCTGTTCGACAGTGCAGCGGGGGTGAACCTGCAACCGGAGGCGCGGCGCATCGGCACTGTGTTCCAGGACGCGCGGCTGTTCCCGCACCTGAGCGTGCGGCGCAACCTGCTCTATGGCGCGCGGGTGCCGGCGGAGATGCCGGCGCTGGCGGCGGAACTGGGGATCGCGGGGCTGCTCGACCGCTGGCCGCGGCACCTGTCCGGCGGGGAGACGCGGCGGGTGGCGATCGGGCGGGCGCTGCTCAGCAAGCCGCGCCTGCTGCTGCTGGATGAGCCGCTGGCGCATCTGGACCGGGCGCGGGCGGACGGCATCCTGGAGCTGATCCGCGGGCTGGCGGCAGCGGCGCGGGTACCGATCCTGTATGTTAGCCATGATTTGCGCGAACTGACCGCGTTAAATGCGCGGATCATCGACATGAACATTTGACGGGCCTGGCTTTTTGGGGAAGAACCATTTCAGCGCTTCACCGAAGTGCAACAAATGTAAAAATAAGAGGAGCGAACGCCGATGGCCGACAGCAAAACCGCCGAAAAGAAGCCCAATGCACTGCAAACGCCGCTGACCCCGTCGAAGGACCTGGCGGCGATCGTGGGGGCCGACAAGCTGCCGCGTGGCCAGGTGGTGTCGAAGGTATGGGATTATATCAAGGCGCACAAACTGCAGGATGACAAGGACAAGCGCGTCATCGTGGCGGATGGCAAGCTGAAGCCGATCTTCGACGGCAAGGACAAGGTGACGATGTTCGAAATGAACAAGTATCTGGCCAAGCATCTGAAGTAAAAATCGAGGCGGGATGCCCGGTCACCGAGGGGGTGGCCGGGTGTCCTGTACCAGCCCGGCACGGCGGAGCGCGGAGCCGGGGACGCGGGTGAGGCGGGCGGCGAGCGCCAGCGACCCGGGCCAGAGGGCCGCGAGCGACAGCAGGCGGGGGTGGCCGCTGCCGCCGGTGCCGACCAGCCGCTGCGCCCGCGCGGCAAGCCGCACCGGGCGGCCGACGTCGCGTTCAACCTGATCATGATAGGCAGCCGGTGGCTGGCCGAGCAGCAACGCGTTCGCCGCCAGCCGGGCGCTGTGCAGCGCGATCGCCATGCCATCGCCGCAGAAGCTGGGGATGACGGCGGCCTGGTCGCCCAGGCGGAACAGGGTTTCGCCGGGCGCGGCGCGGTGCAGAAAGCCATAGGGCACGCCGGAGATGGCGAGCGGGCGGTCGAACAGGGCAGTCGCGCCATGGAGCCGGGCGGCGAGCAGCGGGGCGTCGGCGACGAAGCCGTCGATCACGCCATCGAGGCTGCCCCCGCTGGCGGCGAGCCTTTCCGGCGAGAGCAGCAGGCACAGGTTGGCGGCGTCGCGCTCCACCATCTGAAGGCCGGCATAGCCGCCCGGGAAGAGGTGGAGTTCGACATGGCCGGCGAGCGCGGCGCGCTGGCCGGGCAGCAGGCGCAGGTGGGTCTTGAAGCCGACCAGGCCGTTCAGGGTGCCGGCGGAATCGCGGCGGGCGCCGCGCAGTTCATGCTTGCCGGTGGCCAGCAGGATGCGGGCGGGCGCCACGCTGCCATGGCTGGACTGCACGCTGTCGCCGGCGATCTCGCGCGCGGTGACGCCGCGTTCCACCTCCGCACCCAGCGCGGCGGCGCGGTCGAGCAGGGCTTCGTCCAGGACACGGCGGGAGAGGCCGGCGGCGGCGAAGGGCAGTTTCGCGGCGACGGCGCGGCTGCCGCTGGTGACGCGCACATGGGTGAGGTGCGAGGCGCCCAGCGCGGTGACGTCGATGTCGAGGGTGCGCAGCCAGGCGACCGCCTCGCCGCTCAGGAACTCGCCGCAGACCTTGTGGTGGGGGTGGCGTTCGCGTTCCCAGAGCGTGACGCGTTGGCCGGCCTTCGCCAGCAAGGCGGCGCTGGCGGCGCCGGCGAGGCCGCCGCCGATGATCAGCGTCCCGTTCATTTCAGGCGGCTGACGCAGAGGCGGAACAGCGGGTGCCAGCGCAGCGTTGCGTCGGCGATGCCGGCCTCGGCGAGCAGTCGCCGCCAGTCGGCGGAAACGAAGGCGCGGCGGACGCTGAGCGGGCCGTCGTGGCGGACGAAGCGGTGCCAGCGCATCGCCTGGGAGAGCAGCGTGAAGCCGCCCCAGGCGAACCAGTGGCGGTGCAGGTCGTTGATGAACCAGCCCCGCGCGGCGGTCGCCTCCATCCAGCGCAGGAAGCGGGGCAGGTCGGCATCGTCGAGATGGTGGGCGAACAGCGCGCTGATGATGACATCGAAGCCGTCGTCGGCCTGAACGTCGAAGATGTCGGTGGTGCGCCATTCGATGGCCATGTCCGCCGGCGTGGCGGCGAGGGCCGCGGCGCGGCTGCGGGGGTTGAGGTCGACCCCCACGAGATCGGGCACGAAGCCTTTCGCGGTCGCCCAGCGGTGGATGCGGCGGAGCATGCCGCCCTGGCCGCTGCCGCAATCGAGGACGCGCAGAGGCCGGCCGGGTTCCCAGCCGGCGGTGGCGCGGGACAGGAAGCCGAGGGTGGGCGGGGCGGCGAAGGTGAGGGCGTTCACCGCCTCCAGGTCGCGCAGGCAGGCGGCGAAGTCGGCCTCGGACACGTCATGCGTGTCCATCCACTCCGCCTCGGTGGCGCGGGCGGTGAAATCGGGCCGGCTCACACGGTGCGGAAGCGGAAGCTTTCCGCCGCGAGCCCGGGGCCGAATGCCATGCCGAGGCCGGCCTGGTCGGACGCCGGCCGGCTGGCGAGGATGCGGGCAAGCACGAACATCAGCGTCGCGCTGCTCATGTTGCCGAATTCGCGCAGCACGTCGCGGGAGCGTTGCAGCGCGGTGGCGCCCAGGCCGAGGCCGGTTTCGACCGCGTCGAGGATGGCGCGGCCGCCGGCATGCACCGCCCAGATCGGATAATCCTCGGGCCGCTGGCCGCGCAGGATGCCGCCATCGTCGTTGCGGGCGAGTTCGGCGGCCATCGCCTTCTGGATGCGCTGCGGCACCTCGCCCGACAGATGCATGTCGAAACCGCTGTCGCCGACGTCCCAGGTGATGAGGCCGGCGCTGTCGGGGAGTGCCACGGCACGGAAATCGGTGAGCGCGAGGCCGCTGGCGTCGGCGGTGACGAGCGCGGCGGTGGCACCGTCGCCGAACAGCAGCATCGACAGCAGCCGTTCGAGGTCGGGCACGTCCTGGAAATGCAGGCTGCACAGTTCGAGGTTGACGACGAGCACGCGCGCGTCGGGCGTGGAGCGGACGATGTGATGGGCGGTGCGCAGGCTGTTCACCGCAGCGTAGCAGCCCATGAAGCCGAGCACGCTGCGCTCGACGCCGGGGTTCATGCCGGTTTTCTCGACGATGACCTGGTCGAGGCCGGGAGCCATGAAGCCGGTGCAGCTGGCGACCACCAGATGGGTGATGCTTTCGGGGTCGAGATCCAGTTTGGCGATGGCGTCGGCGGCGAGGCCGGGCGCGGTGGCGGCGTAGCGCGCCATGCGTTTGGAGGTGGGGGGGAAGGCGCCGGGCGTGTAGAAGCCCTCGCGGTCGGCGACGAAGCCGTTGGGGTCATAGACCGGCTCGAAGAAGCTGTAACGATGCTCGATGCCCGACCGGCCGGCCATGCGGCGGAACAGCGCCTTGTCCCGCCGTTCGTTCAGCAGGCCTTCGACGAAGGTTTCGAAGGCGCGGTGGACATCGTGCGGCGGGTTGGCGGTGGCGACGGCGTTGAGATGGGCGACAGTCATGCGTTCTCCTGGCTCCCCACACGCCTGATGGCACAGATGGCGCGGGGTTGCCAGCGCCGCCCCTTGTGGTGCGGCATCGGCTGCGCCACATTCCCGGTCATGTTGAACATCATTTCCATTTTCATCGGCCTGTTCGCGCTCTTGTTCGCGATTCCGGCCTTCCTGCCCTTCCTCGGCTGGGCCTATTGGCTGGTGATCCCGATCGCGCTGGTGGGCCTGGCGGTGGGCGCGATGGCGGACGGCAAGGCCGGGCGCAACCTGAACATTGTGGTGATCGTGATCGGGGTGGTGCGGCTGATGATGGGCGGCGGGATCATTTAGGCGGATTGTCGCCTCCCTCTCCCGCATCCGGGAGAGGGGTGAGCGTGAGCAGCGCGATTTCGGGGGGGACGCCGAAGCGGACCGGCAGCCAGCTGGTGCCGACGCCGCTGGTAATGAAGATGCGATGGTTGTCGGCGGTGCAGAGGCCGCGACGGCAGCCCATCGGGCCGGTGAACCATTCCCAGGGCGTGCCGACCAGCGGCAACACGATCTGGCCGCCATGGGTGTGTCCGGACAGGGTGAGATCGACAGCGATGTTCGGCGCCCATCGCCAATAGTCCGGCTCGTGCACAAGCAGCAGGCGTGGCTTCCGACCATGCCGTGCCGGAAACATCCTTTGCACCATCACGGATCGGCTGAGGCTGTCGGCGCCGCCAAGGAGCAATGGACCGAGATCGACCGTTTCGTTGACCAGCAGGCGCGGGGTGCCCCCCTGCCGCCGGAGCACCCAGCGGGTCCAGCCGGGTTCATCATGGTTGCCGAGCACGGCGAAGACGCCCAGCGGGGCGCGCAGCGCGGCGAAAGGGTTCAGCGCGGTTTCCAGTTTGGTGCGGGGCCAGTCGAGCGTCTTGCCGCCATGATAGTCGCCGGCAAGCAGGATGAGGTCGGGGCGGAGCGCGTTCGCCTGGGCGACAATGCGCTCCAGCCGGGCACGCGGCATGTCGGGGTGGCCGCTGTGGGTGTCCGACAGCAGCGCGACCGTGACCGGGCGGGTGAGGCCGGCAACGGGGATCGTGGCGCGGACGACGACGGGATCGCGCGTGGCGTTCCAGACGCCCTTGCCGAGAAGCAGGATGAGTCCGAGCGCCAGCAGCGCCAGCACCCGGGTGATGAACCTCATTCCGCGGCGGCTGCGGTCTCGTAGCCGAGGGTGGCTTTCACCTCCAGGAATTCGGCGAAGGCATGGTCGCCCCATTCGCGGCCGTTGCCGGACTGCTTGTAGCCACCGAAGGGCGCCATGAAATCGGGGCCGGCGCCGTTGATGTTGACCTGGCCGGCACGAAGCCGGGCGGCGACGGCGCGGGCTTCGTCCGGCGCGCCCTGGACATAGGCGGCCAGGCCATAGGGCGTGTCGTTGGCGGCGGTGACGGCGTCATCCAGGCTGTTGTAGGGCAGCATGGCGAGCACGGGGCCGAAGATTTCCTCCCGCGCGATGGTCATGTCGTTGCGCACATTGGCGAAGACGGTGGGGCGGACATAATAGCCCGTGTCCAGCCCGGCGGGGCGGCCGGGGCCACCGGTCACGAGCGTGGCACCCTCGGCAATGCCCTTTTCGATCAGGCCCTGGATCTTGTTATACTGTGTTTCGCTGACGACCGGGCCCAGTGCCGCATTGCCGTTGGGATCGCCGACGGCCATGCTCTCGGCGGCCGCCCTGGCAATCTCGGCGGCGGCGTCCATCTTCGCGGCGGGGACGAACATGCGGGTGGGCGCGTTGCAGCTCTGGCCGCTGTTCATCATCATGGATTTGACCCCGCCGCCGACCGCGGCCTCCAGATCGGCGCTGTCGAGCACGATGTTGGGCGATTTGCCACCCAGTTCCTGGTGTACGCGCTTGACGGTGGGGGCGGCATTTTTCGCCACCTCGACGCCGGCGCGGGTGCTGCCGGTGAAGCTGACCATGTCGACAAGCGGATGCGCCGACAGCGCGGCGCCGACCGTCGGCCCGTCGCCGTTGACCAGGTTGAACACGCCCTTTGGCACGCCGGCGGCGTGCAGGATTTCCGCCCAGATGATGGCGTTGAAGGGGGCGATTTCCGACGGTTTCAGCACCATGGTGCAGCCGGTGGCGAGCGCCGGCGCGACCTTGCAGGCGATCTGGTTGATCGGCCAGTTCCACGGGGTGATGAAGGCGCAGACGCCGATGGGTTCCTTGCTGATCATTGTGGTGCCGCGCAGCTCGCTGAACTTATAGTGTTGCAGCACGCCCATCGCGGTTTGCAGGTGGGCGATGCCGAGCGCGGCCTGCGCCTGCGTTGCGAGCCATGCCGGGGCGCCCATCTCCTCGGTGATGGCGGCGGCGATGTCGGCGTAGCGTTTCTGATATTCGGACGCGATGGCACCCAGAAGGTCGAGGCGGTCCTTGACGCTGGTGGCGCTGAACGCGGGGAAGGCGGCGGCGGCGGCGCGGACGGCGCGGTCGGCATCGGCGGCGCTGCCCATGGCGATGCGGCCCATGGGCTTTTCGGTGGCGGGATTGATGACGTCCAGGGCGTTCACGCCCCCGGCCGGATCGACCCAGGCGCCGTCGATGTAGAATTGCAGCTTCTCACGCATGTCACTCTCCCAAGGTTGCGGCCGCTGTAGCAGGGGCGTGGCGCGGCGTAACCCGCGCCTATTGCCAGCATGCGACGGGCATTGCAGGGTATCGGCCATGCGGAGTGTCGCGCTTTTCCTGTTGCTGTCCACGCCCGCGCTGGCGCAACCCGTCGAGACGCCGGCGCGGGAGATCGTGGCGCGGGCTTTCGAGGCGATGGGGGGCAAGGAGTGGGCGCAGGCGCGGTCCCTGCTGCTGACGGGGCGGGCGGTGTTTTACGCGCCCGACAGCGCCGCGCCGCGCACGGTGGCGGATGATTACCGCATGTGGCGGCTGTTCGAGGAGGATCGGGCCGACGCCCATGCCGAGGCGGGGATGGTGCGCATCGTGGCGCGGGTGAAGGGCAAGACGCTGTTCGAGATCGCCAGTGACGGGGCGGTGAGCTGGAACCAGAATGGCGTGATCCCGGCGGAGAAAGCCGCGGAAACCTGGGCGAACAATTTCGGTTTCGGCGTGATCCGCCATGCCCTGAAGCCGGGCTTCACGCTGACGCGGCTGCCGGATGACAATGTGCTGGGCGATGCGGTCCACATGGTGCGGGTGACCGACCCGGCGGGGACAGTGACGCTGTTCGGCATCGACCAGCGGACCCATCGCGTGCGGCTGGCGGGGTTCCTGACGCCGAAGGGCTGGCATGTGCGGACCTACGCCGATTTCTTCATGGTCGGCCCATGGGTGCAGCCGGGCAAGGTCACGCTCTACTATAATGGCGTGAAGCAGAATGAGGTGATCTGGGAGCGTGCGGTGGTGAACCCGCCTCTGGATGCGGCGCTGTTCAAACCAGGCGCGGCACTGCCGGCGCGATAGGAGGCTTCTGATGCGCACATTCATCCTTGCCACTGCCCTGCTGGCCGCGCCGCTCCTTGCGCAGGATGCGCCTGCGCCGGATTATGCGCGGGCGGAGAGCTGGCTGTGCCGGCCGGGGAGCAATGCGGCGTGCGACGTCGACCTGGGGGTGACGGACCTGAGGACGCGCTCGGTCAGCCGGCCGGTGGCGGCGACGGCGCCGGCGGTCGATTGCTTCTACGTCTATCCGACCGTGTCGGAGGAGCCGGGGCTGAACGCCGGGGGGCAGGCCAGCGAGGCGGAACGCTATGCCGTGGCGCAGCAGTTCGCGCGTTTCGGCACGGTGTGCCGGCTGTTCGCGCCGCTGTATCGGCAGGTGACGCTGCGCGGGCTGGTCGCCGCCGGCGGCGACCGGGCGCTGGCGCTGGGCGACGTGAAGGCGGCCTGGACGCGCTACCTTCAGGCCGACAATGACGGGCGGGGCGTGATCCTGATCGGCCATTCGCAGGGCGCGCGCATGCTGAAGGCGCTGCTGGCCGAGGCGATCGTGGGCACGCCGGCCGAAAAACGCATTATCGCCGCCTATCTGATCGGCAACAACCTGCTGGTGCCGGCGGGGAAGGTCAGCGGCGGCGAGCTGGGCGCCTTTCCGCTGTGCGAGCGCGGCGACCAGACTGGTTGCGCCGTCAGCTATGTCAGTTTCAGGAGCAGCGCGCCGCCGCCGGCGAACGCGCGCTTCGGCCGCAGCGAGGCGGCGGGGATGGAGGTGGCCTGCGTCAGCCCGGCGATGCTGAGCGGCGACAAGGGCGAATTGCGGCCGGTGCTGCCGGTGCGCGGCCGGCAGATCGGCGGCCGCGTGAACCCGGTGCCGCCCTTCCTGACAGCGGTGAAGACGCCTTCCTATACCATGACGGGCGCGTTCAGCGGGGTGTGCATGCGGTCGGCGGATGGCGCGCATTATCTGTCGGTGGCACCGCGCGCCTCGGTCTATGATGATTTCCTGGCACGGGCGGAACGGCCGGATGGCGGCTGGGGCCTGCATGTGGCGGATGTCAGCCTGGCGATGGGCAATCTGGTGACGCTGGCGGCGATGCAGCGCGACGCGTGGCTGAAAAGCCGTCGTTGAGGCTCTTGCGTGCCGCGAGAGATGTTACTAGGTAACATTGCAATACTGTAACAATCGGAGTTTCCATGCGCCTTCTTGCTGCCCTGCTGCTCGCCGCCGCGTCGCCTGCCATCGCCCAGGGAACGGTGCCCGTCCCCGGCGGCGTGCTGCCCTCTACCGCGGTCAACAGCGCGCTGCGGCCGGTGGCGTTCGCGGCCGCCGTGCCGGCATCGGGCGTGGTGGCGATCCCCGCCGCGTCGATGGAGGCGCTGCGGACCGCCGTAGGGTCGCTGCCCGAGGCGGCGCGGGCACCGGTGCTGGCGGCGGCGGAAGCGGCGAAATATGATGGCAAGGCGGGAACGACGCTGTCGGTCTGGGCGCCGGGGCCCTATGCGCGGGTGCTGGTGGTGGGGGCGGATCCGGCGTTGGAAACCAGCGGGCGCATCGCCGGCGAGTTGCGCGACATGGACGCGCCCGTCGCCATTCTGGCGGGCGGGCTGGACGCGGCGGCGGTCGCCACCGGCTTCCAGTTGGGGAGCTATCGTTTCGACCGGTACAAGACCGATGGCAAGAAGGTGCCGCCGACCGCGCCGCTGACCGTGGTGACGACGGAAGCGGGGGCGGAAGCGCGGTTCCGGCGGGACGGTGAGGCGCTGGTCGCCGGCGTGATGTTGAGCCGCGACCTGTCGGCCGAGCCGGCGAACGTCATCTATCCGGAAAGCTTCGTGGAGCGGGTGCAGGCGGCCTTCAAGGGGCTGCCCAACGTGCGGATCAGCGTGCTGACCGAGGCGGACATGCGCCGGCTGAACATGGGCAGTTTCCTGGGGGTGGGCATCGGCAGCGTGCGGCCGCCGCGGCTGCTGATCGTGGAGGTTCGTGGCGGCGGGGACGCGGCGCCGCTGGCGCTGGTGGGGAAGGGTATCACCTTCGACAGCGGCGGGATTTCATTGAAGCCGGGGCTGGGGATGTGGGCGATGAAGGCCGACATGAGCGGGGCGGCGAGCGCCATCGGCGCGGCGCTGACCGCGGCGAAGCGGGGGGCGAAGGCCAATGTCGTCGCGGCCGCGGCGCTCGCTGAGAACATGCCCGACGGTAACGCGCAGCGCCCCGGTGATGTGGTGCGGACGATGAACGGCCGCACCGTGGAGGTGCTGAACACCGATGCGGAAGGCCGCCTGGTGCTGGCCGATGCCAACCAATATGTCATCGATCGCTTCAGGCCCGCGGCACTGGTGAACATCGCCACGCTGACCGGGGCGGCGCGCGCGGCGCTGGATGACGAATTCGCCGCCGCTTTCGCGCGGGACGAGGCGCTGATGACGCGGGTGCAGGCGGCGGCGACGGCGAGCGGCGAGGCCATCTGGCGGCTGCCGCTGCACGCCAACTATGCCAAGGACATGAAGAGCGAGATCGCCGACATCAAGAATGTGGTGGAGGGGGGCGGGCCCGGCGCGGGGCTGGCAGCGCATTTCATCCAGTATCTGACGCCGGCGGCGACGCCCTGGGTGCATCTGGACATCGCCGGCGTGAACTGGAGCAGCACGGGCAGCCCCACGGCGCCGAAGGGGGCGACCGGCTGGGGCGTGCGGCTGTTCGATGCGCTGATCCGGGGGTATGAGCGGTAGGGGGGCTGGCCCCCTGCGCTCGGCTGTGCCGAGTCGTTCCCCCTCAGCACCCCACGAACAAGTTCCTGGGGTGCTGAGGGGGAAAACTTGCCCCCTCCGTCAGGCTTCGCCTGACACCTCCCCCACAAGTGGGGGAGGAGCGTGCAGCCGCTTGCCTTGGACGATCACTCCCACTTCACCCCATGTTTCATCATGTAGGGGGACATGGCGAGCGCGAAGACGAAGGTGAGGGCGACGTCGCCCCAGGTCTTGAAGTGGAACCAGATGTCGGTGGAGAAGCTGCGCCAGATCACTTCGTTCAGCACCGCCATCGCTACGAAGAAGATGGCCCAGCGCCGGGTCAGGCCGTTCCAGCCTTCGTCGCTCAGCCCTTCGAACGCCTTGCCCAGCAGCAGTTTCAGATAGTTGGTGCCGCGCCACAGGCCAAAGAACAGGATGGCGCCGAACAGGGCATAGAGGATGGTCGGCTTCATCTTGATGAAGGTGTCGTCCTGCAGCCAGATCGTCAGCCCGCCGAAGATGCCGACCAGCGCGGCGGTGAACCACAGCATGGCGGGAATGCGGCGGATGCGGACGTAGGCGAAGACCATGCTGATGGCGACGGCGACCATGAAGATGCCGGTGGCCCAGACGGTCGCCTGCGTATCGGCCATGCCATAGGCGCGCTTCATCACCTGATAGGCGCCGAAGAAGACCAGCATCGGGCCGAAATCGACCAGCAGTTTCGACACGCCCTGAAGTTCAGCTTTCTCGCTCATTCATTCACTCCGGCAAGGGCATCGGCGAAGGCCCGCGCGTCGAACGGGCGCAGGTCGCCCAGTTTTTCGCCGACGCCGATGGCATGGATCGGCAGGCGGAAACGTTCGGCGGCGGCGACCAGCACGCCGCCGCGCGCGGTACCGTCGAGCTTGGTCATGACGAGGCCGGTGACGCCGCCGATTTCCTGGAAGACGCGGATCTGTTCCAGCGCATTCTGGCCGGTGGTGGCGTCCAGCACCAGCAGCACGTCGTGCGGCGCGGCCGGCAGCTGTTTCGCCAGCACGCGCTTCACCTTCGCCAGCTCCTCCATCAGCCCGCCCTTGTTCTGCAGCCGGCCGGCGGTATCGACCAAGAGCACGTCGCGGCCCGAGGCGCGGCCCTGTTCCATCGCGGTATAGGCGAGGCCGGCGGCGTCGGCGCCGACCTCGGCACTGATGACGGGGATGTCCAGCCGGCTGCCCCAGACCTTCAGCTGTTCGACCGCGGCGGCGCGGAAGGTGTCGCCGGCGGCGAACATCACGCCATAGTCGGCCTCCTGGAACAAATGACCCAGCTTGGCGATGGTGGTGGTCTTGCCGCTGCCGTTGACGCCGACGACCAGGATGGTGTGCGGGCGGGGGAAGGCGGTGATCTCCAGCGGGCGGGCGACGGGGGCGAGCACGGCGGCGATTTCGCGGGCGATCAGGGCGCGGGCCTGTTTCTCCGTGATGCTGCCGCGCTGGCGCTCGTCCGCCAGGCGCGCGGCGAGGCGGGCGGCGAAGGCGGGGCCGAGGTCGGCGGCGATCAGCGCCTCCTCGATCGCCTCGATGGTCTCGGCGTCGATGGCGCCGCCGCCGATCAGGCCGGAGAGGCTGGCGCCCAGCTTCTCGGTGGAGCGGGCGAGGCCGCCGCGCATGCGGGCGAGCCAGCCGGTCTTTTCGGTGGTGTCGGTCATGCCAGGCCGTTGCCCTCGATGCGGGTGGGAGTCACGCGGACAATCGCGCCACGCGGGCTTCCGGCGGGCAGCGCGACGCTGGCATAGTGCGGCGACCAGCCGCGCTCGCCCTCGGCCACGATATCGAGCGGCGTGCCGATCCATTGGTGCAGCCAACGGCCGTGGCGGGTTGCGGCGGCGGCGCGCAATTCGGCGGCGCGGGCCCTGGCGACGGCCGGCGGGACGGCTGGCATGCGGGCGGCCGGCGTGCCGGCGCGCGGGCTGTAGGCGAAGATGTGGGCGTGGACGATATCGCAGTCGTCCAGCAGTTTCAGGCTTTTGGCGTGGGCCTCGGCGCTTTCCGTCGGGAAGCCGGCGATGATGTCGGCGCCGAATGCCATGTCGGGGCGGATCCCCTTGATGCGTTCGACCAGACGGACCGCGTCGGCGCGGGCGTGGCGGCGCTTCATGCGCTTCAGGACCAGGTCGTCGCCCGATTGCAGGCTGAGGTGCAGGTGCGGCATCAGGCGCGGATCGGCGAGCGCTTCGAGCAGTGCCGGGTCGGCCTCCGCGGCGTCCAGGCTGCTGAGGCGGAGGCGGGGGAGGGCGGGGACGCGGGTGAGCAGCGCCTGCACCAGCGTGCCGAAGGCGCGGCTGCCGGGGAGGTCCTGGCCCCAACTGGTGACGTCGACCCCGGTGAGGACGATTTCGTTGACGCCCTGTTCAACGAGGCGGGTGACGGCGGCGACGACGGTCTCGATGGGGGCGGAACGCGCCGGGCCGCGGGCGGGGGCGATGATGCAGAAGGTGCAGCGATGGTCGCAGCCGTCCTGCACGGCGACGAAGCCGCGCGCCCGGGCGGTGGTTGCGAGAGCATTGGGCCAGGCGGGGAGACCCCCTCCCGCTCGCTGGCGCGAGTCGCCTCCCCCCCAAGTGGGGGAGGAGCTTTGGCCGGTCTCTGTGGCGCGCCAGCTGAAAGGATCGAATTTGGCGCGGTTGCCGATGAGGCGGACGGGGAGGTCAGCGAAGCGCTGGGGTTCGACTTCGGCGGCGCAGCCGGTGACGATGATGTCGGCGCCCGGGTGGTCGCGCAGCGCGCGTTTCGCGGCGGCACGCGCGTCGCGGACGGCTTCAGCGGTGACGGCGCAGCTGTTGATGACGGTGCGGCCGGCGGAGAGCGCGGCGAGCGCGTCGGCCTGCGCCAGGTTGAGGCGGCAGCCCTGGGTGACGACGTTGCTTGGGATGATGCCGGTCACAGCTTGATCACGCCGGAGAAGGCGGTCGCCACGGGCCCGGTCATGGCGACAGCGAAGTCCTCGGCGACCTCGATCAGCAGTGCGCCGCCGGGCATGTGCACCGTGAGCGTTGCATGGGTGAGGCGCCGTTTCACCAGTGCGGCGCCAACGGCGCAGGCGCCCGAGCCGCAGGCCTCGGTCAGGCCGGCGCCGCGTTCCCACACGCGGTGGCGAACTGCCGTTTCACTGGTGATTTGGACAATGTTGACGTTGATCCGCTGCGGGAAGAGCGGGTCCTGTTCGATCACCGGGCCGAGCGCGGCGAGGTCGACGGCGTCGACATCGGGGACGATGAACACCAGGTGCGGGTTGCCCATGGAAAGCGCCACGGGGTGGGCGAGGCCATCCCAGCCGACCGGCAGCGCGCTGGTGTCCATGGCATAGGCGAGCGGCACCTCCTGCCAGCCGAAGCGGGCCTGGCCCATGTCGACGCGGACGGCGCGATCGATGGTCCGGGTGCGCAGCAGGCCGGCGCGGGTTTCGATGGTGGCGCTGCGTCCGAGCAGGCTGGCGACGCAGCGGGTGGCGTTGCCGCAGGCCTCCGCCTCGCTGCCGTCGGGGTTGAAGATGCGCATGAAGGCGTCGGCGCGGGTGCTGGGCTCGATCAGGATGAGCTGGTCGCAGCCGACGCCGCGCCGGCGGTCGGCGATGTGGCGCGCCTGCGCCGGCGTGGGGGTGAAGGGCTGGGCGCGCGCGTCGAACACGGCGAAATCATTGCCGAGGCCGTGCATTTTCGTGAAAGCGCGCTGCATGGCGGGGCGTTTAGAGCGCATCGCGGGGATTGCCAACCGCGGCCCTGCTGGCTAACGCGCTGCCCTTCACAGGTCTGAAACAATCACAGCTGAACGGCATGGCCACGCTCAACCCGCCCCCCAGTGACCGGATCGATGCGGATGTCGCCGCGGTGCTGGGCGCGGCGCTGTCCCTGTCGGTGGCGAGCCGTGCCGGGCTGCGGCAGGACAGCCGGCTGTTCGGGGCGCTGCCGGAGCTGGATTCGATGGCGGTGGCCACCGTGCTGACGGCGATCGAGGACCGTTTCGGCATCATCATCGACGATGACGAGGTGGACGGCGAGCTGTTCGAGACGCTGGGAAGCCTGAGCGATTTCGTCGCGAGGAAACTGCGCAGCAGCTGAGGCTGCGGGCGGAATTTCCGGCGCAGGCCGCGCCGCAGCTGATTCGCGGCGGGCGGTGCAGGCGCCATCGGGTCAATTTCATGTCCATCACAGTGCCAATATATTCCGGCGCCGACCGGTTGTGGCCGATGGGTGCGAAATGGCGTTTTTTTCGATTGCGGACGGGTTGGATGTCAAACAAGCCAACAGTGGCGCTTATGGAGCGTCGACGTCACTGACACTGCCAAGTCGGCAATTTTTACATGATTTCAGCCTTTTCCCGTGTTGCGCCAGTCGACGGGCGGGCAGCTTTATGCTATGCTTGCGCCACTATTTCTCTTCATGGGGAGGTTGAGATGCGTAGCAGGGGGCGTAACTTCATCATCATTGCCATGGCGCTTGGCGGCATCGGTTTTGCCGCACCGGTGGGGGCAATTACCCAGGTCCTGTCACCGGACGCGACCTATCGCAGCAACACCACATTGATCGGCGTGCCGTCCAGCCCGGGCGCGCGCACCAGCTGGGGCGATGTCGATCTCACGGTGTCCTTCTCCACCTCGCTGCGGCCGATCACGGTGGGCAGTGGCTGGGCGACCTGGGGCTCGCCGCCCGATACCGAGCAGAGCAACCCGCGGGTCTGGTCGACGCAGGGCGCCGGCATGCTGACCTTCACCTTCTCGAAGCCGGTGACGGCGTGGGGGTTCGAAGCGGAGCCGAATGATTTCGGCACGCACGGCTTCACCGTCGATTATTACAATGGGGCGACGCTGGTCGGTTCGATCAGCCGGTCGATCGTTGGCAATTCCGGGGCGCGGCTGCTGGCCGCGGTCTATGACGGCGCCAACAGGTTCACCAGTGTGACGGTGACGGCCGATTCCGGTGCGCGCGGCTTCGCGGTGGCGCAGCTGCGCTACACGCTGCCCATTCCCGAGCCGGCGACCTGGGCGATGATGGTGGCCGGTTTCGGCCTGGTCGGCGTGGCGATCCGGCGCCGCAAGGCCATGCTGGGGCTGCACCGCATCGCCTGAGGGGCGACGCCGTTTTGACGGCTGGTTGACGGCTTGTCGGAACCGCTGCGAGCGGTGCTGACAAGCCGTTGACGCATCAGCGGAAAATCGCGTTTTTCGCTGTCACAAAAAAAGCCTTTACATGGGGGGGGTCACGCCCTAAATCGCGCCTCCGCTGCCCCATGGGACTTCCACCGCAAGGCAGCTTGTTTGCAACAGCACACCGGAGGTCCCTTGAGTTGGCAAAGCATCATAACGCGCTTCGGGTAGCGCGCGCGCTGCGACCGGCAGCGCCCGTCACCCTGGTCCGCCCGCATGCAGCGATCGCTGCGGCGGCCTTGTTCGCGTCGGAATTTCCCGGCAAGAGCTTCTATGCCGTGAAGGCCAATCCCACGCCGGAGCTGATCCGGCTGCTGTGGGAGGGCGGCATCCGGCATTTCGACGTCGCCAGCCTGACGGAAGCCCGTCTGGTGCGCGACCTGCTGCCCGAAGCCACGCTGGCCTTCATGCATCCGGTGAAGGCGCCGGAAGCAATCGCCGAGGCCTATCATGCGCTCGGCGTGCGCATCTTCAGCCTGGACAGCCATGAGGAGCTGGCGAAGATCGTCGCGGCGACCGCGACCGATGGCGTGAACGCCGCGGACCTGACGCTGTGCGTACGCCTGCGGGTCTCGTCGGCGCACAGCAAGCTGAGCCTGGCCTCGAAGTTCGGGGTTTCCCTGACCGACGCGCCGGCGCTGCTGATGGCAACGCGGCAGGTGGCCGATGCGCTGGGCATCTGTTTCCATGTCGGCAGCCAGGCGATGACTCCGCAGGCCTATGCCGACGCGCTGGCGCTGACGCGCGCGGCGATCGTGGCGGCCAGCGTGACGGTGGATGTGATCGATGTTGGCGGCGGTTTTCCGTCGCGCTATCCGGGGATGGAACCGCCGGCGCTCGCCGCCTATTTCGCGGTGATCCATCGCGGGTTCGAGGCGCTGCCGGTCAGCTACTCCGCCGAGCTGTGGTGCGAGCCGGGGCGGGCACTGTGCGCGGATTATTCCAGCCTGCTGGTGCGCGTGGAGAAGCGGCGGGACGACACGCTGTTCATCAACGACGGCGCCTATGGCCAGTTGTTTGATGCCGCGCATGTCGCCTGGCGCTATCCGGTGGCGCTGGTGCGGGAGGTGGCGTCGCATGCCAAGCCGCTCGACTATGATTTCTATGGTCCGACCTGCGACGACATGGACCATATGAAGGGGCCGTTCGTGCTGCCCGCCGACGTGCAGGCCGGTGACTATCTGGAGATCGGCCAGCTGGGCGCCTATGGCAGCGCCATGCGCACCGGGTTCAACGGCTTTGGCGATTGCCTGTGCCAGTCGGTGGAGGTCGGCGACGCGCCGATGTCCAGCCTGATCACCGGCACGCCGGAACCGGTCGAACTGCCGGGCAATGTCCGTCATCTTTTCGCAAAAAGCGGGAAGTAAAGGGTTACAGGGATATGACGACCCGGTCCCCCTGCGCGGGGGCCGGGTTCCTTTATGGAGAGCATCATGAGCGAACAGATCGACCAGCAGCGCAAGGCGGAGCTGCTGTCCAAGACCGTCGAGCATATCGACATCACCAGCTTCGACGCGCGGCCGATCATCGACCAGATGGCGAACATGAGCTTCACCAGCCGCGACCTGGCGCGCGCGACCGGCATCTACAACCAGATGCTGGCCGACAGGGACTGCACCATCTTCCTGGTGATCGCCGGCAGCACGTCCGCGGGCGGCTGCATGGACCTTTATGCCGAGCTGATCCGTTCCAACATGGTCGATGCCGTGGTGGCGACCGGCGCCAGCATCGTCGACATGGATTTCTTCGAGGGGCTGGGCCACAAACATTACCAGGCGCTGGAAATCCCCAACGACAACACGCTGCGCTCGCTCTACATCGATCGCATCTATGATACCTATATCGATGAGGAGCAGTTGCAGGACTGCGACCATACCATCGGCGAGATCGCCAACAGCCTGGAACCGAAGGCCTATTCCAGCCGCGCCTTCATCCGCGAGATGGGGAAATATCTGGCCGAGCATGGCAAGAAGGACAATTCGCTGGTCAAGCTCGCCTATGAGCATGACGTGCCGACCTTCTGCCCGGCGTTCGTGGATTCCTCCGCGGGGTTCGGGCTGGTGAAGCATCAGGTGGACCGGATGAAGGCCGGCGCACCCTATATGGTGCTGGACGCCATCGCCGATTTCCGCGAGCTGACCGACATCAAGATCAAGGCGGGGCCGACCGGCCTGCTGATGATCGGCGGCGGGGTGCCGAAGAACTTCATCCAGGATACGGTGGTGTGCGCCGAGATCCTGGGGCACCATGATGTCGAGATGCACAAATATGCGGTGCAGATCACGGTGGCGGACACGCGCGACGGGGCGTGCAGCAGCTCCACCCTTCAGGAGGCGGCGAGCTGGGGCAAGGTGCAGACGGTGCACGAGCAGATGGTGTTTGCCGAAGCCGGCAGCGTGATGCCGCTGCTGGCAAGCGATGCCTGGCACCGTGGCCACTGGAAGGACCGGCCGAAGCGCGGCTGGGCGAAGCTGTTTGGCTGAAGCCGGCCACATGGTGTAACCTTTCCACCTTCGCGGGGGGATTGCGCATCATGTCGGAGCTTTTTGTTGCGTTCATCGGAATCGTCGCCGGCTTTGTCGGCGGCGTCGGCAAGGCGTGGCTCGACCGGCGAGCGCGGATCGATGACGGCCTGCTGGCCAAGCGGACGGAGCTCTATCTGACGCTTTGGCGATTGACGGGCATTTTTCCGCTGTACCCGCGCGACCGGACGCTACGCCATGAGCAGGTCGCCAAACGCATGGTAGAGCTGCGCACATGGTATTTCGAGGAAGGCGGCGGGTTGTACATGGTCGGCAAGACGCAGGCCGCATATCTGTTTTTCCAGTCTGTCCTTGACAAGCTGTCGGCAGATGAAACACGCCACGACGATCTGGTCAGCGACCATGATTATACTGTCGGGCAAGAGGCGAGTACTGCATTGCGCACCTGCCTGACCCAGGATCTGTATTCGAGGGGCGGGTCATCGCTGATCTGATGGGAGTGGGGCGCCGGCCCCAGTCATACGGCAACCCCTGCCAACAGCGCGCCACGATGTTAACATTGTGGCGCGGGGTCGAGTCGCGGGAGGTGAGGCATGGCGGCATTGCTGGGGGCGCGGGCGGGGTTTCAGACCGGGGACATCATCATCACCTATGTGCCGGGGGCGGACAAGCGCCCGCTGCACATGACGGTGTATCTGGAAGGCGCGCATTCGCCCTCTCGCGAGCCGGCGTTCGTCCATGCCGCCAATGACGGCGTGATCATCGAGGGGTTCGGCGGCTATGCCGAGATGCCGAAATATCGCCGTGCCCGGCGCGGCGGGGAATTGGGCAAGGCGGCGTCCGAAGCGGCGAAAGTGTGGGCGACGGACCGCACCATCGGGCAGAAGGACCTGGCCAGCACGCCCTATGGCAGCACGCCGGGATCGAAGCAGAGCCTGACCAAGGAACTGCGCGCGAACCGTTTTTCGGCGATGATGCAGACCGCGTCGATCGCCTCCATCCCGCTGGATGTGACCGCACTGGTGCGGCTGATGAAATGGACGCTGCGGCTGCACGAGAAGACGCCGCTGAGCATCAACCGCGGCATCACCTGCGCGGCGTTCGTGGCGGCCTGCCACCAGGCGGCGGCGATGCGGCTGTTCCTGCGCGATGCCGGCGTGCTGGAAAAGCTGGACAAGGCGCTGATGGGAAAGATCGACGGCAAGCTGGAGACCAAGAAGGACCTGCGGCTGCGCGTGCCGCTGGAGGAGGCCGAGAAGATCGAGGGTGTGGAGTGGCCGAAGCCGATCCTGAAGGGCGCGGCGCTGCGCGCCAACAGCAACCGGGCGCCGTTGCCGGGGCTGGTCGCATCGCTCAACCAGGCGCGCACCAGGGCGACCAATGTGAACAACGCACAGGCGATGCAGGACCAATATCCGACATTTTTTCCCAATCTTGCGTCGCTGGCGACCGCGACCGACACCGACTATTTCTGGCTGAAGATCCAGACCGGGCTGTTCGGCATCCACGACAGCATGGTCTGCCGCCTGTCCGACGTGATTCCGGACGATTTTTATTATGATGCGAAGTATGTGAACAGCGTGCTGCTGAACCAGCTGATGCTGGCGTCGCCGCACTGGGCGACGGTGGATTATGATGTCTATGCCGATTGAGCGCGGGCGCGGTTCTGCCAGTAGCGGCGCTTGCCTTCCGCGCACTGGCTGACGGTGGCTTCGATGCGGCGGGCGCGGGTGGTGGGCGCCTTGGCCTCTGTCACCCAGTCGAGATATTCGCGTTGCGCGCTGGGTGGGAAGCCATCGAAGGCGGCGCGTGCCGTGGGCATGGCGTCGAGCGCGGCGGCAAGGTCGGCGGGCATGGCGGGGGCGGGGGCGCGGGTTTTCGGCCATTTGGCGGTGGTGGCGCCGGCATCGATCAGCGCGGCGGCGGCGCGGGCCAGTGCGCCGATCTCCGCGTCGGGCGGCAGGTCGGCGAGGCTGGCCAGACGGCCGAACTGGCCCATGGCATTGTCCTTTTCGCCGGCGGGCGCGGCGCCCTCGCGTTTCCAGAAGCCGAAGGCGGCGTGGCCCTTGAACGCCGCCATGTTGGCGAGTGGTTTGCCGCCATGTTCGAAGAAGGGCATGCCCCATTTGATGGTCTCGGCAAGGCCGGGGAGCGCGGCGTGCAGCGTTTCGCGGATGTGGCGCAGGATCGGCTGCGCGAAGGGCGCGGCGCGTTCGATATAGGCGTCGATGCGGGGGTCGATCTGGGGTTCGGAGCCGGCTGCCATCGCGCTGTCCTTTCCCGCGGCATCTTCCCGCGCGATGGCGGCGGGGTCAACCGGACATGAAAAAGGGGCGGACGCGTGGCGCCCGCCCCCTCTTGTCCCTGCCTTGGCTCAGGCGGCGACGGCGGTGCGGTGATGCGGCGCGCCTTTGGCGCGACGGCGCAGCGCGGCGCCGACGAGGCCGAAGCCGACGATCATCATCGCCCAGGTGGCGGGTTCCGGCACCACCGGCTTGTCGGAGCCGAAGGTGATGTTGTCGAACCCGGTCTGGTTGGCGGTGCCGCCGAAGTCGATCGACAGGGCAGTGCCGCTGAAGGCCACGCCGACGGCCGTCCAGTTGCAGAAGGCGCCGCCGGGATCGCCGCTGCAATTGTCGAAGCCCTGCGCGGTCAGGTTGAGCGACGCGAGCAGGTTGCCGGTGGCGTTCAGCCCGTCATAGACGTTGACCGACGCGGCGGTCGACGAGGAGTAGAAGAAGCTGAAGCCGGTGGTGAAGCCGTTCGGCGCGTTCAGGATGGCGTTGTTCGCGTCCAGGAAGAACATGATGGTATTCGGGCTGGGTTCGTTGGCGAAATTGCCCGATCCGCCGGCATCGGCATCGACGATCGCCAGCGTCGCGGGCGAGAAGATGTAGTTCGGCGCATAGAAGTTGCCGACCGGCGCCAGGTTGCCCAGGCCTTCGAAGGTCAGCACGGTGACGGCGCTGGCCGGCGCGGCGAACGCGGCAGCGGCGACAAGAGCGGAGAGCATGAATTTACGCATCGCTTAACCCCTGTTGTTGCAATCGGCACGACGCCGACGATGGTTGTTAATCAAATTTCGTGCCAACTTGCCCTCGACGAGCCAGGGCCTTGAAAAACAACGCGATCGATCGTCGGCACAACCCAAGATTGTAAATTCTGGCGACAGGATGCATATGTTGACGCATCTTATGCCAATTAATCATCCCACAACCGGTTGCGGCGTCTACCGTCAGCGCAGAAAAAGTGCCGCAAGCTCTACATGCGTCGACCAGCGGAACTGCGCCACCGGCCACAGCCGTCCAAGGGTGAAACCGGATTTCACCAGCCGTTCCGCATCGCGGGCGAAGGTGGCGGGGTTGCAGCTGACCGCCATCACGCGGGGAACGGCACTGGCGGCGATTTCGGCGGTCTGCGCGGCGGCGCCGGCGCGCGGCGGGTCGATCACCAGCGCCTCGAAGCAGTCCAGCTCGGCGGCAGTGTAGGGCCGGCGGAACAGGTCGCGGTGCACGGCCTTCACCGGGCGTCCGGCGGCACGGGCGGCAGCTTTGAGCGCCTCGATGGCGGGCCCGGCGGCGTCGGCGGCCTCCACATGGGCGGTGGCGGAGAGCGGCAGCGCGAAGGTGCCGGCCCCGGCGAACAGGTCGGCGACGCGGCGGGCCGGGCCGACGCCCGCCAGCACCGCCGAAACCAGTGCCGCCTCGCCCTGCGCCGTGGCCTGCAGGAAACCACCCGGCGGCAGGGCGACGGCAATGCCCCCCAGTGTCACGGTGGCGCCGGCATCGATCACGGTCTCCACGCCAGCCGGCCCCTCCACCGAAAGCCGGGCGAGGCCGTGGGCCTGGGCAAAGGCGGTCAGCGCTTCGCGCGCGCGCAGGCCGTCGGCGCTGAGGTTGGCGAGCAGCAGGTCGACGCCCTGGTCGACGCGGGTGACGGTGACGCCCACCGTCTGCCGCTCGCGCATCAGCGGCGGCAGCAGCCCGCGCAGCGGTGCCAGCAGGGCGAACAGCGCAGGGTTGAGCACCGGACATTCGGCGAGGTCGATGAGGTCGTGGCTCCCCTCCGCATTGAAGCCCAGCGCCACCTCGCGGCCGCTTTTCACCGCGCGCAGGCTGGCGCGGCGGCGGCTGTGGGGCGGGGACAGCGCCACCGGCATTATCTCTGCCGGAACGATGCCCACCGCCGCCAGCGGCCGCAGGATGCGGTCGACGGTGAAATCGGCATAGACGGCGTCGCTGGCATGTTGCAGCTGGCAGCCACCGCAGCGGCCGAAATGGTGGCAGGCGGGGGTGGCATGACCGGGGCCGCGGGCGATCTCGCCATCGTCGCCGACCTGGTCGCCGGGCAGCGCGCCGGGCACGAAGCGGCCGTCGGCGGTCAGGCCGTCGCCCCGCGCCGCCAATCCCGTCACGCCAGTCCACCGTTTCATCGCAGTCTTGCTTGCCGTCGCAGGGGGGCGCGTGCAAGCGGGCCGTACTGGGGTCGGGTACGGAAGCACATAAAAAGGGTTTGAGGATGGGGAAGCTATTGAGTCTGGCGCTGTTGCTGCCGCTGGTGGCGTGCGCGCCGTCGCCGCTCTATGTCGGGCAGCGGGCCGCCGGGCCGGGCACCGGCGGGGAAGTGCCGCGCGATGGCCGCGGCGAGCCGATCTGGGCGGCGATCAAGCCGCCGCCCGCGACCAGCCCGGCCGATGTCCGCCCGGTGACGACCGTGCCGCTGACGCAGAGCGCCGCGGTAACCCCGTTCACGCGGTAACCGGCAGCCGCTCCGCCAGCGCCGGCGGCAATTGCCGCACCAGGGCGCCGCGGATGCGGCCCCAGGCGGCGGACAGCAGCACCAGGAAGGTGCCGATGGTGAGCGCGGTCAGGCCGAAGCCGGCCTCCACGCCGCGCCCGGCCGCCCACAGCGCCTGGATCGCCCAGAGCACATAGATCAGCGCCGACACCAGCAGGGCGCGGCGGTCGACCGCCAGCGCCACCAGGGTGAGGCCGGCATAGACGATCAGCACCACGACCGCGCCGCCGGGGGCGGGGGTGCGGTCCAGGAGGCCGGTGAGCGCGAAGATCGGGTGGACGATCAGCGGCGCGGCGAGCAGGTGCAGCCAGAAGGCGACGTCGGTCTTGCGCGTCACGCGCAGCCGGTCGGCCATGTCATACTGCATGGCGAGCGCGAAGACGCCGAGACCGCAGACCAGCATGATGGCGAGCAGCGGGTTGCCGGTGATGCCGAGGCCGGCGGCGGCGGCGGAGGCGACCAGCCCGACCAGCGCGGCGGTGCCGGCGGCGACGGTGATCGGCACGCGGAAACGCC
This sequence comes from Sandaracinobacteroides saxicola, assembly GCF_014117445.1. Taxonomy (NCBI): domain Bacteria; kingdom Pseudomonadati; phylum Pseudomonadota; class Alphaproteobacteria; order Sphingomonadales; family Sphingosinicellaceae; genus Sandaracinobacteroides; species Sandaracinobacteroides saxicola. Next base: position 2,236,785 of record NZ_CP059851.1, on the reverse strand, counting down.
ACCAGTGCAGGGCAGCGGCAAGCGTCGCGGCGAGCGCGGCGATGACCAGCGGCGGACCGGCGTTGCCCAGCACGACACCTGCGACGGACGGGCCGTCTTCGCCCAACAGCGGCTTGGTGAAGGCCATCGTCGCCAAGAATACGCCGCCGACGAAGGCGAGCAGCAGCACGATGCTGGGGAGCGCCATGCGGCGGACACGCGTGAAATACTCAGCAAGGCCCCAGGCAAGCGCCGCCCCCGCCGCTGCCCCCAAGCCGGCTGCTACGCTGCTGCCGAGCGAGGCCGCCGCCGCCAGCAGCAGCCCGCAGGCGATGGTGACGAAAATGTCGTTGAAGCCGGTCAGCAGGCGGAAGCGTTCGGCGTCGGGCTCGGCCTCTCCGGCGCGGCGCTGCGCGACGAACGTGACAAGCGCATCGCGCGCGCGGCGGTCGAGCACGCCGGCGGCGACGGCGGCATCCAGGTCTTCGCGTTCAAACACAGGGCAATCCTCGGGTGAGATGGCCCCCCTCTCAAGTGCCATTCAACGCTGCAAGATGGCAAAAGTCAATGTGCCGCGCTTGCGTCGGTTGCCTTGGGCACCCTAAAGCGAGAGCAGGAGAATTGGCATGGCCTTGATGCGCACGCTGTGGAATTTCGTGGTCGGCGTGAAGGACGCGCTGGTGCTGCTGTTCATGCTGCTGTTTTTCGGCCTGTTGTGGGCGGCGCTGTCGTTCCGCACGCCGGCGATCACCGTGCCGAACGATACCGCGCTGGTGCTGAACATGGATGGCGTGCTGGTGGACCAGGCAACGCCGCGCACCGCCGCCGAGGTGCTGTCCAGCACGCCGACCATCCCGCAGGTGCAGGTGCGCGACGTGGTGCGCGCCATCGAGGCGGCGAAGGATGATGGCTCGGTGAAGCTGATCATGCTCGACCTCGACCGATTCCTGGGCGGCGGGCAGGCCAACCTGCAGGCGGTATCGGCGGCGCTGAAATCGTTCCGCGCCAGCGGCAAGCCGGTGGTGAGCTATGCCACCGCCTACACCGACGACAGCTATTATCTGGCGGCGCAGGCGAGCGAGGCGTGGCTCAATCCGCTGGGCGGCGTGATCATCACCGGGCCGGGGGGCACCGGGCTTTATTTCAAGGATTTGCTGGACCGGCTGAAGGTAGATGTGGAGGTGTTCCGGGTGGGCACCTACAAGAGTTTCGTGGAGCCTTTCACGCGCGCCGCCGCCTCGCCGGAGGCGAAGGCCGCCGACCAGGCGCTGGCCGACAGCCTGTGGGGCAGTTACGTGGCGGACGTCGCCGCCGCGCGCAAGGGCGTGGACGTGCGCGCGGCGGTCAACGGCTGGCAGGCCGGGGTGGCGGCGGCCGGCGGTGACCAGGCAAAGGCGGCGCTGAATGCCAGGCTGATCGACCGCATCGGCGACAGCACGGCGGTCGTCGCCTCCCTGCGCAAGCAGGTGGGGGAGGGCGACACGCCCGACGACCCGCTGAGCTTCAACGGCATTTCGATGGCGGATTACCTGCGCGCGCGCTCGCCCGGCGGCAGCGGCGACGCAGTCGGCGTGCTCTATGTCAGCGGCGACATCGTCGATGGCGAGGCGGATGCCGGCAGCGCCGGCGGCGACACCATCGCCAACCTGGTGACCGAAGCGCTGGCGAACGACAGCATCCGGGCGCTGGTGGTGCGCATCGATTCGCCCGGCGGTTCGGTGACCGCGTCGGAGAAGATCCGCTCCGCGCTGATGCAGGCCCGCGCGCGGGACATTCCGGTGGTGGCGAGCTTCGGGCCGGTGGCGGCCAGCGGCGGCTATTGGATCGCGACCGCGGCGAACCGCATCTATGCCGCGCCGACCACGATCACCGGCTCGATCGGCGTGTTCGGCATCATCCCCACCTTCAACCGCACGCTGAAATCGGCGGGCATAGGCACCGACGGCATCGCGACCACCCCCTATTCCGGGCAGCCGGACATATTGGGCGGCATCAACGAGCCAACGAAGGCACTGATCCAGGGCAGCATTTCCGACACCTACCGGCGCTTCGTGGGGCTGGTGGCGGCGGCGCGCAAGCTGCCGGCGGCCGAGGTGGAGAAGATCGCGGAAGGCCGGGTCTGGTCCGGGCGGGACGCGCTTGACCGCAAGCTGGTGGACGGTTTCGGCGGGCTGGACGCGGCGATCAGGGATGCGGCGAAGGCGGCGAAGCTGGGCGACAATCCGCGCGTGGTGACGCTGGAGGCGAAGCCGGGAACGCTGGAGGCGCTGCTGAACCGGTTCGGCGACAGCCCGCCGCCGCCGGCGGCCGATGCCTTCGCGCGGCTGGCGATGATCAGCCGGCTGCGCGCGACGGCGCAGATCGCCGACGCGCTGACGATGGCGCAGGGGGCCAGCATCCAGGCGCGCTGCCTGGCCTGCGCCGCGCATGCGCCGCCGCGCCCGGCGAACGCGGCGCGGGCCGGGGCGCTGCTGACGCTGCTGCAGCGCTGAGCGGGGCTTGCCGGGCGGCGACGCCGGCGCTACGCCGCCTTTTTGCGGCCGGAGGGCTTAGGTGGGCGAGACACCGCGTGCAGGTTGCATGGTGGGAATCATCATGGGCAGCCAGTCCGACTGGGAGACGATGCGGCATGCCGCGGAGACGCTGGCGGCGCTGGGCGTCGCGCACGAGACGCGGATCGTCTCGGCGCACCGCACGCCGCGGCGGCTGGTGGACTATGCCGAAAGCGCGGTGGCGCGCGGGCTGAGGGTGGTGATCGCCGGCGCCGGCGGCGCGGCGCACCTGCCCGGCATGGTCGCCAGCATGACCCGCCTGCCGGTGCTGGGGGTGCCGGTGCCATCGGCGGCGCTGGGCGGCATGGACAGCCTGCTGTCGATCGTCCAGATGCCGGCGGGCATCCCCGTGGGCACGCTGGCGATCGGTCGGGCCGGTGCGGTGAACGCGGCGCTGCTGGCCGCCGCCATGCTGGCGACCACGGACGATGCGCTGGCGACGCGGCTGGAGGCCTGGCGCGCGGCGCAGAGCGAGCGCGTGGCGGCGGAGCCGGCGGCTTGATCCTGCCGGGTGCGACCATCGGCATCCTGGGGGGCGGGCAGCTGGGGCGGATGCTGGCCCTGGCGGCGGCGCCGCTGGGATACCGCGTGCATGTTTATGCACCCGATGCCGAACTGGTGGCGGGCGATGTCGCGGCGGCGGTGACGCGCGCGGCGTGGGACGATGCGGCGGCGCTGGACCGCTTTGCGGCGGCGGTCGATGTCATCACCTATGAATTCGAGAATGTGCCGGTGGCGACGGTGGAGCGGCTGGCGGCGCTGAAACCGGTGCGGCCCGGCGTGGCGGCGTTGCGGGTGGCGCAGGACCGGATGATCGAGAAACGCTTCGTCGCCGGACTTGGCGGCCGGCCGGCGCCGTTCGCGGCAGTCGATTCGCTTGCCGGCCTGCATGCCGCGCTGGCGGACGTGGGCACGCCGGCGATCCTGAAGACGCGGCGGCTGGGCTATGACGGCAAGGGCCAGGTGCGCATCGGTTCTGCCGACGAGGCCGGGGCGGCATGGGCGGCGGTGGCGGGCGCGCCGTGCGTGCTGGAAGGCTATGTGGCGTTCGCGGCGGAATTCTCGATCCTGGTCGCGCGCTGTCCGGGCGGCGCGGAGGTGCATTATCCGGCGGCGGAAAATGTGCACCGTGGCGGCATCCTGTCCGAATCGCATGTGCCGGCGGGGGCGGCGGTGGCGGCGTGCATGGCGGAGGCGACTGCGCTGACGGTGCGGATCGCCGACGCGCTGGACTATGTCGGTGTGCTGGCGTGCGAGTTTTTCGCGTGCGCCGAGGGCCCGCTGTTCAACGAGATGGCGCCCCGGGTGCACAACAGCGGCCACTGGACGCAGGACGGCGCGCTGACCAGCCAGTTCGAGCAGCATGTCCGCGCCATCTGCGGCCTGCCGCTGGGGCCGGTGACGATGCGGGTGCCGCGGGTGCGGATGGAGAATCTGCTGGGCGACACGGCGGACCGCTGGCCGGCGCTGCTGGCGGACCCCGCGGCGAAGCTGCACCTCTATGGCAAGTCGGAGGCGGCGGAGGGCCGCAAGATGGGGCATGTGAATTTTTTATAGGCCGCCCGCGTCGACGTCCGGCCAAGCCCGCGCGCGTCGCGCGGGAGGATTGATGACGCTTTTCTTGCTTCGTGGATGTGCTATTGTACCATGAGGTGTGAGTGGCAAGGGGAGAAAGCCATGATCCGTTCGGTGATGGTGGGGGCCGCGTTGCTGCTGGCGCTGCCCGGGCATGCGGCGGTGACCTTGATGGGCGGTGGCATGGGCCGCAGCTGTTTCGAGGCGGCGGAGATGAAGCGCAGCACGCGCACGAGCATCGAGATTTGCACGCAGGCGCTGGAGGAAGAGGCGCTGGGCCGGCGGGACCGCGCCGCGACGCTGGTCAATCGCGGCATATTGAAGATGCAGGGCCGCGACCTGGATGGCGCGATCGCCGATTATGCCGAGGCGATCCGCGTCGACGGCTCGCTGGCGGAGGCCTATGTCAACCATGGCATTGCGCTGCTGCACAAGGGCGGGCGCGACCGCGACGCCATCGCGGCGCTGAGCCAGGGCCTGTCGATGAACCCGTCCCGGCCTGAGGTCGCCTATTACACGCGGGCGGTCGCCTATGAACTGACCGGCGACATGCGGCAGGCGTTCGAGGATTATCAGGCGGCGGCGGCGGCGAAACCCGGCTGGGAAGAGCCGATCGAGCAGTTGAAGCGCTTCAGCGTGGAGCGCAAGAAGACCGCCCGAGGCTGAGATTGGTCGATAACTCGCCGTCGGCCTGAGCAATTTCCCAGCCAGTCTCGTGCGTTGCCTCCCCTCTGAGGTCGCATGTTCGGCGCAGCTGACAGCGCGGGTTACAGGCTGATCACATAGCCTTCCGCCGGGCTGGCGGTGCCGGCAAGCAGCTTGTCGAGGCGGGTTTCGTAGGCGGCGGGGCCGCTTTCCTGGATGATGGTCAGCCAGGGCCGGGTGGTGGCAAGGAAGCGCGCCATGCCGGCGGCCATGGCGGCGTCGAAGGCGGCGGGGCCCATCGCCTTCGCCTTGGCGGCCCAGACGGTGGGGGCGAAGAACAGCGCGGGGGTGGGACCGGGCAGCGGCTCGGCATCGGGGGCGACGTCCCAGTGCGTGGCGCCGACGATGTGGCTGGCGCCGAGGCCGCGCAGGTGGCGGTGCAGCGCCGCCTTCAGCCGGGCGTTGCCGCTGAAATCGACGAGTGTGGCAGGCGCGCCGGCATCGAGGGTGGCGAGGTCGTCATAGGCCAGCACCTGGTCGTAATAGCCGGTCGCCAGCGTGAAATCCCGGTTCGCCGCCGAGGTCAGGCCGGTCGCCGGCCGGCCGGCGGCGCGCAGGCCCTCGGCCGTCGCCAGCGCGGTCTTGCTGCTGGCGCTGGTCAGGATGATCGCGCCGGGTTCGGCGGTCTCGACCAGATGGTCGGCGAGCACGAAGCCGGTGCCATAGAGCGGCCGGAACAGCGCCGCGGCGGCCTCGTCGGTACCGGGCGCGACCGGCGAATAGGCATTGTAGATCGGCGGCAGCGCCTGGCGGTGCGGCGCCATGTCGGCGAAGCCATGCGCCTTCACCGGCCCGGGCGTCAGCAGCGCGTGGCTGGCGGACGGCCAATAGCCATAGAATCGGTCCCCCGCGGCCACGCCCTCGGCCCGCGATTCGGTGACGGTGGCGAAGCCCCACACCGGCATGATGATCCACGGCTCGGGCGCGGGGAAAAAGCGCCAATATCCCATCGCCTCGCCGATGGCGGCGTAGGTGACGTTGTTGGAGGTGAGGGCGAAGCGGTCGATGCGCGCGAGCGCCTGGCCGGGGCCCGGGGCCCGTTCGACAGGGGCCACCTCCCGCGTGCGCGGGTCGTTTTTCATCAGCCGGATTTCGGTGGTCTGCATGGCACTCTCCCTTGCGCGATGTTTTGCGCCAGTCCCCCCGGCACTGCAACCGCGCTGACTTATCCGCGTCCTATGGTTGGTGCGGAAGGAGAAGTGCCATGAGCGAATCAGTCACCCCGATGCAGGACGATCCGGAGATCGAGGACGCCGAGGTCGAGGAGGATGAGCTGGACGAGGAGGAAGAGGACGCCCGCGCGCTGGCGGAAACCTTCACCGCGCTGCTGCGGGAGGGCAAGTTCATGGAAGCGGCCGAGGCGCACTGGGACGAGGACCTGGTGACACTGGAGGCGATGGACGGCCCGATGGCGTTCGTGGAGGGCCGCGAGGAGAATCTCAACAAGATGCGCTGGTGGAACGAGAACCACACGGTCCATGGCATCGAGGTGGAAGGGCCGTTCGTCAACGGCGACCAGTTCATCGTGCGGCTGGCGGTGGACGTCACGCCGAAGGATGGCGAGCGCACCACCATGACCGAGAATGTCGTTTATACGGTGGAGGACGGGCGCATCGTCGAGGAGCGCTATTTCGCTCTGTAACGCGAAAGGGGCCAGCGGCGCGTGCCGCTGGCCCCGGTCTTCCTGACGCTGACCGATCGGAACAAGCCCGACCGGGCGCCGGCGCTGGTGCGCCGCCTGCTCTGGCGTCAGCCGGCCAACAATCAGGCGGCCTGCTTGAAGCCTTCGATGGCGACCGGCGCGTTGGTCGTGCCGATCTCGATCTTGCGGGGCTTCTTGTGCTCAGGCACTTCGCGCACCAGCTCGATGTTCAGCAGGCCGTTCTCGAAGCTGGCGCCGGTCACCTTGATGACGTCGGCGAGCTGGAAGCGGCGCTCGAACGTGCGCTTGGCGATGCCGCGATGCAGGAAGCTGCGTTCGGCCGGTTGCGCTTCGTCGGCGGCCTTTCCGGTGACGATCAGCGTGTTTTCCTGGACCGTCAGGTCGAGCTCGTTCGGCGCGAAGCCGGCGACCGCCATGGTGATGCGATAGCCGTCGTCGCCCAGCTTCTCGATATTATAGGGCGGGAAGGCGGTGTCGCCTTCGGCGGCGCGCGTGGCGAAATCCACCAGCCGGTTCAGGTTTTCAAAGCCGACCGAGGAGCGCAGCAGTGGCGCGAAATCAAAACGGGTCATCAGTCCATCCTTTCAAAGCAATGGGTTAGGGGTGCCGCCCGAACTGGCGCGGCATGTCGGCGTGGTCCCATGACGGCAACCGGTGCCAACGGATGACGATGTAGAAAGCCGTTTTGCCGGTTCAAGGGGGTGGCGGGGGAGGAGCTGGGGTGCGGCATGGCTCGCCTTGCCCGGCTGGGCCGCGCGCCTTAGATGTCGTTCGACACATGAACGGGATTCGGGGCGCGATGATTTCCACCAATGACGTAAGGCGCAGCTTTCTGGAGCATTTCGCCGCCGCCGGGCACAGGATGGTGCCGTCGGCGCCGCTGGTGCCACAGAATGATCCGACGCTGATGTTCGTCAACGCCGGCATGGTGCCGTTCAAGAATGTCTTCACCGGCCTGGAAACCCGCCCCTATACCCAGGCGGTCAGCAGCCAGAAATGCGTGCGCGCCGGCGGCAAGCACAATGACCTGGACAATGTCGGCTATACCGCGCGGCACCATACCTTCTTCGAAATGCTGGGCAATTTCAGCTTCGGCGACTATTTCAAGGAGCAGGCGATCAGCCTCGCCTGGGAGCTGCTGACGGTCAAATGGGGCATCGATCCGGCGCGGCTGACGGTGACCGTCTATCACACCGATGATGAAGCCGCGGCGCTGTGGGCGAAGATCGCCAGCCTGCCACCCGAACGCATCATCCGCATCGCCACCAGCGACAATTTCTGGTCGATGGGCGACACCGGCCCCTGCGGCCCGTGCAGCGAGATTTTCTTTGACCATGGCGCCCACATTGCGGGCGGCCCGCCGGGATCGCCGGAGGAGGACGGCGATCGCTTCGTCGAAATCTGGAACCTGGTGTTCATGCAGTTCGACCAGGCGGCGGACGGGACGCGGGTGCCGCTGCCGAAGCCCAGCATCGACACCGGCATGGGTCTGGAGCGGATCGCCGCCGTCCTTCAGGGCACGCATGACAATTACGAGACCGACACCTTCCGCACGCTGATCGACGCCTCTGCCGAGCTGACGAAGAGCGACAGCCATGGGCCGATGCAGGCCAGCCACCGCATCATCGCCGACCATCTGCGCGCCAGCGGCTTCCTGGTGGCGGACGGCGTGCTGCCGGCCAACGAGGGCCGCGGCTATGTGCTGCGGCGGATCATGCGCCGCGCCATGCGCCACGCCCACCTGCTGGGCGCCGCCGAGCCGCTGATGCACCGGCTGGTGCCGGCGCTGGTGACGGCGATGGGCGCGGCCTATCCGGAACTGGCGCGCGCGCAGCCGCTCATCGAGGAGACGCTGAAGCTGGAGGAGACGCGCTTCCGCCAGACGCTGTCGAACGGCCTGCGGCTGCTCGATGAGGCGACGGCCGGCATGGCTTCGGGCGCGGTGCTGCCCGGCGAGGTGGCGTTCCGCCTCTATGACACCTTCGGCTTCCCCTATGACCTGACCGAGGATGCGCTGCGGGCACAGGGGCTTGGCGTCGACCGCGCCGGCTTCGAAGCCGCCATGGCCGAACAGAAGAAGCGGGCGCGCGCGGCCTGGGCCGGCAGCGGCGCGGCGGCGACGGACACGGTCTGGTTCGATATCGTCGAGGCCGGGGGCGCGACCGATTTCGTCGGCTATGCCACGCTGGAGGCGCAGGCGCAGGTGGTGGCGCTGGTGAAGGACGGCGCGGGCGTGGCGGCGGCGGAGGCCGGCGACCAGGTGACGCTGCTGACCAACCAGACGCCCTTCTATGGCGAGAGCGGCGGCCAGATGGGCGATGCCGGCACGGTAACCGGCGACGGCTTTACCGGCCATGTCAGCGACACCGCCAAGCCGCTGGGCAAGCTGCACGCCCATGCGCTGACGGTGGACAAGGGCCGCCTCGCGGTGGGCGACACCGTCACGCTGAAGGTGGACAAGGCCCGCCGCGATGCCATCCGCGCCAACCACAGCGCCACCCACCTGCTGCACGCGGCACTGCGCGCGGTGCTGGGCGGGCATGTCACGCAGAAGGGCTCGCTGGTGGCGCCGGACCGGCTGCGTTTCGATTTCAGCCACCAGAAGGCCCTCAGCAACGACGAGATCGCCGAGATCGAGCGGCTGGTGAACGCGGAAATCCGGGCGAACGTGGCGGTCAGCACCCGCCTGATGACGCCCGAGGCGGCGGTGGAGGCCGGCGCGCTGGCGCTGTTCGGCGAGAAATATGGCGAGGAGGTGCGGGTGCTGAGCATGGGCACCCCGCGCGACGATGGCCGGCTGCCGTTCAGCGTTGAGCTGTGCGGCGGTACGCATGTGAACGCGCTGGGCGACATCGCGCTGTTCCGCATCGTCTCCGAAAGCGCGGTGTCATCCGGCGTGCGCCGCATCGAGGCGCTGACCGGGGAGGCGGCGCGGCAGTATCTGCTGGCGCAGGAAGCCGGGCTGAAGGCGGCGGCCGCCAGCCTGAAGGTGCGGCCGGATGATGTCGCGGACCGCGTGGCGGCGCTGGTGGAGGAGCGCCGCCGGCTGGAGCGCGAGCTGGCCGACGCAAAGCGCGCGCTGGCGCTGGCCGGCCCGGCGCAGGCAGTGGCGGCGGACGAGAGCGTCGGCGGTGTCGGTTTCTCGGGCCAGGTGATCGAGGGGCTGGACGCGAAGGCGCTGCGCGGCCTGATCGACGAGGCGAAGGCGCGCATGGGCAGCGGGGTCGCCGTGCTGGTGGCGGTGAACGATGGGCGGGCGACGGTGGCGGTCGGCGTGACGCCGGACCTGTCGCCGCGGCTGTCGGCGGTGGAGCTGGTGCGCGCGGCGGCGGCGGCGGTCGGCGGCCAGGGCGGCGGTGGCCGGCCGGACATGGCGCAGGCGGGCGGGCCCGATGGGGCCAGGGCCGGGGAGGCGGTGGCGGCGGTAAAGGCGCTGGTGGCCGCGGCGGCATGAGTTTGCTGGCGCGTGCGGCCGACGTGCGCGAGCCGCGCGGCATCGACCTGCGCGAGCCGCGCATCGGTATCATCGACATCGGCAGCAACAGCGTGCGTCTGGTGGTCTATGAGGGGCTGGTGCGCACGCCGGCGGTGCTGTTCAACGAAAAACTGATGGCCGGGCTGGGGCGCGGCGTGGCGGCGAACGGCCGGCTTTCCGATGATGCCATGGCGCTGACGCTCGACGGCCTGACGCGCTTCGTGGCGCTGGCGAACGCCATGGGGGTGGACAGCCTGCGCGCGGTGGCGACCGCGGCGATCCGCGAGGCGGCAAACGGCGCGGCGTTCGTGGCGCGGGTGCGGAACGAGGTCGGGCTGGAGATCGAGACCATCGACGGCGAGGCGGAGGCGCGGGCGGCGGCGTTCGGCGTCATCGCCGGCATTCCCGATGCCGACGGCGTGGTCGGCGACCTGGGCGGCGGCAGCCTGGAGCTGATCCGCGTGAGCAATGGCCAGGCGCATGAGCGGGTGTCGCTGCCCATCGGCTCGCTGCGGCTGGATGCCGAGCGCAAGAAGAGCCGCGCGGCGCTCAACGCCTTCGTGGCGAAGGCGCTGGCGAAGGTGGACTGGGCGCGCGCCGGCGCCGGCAAACCCTTCTATGCGGTGGGCGGCAGCTGGCGGGCGCTGGCGCAGCTGCACATGCACCTCATCGAATGGCCACTGCCGGTGATCCACCATCATGTGCTGCCGGCGGATGCGCCGGCGCGGCTGGTGCGCACGCTGGCGCAGCTGAAAGCGAAATCGCTGAAGGCGGTGCCGAACATCTCCACCAGCCGCGGGCCGCAGCTGCCCGGCGCGGCGCTGCTGCTGCGGGAGGTGACGGCGCGGCTGGGCAGCAGCCGCATCATCACCAGCGCCTATGGCCTGCGCGAGGGCCTGCTCTACATGGCGCTGCCGCCGGAGCAGCAGCGCGAGGACCCGCTGCTGAGCGCCGCCCGGGCGGAGGCGCACCGATCGGGCCGCTTCGGCGATGGCAGCAATGCCGAGGTCGGCGACCTGCTGCTGGCCTGGTGCGACGGGGTGTTCGCGGACGAAGCGCCGGAGATTCGCCGCATCCGCCACGCCGCCTGCCTGCTGGCGGATGTCGCCTGGCGCGCGCATCCGGATTTCCGGCCCGAACGCGGCCTGGATGTGGCGCTGCACGGCAATTGGGTGGGGATCGACGCGCCGGGTCGGGCGATGCTGGCGGTGGCGCTGCACGCGCTGAACGGCGGGCCGGTTGCCGATCCGGCGCTGCTGCCGCTGGCGCGCATCGCCGATCCCGCGCTGCTGGCGCGCGCCCGGCAATGGGGGCTGGCGCTGCGGCTGGGGCAGCGGCTGGGCGGCGGCACCGGCGTGGCGCTGCGCAGCAGCCGGCTGGCGGCGCAGGAGGGCGCGCTGACGCTGACGCTGCGGCCCGAACGCGCCAAACTCTATGGCGACACGGTGGCGCGGCGGCACCGGCTGCTGGCCGGCGCCATGGGGTTGAAGGCGGCGATGACGATCAGCTGATGCTCAGGTCCCTGGCGGCCGCCGTCAGTTGCGCCTGGGTGGCGGCGTCGCCGGCAAAGGCCTTCATGCCCGCATCATAGGCCGCTTTCGCACCCTTGCTGTCGCCCAGCACCATGCGCGCGCGCATCAGCCGCTGCCAGCCCTCGGCGTCCCTGGGGTTTTCGGCGAGCCGCGCGGCGAGCCCGTCGACCATCTGGCGGATGAAGGCCTGCTGCTCCGCGGGCGGCAGCGCGCCGACCGCCTGCGCCTGTTCCGGCGTCGGTGCCGGCATCACGCCGGCGGCGGGCGCAGGCGCCGTGCCGATCGCCGCCAGTTCGCGGCTGACGTCGATCTTCGCGTCCGCCGCCTGCTGCTCGATCACGCGGCGCAATTCGCCGGCGATGGGCGCGTCGGCGGGCAGTTCGCGCAGCAGGGTGATCCAGTCGGTCAGCGCGGCGCGCTGTTCACCAGCCTGATATTTGGCAACGCCCAGGAAGAAGCGCGCGCGGGCATCGGTTTTGTCGAGCGCGAAGGCGGCCTCGAACGCCGCCTTCGCGGCCGGGGTCATGGTGCCGTCGGCGGCCTGCACCAGCGCCTCGCCCCAGGCGGACTGGAAGCCGGCGTTCTTCGGTTGCAGCGCCACCGCGCGGGCATAAGCGGTTGCCGACTGGTCGAAACGGCCCAGGTTGAAATAGCTCCAGCCGAGCATGCGCCAGCCCTCGGCGTCGTTCGGATTGGTCTTCAGCCTTGTCTCCAGCCCGGCGATCATGCCCAGCACCTGCGTGTCCTCCGCCGCCTGCTGCGGCGATGGCGGCTGCGGCGCGGCGCTGGGCAGCGCCGGCTTGCCCATCATCATGTAGAGGCCACCGGCGGACAGCGCGACCAGCCCGGCAAGCGTATAGGCCATCCAGCGCGTCTGCGCCGGCGCGAAGGGGCGGGCGGGCGCGTCGGCGACGCGCGCCTCGGCCAGCATACGGCGCTTCACCTCGGTGCGCAGCGCATCCGCCTCGGCGGGCGCGATGGCGCCGCGTGCCACCTGCGCGTCGATCTCCGCCAGTTCGTCCGCCAGCACGGCAAGCGTCGGATCGGCATCGCGGCCGCGCGCCTGGAAGCGACGGACCAGCGGGATGGTGAGGGCAACGGCGACAAGGGCGACCAGCGTGGTCAGCACGAACCAGAGGATCAAGGGCTTTTTCTTTCGACAAGCGCATCGAGCGCGGCTTCTTCCGCGGCGCTCAGCGGAACGGTTTCGGCGACGCGACGCCGGCGCAGCAGCGTGGCGATGCCCAGCGAGCCGAGCAGCACCACGACCGCCGGCCCCAGCCACAACAGCGCCGTATCCCATTGGAAGGGGGGCTTCAGCAGCACGAAACTGCCATAGCGGTCGGTCAGGTAGCTTTTGACGGCGTCGTCGCTGTCGCCGGCCTTCAGCCGCTCGCGCACGATCAGCCGCAGGTCGCGGGCGAGCGGCGCGTCCGAATCGTCGATGCTCTGGTTCTGGCAGACGACGCAGCGGATTTCGGCGCTGATGCTGCGCGCGCGGGCCTCCAGCACCGGGTCGGGCAACTGCTCGTCGGGCAGCACGGCGAGCGCCGGGGTGGCGAGGAGGGCGAGCGCCACAAGCAGCGCCCATGCCCCCTCCGTCAGCTTCGCTGACACCTCCCCCAGCTTCGCTAGGGGAGGATTTGATGGCGCGCCGATACCGGGCGGAGTTCCTCCCCTGCGAAGCGGGGGAGGTGTCAGCGCCCGAAGGGCGATGACGGAGGGGGACTGCACGAACCGCCCGATCATGCCTTCGCCTCCGCCCGCAACCCGTCCCAGATCGGTTTCAGCGTCTCCGCCCACACCTCCGGCGTGATCGGGCCGACATGGCGGTAACGCACCCGGCCGCGGGCATCGACGAAGAAGGTCTCGGGCGATCCGCTGACCCCCATGTCGATGCCCGTCCGGCCATTGGGGTCGCTGCCGACCGCGCGGAAGGGGTTGCCGAACTGCGCCAGATAGGCGGCGCCCTTCGCCGGCTCGTCCTTCCAGTCGATGCCATAGATCGGCACGCCCTCGGCGGCCAGCCGTTCCAGCATGGGATGCTCGACCCGGCAGCTGACGCACCAGCTGGCGAAGAAGTTGATCAGCTTCGGCTCGCCCCGGAACTGCCTGTGCGACAGGCCCGGCGACGCCGCGTCCAGCCCGGCGAGCGTGAACGGCGGCAGCGGCCGGTCGATCATCATCGAGGGCAGGATCTTCGGGTCCTTGGTCAGCCCGATCCCGAACACCGCGATCAGGCCGGCCAGCGCCAGCACGGGGATGAGGAAGAGGAGGCGCTTCATTCGGCGGGCAGCAGGCTTGGCCCGCCCTTCGACAGGCCCAGGGCGAGCGGCACGGGCCTGCGTTCGCCGGCCCCCACCCGCAGCCGCCGGTCGGCGAGGCTGAAGGCGCCGCCCAGCGCCAGGATCAGCGCGCCGCTCCAGATCCAGCCGACCAGCGGATGGTGCCACAGCCGCACCACCAGCGTGCCGCCCACGCCCTCCCCGATCGCGACATAATCATTGCCGCTGAAGCGCGCGATGATGCCCGCCTCGGTCGTCTGGTTGCCGCTGACCGGATAGACGCGCCGCTCGCTGATCTTCTGCCGGATGGTGTCGCCCTCCTGCACCCAGAAGGTCGCGCGCTGCGCCTCGTAATTCGGCCCCTTCACCTGCTCCACGCTGCGCAGCGTCACCGTCCGGCCGTCCAGCAGGATCGATTGCCCCGGCACCATGGTCAGCACATGCGATTCCACGAACAGGCTCATCGCCGTGATGCCCGCGGTCATCACCCCCAGGCCGGCATGGCCCAGCACCATGCCCCAGGTGGCGGCCGGCGTGGTGCGCACGCGCCGGACCCAGCCGTCGCCCTCGCCCAGCTTCCAGCGCCGCAGCAGCACGGCCGCGGCCCCCGCCACCAGCCACAGCGCCAGCGCGAAGCCCAGCGCGGCGCCAAGGCCGCGCCAGCCGTGGCTCATGCCCAGCACGATGGCGCCGCCGCCCAACAGGCCGCCCGCCAGCAGCAGCGGCCAGCGCAGCCGCGCCATCACGCCACGCAGGCTGTCCCGCTTCCATTGCAGCATCGGGCCCACGCTCACCAGGAACAGCAGCGGCACCATCAGCGGCGCGAAGGTCAGGTTGTAGAAAGGCGGCCCGACGCTGATCTTGTCGCCGTTCACCGCGTCGATGATGACGGGATAGAAGGTGCCCAGGAACACCACCGCGGTTGCCGCCATCAGGAACAAATTGTTCAGCGTCAGCCCGGCTTCGCGGCTGACCCCGCCGAACAGCGCGCCCGATTTCATCCCCGGCGCGCGCCAGGCGAACAGCGCGAGCGCCGCGCCGGTGGAGCCGATGATCATCGCCAGGATGAACACGCCGCGTTCCGGATCGACGGCGAAGGCATGCACGCTGGTCAGCACGCCCGACCGCACCAGGAAGGTGCCGATCAGGCTCATCGAGAAGGTCAGGATCGCCAGCAAAATCGTCCAGGCAATCAGCGCGCCGCGCCGCTCCAGCACCAGCGCGCTGTGCAGCAGCGCGGTGCCGATCAGCCAGGGTAGCAGCGAGGCATTCTCGACCGGGTCCCAGAACCACCAGCCGCCCCAGCCGAGCTCATAATAGGCCCAGAAACTGCCCAGCGTGATGCCGGCGGTCAGGGACACCCAGCTGACCAGGATCCACGGCCGCACCCAGCGCGCCCAGGCGGCGTCCACCCGGCCTTCCAGCAACGCGGCAACGGCAAAGGCGAAGGCGACGCTGAAGCCGACATAGCCGATGTAGAGCATCGGCGGGTGCAGCGCGAGGCCCGGGTCCTGCAGCAGCGGGTTCAGCTCGCCCCCATCGGGCGGGGCGACATCCAGCCGCTCGAACGGGTTGGAGGTGAAGATCAGAAAGGCCAGGAAGGCCAGCCCGATCATGCCCTGGATGCCCAGCACACGCGCCTGCAACGTATCCCGCATGCCCTTGCTGCCCCGTGCCACCGCCGCGCCGAACAGCGCCAGGATCAGCACCCACAGCAGCATCGAGCCCTCGTGATTGCCCCAGGTGCCGGCGATGCGATAGATCAGCGGCTGCGTGCTGTGGGCGTGGTTCGCCACCAGCGCCACCGACAGGTCCAGCCGCACGAACAGCATCACCAGCAGGCCGAACGCCAGCGCCACCAGGGCGAACTGTGTCACCGCCGCCATCCGCCCCAGCGCCATCAGCGCCGGATCGGCGCGGGACGCACCGACCATCGGCGCGACCGATTGCACGACGGAGACGATGAGCGCGAGGATCAGCGCGAACAATCCGGCTTCGGCACCCATCCCAATCCACTCCCACGTCCGGCCCCGCACCATCAGTAGCCGAGACTTTCCCTTTTGCTAAGCCGCTTTGCGTCGCAGGGCAGAGCGGGGCGGTTGGCCATACGACACCGTGACCACCGCCGCGGTCACGTCCGGACCGCGCGGAAACTCCATGAAATTGCGCTCATGTTGTATTTTTGCCACAATCCTGTCATTAACCGTGAATTCCGGGAACCAACATGAAATCGGCCACTTACTGCGCATGCAGGACAGATCGGACAGGACAATGAGTGCGCGCATCTTGATCGTTGAAGATGAAATGCTGGTGGCCATGAACATGGAAGCCGTGATCGAATATCTCGGCTACACGCCCGTCGGCATCGCAACCGACACCGAAAGCGCGCTGTCGCTGGCGGCGCAGGGACCGGACGTGGCGCTGGTGGACGTCAACCTGCGCGACGGCGCAACCGGTCCCGACATCGGCACGCGGCTCGCCCGCGACCATGGCATCAGCGTGCTGTTCGTCACCGGCAACCCGCGCCAGATTGGCGACGCGGCGGACGACTCTCTGGGCGTGATGACCAAGCCGGTCGAGGAAGAGCAGATCGAAGCCGCGCTCGCCTATGCCACCAACCACCGGCGCGGAGTCGCGTCGGAGCCGCCCGGCTGCGTGCAGCGCGTCACCGCCGGCTGAGCCGGTCGCGCCGCACCTCGATTTCCACGCACAGGCCCTCTGGCCGCCAGTCGCGGGCGATGCGCCCGCCCAGTTGCCCCGTGATGCTCAGTGACGCCAGCTGCGTGCCGAACCCCGTCCGCGACGGTTCGCCGGCCACGGCCGGCCCGCCACTTTCCTGCCAGCGGATGTGCACCTCGTCGCCCGCCGCCGCCGCCGCGATGTCCACCCGCCCGTCGTCCACCGACAGCGCGCCATATTTGCTGGCGTTGGTCGCCAGCTCGTGAAACA
This sequence comes from Sandaracinobacteroides saxicola, assembly GCF_014117445.1. Lineage (NCBI taxonomy): Bacteria > Pseudomonadati > Pseudomonadota > Alphaproteobacteria > Sphingomonadales > Sphingosinicellaceae > Sandaracinobacteroides > Sandaracinobacteroides saxicola. Next base: position 2,220,070 of record NZ_CP059851.1, on the reverse strand, counting down.
GCAGGGCGAGCGGCGTCGCGCCCCGGTCGTCCACCACGGCGTCGTCGCCGCTGATGGTGATGCGCCCGTCGTCCAGCGCGGGATAGGGCCGCATCAGCTCGCGCAGCATCCCCAGCAGCGACATCGGCTCGACCGACGGCTTCGACTCCTCGCTATGGGGGCGGGCGAAATCATGCGCGCGCGCCAGCGAGGTCACCCGCCCGGCGAGATCGCGGGCGAACGCCGCCGCTTCCGGCACCCGCCGCGCCGACAGGCCGATCAGACCGCCGATCACCGCGAAGATGTTCTTGATGCGGTGCGACAGCTCACGGCCCAGCAGCTCGTTCTGCTCGGCGATCCTCTTGGCCTCGTCGATGTCGGTGCAGGTGCCGATCCAGCGGATGATCGCACCGTCGGCATCGCGCACCGGCAGCGCCCGGCCCAGCGTCCAGCGATAGTCGCCGCTGCGGTGGCGCAGCCGATATTCGATCTCATAGGGTTCGCCCGTCGCCAGGCTGTGCCGCCAGCGCGCCCAGGCCCGCTCCTGGTCCTCGGGGTGGAACATGCCGCTCCAGGCCTCGCCATCGGTGGAGCCGCGCGGCACCCCGGTGAACTCATACCATTGGGCGTTGTAATAATCATGGAACCCGTCGGGCAGGGTGGACCAGACCATCTGCGGCATCGCCTCGGTCAGCACCTCATATTGCGCGGTGGTCGCGGCCAGCGCATCCTCGGCGCGGACCTGCGCGCCGATCTCGGTATTGGTGCCGAACCAGCGGGCGATGGCGCCGCTGCCGTCGCGCAGCGGCACGATCCGCGTCAGGAAGGGGCGGAACAGGCCATCCGCGCCGCGCAGCGGGAACACCATCTCGAACGGCTTGCCACCGTCGATGGCGGATTGCCATTCCGCCATCACCGCGGGCAGGCGTTCCGGGTCGTGCACGCCCTGCCAGCCCCAGCCCTCCATCTCGGCCGGCGTGGTGCCGCAATAATCATGCCAACGCCGGTTGTACCAGGTGATGTAGCCGTCGCCGCGCGCCAGCCAGCACAGGGTGGGGAGATGCTCCGCCAGCAGGCAGAAGTCACTGTCGCCGGGCGACGTGGTCAGCGCGGGCAGCAAGCTTTCGGTCTCGATGGGCCGGCGCCAATAGCGCTGGTCGAACGCCAGTCCGGTCGGGTTGGATTCCTGCACGCTCACCTGCCAGTCGACTTCCTCCGACGGGCATCTTCTTAAACAGATTTTACATCCGCGCAACCGTCGCGCAACCGCCGCGCGTGCGCTAAAGCCCGAGCACGGTTTTGGCGATGATGTTCTTCTGCACCTCGTTGGTGCCGCCGAAGATGGTCCAGGCGCGGCCGTTCAGATAGGTCGGCAGCGCCAGCTGCGCCTCCCGGCTGCCCACCGGTTCGGGCGCGCTGTTGCCATAGAGCGGTCGTTCGGGCGGCAGTTGCAGCCCGTGATAGCCGTGCACATCCACCGCCAGCGCGTCGATCTTCTGCCGCAGGCTGCTCGCCACCAGCTTCACCAGGCTGGTCTGCGGCCCCGGCCGGCGCCCGGCCTTCAGCTCGGCGAGGATGCGCAGCTCGGTCGTCTCCAGCGCCTGCGCCTCCAGTTCCAGCGCCACCAGCTTCGCCTCCATGGACGCCAGATGCCCCAGCGCGCCGTTGACGCCGCTGGGCGCGCCATCCGCCGCCGCGCGCAGCCGGGCGATGTCGGCCAGCAGCCGCGGCGCCGCGCAACTGCCACCGCGCTCATTCTCCAGCAGATATTTGGCGATGGCCCAGCCCTGGCCCTCCGCGCCGATGCGGTTTTCGGTGAGCGCCTCGACATCGTCCAGGAACACCTGGTTCACCTCATGGTCGCCCGCCATCGTCACGATCGGACGGATGCTGACCCCCGGCTGGTCCATGCGCAGCAGCAGGAAGCTGATGCCCGCCTGCGGCTTCACCTCCGGGTCGGTGCGGGCGAGGCAGAACATCCAGTCGGCATAATGGGCATGCGTCGTCCAGATTTTCGACCCCGTCACGCGATAGCTTTTGCCGTCCGGTTGCAGGACGGCGCGCGTCTTCAGGCTGGCAAGGTCGCTGCCCGAGCCGGGCTCGGAATAGCCCTGGCACCATTTCTCGCTGCCATCCAGGATGGGGGTCAGGAAGCGCGCCTTCTGTTCGGCCGTGCCGAAGGTGTAGATGATCGGCGCCACCAGCTTCAGCCCGAGTACGCTCAGCGCCGGCGCATCGGCCAGCGCGCATTCGCGTTCCCAGATGTAGCGCTTCACCGGGTCCCAGCCGGTGCCGCCATGCTCCGCCGGCCAGTGATAGGCGAGCCAGCCCTTTTCATGCAGGATGCGCTGCCACTCGTCGCCCACGTCCGGCTCGACAAAGACCGACGGCGTTTGGCGAGCGCCTTCCCGCAGATGCTCGGGCAGGTGCGTCGCCAGGAAATCGCGCACCTCCGCCTGAAACGCCAGTTCGTCCGCGGTGAACCCCATGTGCATCTTCATTGCCCCAGTTCGTCGATCGCCCAGTCAAGGCAGCGTTTCAGGATGCGGTGATAGGCCGGGTAATTCCAGCTGCCCTTTTCGGGGTGCGGCCAGAAGGGCGTGAACACCGGCACGTCATAATGGCCGCGGCAATGCCCCAGCGTGAAATAGAGCACGGCGCCGGCGCCATGCCTCACCTGATAGAGCACCGGCACCTCGGCGTCCCGCCATTCGCTCTCCACGAACCCGGTCGCTTCACCGGTGAAATGCGTGTTCAGATAGACATCGATGGCCGCGGTGGTGCGGGTCAGATAAAGTTCGTCGATGGTCTCGAAATCCGGCTCGCCGCGCACCAGCGGATGGTCGGGCGCGGCGTTGCGCACGGTATAGGCGCCGATCGGCGGGTGCGCCACGAACTGCGTCCCCAGCATCGCCATCACGTCGGGGCGTTCATCGGGGCTGTCCACCAGGCCCGAATCCAGAAAGCGCAAGATGCTGTTGGTGCCGTGCAGCGCCAGCCAGCGGCCACCGCTCTCCAGCCAGGCCCTGATGGCGGCGGCTTCGGCCTCGCTCGGCATCAGGTCGCAGGTGTAGGTGACGAGGCAGCTGCATTCGCGCAGCCGGTCGAGGTTGCTGTAATCCATGGCGACCGTCGCCCGGATGCGCGGCTCGCCGGCGAACAGCTTCAGGATTTCCAGCCGCGCGAAATCGATGTCATGATATTTGCCGGCGGCGACGAAGTGCAGCTGGATGGGGCCTTCGGTCATTGCACGCCCTTCAGGAAAAGTGCGCAGCGGTTTTCCGCCCGGAAGGGGTGCCACATGATCATCAGTCCCTGATGTGCCCGGCGCCATCCACCGGGATTTCCGCGCCGGTGGTGAAGCTGCTGGCATCGCTCGCCAGCCACAGCACTGCGGCCGCCACCTCATGCGCCTTCCCCACCCGGCCGACGGGATGGTTGGCGGCAAAGCCTTCGTAGGCCTGCTCCCGCGTCAGGCCGGGGTTCAGGTCGAGATAGCGGTCGAGCATCGGCGTCTCGATGGCACCGGGGTGCACCGTGTTGACGCGGACGGGGATACGGTTGTTGGCGAAATGCAGCGCCGCCGCCTTCGACATGTGCGCCATCCCCGCCTTGCTGGCGCAATAGGCGGTGAAGATGCCGCCGGGCCGGATCGACAGCATCGAGGCGATGTTGACGATGCTGCCGTTGCCGCCCGCCTTCAGCGCCGGCGTCGCCGCCTGCATGCCATACATCACGCCATTCAGGTTGATGGCGATGTGGCGGTTCCAGCTGTCGTCGCTCATGTCCTCGATGCTGCCCGGCTCGCTGATGCCGGCGCTGTTCACCAAAATGTCCAGCCGGCCGAACGCCGCCAGCGTCGCGTCCACCGCCGCCGCCCAGCTGGCGCGGCTGGTGACATCCAGCGTCAGCGCCAGCGCGCCCGGCCCCAGCCGCGCCACCGTTTCCTCCAACCGCGCGCGGTCGAGGTCGGCGCAGGCCACCCGCGCGCCTTGCGTGATCATCGCCTCGGCGCTCGCCGCCCCGATGCCGCCCGCCGCCCCGGTGATCAGCGCCACGCGCCCGTCCAGCATCCCCATCCGCGAAGCCCCCCTTATCGTTGCAGGATCGTCACCGCGCTCAGCCCCGGCGCGCCATAGACATGGCTGTAGGCCGTGCGCGCGCCCGCCACCTGCCGCGCGCCGGCGGCGCCGCGAAGCTGGATGACATTTTCATACACCTGCCGCAGCCCCGAGGCGCCGATCGGCTCCCCGCACGCCAGGCAGCCGCCATCGGTATTGACCGGCAGCGCGCCGCCGATCTTCGTGCGCCCCTCGTGCAGCCAGGCCTCCTGCGCGCCGTCGGCGCAGAAGCCATTCTCCGCCATGTGCATGATCTCGGCGCCCGATTCCGTGTCCTGCAACTGCGCGACGTCGATGTCGCCCGGGCCGACGCCGGCGCTCTCGAACGCCGCCGCGCTGGCGATCTGTGTCGGCGACGGGCCCCGTTCCAGGTCCAGGCTCGGGCTGAACACCTCGAAACTCCCCGGCGGGCGCGTCCGCACCGTCGCCGTCAGCAGCCGCACGCCGGTCGCGCCCAGCTCGCGGGCCTTCTTCGCGCTCGCCAGCACCAGCGCCACGCCGCCCTCCGCCGGCGAGCAGAACATGAACTTGGTCAGCGGATCATTCACCATCGGCGCGTTCAGGATCGTCTCCAGGTCGGTCGGGGTCTTGCGCCAGCTGTGCTCGGCCCGCGCGCCATTCTCGAACGCCTTTTCCGCGACCAGCCCCAGCGTCCGCGCGCTGATGCCGTGCACCTCCATATAGCGCCGCAGCTTCAGCGCGAAGAATTGCGTGGTCAGCATCAGCCCGACCTCGCCATACCAGTCGGGCAGCCCCCAGTCCGACGGCTTCGGATCGAAGGAGCCGCGCGGATGCTTGTCGAACCCCACCGCCAGCGCCAGCTCGGCCTCGCCGGACTTGATCGCGGTGAAGGCGCCATAGAGCGCCGAGCCGCCGGTGGCGCAGCCGTTCGCCACGTTGATGAAGGGCACGCCGGTCAGGCCCAGCTCGCTCACCATGATGTCGGCATTGCCCGCCGCGCTGCTGCCGCCAAAGGCAATGCCGATGTCCCGCCAGTCGACGCCGGCATCCGCCAGCGCCTGCCGAACCGCGAACACCCCCTGCTGCAACCCGCTGACCCCGTCCGTCCGCCCGAAGCGATGGATGCCGGCGCCGATGATGCACACCTCAGTCATCGTCGCTCTCCACGGGCCCGAAGGCAAAAGCGGTGCGCCCGCCGAAATCGACCGTGCGGAATGCACAGGGCAGGCCGACCTTCAACTCGTCGAACGCGAACCCTTCCAGCCGCGTCTCCACGATCACCGCGCCCGGCAGCTCGACATAGGCGAGCGCGAACGGCGCGAAGGGCACGTCCGCGGCATAGGGCGGCGATTTCGGCGGAAAGCGCTGCACCGTCCAGCTCCAGATCGTGCCGCGCGACGGCAGCGTCACCGCCTCATAGCGCTCGCTGTCGGCAGGGCAGGGAAAGACGATGCGCCCGCTTTCGCGGTTTCGCCCGCCAATCAGCGTTTCATCCGTGAAAAGACCCTCGGCGATGGTGGTCATGCCGCCCTCGCATAAAGCTGCGCCGCGCTCTCCGGATCGCCGAACAGCCGGCTCAGCAGCTGGATGCGCTTCAGCCCATGGCCCACCACCAGCTCCTCGGTCATGCCCATGCCGCCATGGAACTGCACCGCCTCATGCGCCACCAGCCGCGCCGCCTCGCCGACGAACGCCTTGGCGCCGGCCGCGGCGCGCAGGTCGTTCGCCAGCGCCGCCCGCATCACCATGCTGCGCGCCTGTTCCACCGCGACATAGCAATCGGTCAGCCGATGCTGGATCACCTGAAAGGCACTGAGCGGCTTGCCGAACTGCACCCGCTGCTTCACATAATCGACGGTGGTGGTCAGCAGCATCGCCGCGATCCCCAACATCTCGGCGCTCGCCGCGATCCAGCCGGCGGTCACCATCGCATCCAGCGCCGCGCTGCCCTCGGCGCCATCCAGATGCGCGTCCGCGGGCAGCAGCAGCTCGCGCAGGGTGACTTCCGCCGCCACCTGGCCATCCGCCGCGCGCCAGCCGCGCCGCTCCACCGCGCCCGCCGGCACGGCGAAGATGCCGATGCCGGCATCGGACCGCGTTTCACCGGTGAGACGCGCGCTCACCAGCAAAACATCGGCCGCCATCCCCTGCCACACCGCGGTCTTGGCGCCGTTCAGCACCCAGCCGTCGCCCGTGCGCCGCGCGCGCGTCTCGACATGGCGCAAATTGTAACGCCCCGCCGTTTCCGCCACCGCGCAGGCCAGCAGCGTCTCGCCGGTGATGACGCCGGGCAGATATTCCGCGCGCTGGCCATCGCTCGCCGCCGCCACCAGCAGCGCGCCGCCGGCGATCAGGCTCTCGGTCACCGGCTCCACCGCCATCGCCGCACCCAGCGGCTCGGCGATCGCGATGGTCTCGACGGCACCGCCGCCCAGCCCGCCGTCCGCCTCGGCGAAGGGCAGGGCGGTCACGCCCAGCCCCGCCAGCGCCGCCCAGCCCGCGCGATCGAACCCGCTCGCATCGCGCCGATACCGCCGCCGCTTCTCCAGGTCGCCGCCATAGCGCTCCGCGCCGAAACGCTCGACGCTGGCGCGCAGCAGCGCCTGCTCCTCGCTCCAGTCGAAGTTCATGCCGCCAGCCTTTGCGCCGGGGTGTAGCGGATGGGCAGTGCCCTCAGCCCGCGCAGCAGCATGTTCGGCGGCCATTCCAGCACCGCGCCCGGCACCAGCTCGAACCCTTCCATCCGCGCCAGCAGTTCCTCGAACGCCACCGCCAGCTCCTTGCGGCTGAGCATGTTGCCGACGCACATGTGGATGCCGCGCCCGAAGGCGAGATGGCTGCGGGCATTCTTCCGCTCGGGCAGGAAGGCATCAGGATCGGGGAATTTCGCCGGATCGCGGTTGGCGGCGGCAAAGCGCAGCATCAGCATGCTGCCCTTGGCGACGGCCACGCCGGCGAGCTCGGTGTCGCGCGTCACCACGCGCCACAGGCCCGACGTCGGACTTTCCAGCCGCAGCATCTCCTCCACCATGTTCGGGATCAGCTTGCCGTCCGCCCGCACCGCCGCCAGCGCCGCCGGGTTCTGCATCAGCAGCAACAGCCCGCCGGCGAGCGTGCTGGTGGTGGTCTCGTTGCCGGCCACCATCAGCTGCTGCATGATCGACATGATCTCGGCGTCGGTCAGCGGCGCCTCGCCGTCGACGCTGGCATAGACCAGGTCGCTCAGCAGGTCGTCGGTGCGCTCGGCGCGCCGGGCATCGATCAGGCTTTTCACCCGGTGCTGGAACTCGACCACCTCATGCGCGCATTCGATCTCCCGCTCCTTCGAGATCATGCCGCCCAGCCGGTCGGCGAAGGCGTCCGACCAGCGCTTCACCGTCGCCACATCGGTCGATGCCTCCATGCCGATCTCCCGCGCGATGACGGCGACCGGCAGCGGAATGGCGAAATCGGCGACGAAATCGGCCTGTGGCTTTGCCAACATCGCCTCGATCAGCTCGACGGCGATCTGGCGGATGCGGCCTTCGATGGCGTCCACGCGCTTCATGCTGAAGGCCAGGTTCACCAGCTTGCGAAAGCGGGTGTGCACCGGCGGGTCCGCGGTCAGCAGCGTGTTGATCGCCGGCCAGCCCTTGTCCAGCACCGTGGTGACGTCCGGATCGGCGGAGCGTTTTCCCGCCAGGATGGCGCCGAAATCATTGGAGAAATCCTCGACGCGGCCTGTGGCCTCCACCAGCGCGTCATAGCCCAGCACCAGGGTGATCGGCGTGCCGGGCAGCGGCATGACCGGGCCCTGCGCCAGCGCCGCCTGGTAGAAGGCCCAGGGGTCGGACAGGGTTTCGGGCGCGAAGGGGTTCATGGGCGGCTCGACGGATACGGATTCATGACAGTCCCGAAACTAACCCGCGCGACGCCATCCCGCGCTTGCGACAAGTGACAGGCTGGCGGGATTGTCAGGGCCGGGGCCCTGTTCCATTTTGAGGGGATCAAAATGGGGGCCATCTTTTTGTTGTCGCGCATCTCAATGCGGAAAACCGGTTTCCACTTTTCCGCGATGCGCTTGAAGCCGCGCCTCGACCGCGGGCCAATCCTGATCGGTCACGGCGAACACCACCGTGTTGCGCACGAACCCTGTGTGGCTGATCTTGTGCCGGCGCAGCACGCCTTCCTTCACGGCGCCGATCTTCAGCACCGCCGCCTGGCTGCGCGTGTTGCGCTCATCCACCCGCAGTTCGACGCGGTGAAAACCGCTGGCAAAGGCGTGGCGCAGCATCAGCCACTTCACGCGCTCGTTCAGGCCGCTGCCGCGGACGCGGGGCGCATAATAGGTGCCGCCGATTTCCGCCACGCCGGGCGTGCGCGCCTCGGGAAAGAGTGCGCTGCAGCCGATCAGATCGTCGTCCAGCAGGATCGCCCAATACTGCCCGCTCGCCAGCAGGATCGCGTCGAAATTGATGTCGAACATCAGCCCGAATAGCGAATAGCTGTACATCTCCCAGATCGCCTCATCCGCCGCGCAGGCGGCCCGCAAGCCTTCGCGGTGCGCCTCCGCCAGCGGCTCCAGCCGGATGTCGCCGTGGCGCAGGACGGGAAGGCTCACGCCAGCTGCGCCATGAACTGCTGAAGGTCGAAATAATCCCGCCAGTGGCTGATCCGGCCCTCGCGCACCACGAAGGCGCCCATCACCCGAATCTCGATCCAGCGGCTGCCGACATGGAAGCGGTCCGTCCGCTCGGTCAGCACCGTGTCGCCGGTGGCGGCGATGGCGTGCACGATCCACGCCGCCGCGTCATAGGGCAGCTGCGCCAGGAAGGCCCGCGCCGCCTCCCGCCCGTGCAGCGTCGGCATGGGGACATTGTCGTAAACCACATCGTCGGCCAGCAGCGCCAGCGCCGCGTCGGTCTCCATCGCATTGATATGCCCGATGAACTGCTCGACTACCGCCTGTGCCGTCATGACATTCTCCTCAAGGGTGTGCTGTTGCCCCGGCATCCACCACCAGCGCCGCACCCGTCATGAAGCGGCTGTCCTCGCCCGCCAGGAAGGCCGCCACCCCAGCGATGTCTTCGGGCGTGCCCAGCCGTTTCAGCGCGCTTTTCTGCACCCAGTAATCGCCGAACGCCGGGTTCGCCGCAAAGGCGGGCTTCGTGATGCCGGTCAGGATGGCGCCCGGCTGGATGCAGTTGACGGTGATGCCCGCCGGCCCCAGCTCGACCGCCAGCGCCCGCGTCAGCCCCAGCACGCCATGCTTCGCCGCCGCATAAGCCGCCATGCCGGCCTCGCCATGAGAGGACATGACCGAGCCGATGGTGATGATCCGCGCCGCGCCTTTCGCCGCCGCTTCTCCCTGTTTCATCAGTGAAACGGCATTTCGGACCAGCCGGAACACGCTGTCCAGGTTGATCGCGATCGTGTCCGACCAGACCGCCTCGTCATGCCCGTCGATCATCTCGAACGCGCTGACCCCGGCGTTCGCCACCAGCACGTCCAGCCCGCCCAACCGGTCCCGGCAAGCCTCGACCATCGTTTCGGCCGAGCCTGGCGCCGACACATCCAGCGTCAGGTCGCAGCCGGCGGCGCGATCCACCGTCAGCACGGTGAAACCATCCGCCCGCAACCGCGCGGCAATGCCCGCGCCGATGCCGCTGGCGGCGCCGGTCACCAACGCACGCTTCATCCGCCGCCCTCCTTATCGGGTCAGCGTGACAGCCGGCGTGTCGGCGGGAAACTGCGCAATCAGGCAGCCAGGCGCCGCCGTCGCAGCGTGCCGCCCACCAGGCCGAAGCCGGCGATCATCAGCGCCCAGCTGGCCGGCTCGGGGATGGCGCTGGCGGTGAAGGTCGAATCGTCGGGGGCGAAATCGGCGATCTGCGTGTTCGATCCCGACAGGTAGCGCGGCCAGAGATTATAGCCATAGTCGGCGATGTCGAAGCCGGTCGAGGGCAGCAGGTTGAAGGGCACGAACACGCGCACGCCGCTGCCGCTGACGGTGATGAATTCGGGCGGCAGCGGGTTGTTGACCGGCGCGCCGGCGCCGAAGGTCACGACCGAGCCGGTGCCGTTGCCGCGGACGACGACGACCGCGTCGAAATTGACCCCGGCGCCCAGCGGCGGGGTGCCGCCCGTCAGCCGCGGCGTGCCGGCACCGCGGTTGACACCCCAGACGTAGAGCTGGTCGACGTCATCGGGGATGCCCCCCGCCACCCGTGCCGACAGGCGCAGCGTGTTCGGGAGGTAATGCGCCTGCGCCACCAGCACGTCCAGGCTGGCGCGCGGCGGGCCGGTGTAGCTGGACAGGATGTCGCCGGCGGGGTCGATGACGGTGGTGGCGAGCGCGGGGGCGGCGAGCAGCAGCAAGGCGGGGGCCAGGATACGCATGGAACATCTCCCTGTATGGAAGGGGCAGGATGAACCGGAATTGCGACAATCGCCGCCCCCGGCCATGCGACCGGTCGCGCGGGATGCACGGATGGCCGCCCCGTTCAGAGTTTCAGGATCATCTTGCCCTCGTTGCTGCCCTCGAACAGCCGCATGAAGGCGTCGAAGGCATGCTCGATGCCCTCGTCGATATGCTCGTCGAACGCCAGCGCGCCCGATTGCGCCCAGCCCGCCATTTCCGCGGCACCCTCGGCGAAGCGTGGCAGGTAATCGCGCACCAATATGCCCTGGATGCGCGCCGACTTCACGATCAGCTGCCACAGGTTGCGCGCGCCGACGGGCGCTGGCGCATTATACTCGGAAATCAGCCCGCACAGGATCACCCGCGCATTCTGCGCGAGATTGTTGAGCGCGGCATCGAGGCAGACGCCGCCGACATTCTCGAAGACGATGTCCACGCCCTCGGGCGCGGCGGCGGCGATCGCGGCGCTGAGCGCGGCTTCGTCCTTGTCGCGATAGTCGATGGCGGCGTCATAGCCATAGCTGCGGGTCAGGCGGGCGCATTTTTCCGCGCCGCCCGCGATGCCGATCGTGCGGCAGCCCTTCAGCTTCGCGATCTGCCCCACCAGGCTGCCGACCGCGCCGGCCGCGCCGCTGACCAGCACCGTTTCGCCGGGTTTCGGCTGCCCGGCGTCCAGCAGGCCGAAATAGGCGGTCAGGCCGACGGCACCGAATACGCTGAGATAGTTGGTGGGTGATGGCACCAGTGAAACGTCTATTTTACTGGTGAAACCGCCGGGTGCGACGACGGAATAGTCCTCGATGGCGTTCAGCCCCAGCACCCAGTCCCCGGCGGCAAAGTCCGGGTTGCGGCTTTCCTCGACGATGCCCACCGTCGTTGCCCGTACGGCGTCCCCCAGCGGGATCGGCGGCATGTAGCTGGGCGCGTCGCTCATCCAGCCGCGCTGCGCCGGGTCCAGGCTGGCATAATGGTTGCGGACGCGAAAATGCCCGTCGGGCAGCGGAGCCAGGGCTTCCTCGACCAGGGCGAAATCCTGGGGCACGGGCATGCCATCTGGCCGGCGCATCAGCAGGAATCGTCTGTTCACCTCAGCCATCAGTCACTCCCCCGGCCCCCGTCCACCACATGCGCGGTGCCCGTCACCATGCGGCTTTTCGGCCCCGCCAGCCAGGCGATGGCAGCGGCGACGTGGCGCGCCTCCCCCACCATGTCCAGCGCGTTGCCGTCCTTTACGAAGGCCCGCACGGCGTCGCTGTCGCCATAGGCATGGGTAATCATCTCGGTGAGGATGACGCCGGGATTCAGGCTGTTGACGCGGATGGGTGGGGTGAAACCGCCGCCCTCGACGGCGGCGATCTTGCTGAAATGCGTGACCGCCGCCTTGGCTGCGCAATAGGCCGCGCAATCCTCCAGCCCGATCAGGCCGGCCAGGCTGCTGATGTTGACGATGCTGCCCGCGCTGGCGGTGTCGCGCATCGCCCGCATCGCCCATTTGGTGCCGAGCATCACCGATTCGACGTCCGCTTCCCACAGCGCGCGAAATTCGGCGAGGCTGGTATCGGGCAGCGGCTTCGAGAAAAAGGCGCCGGCGCTGTTCACCACGGCGTCCAGCCGGGCATGCCTGGCGACGATGCCCGATACCGCCGCCTCCCAGCCCGCCTCCTCGCAGACATCGAACGCGATGAATTCGGCGCTGCCGCCGGCCGCTTCGCACGCGGCCACCGTCGCCGCCCCGCGCCCGGCGTTGCGCCCGGCCGCGACAACATGGAACCCGTCCCGCGCCAGCCAGATCGCGCCTTCGCGACCGATGCCGCTGGTGGCGCCGGTGATGAGGGCGACCGGCTTCATATCCGGTCGCTCAGCACCCAGCCGCCATCCACCACCAGATGGCTCGCCGTGACGAACTCGGCCTCGTCGCCGGCCAGATAAGCGATCGCCTCGGCGATATCCCCCGGCCGGCAATAATCCTTCAACGGAATGCTCTCGAAATGTTTCGGATCGTCCCAATAGGCCGCGCCGCCGAACAGCGCCTCGGTCATGCCGGTGCGCGTGCCGCCGGGGCAGACGGCGTTGACGCGGATCAGGTCGCCCTTGCGCCCCAGATCCACGCCGATGGCGCGGGTCATGTTGATCAGCGCGGCTTTCGCGGTGCCATAGACCGTCGTCTGCATGATCGGCTTAACGCCCGCGATGCTGGCGACCGTGACGATGCTGCCGGTCGCCGGGGAAGCCTGCCGCCGCATCTGCGCCACCGCCCGCTGGATGCCGATGAAGGCGCCCTCGACATGCACGCGGCTCTGCGCGCGGATGCGCTCCAGCGTCAGGTCGACGATGGCGCCGCTGTCCGCCGTGCCGGCGTTCGACACCAGGATGTCCAACCGCCCGAAGCGCGCCACCACCGCGGCGATCGCCGCGTCCCAGTCGGCCTCGCTGGTCACGTCATGGCGAAGGATGTCGCCGCCGGCGTTGAGGTCGGTGCCCAGCACGCTGGCGCCCCGTTCGCGCAATAGCGCCACCGTCGCGGCGCCGATGCCGCTGGCGGCGCCGTTGACCAGCGCGATCTTGCCGGCAAGCCCGCTCACCGGGGCCCCCGCAAAATCGAAGATTTTGTGGGGATGTTCACAGCAGCCAGACTTCCACCACGCCGTCCCGCTCCCGCGTGGGATAGGCGACGATGCCCTCATGCGCCGGCGGCCCCAGTACGCGCCCGCTTTTCAGGTCGAAACGGGCGCCATGGTGCGGGCAGACGATGCTGCTGCCGCGCACCCGTCCGCCGTCCAGCGGCAGCGCCGCGTGGCTGCACCGGTTGGCCACCGCATGATAGGTTCCGTCCTGCGCCCGCGCCACGATCAGCGCCCGCCCGGCGACGGTGCGGCAGGCCGAGGACCCCGGCGGCAGGTCGGCGGCACCGGCGGCGACATAGTCAGTCATCCTCGCCCACGAAATCCATCAGCACCTTGTGGAAATGGCGTATGCGCAACTCCTGCGTGCCCAGGATCAGCCCCTCGAACGCCTTGCTGTTCATACCCTCCTGCACGCGCGGCAGGTTGTGCGCGTCCTGGTCCAGCACCAGCCCCAAGGAGGTCTGCCCATGCCGGAAGGTCAGATGCTCGGGCAGCATGTGCGGCGTGTCCGGTGCCAGGTGGCCGAAGATCATCACGTCATAGAGCATCTTGTTGGGGTCGCTGGCGTGCGGCCGGCTGACGAACAGCAGCATCGATTCGGCATAGATGTTCATCGTGACGTTGGGGAAGATCATGTAATGGTAATCGTCCGACAGCTGGTCGTCGGACAGGGCGGCATAGGGATAGATGCTGTCGGTCATGGCGCGCTTCGCCCGCTGGATCGCCAGCCGCAGCGCACGCGGGTTGCCCTCATAATCGTCGGCGTTCAGCCCGGCGCCCTCGGCCATCGCGCGCATCACGTCGGACAGTTTCACCTGGTCCGGATAGTGCGGGCTGGGGGTGGTGAAGGGCACCAGATAGCGGTTGTGCAACCCGAAACAGTCGATCTGCACATTGTAATCATCGAGCCAGCTCAGCAGTTCGGGGTGGATGCCCTGGACATGATAGGTCTCGTTGAAGGCATCGACGCTGGCCTTCCAGTTGCAGTCCCATTCGATGGTCTTCCAGTCGACCAGCTTCTGCCGGTCGAAGCCGTACCGATCGAGGTGGGCGGGGATTTCGCCGAGCCAGTCCGCCAGGCTGCCGGCATCGGCGTCCATGGTGAACCAGAAGAAGCCGCCCCAGCTGTCCACCCGCACCGCTTTCAGGTGCAGCACGCAGCCGGGCAGCTGCGGAAAGGTCTCCAGGTCGGGGATATGTTTCTGCGTGCCGTCGGTGTGCCATTCCCAGTGGTGATAGCCGCATTTGAAGCTGGGGCTGCTGCCGACCGAATCCTTGGCCACGATACGGTTGCCGCGATGCGGGCAGACGTTGAAGAAGCCGCGCACGCTGCCGTCGGCCTGCCGCGCGAAGATGAAGCTCTCCGTCCCCACCTCATGCGTCATCCAGTCGCCGGCCTCGGGAATCATCTCTTCCCGCCCGCCCAGCAGCCAGGCCTTCGTCCACAGCCGCTCCCACTCGCGCTTCATGAAGGCGGGGCTGGTGTAACGGCTCGCCGGGATGCGCTCATAGCCCAGGTGCGGGTCGGGATATTTGACCGCGCTGTCGCTGGTGCGGCCGGGGTTCAGCCGCTCGAAGGGAATCTGCTTCGGGTCCACCACGGTTGCCATCAGATCAGCCTTTCGCCACCCACTCGCCGCAGAAGTCCGCCGCTGCGGTCACCGGCCACAGCACATGCCGGTGCCCGCTGCCGACGCTGGGGTGCGGGGCGTAGCGCTTGCATTCGCCCTGCGCCGGGGAACCGGGAATGCCGGGCACGCCGGGCCCCTCCACCCGCACCTGGCTCCACATCCCGCAATTCGCGCACAGCCGCTCGCCCATCATCGCACTCCCTTCCGTCTCCATGCGCCTGTCGGCGGGCATGCTTGCCCTCTTGCTTTTGGCAGCGTGGCGCGTAACAGCCCTTTTCAGTGCCGCTCAGATGGCCCTGGGGAGTTTCCGCGTGAGCCTGTCCGAAGACATTGCCCGCATATCCATCACCGACTTTGCCGATGTGCGCCGCGCCGCCGAAAACCTCCGCGACATCGCCTGGGAGCGTGGCCAGCTGCGGGTGGCGCCGTGGGACAATATCGCCAGCAAGGCGCCGATGATCGATGCCGACGGGGCCGTGCTGGCCGCCGAGATCTTCGGCTGGGACGCGCCGCACGAACGCTGGTGGGCGGACACCCGCCTGGCACTGTCGAGCCCGCTGCCGCGCGCCTGCCGATACGAGAGCGAGACCTTCTGGGTGAATGCCCAGGGCTTTCATACCCGGCAGCCGAACCGCTACCTGGACGCCATCGACCTTGCGAATTTCGAGAAGCGGGCGCTGACCAAGGCCGCCATCGTCACCCCCATCCACCTGCCCTTCGGCCAGATCGGCGCTGTCAGTTTCAACGCCAGCGACCCCGAGCGCACCGACCTGTCGCAGGAATTCGCCGCGCATGCCGACATCCTGGGGCTGCTCGCCTACCGCTTCGTCGCCGGCTATGTGAAGGTCATCCGCACCCGGCACTGGCTGCCGTCCGACTGCCAGCTGACCAAGCGCGAGGTGGAATGCCTGCGCTGGGCGAGCATCGGCAAGACCGACAAGGAAATCAGCCTGATCCTGTCGCGCAGCCACGCGACCGTGCGCTTCCACATCCAGAATGCCGGGGAGAAGCTGGACGCCGTGAACCGCAGCCAGACCATCTTCAAGGCGGCGCAACTCGGCTATCTGGGGTTTGCGGCCTGACCCCTGTGATCTCAATCAAACAATTGCCCGCCTTCAACTGTTCTTCGACCATCTGCCAACGCTGATCCAACCATGCCCGCAAAGCCCGATTTCGCAGATTGCCGCATCGAATCCAGACAAGGCTATAGCGGTCGGCTCGGTGCAGCTGCAGAAAATCCTCGTCCTTGGTCATGATCGCCCAGCCGTTTCCTGACGCCAGATCAGCTATCGCCCGGTCGCTTCCTTCGGACATTCCCAAATGCGAGACATGATGTCCGACATGCCCTCTACGTTCCAGCCATTCGCACAGCCCCGGAGGCAACTGCGCATCGACCAGAAAAATCACTCAGCAGCCATGGCCACCGGATGGGCCAGCACGTCGGCCGCATAAGCAAGACAGGCACGAATATGATCGTGCGTGACATAGGGAAAATCCTCGACAATGGTGTCGCGGTCGGCGTCCTCTGCCAACATCTCCAATATGTCGACCACGCGCATCCGCGAGCCGGCAAGACAGGCCTTGCCCCCGCAAATCTCGGGATCGACTGAAATCAGGGGATGATCGGGCAGAACCATGGGCGCAATGTGCGCGCTTTCGGTGCCGGAAACAAGCGTTGCCGGGCTATTCATCCCAGTGGGCGCGCGCCGGCAAGGCTTCCAGCGCGTCCATGTCGAGCAGCAGTTCCATCGCGCCGATCCCGGCGGCGCCGACATCCAGCACCGCGCTCAGGGGCAGGCTCAGCCGCCGCATCCCGTCGCCGCCCGCCACATGGCCCTGCACGCGCCACAGGATGGCCAGCACGCCCGGCGCTTCCACCGTCCGGTCGATGGTGAGCAGCGCATCGGGCACCCGCGCGAACAGCGCCATCCACCAGTCGCGGGCATCGGCGAAGCGGCCGGCCTGTGCGCGCGGGCCATTGAAGCCCTGGGGTCCGGCGAAATCCAGGCAGCCGGTCATCGAACAGTCCCGCGCGTTCAGCGCCGCGGTCAGCCGCTCCGCCAGGGGTGCATCGGGGCGGGGCAGGGCAGGCAACTGCCCCTGACCGCTGCGCAATTCCCCCAAGGGGCGATGGATCGGCGGTGGCGCCGGGGGTGCGATCCCCAGCCGGTCGGTCACGAACAGGGCGTCGGCCACCCGCCCGGACTCCAGCGTCAGCCACAGGTGCCGCCGCAGATTGGCCTGCACGCCAGCTGACAGCGCGGAGAGGCTGAACGTCACCAGCGGGCCGTGCACCGCCACGCTCGCCACGGTGCGCTCGCGCAAGGCGGCCGCCATCGCCAGCGCCTCGGCCATGATGGCCTCGCGCCCGATCAGCAGGGCATCGCCATCCTCCACCTGCGCCCGCGCCAGGAAGGCCGCGCCATAGCCCGTGGCATCACCGCGCTCATAGGCCGCGCGCAGGATGCTCTCGTCGATCATGTTGCCACCAATTGGCGCAGCAGCGCGATCTCGTCGAACACGGTCCACTCCCGCGCCACCCGACCCGCCACCAGGCGCCAGTGCGTCACCCCCAGGATCAACGCCGGCCGCCCGGTGGCCGGGCCATAGAGCGCGCCGCCATCATGCACGCCCGCCAGGCTCCAGCGCAGCGCCACCGCCACCCCGTCGGCGTCATCGTCGCTCACCGGCACCGCGGCCAGATGATCGATTGCCACGCGGGCGCCGCCGAAACTGCCCAGCAGCGCCGCCCACCAGCCGCTGATCTCGCCATGCCCGAACAGCCGCCGCCCCGCCGGCGCGTGCAGCCGCGCATGGGTGGCATAAAGATCGCGCACGCCGTCCAGGCGCCGCCCGTTCAGCACCCGTGCCACGAACCAGCGCGCCATTGCCTCCGGCTCGGGCGGTGGCGCCTCGTCGGGCATGGCCTCCATCGGCGCGGCCAGCACCCGCGCCCGCTCGGACGTCCACCAGTCGACCGTCTCCGCTGATGGCGGCGCCGCCGCCAGCGCGCGGGGGTTCAGCCCCAGCTGCAGGGCGATATGGCTGTTGTCCCGCACCAGCCACTCCTCGACGATGCGGTTTTCCCGGCACAGGCAGTCGGCGACGGTCAGGAACTGGATCGGGCGCCCGGTGGGCGGGCCGAACTCCCCGCCGCCCAGATGGGTCGCGGTCGACGTGATCCGGTGGCTCGACAGGTAGCCGGCGGCATCGTCGCCGCTCCAGATAACCGCGTCGCCGATCAGCCGGCGGTCCGGGAAGGCGCCCAGCGTGCGCAGCGTGCCGTCAACCACGCCGGCCACGCCGCGCGCCGGCCCCGCCAGCGTCCAGATCGGGCAATCCTCGGCATAATGGCTGTCGATCAGCCCGATTCCTTTCTGCTCCCAGATGCGGTGGGTGCAGCGCAGGATGTAATCGACGATATCCAGATAGGCGTCATCGAACCTCGCCAGCGGCTGGCGCCGCGGGCCGGCATCCGCCAGCACATCGGCGATATCGCGCCCGAAGGTGCCGGGCACGATCACGCGTCGCGGCGCACCATGAAGGCGCTGGCCTGCGCGCCCGACGAAAGATGCGGCACAAAGCCGGCGGGCAGGCTGATGACGTCCCCCGGCCCGAGCGACAGCGTCCCATCCGCGGTCGCCAGGCTGAGGTCGCCGCGGTGCACATAGAGCACCGAGGCATGCGCCACGTCGGCCAGCAGTTCCAGCGGTTCGCCCGGCGCGACCGCCAGCCGCTCCAGCGAGAAGCCATGCGGCCAGTCGATCGGCGCGCCATCGCCGATCACCATCTCGCCCCAGCTGCCGCCCTCGGAATCATCGCGCACCACGAACGCCGCGGCCTCGGCGGCATTGACGCGCCGCAGCGCCGCCGCCTGTTGGGCGGTCGTGGGCGGCATCGGTGCCACGCCGTCAGGGATCGACTCGCCGGCGGCGGTGTCCACCAGGCTGCCGTTCTCCAGCAGCACCAGGCCATAATCGCGCGCCATTTCAAACACTTTCGGCGCCCAGGTGACGCGGCCGGGATCGTCCTGCCCCAGCACCGCGAACAGGTAGCCGAGATCGTCGCCGATGTTGGTGAAACCGCGGAAGATGCCGGTCGGGATGCTGATCGTGTCGCCCGGCCCCAGTTCCAGCCGCGCATCGTCGCCATGCTCGCCCAGGTCGAAGCGCCAGCGGCCGCTGTGCACCACGAACACCTCCGCGGTGTCATGGCTGTGCGGGCTGTTGACGCAGTTCGGTGGCTGCCGCGCGCCGCCGATGTTGAAGCCGTGGGGTTCGGCGATGTGGACATGCTGCGCGGGATTTTCGCTGACGCCCGGCCCGATGATGGTGAAGTTTTCCTTTGCCTCGCTGCCGGGCGAACGCGTGTCGATGAAGGCGTTGTAGCAGGGCCGCAGCTCGGCATAGCGCACCAGGCGCGGCCGCAGCGCCCCGCGGGTCCATGAGGTTTCGGTGGCGATCATGGCATCAACTTCGCGGGCGTTGCATGCGAAGTCAATATGCCGCACGATGCCGGCATGACAAAGGCCGACTTTCTCGCCCGCCTGCACAGCGCCGCCCCCGGTGCCCTGCTCGACATCAGCGCCGATCACGCCACGCTTCATGGCTGTCGCCCGATCGAGACGCTGAACGGCCCCGCCGCGATGGCCGCCGGCCTGTACGCGCCGCTTGCCGCGGCCCTTGCAGACCTTGAACGGCGCCCCGCCATCCTGCTGTCCGGCACCTTCAGGGATGGCGAGTGGTTCGCGCACAGCGGCGCCTTCGTCGGTCGCTTCGTCATGCCGCTCTGGGGCCTTGCCCCCTCGAATCGCCCGCACTGGCTGCGCTACGGCCAGTTCGACCGCCTGGAACAGGGCCGCATCGTCGAGACCTATCTCATCCTCGACCTGCCGCGGCTGATGATCGAAACCGGTCAGTGGCCGCTCCGTCCGCCGCCCGGCGAGGAGTGGTTCCCCGCCCCCGCGCCGCAGGACGGCCTTGATCCCGACGTGCGGGATGGCGCGCAGAGCCTGGCGCTGGTCGAATCGATGATCGCCGGCCTGATGCGCTTCGACGGGCAGAACCTGGCCAGCATGGGGATGCGCGATTTCTGGACGCCGCATTTCCACTGGTATGGCCCCGGCCCGATCGGCAGCGCCCGCGGGCACGAGCATTATGAGGCGACGCACCAGCGCCCGTTTCTGACCGCCTTTCCCGACCGCGTGGGCGGCAACCACAAATGCCGAATCGGCGACGGCGGCTATGTGGCCTCCACCGGCTGGCCCAGCATCAACGCCACCCACCGCGGCGACGGCTGGCTGGGGCAGGCCGCGACGCACAGGCGCATCACCATGCGGGTGATGGATTTCTGGCGCCGGGACGCCGGGTTGCTGGCGGAAAACTGGGTGTTCATCGACATTCCGGATCTGCTCGCGCAGTTTGGCACCGACCTTGGCCTGAAAGCCTGATGATGATCCGTGCCGAAGACCTGTCGCCGGCCCGCCGCGCCGGCGCGCTCGCCTTTCTCCTTGTCGGCTATTTCTTCTATGCCTGGTCGTGGAACACCGTCGACATCCTGCGGCCCTATATCCGCGAATCGCTCGGGCTCAGCCTCACCCAGTCCGGTTCGCTCTACACGCTGCAATCGGCCGGCGCGCTGGTGGGCGCGGTGGTGATGGGGCAGGTGGCCGACCGCATCGGCCGCCGCAACGCGCTCGTCATCTCGATGATCGGCTATGGCGCCTGCCTGCTCTCCGGCCTGCTGATCACCGCCTATTGGCAGCTGGTGGTCGAACGGCTGTTGATGGGCTTCTTCATGGGGTCGATGTTCCCGATCGCCGTCGGCATCTATTCCGGCCTGTTTGCCAAGGCCATGCGCGGCCGCATCGCTGGGTTGGTGATGGGCACCTACAACCTTGCCGTCGCCGCGCTCGGCTTCCTTTCCGCCGCGGCGTTTGCCGCCGGCCTCAGCTGGACGGCGCTGCTCTGGGCCGGCGCCGTGCCGGTGGCACTGGCGCTGTTCGCCTTCTTCGCCATTCCCGACGACCGCACCACCGTGCCCTTCGGCGGGCCCATCGATGGCCCGACGACCGCGACCAGCAAGCTGCCCGTCGCGGAACTGTTCAGGCCCGGGGTCGCCCGCCAGACCATCCTGCTTGCCACCATGACCGGGCTCAACTTCTTCGCCTACCAGGCCTTCACCGGCTGGGCGACGACCTATCTGAAGGAGGATCGCGCCATCGATCCCGCGGTGATCGGCGACGTGCTGGGCTGGCAGTTCATCGGCGCCGCCATCGGCGGTTTGGTGTGGGGCGCGATCGGCGACCGCTTCGGCCGGCGCAGCGCCGCGCTGGGCTTTGTCATCGCCGCCGCGCTGATCCCCGTCTATCTGTTCGTGCCCATGCCTACCACCGCGCTGGAGGTCACCGGCCTGGTCTATGGCATCATGCTGTCGGCCAGCGTCGTCTGGGGGCCCTGGCTGTCCGAACTCTACCCGCCGCACCTGCGCTCGACGGCCGCCTCCATCTTCAACTGGGGCCGCATCATCAGCATGACGGCGCCCCTGATCACCGCGCCGCTCGCCGAGGCCTTCGGACTGGCGCCCGTCATGTGCCTTGCCAGCGTCGCCTTCCTCGCCGCCGCGCTGATCTGGTCGCGCCTGCCGGAAACGCTGGGTCGCTGAACCCGCTATTCGCCGCGCCCGGCGCCCGGGCTTTGTCCGGTCCAGCGCCGGAATGCGCGGGTGAAGGAGGAGGGATCGGCAAAACCCAGCAGATAGGCGACCTCGCCCACCGACAGCCGCCGACCCGCCAGATAGTGCAATGCCATCCGGTGGCGCAGCGCATCCACCAGCGCGTCGAATGTCACCCCTTCGGCCTTCAGGTCGCGATACAGCGAGGTCCGGCTCCGCCCCATTAGCGCCGCGATCCGCGGCATCGGGATGTCGCCGCTGTGCAGCAGCGGCAGGATTGCCGCCTCCACCCGCCCGCGCACTGTTTGCGCCTGCAACAATGCGTCCATCAATGCCTGCGCCCGCTCGCTGAACAGGCCGAAGACATAGCGATTGGCGTTGGGGATCGGCACGGACAGCCACGATTCGTGGATGGCGATGGCATTGCGGCCGGCGCCGAAGCGCACGGGCACCCGCAAGATCGCGTCATAGGCGGCGGCATGCGCCGGCCGGGCGTGGCGCACGCATGCCGCCTTGGCAAAGGGCACATCGGGCATGAAACGGCGCGTGTTGCTGATGAACCGCGCCAGGGTTGCCTCGGTCAGTTCGGGAAAGTCGCCGGCGTCCGGCCGGCAATCCTCGATCCACAGCTCGCCGTCGAAACGCACCAGCGCGAAGCGCCCCGTCGCGCCATGCCCCGGCACCTCGATCGCCAGCCGGGAATAGCGGTTCATCTGCGCGAACGCCTCGGCCATCGTCGCCGAGGCATGGGCGATCAGGCCGACGATGGAGATGTCCCGGAACACGCTTTCCGCGCCGAAATGCAGGCCGAACGCCGGATCATCGCACAACCGGACCGCGCCCTGCATCAGCGCCTTGAACTGTCCGAACGGCACCCGCGCATCGGGGCCGTTGTCGGCGGGGTCGTGGCAGACCAGCCGCAGCAACGCCCCCCGGTCCGCGCCCCGCGCCACCGCCACGTCGATCACCGCCGCCGCATAGCCCGCCGACACGGTCGGGCCGTCCGCGCTGGAACGCACGGTCAAGGATTTGGTCGCCATTGCCCTGTCCATCGCAACGCCACCGTGTATCGCCGGCATGGAGTGACCATTTCGCCCAGGAACAGCCGCATGGCAACCGTCCCGCTTCCCGCAGCCGCCGCGCCTTCGCTGCGCCGCGCCATCATGGCCTGGGGCTGGATCGCCGTGGTCGGCCAGCTGCTGTTCCTGGGGTACATCATCGCGCTCTACGCCCCGCCGCTGGTCACCGGCGATTTCATCCGCTGGTCACGGGGCGGCCATGCCATCGATGCCTACGTTCCCGGCGACCGCACCGGCAACATCCAGTTCGGCCTCCACATCCTGCTCGCCGCCATCCTGACGCTCGGTGGCCTGCTGCAGCTTTCCCCGCGCCTGCGCGCGCGCCTGCCGGCGGTGCATCGCTGGAACGGCCGGCTGTTCGTCGTCGCCGCGATCCTCGCCTCGCTCGGCGGGCTGTGGCTGGTCTGGGTGCGCGGCTCGCGGCTCAACATGGCCAGCGCCACCGCCATCACCCTCAATGCCGCGCTGATTCTGGCGTTCGTCATCCTCGCCGTCGCCGCCGCCCGCCGCCGCGACTTCGCCGGCCATCGCCGCTGGGCCCTGCGTGCCTTCTTGGCGGTCAGCGGCGTCTGGTTCCTGCGCGTCGGCATGATGGCCTTCGCGCTCATCGGCATCGGCCTGCTCGGACTGCCGAAGCAATCCGCACAGGCCTTTTTCGCCGTCTGGAGCTTTGGTTCCACGCTGGTCCCGCTGCTGCTGCTGGAACTGACATTCCGCGCCACGGGTGGCGCGCAGCGGGCGCTGAGCTATGGCTTCTGGCTGCTCAGCGCGCTGACCGCCGTGGGGATCGCCGGGGCCGCGGCGCTGATGTGGTGGCCCCATCTCTGATGCAGGCCGCCGTTCAATCCGCCAGTCCGAACCAGTCGAACGCCACCCCGTGCACCGCAAAGGCTCCGACAACGGGCACCGCCACCGTCACCCACCGGTCATCGGGCGCGATGTGCAATTCCACCAGCGGTCCATCCACAAACAGGCTCAGGCGTTTCGGCCCCGCCTGCAACCGCGCCTCATCCCCCCAGGCAAAGTCGCCGGTGCGTTCCAGCCGTGCCGCGCCATCGGCCGCGACAGCCAGCGTGAACGCCGCGCCATGCCCTTCGATCCGCAGGGAGAAGACGCCCGCCACCGCGGCCACCCCCAGGCCCGCCGCCGGCATGGTCGTCTGGCGCACCGAGAACCGGTCGGCGATCGCCGGAACCGGTGCCGATCCCGCCGCGGTCATGGCGCGGGGCAAGGACAGCGGGCCGCCATGAAACCCGCCCCACGGCATCGCGCGCGCCGTCGCCCAGCTCGACGCCCAGCCGATCAGCATGTCGCCACCGGGAATCGCCGCATAGAAATCCGGGCCCAGATCCAGGCGACAGGGGGTGCCGGACCCCTGCCAGCGACCGTCGGCAAAACCGCCATCCCAGCGCCAGACGGTGCCGTCCGCGCCATCGCCGCGCCGGTCCACCGTCGACCAGACCAGTGCCTCACCGCCCCCCGGCACCGCCACCCGCGCCGGCATCTCCAGCATCACCCCGCGCGGCAGCCCCACCGTCACCTCGCCCGCGGCGCGCCAGGGCCCTTCCAGCGCCTCGGCTTCGAACAACAGCAGCCGGGACGGGCCTTCGTCGCGCCACGCGCGCCAGTCGCACGGCGCCGCCAGCAGCATCCGCCAACCGCCGTTGACCGGCCAGACAAAGGGATCGCGCCGGTTGCGCGCCGCGCCCCCCAGCCCGTCGAGCGCCCTCGCCGGCCCCCAAGTCCGCCCGCCATCGCCGGAGCGCCGCAGCACCTGCCTTTCCAGACCCGCCGCATGCGCCGTGTGCACCGCCACCGGGCCGGGCAGCACACAGCCACTGTACGCCCATTCGTCCCCCGCCGGGATCGCCACCCCGTCCCAATCCCAGCGCAGCAGGTCGTCGCCGGACAGCCGCGCCCAGCCGGTGGCCGCGAAATCCGGCGCATCCGCGCGGTGTTGCGCGAACAGCCGCCAGCGCCCGCCTGAAAACAGCAGGCCGTTGGGATCGTTCAGCCATTCGCCCGCCGGGGCGTGCGCATGAAAGGCCATCATCTTTTCACCGCCCCCAGCAGAAACTCCACATTTCCTTCGGGGCCGGTGATGGGGGAGGGCACCACCCCGCGCACATCCCACCCCCGCCCGCGCACCCAGGCGGCCGCCGCATCGCAGACCCGGGCGTGCAATGCGGGGTCGCGCACCACGCCCTTGTCCGTCTCCCCCGGCCCCACCTCGAACTGCGGCTTCACCAGTGCGATCAGCCAGGCACCCGTGCGCGCAAAGTCCAGCGCCCGCTCCAGCACCTTGGCGAGGCCGATGAAGCTCGCGTCGCACACGATGATGTCCACGGCCTCGGGAACATGCGCCGCCGTCAGATGCCGTGCATTCACCTGCTCGTGCACCACGACCCGGGGATCGCTGCGCAGGCTCCAGGCGAGCTGGTTCGTTCCCACATCCACCGCATGGACCCGCGTGGCGCCGCCCTGCAGCAGCACATCGGTGAAGCCGCCGGTGGAACTGCCCACGTCCAGCGCCACGAACCCGCGCACCTCCACGCCGAAATGCGCCAGCCCGTGCGCCAGCTTCACGCCGCCCCGGCTGACCCAGGGATGCTCCCGCCCGGCCACCCGCAGCGGCACCTCGTCGGCGATGGTCTCGCCCGCCTTCGCCACCTTGCGCTCGCCGGCGAACACCTGCCCCGCCATGATCAGCGCCTGCGCCTTCGCCCGGCTCTCCACCAGCCCGCGCGCGACAAGCGCCACGTCGGCGCGGCTTTTCATCGCATTTCAGACATTATGGCCTAACCGGCTTCAAAGTCAGGACAATCACGCCTTCGACCTTGTCGAGAACAAAGGATTGGCCCTCCTGTATTTTCATTTTTTCGATCAAAGCCAGCGGCAAAGGGATAACGAACTCGTCTCCGTCACGAACCACGGTCACCGTGTAGCAGTCCAACGCAATTGCCTCCGTTATGCCTTCGTGCTAACAGACACGAATGCCGATGTCATCCGCCCTTCGCCGCACGGGCAATTCGGTCAGCCTGATCGTTCCGCGCCCGTTGCTTGCGGAACTCGGCGCTGGATCGGGCACCCGGCTCGATCTCAGCATCGTTGATGGTGCCCTTGTCGCCCGCCCGATCGCGCAGCCCCATCGCAGCGGCTGGAGCGCCGCCGCGGCTGAGGTCGCGACCGACGGCAGCAGCGACGAATGGCTCGATGTCCCGCTTGAGGGTGACGAAGCGCTCACATGGTGAAACGCGGCGACGTCTGGCTCGCCGCGCTGGACCCGACCGTCGGCCATGAAATCCAGAAAACCCGGCCCTGCGTCATCATTTCCCCCGATGAACTAAACGCCCATCTCCGCACCGCGATTGTCGCGCCCATGACCAGCCAGGGCAGGGCGGCGCCTTTTCGTGTCGCCATCCGTTTTCAGGGTACTACCGGCCTCATCCTGCCCGATCAGCTCCGCACGCTCGACCGCGCACGCCTTATCAAACGCCTTGGCCGGCTTGATCGCCCGACCATGGACCGGCTGCTCGGTGTGCTCGGTGAATTGTTCGCCGCCTGACGCAAGATTACGCCCGCGCCGCCCCCACGTCATTGTGCCGCAACGCCCCCAGCACGCTCGCGACGATTCCGGCGGCATCCAGCCCGGCAGTCGCATATTGCTTTGCCGGCGCGTCATGTTCCTGGAAGACATCGGGCAGGCGCAGCGTGCGGATTTTCAGGCCGTCATCCAGCAGGCCGCTGTCGCTCGCCAGCGTCAGCACATGCGCGCCCAGCCCGCCGACGGCGCCTTCCTCCACGGTCACCACCACCTCGTGGCTGGCGCACAGCCGGCGGATCAGCGCCTCGTCCAGCGGTTTGGCAAAGCGCAGGTCGGCAACCGTGGTCGAAAGCCCCTTGGCGTCCAGCACATCCGCCGCCTTCAACGCTTCGCCCAGGCGCGTTCCCAGCGACAGGATCGCCACGCTCTTGCCCTCGCGCACGATGCGTCCCTTGCCGATCTCCAACCGCTCCGGCACGGCCGGCAGCGTCAGCCCGATACCTTCGCTGCGCGGGTAGCGCACCGCAATGGGGCCTGAATCATGCAGCGCCGCCGTGTGCACCATGTGCACCAGTTCCACTTCGTCCGCCGCCGCCATCACCACGAAATTCGGCAGCGTCGCCAGATAGGTCACATCGAACGACCCGGCATGGGTGCTGCCGTCCGCGCCCACCAGCCCGGCGCGGTCGATGGCGAAGCGCACGGGCAGGTTCTGGATCGCCACGTCATGCACCACCTGGTCATAAGCGCGCTGCAGGAAGGTGGAATAAATGGCGCAGAATGGCCGATAGCCCTGCGCCGCGAGGCCCGCCGCGAAGGTCACAGCATGCTGCTCGGCGATCCCCACGTCGAAGGTACGGTGCGGATAGGCGGCCTGGAACTTGTCGAGGCCCGTGCCGCTCGGCATCGCGGCGGTGATCGCCACGATCTTTGCGTCCCGCGCGGCCTCCGCCATCAACGCTTTCGCAAAGACGCCGGTGTAGCTGGGCGGCCCCGCCGGCGCCTTGGATTGCTCGCCGGTCACCACGTTGAACTTGGTCACGCCATGATATTTGTCCGCCGCGGCCTCGGCATAGCTGTAGCCCTTGCCCTTCTGCGTGATGCAGTGGATCAGGCACGGTCCCTCGGCGGCATCGCGCACATGCTCCAGCACGCTCACCAGCTGCTCGACATTGTGCCCGTCGACCGGGCCGACATAATAGAAGCCCAATTCCTCGAACAGGGTGCCGCCGGTGGTCAGCGTGCGGGCGAAACTCTCCGCCCGCTTCGCTGTCTTCTTCAACCCGTCGGGCAGCGCCTTCTTCGCCAGCTGTCGCACCGCGTCGCGGATTTCCAGGAACGTGTTCGAAGAATAGATGCGCGTCAGATAGGCCGACAGCGCCCCGACTGGCGGCGCGATCGACATCTCATTGTCGTTCAGGATCACAATCAGCCGGTTCCCGGCCTCGCGCGCATTGTTCATCGCCTCATAGGCCATGCCGGCAGACATTGCGCCATCGCCGATCACCGCGATCGCCTTGCCCCTGGCGCCCGACAATTTGTTGGCGATGGCGAAGCCCAGCGCCGCCGAGATGCTCGTGCTGGAATGCGCCGCACCGAACGGGTCGTACACGCTCTCGCTGCGCTTGGTGAAGCCCGACAGTCCGCCGCCCTGCCGCAAGGTGCGGATGCGGTCGCGCCGCCCGGTCAATATCTTGTGGGGATAGGCCTGGTGCCCCACGTCCCAGATCAGCCGGTCGGTCGGCGTGTCGAACACATAATGCAACGCCACCGTCAGCTCGACAACGCCGAGGCCGGCGCCGAGATG
The DNA here is from genome assembly GCF_014117445.1 of Sandaracinobacteroides saxicola. NCBI lineage: Bacteria > Pseudomonadati > Pseudomonadota > Alphaproteobacteria > Sphingomonadales > Sphingosinicellaceae > Sandaracinobacteroides > Sandaracinobacteroides saxicola. Next base: position 2,192,252 of record NZ_CP059851.1, on the reverse strand, counting down.
CCCGCCGGTCACGCTGACCGCGTCGATCATCTCCGCCCGCAGCTCATCCGAGAGCTGTCGCAACTGCTCCGGCTTCAGTTTCCGCAGGTCGGGCGGCGTTTCGACCAGGTCCAGCAGCGGCGTTTGCGGGCGACCGGCAGGCGCTTGGCTCACAGCGATTTCATCCTTCGACATCGCGACCTGCATAAACCCATGCCACCATGCGGCAAAGCGCTAAAATGTAGCACGCTTGTCATCATTATCCTTTTCGGTCGCGGAGTCGCCGCAGCGTTCGCAGCGACCCTGCACCTCCAGCACCGGCCGCAGCGGCAGGAATCCCGCCGCCGAGGCCCGTGCCCGCAGCGCCCCTGCCAGCCGGTCATCATCCAGATGCCGGGTATCGCCGCAGCCCTCGCACACCAGGAAGATGCAATCGTGCACGCAGGCCGGGTGCGTGTTCACGACATAGGCGTTGCGGCTTTCCACCCGCTTCGCCAGATTGTTCACCACGAACAGGTCCAGGATGCGATAGACGCTGTTCGCCTGCACCCGCCGCCCGACACGGGCCGACACCCGCTCGGTCACGTCATAGGCGGACATCGGCTGGGCGCCCGCCGCCAGCACCGCGAACACATCGGCCCGCAGCGACGTCCATGCCACCCCGCCCGCATCCATCGCCGCCGCGGCGGCGTCGATCAATGCCGGATCATCTGCCGCCAGGTGCGCGTGGCTCGCCATCAGCGGCGGGGCTGCGGGGCCGGGGGTTTGACCACCTCCGGCGGCGTGGCCGGCTTGGTCTCCGCCGGTGTCGCGGGCTTCACCGCCACCGGGGCCGGGGCCGCCTTGACCTCCGGTGCGGCTTTCGCGGCCACCTCCGGCGGTACGGCGACCGTCGCCGTCGCCGTTGCCAGCGGCCCCGTGACCTCGGCCGTCTTCACCGCGTCCGGCCCCCGAGCGATGGCGGTCGCCAGGCGGTCCGCGGCCGGGCAGGGCGCCGCGCACAGCAGCTTCAGCCGGTCGAGATTGGCCTGCGCCCGCGCAATCGCGCCGCGCCTTGCCAGGCTTGCGCCCTGGCCCTCCAGCGCGGTCAGGTCGTTGGGATCGATCTGCAGCGCCTCCCGGTAATAACGGATCGCCTTGCCCGGCAGGCCCTGCGCCTCCGCCACCCGGGCCAGCCCGATATAGCCGCCCTTGTTGCGCGGATCGGCGGCGATCGCCGCCTCATAGGCGTCCGACGCCGCGTCGTATCGACGCGCGGCCAGGGCCGCGTCGGCCATCCCCATCTGCACCAGCGATTTCGGATCGAGTTGCGTATCCGCCAGGCCCCGCGCCAGCGCCGACGCCTGCGTCGCCCCCGCCAGCAACAACATGCCCACCGCCCATCGTCTCAGCGCCATGCGCACCCTTTCCCAGTCCCGATCGGGCTCTATCAGAGCTTTTCCATCCGCGCGACGAAAAAGCCGTCGCACCCATGGCCAAGCGGGGTGAGCCGGTGCTGAACGGCCGGCACGCCAAGGTCCGCGACCACCCGTGGCCCTTCTTCCTCCAGCACGCTGCACACGGCATAGACCAGCCGCCCGCCCGGCCGCACCAACTCCCATCCCAACGCCAGAAGGCGCGCCTGCTCGGCGCACAGCCGCGCCAACCGTTCGGGGGTCAGCCGCCAGCGCGCTTCGGGATTGCGGCGCCACGTGCCGCTGCCCGAACAGGGCGCGTCCACCAACACCAGGTCGGCCGCCCCGCGCAGATCCTCCAGCGCCGCCATCTCCCGTCCCGGGTCCAGCAGCCGCGTCTCGCCCCGCGCGCCTGCCCGCACCGCCCGCGGTTCCAGCTTCCGCAGCCGCGTGCGGTCACTGTCGCAGGCGATCAGGCGGCCGTCGCCGGCGCCGCCCATGTCCGCCGCCAGCGCCAGCGTCTTGCCCCCGGCCCCGGCACACAGATCCACCACTGTTTCCCCCGGCATGGCCGCGCACAGCGCCACGGCGAACTGGCTCGCCGCGTCCTGCACCTCGATCTCGCCGGCAACCCAGGCCGCGCAGGCCTCGACATTGAAGGCCGCCACCGCCCGTCGCGCGAAGGGCAACGGCAGCGGCAGTCCCGCCACCGGCCCAGCCGGTACGGGCAGCACGACCATGTCCGCATCCGACACCTTCAACCGGTTCACCCGCAGGTCGAACGGCGCCCGCTCCAGCAACGCCTGTGCCTCGGCCTCCGCCTCCGCCCCGAACGCCGCTGCCATGCGCGTCATCAACCACGCCGGCAGCAGCGCCGCCTCGGCCACCGCCTCATCCGGAGCCAGCGCTGCCGGTCCATGCCCCTCACCGGTAAATGCCGTCCGCAGGTCCGGCTGCGCCTCCGCCAGCCCCAGCATCGCCGCGCGCCCGCTTTCCGGCATCTCGCCGCAGCGCCGGATCGCCGCGAATACCAGGTCACGCACCGCCGTGCGGTCCTTCGACCCGGCATAGCGTCGCGTCGCGAAATAGCGCGACACGATCACGTCGGCCGAGGCGCCGCCCTGCCGCGCCGCCGCGATCACCAGATCGAGCAGCTCGATCGCTGCCTGTACACGCGCTGCAAAGATCATCCCCCGCCATGCCGCGCCCCAGCCCCAAGCGCAACACGCTGACCGTCAAGGCGGCAGGCGTCTTGGCTTCCGCCGGATCACGCCGCGGCGGCGTTCACGTCATGGTGGCGGTACGGGAGACGGCGCCGACGGTGCTGATGTGGGCGTTCTTGACTTGCAACCAGTCGAGCAGGGCCTCGAAAGCCCCGATCCGATAGGGCAGGGCGATGATGTAGGGCGTGAGTGACAGCGGCAGGAGGCGGGGGGCGTCTTCGGACTTCAGCCAGGTCCAGGCGTCCTGAATTTGCTGGACATAACTGTCGGCGCTCTGCTGCTGGACGGTGATGATCTGGCGGTCGGAGAGTTCGTGGTTGAGGGGAATGTTGAGGATGCCGTTGGCGAAGCGGTAGGGCAGGTCGTCGTTCGGCCAGTCGAGCATGGTGGTGAAACCGTGTTTCATCAATAAATCGGGAGTTCGGTGGCTCTGGCTGCGCGCGATCGAGTGCCAGGCGGTGGGATGCTGGCCGAGGGCGGTCCAGCGTGCCCTGGTGTCGGCGATGAGGGCGGCTTCGGTGTCGGCCGGCAGGCTGCTGTCGATGGTGCCGTTCATGTCGGTCGCGTGGGCGACAAGGTCGTGGCCACCATCGAGAACCGCGCGCAGCAGTTCGGGGTAACGCTCCGCGATGGCGACGTTCATGGCAACGCTGCTTTTCAGGCCGCGTTTTTCGAACGCGTCCAGCAATCGCCAGATGCCGACCCGGTTGCCATAGTCACGGGCGGTGTAATGACGGTAATCGGGGAAGGCGGTCTGCATGTGGCCCGGCGCGCGGAAGGGCGTGTCCGACGGGGTGAGCGGGAAAAATTCGGCGAGGATGACGGGCATCACGGCGAGCGCCTGGCCCGGCGCCCATTCGAAATAGGGCCGACTGTGAAGGTTGGACCAGGGATAGAGGGCGTGGTCATAGCCTTCGCGGCGGCGCGGATAGTCGAGGTAGCTGTCGGGAAGGGTCATGGCGTTACCATACACCGATGCCGATATCTTCCAGCTTGCCCAGCAGGAGGGTTGTCGAACTGGTGACGAAACTCGCGCCGGCGGCGAGCGCCGCGCCGCCGAATTTTTGTTTGGCGTCGGTTGAGCAGAAGATGAAGATCGGAATGTCCGCGTCTCGCGCCCGGATCGCTTTTGTCAGCGCAACGCCCGCGTCAGCCTCCACGCCACGACCCATGTCGCTGATGACGGCGCCGTAGAAACCGGGTTCGAAATGGGCGAGCGCGGTGTCACTTTCGCGCACCTGCGTGACCGGCACGCCGCGATGTTCGAGCGAGGCGACAAGGACCGCGTTGTTGTCGGGGAAATCATCGACCCACAGCAGCCGATTGCTGGCACGCCGTTGCGGTGGTGGCGCCGACGCGGCGATCGTCGCAGGAGCGGGTGGTGGCGGCGCGGCTGGAGCCATCGGCGCGGGCGCAGTCACCGGCGAGGGCGGGTCATTTTCCTGGCCGGCGGTGGGTGCGAGCGGCGACCAGGTCGGCCCTGGTGCCGGCGACGGCGGGTAGGCGGTGGGCAAGCGCCCCGGCGCGGTGGCGTTCCAGTCGCGCGTGCGGCCCATCAGTTCGTCCTGGATGCGGCTTGCGTCGCGCAGCACCGCGACCTGACGCTGAAGATCCTCGATCAGTTTCTGTTGCTCCTCCGTGGCTTTGCCGACATTGAGTTTGACGCCAAAGATTTCGATGGTGCCGCCGTCGCTGCCCATGCGCTGCAGCGCTGCGATCAGCGGCTTGCGCATGACAACCAGCGCGCCGAGCGCAATCAGCGGCCACACCATCGCGGTAAGCGCGCCGATCAACGCCGTCCAGGCGGTGAGTGCCGTGGGCGTCATTGTTGCGCGATCCAGGCGTCGGCGATGGCGCTGGCGGTGGTGATCCAGGCGCGCCCGTCCTGGGCGATGTGGCGCAGGACCTCGGCGAAGGGGCCGATGCGGTGGGGCTGGCCGATCAGGTAGGCGTGGAGGGGGATGCACATGACGGTGCCGCTGCTTTCGCCTTCGGCGGCGAGGCGCTGGTATTGGCGGATCAGCGTGTCGGCATAATCGCGCGGGGACATGTTGTAGACGAAGAAGCCGTAATGGTCGTTGACCTCGAGGCTGTAGGGGATCGACACGAGGCGGCCGCTTTTGGTGTGGACGGGCGTGGGCGCGTCGTCATGATAGAGGTCGCAGGTGTAGGCGAGCCCGGCCTCCGCGATCAGGTCGAGCGTGTTGGTGGTGTGGGTGAGGGCGGGGGCGAGCCAGCCGCGGATGGTCTGGCCGGTGGCGGCGCGGACGGTTTCGATGCTGTCGGCGATGATGGCGCGTTCCTGCTCGGGCGTCATGTCATAGGCGTAGCGGGTGTTGTAGATGCCATGGCTGAAGAACTCCCAGCCGCGGGCATTGGCGTCGGCGACGATGTCGGGGTGATGCTGGCAGAGCGCGACCGACAGGCTGACGCTGCCGGGGAAGCCGTGTTTCGTCATCGCGTCCGCCATGCGCCAGTGGCCGGCGCGGTTGCCATAGTCGCGATGGCCGAAGCCGGTGACGTCGGGGTGGGGTCGCGGCCAGCTTTTGCGACGCGGGTGGGGCGGCGGGTCGAGCTCATAATATTCGAGGTTGGGGGCCACCCATACGGCGACGGGCTTGTTGCCGGGCCAGCGCAGCGGCGGGCGGTTGCGCCAGGGGCGATAGGGATAAAGGCCGGGGTCCGCGATCATGCGGCGACAGTAGCGCGCTGAAACGCGGCTTCAAGCCGTTGGATGAATCCGACGAAAGCATCAGCATCGTCAATGTCACGCTTGACCGCGTTGAGCGATCGGCAGATGGAAGGTGAAAAGAAGCGGGTCGCGCACTGTCAAACCTTGGGAGAGGGACATGGCGCAAAGCTTGTACATGGCGAGTTTCGAGAAAGTGGGCGGGCCGGCGTGGAGCGCACGGCATGGGCTGACGGGGGCATCCTATCAGACCGAGTTCAACGCGCATGTGGCGCAGGGCTTCCGGCCGCTGGTGGTCAGCGGCTATGCCAATTCGGCGGGGCAATCACGCTATGCCGTGATCTTCGACAAGCGCGGCGGCGGGCCCTGGATGGCGCGGCACGGGCTGAGCCCGGCGCAATATCAGGCCGCGTTCGACCAGGCGGTGGCGCAAGGCATGCGGCCGACCTGCGTCAGCGCGCATGTCGGCGGCGGGCAGGAGCGTTATGCTGCGCTGTTCGAGGCGGGGCAGGGGGCATTCGTGGCGCGGCACGGGCTCGACGGCAATGGCTATCAGGCGGCGTTCAACCAGTTCACGGGCCAAGGCTTCCGGCTGCGCTGGGTGAGCTGCCACGCGGTGGGGGGCACGATCCGCTATGCCGCGATCTGGGACAAGTCCGCGGCGCCGGGCGCGTGGGTGGCACGCCACGGGCTGGAGGAAGCGGCGTTCCGCGCCCAGGCGGCCGATCTGGCGAAGCAGGGCTATGACCTGGTGTGCGGCAATGCGGCGTGCGTCGGCGGCAAGGATTTTTATTGCGCCTTGTGGGAAAAGCGCGCGGTGGCGAGCATCGCGCACCACGGCATGACGTCGGGCGCCTATCAGCTGCATTTCGAGGAGTTGGTGGCGCAGGGCTATCGGCCGAAGTTCGTCAGCGGCTATCTGGGGGATGATCCGGTCGATGTGCGGCTGCGCTTCACCATGCAGCAGCAGACGCAGGGCAACTGGTGCTGGGCGGCGACGTCGGTGAGCATCGCGCGCTTCTACAACAGCGGCAGCACCTGGACACAGTGCCTGGTGGCGAATGCGCAGAAGGGCGTGACGACCTGCTGCACGACGGGGGCCTCGACGGCGCCGTGCAACACTTATGGCAGCCTGAGCGCGGCGCTGACGACGGTGGGGCATTTCGACCGCTCGACCAATGGCGTAGAGAGCTTCGCGACCGTCGAAAGCGAGGTGCTGGCCGGTCGGCCGCTGGGGATGCGGACGGCGTGGAGTGGTGGCGGCGCGCATTTCATCGCGGCGACGGGTACCGAGGACGACAGCATGGTCTGGGTGTCCGACTGCGGCTCGGGGACGACGGCGCTCGTGGATTATGAGACGCTGAAGACCGCCTATCGCGGGTCCGGCAGCTGGACCCACAGCTATTTCACCAATTAGGAGAGCGACGATGCCTTTGATCCTTCAGGAGCCGCCGGCGCAGGCGCTGGCCGCCATCGATGCCGCGGTGCCGAAGCTGACGCGGCTGGCGCCGGTCCAGCCGGACAGTGGCCCGGCAGTTGTCGCCAACCCGCGCGTGGAGCTGCGCGGCGCGGCCATCGCGCGCGGCGTGACGGCATTCGCGCGGGCGCGGGCGACGGGCATTTTCCGCGACCGGGCGCGCGCCGAAGTGGCGGTGCGGGCCAGCGCGGCGACGCCCGTGGCGGCGCCGGTGCATGTGCTGGGGCTGGACGAACTGTCCCGCGGGGGTGACCTGAGGGCGAGCCGGCCGAAGCTGTGGACGCATTTCCTGAACGATGGGGAGGACCGGCCGGCGGCGGTGGCGGATGTCGATGCGGCGAATTTCCGTTTTGCCTCGGTCGAGGAGGGTGCGTCGGTGGTGTCGCTTGGCGGGCGCGTGCGGGCGCTGGCAAGCGAGGAGGCCAATGCGCCCGACCGCGAGCTGGCGATGATCCGCGTGCCGGCGCTGCATCTGACGGCGATCTGGCTGAAGGGCCGGGCCGGGCCGCAGGATGACGTGGTGATTCCCAATGATGGCCCGATCGCGCCGCTGGAGCCGGGGCGGCGCTATGCATTGCAGGAATTCATGGATATCGTGAAACCGATGGCCGCGGCGCGGATCGCGATGACCACGGGCGATCTGGGGGGCTGAATCAGGCGTAAACCGTCGGTTTGGCAGAGACCGGCGGAGATTGAGCAGGGTGTGGGATGATGCGCGCTGTCCGCTTGTTGCGGCGGCGCGCATTTTTTTTGCATAATTTTACAGTCAAAATCCATCAAAGTTGATAGGGCCTCGCCTATTCGATAAAGATAGGGCAGGATAAACGGATGCGATGCGCGGTACTCGACGATGACAAGGCCCAGACCGAGCTGGTGTCCGGATTGCTGCGCGAGGCGGGGCATCATTGCGAGGTGTTCCATCAGGGCCGGACGCTGATCAACCGGCTGCGGCAGGACACGTTCGACCTGCTGGTGATCGACTGGAACATGCCGGGCCTGTCGGGGCTGGATGTGCTGCAATCGGTGCGGCAGGGGCAGCATGCCAGCCTGCCGGTGCTGATGATCACCAGCCGCGCCGACGAGGCCGATGTCATCACCGGCCTTGCCGCCGGTGCCGACGACTATATCGTGAAGCCGCTGCATCCGGGCATTTTCATCGCGCGGGTGGAAGCGGCGATCCGTCGGGCGCAGCTGAACCGGCCATCGCGCCGGGTGGCGGATTTCGGCCGCTATGTCTTCGATACGGCAAGCGAGACAGTGCTGGCGGGCGGCCAGTCGGTGAAGCTGACGGCGAAGGAATTCGCGCTGGCCATGCTGCTGTTCGACAATCTGTCGCGGCCGCTGTCGCGGTCCTATCTGCTCGACGCGATCTGGGGGCAGAGCCCGGAGGCGGAAACGCGCACGCTGGACGCGCATGTGTCGCGCATCCGCACCAAGTTGAACCTGCGGCCAGAGGCGGGCTATCGGCTGTCCCCGGTTTACAGTTATGGCTATCGGCTGGAGGAAATCAGCATGACGCCGGCGGTGGTTGCGTGAAGGGACGGGCGGCGGCGGTCGGGCTGCTGCTGACAGCGCTGCTGATGCCGGCTGTCGCCGCGGCTGCTCCCGCGGACTATGACATTCGCATTCATCGCGCGAAAGAAGGCGACAATCTGTTCGACCTGGCGGCGCGCTATCGCGTGGCCGGCGGCTGGCCGCGGTTGCAGAAGATGAACAATGTGCGCGACGTCTATCGAATCCCGGTGGGCACGGCGCTGCGCATTCCGGTGCGGGCATCGGTGCCGGGGGCGGTGGCGGCGGTGAGCGCTTTCCGGGGCGAGGCGCTGCTGGTGCGCGGCAAGGTCGAGACGCCGGTGACCCTGGCGGCCAAGGTGATCGAGGGCGACGGGCTGCGGACGGGGGCGAACAGTTTCATCAGCCTGGCGCTGGCGGACGGCAGCCAGGTGACAGTGCCGTCCAACAGCCGGCTGAAGGTGGCGCGGCTGCGGCGCGACCCGAGGCGTAACATCGTGGACCAGCAGTTCGTGCTGGACGAGGGTGACTTCGAGGCCCGGGCGGCGCCGGTGCGCGCGCGCGCGAGCCGGTTCCAGGTGCGCACGCCGGTGGCGGTGGCGGCCGTGCGCGGCACGGATTTCCGCATCGGGTTCGACAGTGCGTCCAGCGGTGGCAAGGCCGAGGTGATGGACGGCGCGGTGGGGGTGACCGGACGGGCAGGCGAGGTGCGCATCCCGGCGACCTTCGGCACGCTGGCCAGCCCGAAGGGCGTGGTGCCGCCGATCCCGCTGCTGCCGGCGCCGGCGCTGTCACGCGCGGGCGACCGTTTCGTGACCGCGGCGCTGGCCGGCGCGAAGGCCTGGCAGTTCGACGTGGCGCGGGACGCGGCCTTCGTCGACCGGGTGGAGCGGGTGGAAGGAGAGAAGCCGGAAGCGCGGTTCGCGGCCTTGCCGAGTGGCGACTATTTCGTGCGGGCGTCGGCGATCGATGACAAGGGGCTCGTTGGCCTGCCCGCGGTGGTGGCGGTGAAGCTGCTGGGGGAGGATGCGGTGACGGCGGTGTCGGCCTGCCCGGCGGCGGTCAGCTGTTTGCAGTTCCGGTTGCCGGTGGCGGCACGGGCGGGAGGAAACCGGCTGGTGATCGCCCGTGACGTGGAGCGCAAGGATGTGGTGTTCGACCGTGCCGGGCTGGACGGCGACGCGCTGACGGTGGTGGGGCTGGCGCCGGGGCGCTATGTCTGGTGGTTGTTCCCGGCGGGGGTGGATGAGGCGACGGCGCATCCGCAGGTCTTTGACTTGCTGGGGGCGCGTTGAGCGCCACGCGCTTGCGGCTGAGCGGCCGGCGGTTGTGGGCGGAGTGGGGTGGGCTGGCACTGGTGATGGCGCTGTTCCTGGCGGCGCTGGCGCTGCTGGGGGCGCCGTTCCGGGCGGACAATCTGATCTATGACTATGTGGCGCGGGAAAAGGTCCGCGCGGTGAGCGCGCGCGTGATGATCGTGGCGATCGACGACCGGTCCCTGCGCGAGCTGGGGCGCTGGCCGTGGCCGCGGTCGGTGCATGCCGGGATGCTGGACGCGCTGGCGGCGGCGCGGCCGGCGGCGGTGGGCTATGACGTGCTGTTTCTGGAACCGTCCGGGGACGACGCCGCGCTGGCGGCGGCGATGGCCCGCCTGGGCCGCGTGCAGCTGCCGGTTCTGGTGGAGGTGCCTGGCGACAATGGCGCGCCATCGGCGACCGAGCTGCCGGTGGTGGCGGCGCATGGGCTGGGCCATGTGATCCTGCGCCCGGACACGGACGGCATCGTGCGACGGGTGGTGCAGTTCACCGATCCCGACGGTCGGCCCTGGCCGTTCCTGATGGACCAGCTGCTGCGGCGGGAGCCGTTGCCGCTGCCGCCGCCCGGGCAGGCGCTGGAGGTGGAGCGCGAGGTGATGATCCCGTTTGCCGCCGGGCCCGGGGGATTCCCGGCGGCGAGCTTTGTCGATGTGCTGCGCGGCCGGGTGCCGCCGGCGTTGTTGAAGGACCGGATCCTGTTGGTGGGGGCGACCGGCGCGGGGCTGGGCGACCGTTTCTCGACGCCGCGCTCGGCCGAGCTGGAAACCATGCCGGGCGTGGAGGTGCAGGCGAATTATCTGAACGCGCTGCTGACGGGGGGGGTTATCCGGGTGGCGGGGCCGGGGTGGCTGCTGCTGTTCACGCTGTTGCCGACGGCCTTCATGATGCTGGCGTTCCTGCGGTTGTCGCCGCGGGCCAATGCGCTGATCGGCGCGCTGCTGCTGGCGGGGACGCTGGCCGTTTCGGTGATGCTGTTGTGGTGGGGATCGCTGTGGCTGCCGCCGGTGGCGGCGCTGGTGGGGGTGGCGATCGTCTGGCCCGTGTGGGGATGGCGGCGGCTGGACCTGGCGAACCGCTATATGGTTTCCGAGCTGCGGGCGCTGGGGGAGGAGCCGAAGCTGCTGCCGGCGCCGCCCGAGCAGCTGGCCGGCGATCCGGTGGAGCGGCAGATCCAGCTGATGCATGCGGCCATCCGCGACGTGCGCGACCTGCGGCTGTTCGTGAACCAGTCGCTCGACAGCCTGCCCGATGCGGCGCTGGTGACCGACATGTCGGGGGTGGTGCGGATCGCCAATGCCGCGGCGGAGCGGCTGTGGCGCGGGCGCATGCCGGGCGGGCCGGTGGATGCGCCGCTGGCGGCGGCGTTCGCAGCGCTGGGGCAGAATGATGCGCAGGCGGAGATGCTGCTGTCGGCGATGGCGGCGGGGCGGTTGCCGCCGGATGCAGGCTATGAATCGCGGCTGAGCGACGGCATGACGCTGGAAATCCGGCTGGCGTTTTTCACCGATGCGGCGCGGCTGCCCTTGGGGTGGATCGCGCGTTTCGCCGACATCACGGCGTTGCGGGCGAGCGAGCGGCAGCGGGAGGATGCGCTGAAGCTGCTGACGCATGACATGCGGGCGCCGCAGGCCTCCATCCTGGCGGTGTTGCAGAGCGATGCCGGCGCGGTGCCGGCCGACGTGGCGGCGCGGATCGGCCGCTATGCCCGGCAGACGCTGGAGCTGGCGGATGATTTCGTCAACCTGGCACGGGCGGAGAGCGGCAAGTTCGCGCGGGAGCCGCTGAACCTGTCGGACGTGCTGACGGATGCGGTCGATGACCTGTGGCCGCTGAGTTCGGCGAAGGGCATTTCGGTGCGGATGACGCTGCCCGAGGAGGAGCTGATGGTGCGTGGCGACCGGACGCTGTTGACGCGGATGCTGACCAACCTGGTGGGCAATGCGATCAAATATAGTCCGGCGAACCGTCGCATCGAGTGTGTGGCAAGGGTTGACGAGTCCGGCGCGATGATATCGATTGCGGATCAGGGAATTGGAGTCGCGGCGGAACATCTGCCGTTGCTGTTCGAGCCGTTCCGGCGGCTGACCGAGGCGATTCCGACAAGCGGTGTATCCCAGTCGGGTGCGGGACTGGGGTTGGCGTTCGTGAAGGCGGTGGCGGAGGGTCATGGGGGCCGGGTCTGGGCGGAATCGGCAGAGGGTGCGGGAAGCGTGTTCACGGTCAAATTACCGCTGCTTCCGTGACTTGTAATTTACCATCTTGTTTGATTGTCTGGTGTGGGAAGCATTGTAGAACGATGTTCTGACGCCTTTTCTGACGATAGTTTACAGACGTGTTGAGTCGCCGGGGTTAGGGAGAAAAGGCCACAGAGCCTTTTGGGGGACGGAGAAGAATGATGGGTAACGGGTTGCGTAAGGCGGGAACTGTCGATCCCAACCAGCTGGCCTCTGCGCTGGCGGTAGCGCTTCTTCTGTCGGGGCCGGGCCTGTTCCCCCTGCGCGCCCAGAATGTCGCAACCGGCCTGGGCGCGCTGGCGCAGGGCAACAACAACAATGCCAATGGCCAGGGCGCGGTGGCGCTGGGCAACACCAATGTGGCGACAGGGGCGGGGTCCGTGGCGATCGGCGACCGGTCGACCGCCAACGCCGGCGGCGCCTCCGGCGCGGGCGCGGTGGCGATCGGCCAGCAGGCGAGCGCGCAATATGCCAACAGCGTGGCCTTGGGCAGCGGCTCTTTGACGCAGGCGGCCCTGGCGGCGTTGAGCGCGCAGGCGGCGTTCAACCCAGGCTCGACCGGGCTGGGCGGCCCTGGGCTGATCGGTGAAGTGTCGATTGGCAGTTCGAACGGTGTGCGGCGGATCACCAACCTGGCGGCGGGCAGCGCCGGCAATGACGCGGTCAATGTGTTCCAGTTGCAGAGCCTCAACAACAAGGCGGTCAACCTGGGCAATACCGTGGCGGCCGGGCTGGGCGGCGGCAGCAGTTTCAACACCAGCACCGGGAATCTGCTGGTCGGGCTGAGCTATCGCGGCACCAACTATTCAAGCGTGCAGGCGATCCTGAGCGCGTTGGATGCCGGCAATGTCGGCATCAAATATTTCCGCGCCAATTCGACCGATCCGGATGCCACCGCGACGGGCGGCAATGCGGTGGCGGTGGGGCCGAATGCGAAGGCGCAGATGGATAACTCGTTGGCTGTCGGCAATGGCGCCACTTCGTCGGCAATGGACGGGATTGCGATCGGACGGGCGACGACGGCGTCGGCGCAGGCGGCGACAGCGGTGGGCACGTCGGTCACCGCGAGCGGCCAGTTTTCCACCGTAGTAGGGATCGGCTCGAGGGCAGTCGGGGCATCCTCGGTGGCGGTAGGCAACACGGCGGTGGCGCAGGAGCTGAACGCGATTGCCATCGGGGTGTCCACCAATGCGCTGGGCACATCGGCGGTGGCGATCGGCGCCGGAACGGCGGCGCGCGGCGTCGACACCGTGGCGCTGGGCGGTGGATCGAGCGCCGCGGCCAATGGCGACGCGGCGATGGGCGCGGGCGCGGCGGCAAGCGGCGGCAACAGCCTGGCCTTGAGCACGAGGGCGGCAGCGACAGGATCGAACACGATCGCCATCGGGCAGCAGGCGGCGGCGAGCGCGGCGGATGCGATGGCGCAAGGCCGGTTGTCGGTGGCGAGCGCCGCATCGACCATTGCCATTGGCGTCTCCTCGTCCGCGACCGGTGACAACGCCATCGCGATGGGCACCAGCGCGCGGGCGGCCAATGGCGCCTCGGTGGCGATCGGCAGTCAGGCAACGGTGATCAACACCGCGGGCAGCGGCAATTTTGGGGTGGCGATCGGCTCGGGCGCGAACGCCAACAGTTCGGCGTCCGGCGGATCGTCGCCGATTGCCATCGGGGTTGCGAGCAATGCCAGCGGTGCCGGCTCGCAAACCGCCATCGGCGATCAGGCGGTGGCGACCGGCCGCAATGCGATTGCCATCGGCGGCAACGCCTTTTCGGCCGGCGTGCGCGCGACGGGGGATCAATCGACCTCGATCGGCCAGTCTTCGAGCTCGCTTGCCAATGCCTCGGTATCGTTGGGGAACAATGCCAATATCGAGGTGGGCGCGACCGGCGCCGGCGCATTCGGCAACAATGCGACGGTACGGCAGAATGCCGAGGGCGGGGTGGCGTTCGGCAGCAATGCCTTGGTTGGCACCAGCGCGAGCGGTGGAGCGGCGTTCGGCCAGGGCGCGACCGTGTCCAACGGTGCAACCAACGGGGTGGCGATCGGCACCAATGCCAACGCCGGGGCAACCAGCGCGGTGGCCATCGGCACCGGCGCCCAGGCGCGCTATGCCAATTCGACGGCGATCGGTTTCGGCAGCCAGACCGGGCCCTCCGCTCCGTCCGGTACCGGCTTTCTGACCGGGCAGGCGGCGCCGGGGAGCGAGATCGCGGTGGGATCGTCGAGCGCCTTGCGGCGCGTGACCAACCTGGCGGATGGTGCCGCGCCGACCGACGCGGCGACGATCGCCCAATTGACGGCGCTGTCGAACAACAATTCCCTGGTGCGGCAGGTGGGTGGCGCGCCGGGGACGGGCCTGATTACCGTCGGTGCGCAGACACAGGGCACGGTGGTGTCCTTCGTCAGCCAGAACAGCACGACGCGGACACTGACCGGCCTGACGCCGGGTGCCGTGACTGCCACCAGTCTGGACGCCATTAGTGGCTCGCAGCTGTTTTCGACGAACAGCATCCTGAGCCAGCTGGGGACGACGACGGCAAGCGGGCTGGGCGGTGGCAGCAGCTATAACGCGGCGACGGGGGCGCTGACGACTTCGCTTGCCTATCGCGGCACGAACTACAGCAGCGTGCAGGCGGCGCTGCAGGCGGTCGATTCGAGCATCGGCCGGGTGCGCTATTTCAACGTGAACTCGGCCCTGGGGGACAGCAGCGCGGTGGGCGCCAATTCGCTGGCCGTCGGACCGGTGGCGGTGGCCAATGGCGCGTCGGGCGTGGCCATCGGCAACGCGGCAACGGCCGGCGCGACGGGTGCCAATGTGGCGATCGGGCTGAGCGCCAGCGCCAACGGCGCCACGGCGGACGGCGGCGCGGTCTCGATCGGCCGGGCCAATGTGGCGACCGGCGACGGCGCGGTGGCGATTGGCGACCCGAATGTGGCGACTGGCCGCGGCGCGCTGGCGCTGGGGGCGGACAACACGGCGCGAGGTGTCGGCTCGGTGGCGCTGGGGGCGGATTCACGGGCGAACGTCGGTGGCGCGGCGAGCGATGTGGGCGCGGTGGCACTGGGCAGCGCGGCCAACGCGCAATATGCGGGCAGTGTGGCGCTGGGGAGCGGCAGCGCGACCGGTGCGACGCTGGCGGCGCTGACGGGACAAGCGGCGTTCAATCCCGGCAGCGGGACGCTGGGCGGTGTCACGCCGGCCGGCGAAGTGTCCGTCGGCGCCAGTGGCACGGAGCGGCGGCTGACCAATGTGGCGGCAGGCGCGGCGGCGACCGACGCGGTCAATGTCAGCCAGCTGCAAAGCCAGAATGCCAAGGTGAACCGGCTGGGCAATGACGCGGCCTTGGCGATCGGCGCAGGGTCGACCTTCAATCCCGCGACGGGCGCGCTCTCCGCCCCGTCGCTGACGGTCGGCGGCACGGCCTATAGCAATATCGGCGCGGCGATTGCGGCGCAGAACAGTATCGTTAACACCCAGGGGTCTTCGACGGCGCTGCTGCTGGGGGGCAGCACCGTCTATGCGCCGGCGACGGGTACGATTTCCGGCAGCAGTTTCACCGTGCAGGGCAGCAGTTTCGGCAATGTGACGGCGGCCTTCAGCGCGGTGGATGCGGCGCTGACATCGAATGTCGCCTCCATCACCGCGCTGAACAATGGCACGGCGGGACTGGTGCGGCAGGTGGGTGGCGCGCCGGGCAGCGGCACGCTGACGGTGGGGGCGCAGACGGCCGGCACGCTGGTTGATTTCCGCAATTCGGCTGGTGCGACGCGGACGCTGACGGGCCTGAGCAACGGCGCCGTGACGGCGACGAGCACCGACGCGGTCAATGGCAGCCAATTGTTTTCGGTGGCGCAGCAGGCGGGTGCCGGGATCAATGTGACGACCTCGGCCGTGCCGGGGAGCAGCGGCACGGCGAGCGGCAGTAGCGTGGCCAATGTGGCGCCGGGCGGAACGGCGACCTTCAGCGCCGGGAACAATATCGCGATCACGCAATCGGGGACGCAGGTTCAGATCGCGACCAGCCTGACACCGAGCTTCACCAGTGTGACGGCGGGGAACAGCGTGTTGAACACATCCGGCCTGACGATCACGGGCGGCCCGAGCGTGACGGTGGCGGGGATCAATGCGGCGAACATGCGGATCAGCAATCTTGCAGCGGGTGTGGCGGCGACGGACGGGGTGAACGTTGGCCAGTTGCAGGCGGCGACGGGCAATGTGGTGTTGTATGACAGCACCGCCCGGAATCTGGTTACGCTGAATCCTGGTGGCAGTGTTTCGACGCGGATCACCAATCTGGCGGCGGGGACCTTGTCTGCGACGAGCACGGATGCGGTGAACGGCAGCCAGTTGTTTGCCACCAACAACAATGTCACGACCGCGCAGAATACGGCGAATGCGGCGCAGACGGCGGCCGCGGCGGCACAGACGACGGCGAACACGGCGCAGACCAATGTCACCAACCTGTCAAACGGGATCAATGCGGGCACGGTGGGGCTGGTGCAGCAGGTCGGCGGTGCGCCCGGGTCGGGCGCGTTGACCGTGGGAGCGGCGACCGGCGGCACGGTGGTGAACCTGACCGGCACGGCGGGCACGCGGACGCTGACGGGGGTGAGCGCGGGGGCGCTTTCCGCGACGAGCACGGATGCGGTGAACGGCAGCCAGTTGTTCACCACCAACCAGACGCTTTCGACCGTGCAGGCGACGGCGAACCGCGGTTTCGACCTGACGACGAGCGCGGTGCCGGGCAGCACGGGGGTTGTGAGCGGCAGCAGCGTGGCGAATGTGGCGCCGGGGCAGACGGCCACGTTCAGTGCGGGGAACAATGTCGTCATTACGCAGAATGGCCGGCAGGTGGCGGTGGCGACCAGCCTGACGCCGAGCTTCACGAGTGTGACGGCCGGGAACAGCGTGCTGAACACGTCCGGCTTGACGATCACGGGCGGCCCTAGCGTGACAGTGGCGGGGATCAATGCGGCGAACACGCGGCTGACCAACCTGTCGGCGGGTGTGGCGGCGACGGATGGGGTGAACGTTGGCCAGTTGCAGGCGGCGACGGGCAATGTGGTGGTCTATGACAGCGCCACGCGCGACCTGGTGACGTTGAATCCGGGCGGGTCGAGCACGCGGTTGACCAATCTGGCGGCGGGGACCTTGTCTGCGACGAGCACGGATGCAGTGAACGGCAGCCAGCTGTTTGCGACGAACAACAATGTCACGACCGCACAGAATGCCGCCAATGCGGCGCAGGCGACCGCCAATACCGCGCAGACGGGGTTGGGCAATGTTGCCTCGCTGCTGGCGGGCGGTGCCGCCTATAATCCGGTGACGGGGGTGTTCACCGCGCCGGTGTTTACGATCCAGGGCGCCAACGCCGGCACGGTGGCGGGCGGGTTCGCGCTGGTCGACGCGCAGCTGACGACGTTGAACAGCGTGCTGACGGGGAGCGGCATCAAATTCTTCCGCTATGGCACCCCCGGAACCGCGGATGCGACGGCCAGTGGCGTCGATGCGCTGGCGGCGGGCGGGCTGGCGGTGGCGAGCGGCGTGCGCTCGACCGCGGTGGGCAATGGCGCGACGGCGCGCTATGCCGGTGCGGTGGCGCTGGGCGCGGGATCGAGCACGGGCGCGGCGGCACCGACCGGCACTGGGTTCTTGACGGGCCAGGCGGCGCCGTCGAGCGAGGTTTCGGTGGGCAACGGCGACGTGCGTCGGCGCATCACCAATGTGGCCGATGGCAGCGCCGCAAGCGATGCGGTGACGGTGGCACAGCTGACGGCGGAGAACAGCGGGCGCAACCAGCTGGGCAGCACGGTGGCGAGCGCGCTGGGCGGCGGGGCGGCCTATAATGCGGCGACGGGGACACTGACGGCGCCGACCTATACAATCCAGAGCGGCAACTTCAACAACGTCGGGGCCGCGCTGGGCGCGGTGAACACGACGCTGACGTCAAACATCGCCTCGATCACCGCGCTGAACAATGGCACGGCGGGGCTGGTGCGGCAGGTGGGTGGCGCGCCGGGGTCTGGCGTGCTGACCGTCGGCGCGCAGACGGCGGGGACCGTGGTGAACTTCACCAACAGCGCCGCGGCGACGCGGACGCTGACGGGGGTGAGTGCCGGGGCACTTTCCGCGACGAGCACGGATGCGGTGAACGGCAGCCAGTTGTTCGCGGTGCAAGCGACGGCGAACCGGGGTTTCGACCTGACGACGAGCGCGGTGCCGGGCAGCACGGGGGTTGTGAGCGGCAGCAGCGTGGCGAATGTGGCGCCGGGGCAGACGGCGACCTTCAGCGCCGGGAACAACATCGTTGTTACGCAGAACGGTCGGCAGGTTCAGATCGCGACCAGCCTGACGCCGAGCTTCACGAGTGTGACGGCGGGGAACAGCGTGCTGAACACGTCCGGCCTGACGATCACGGGCGGCCCGAGCGTGACGGTGGCGGGGATCAATGCGGCGAACATGCGGATCAGCAATCTTGCAGCGGGTGTGGCGGCGACGGACGGGGTGAACGTTGGCCAGTTGCAGGCGGCGACGGGCAATGTGGTGTTGTATGACAGCACCGCCCGGAATCTGGTTACGCTGAATCCTGGTGGCAGTGTTTCGACGCGGATCACCAATCTGGCGGCGGGGACCTTGTCTGCGACGAGCACGGATGCGGTGAACGGCAGCCAGTTGTTTGCCACCAACAATATCCTGTCGACATTGGGGGGCAGCGTGGCCTCGGGCCTGGGCGGCGGCAGCAGCTACAATGCCGGGACGGGGGCGCTGACAACAAGCCTGAGCTATGGCGGGACCTCCTATTCGAGCGTGCAGGCGGCGCTGTCTGCGATCGAGGGGCAAAGCGGCGGAATCAAATATTTCCGGGCAAATTCGGTGCTGGCGGATGCGGCCGCGACGGGTACCGATTCGGTTGCCATCGGGCCGCTGGCGGGCGCGTCGGCGCCCGAAGGTGTTTCGCTGGGCCGCGGTGCCGCGACCAGCGGCGGTCGTGGCGCCACGGCGCTGGGCAGCGGCACGTCCGCGACGCAATTCGGCAGCACGGCGGTGGGCTATCAGGCGAGCGCCGGCACGGGCAGTGCGACGGCGGTGGGCTATGCCGCGAGTGCGACTGCGGGCGCGACGGCGGTGGGGCGGAACACCAGTGCGACCGGCACCAATGCCGTGGCGCTGGGAACGGGCACGGCGAGTGCCGCGAGCAATACCGTGGCGATCGGGCGGACGGCGAACAGTTTCGGTGGCAGCGGCGTGGCGATCGGCCTGAACGCGGTGGCGGGCCAATCCGGCGCGGCAGCGGTGCAGAA